>DASXOP010000043.1:0-143569 GCA_036494265.1 Caulobacteraceae bacterium | reverse complement strand
CTGACCCCGCAGCAACTCGCCCGCCGCGTCGCCTAGCAGGACGCGGTGCTGGCCGCCGCCGCCCCGTTCGTGAAGCCGGGTGGGCGCCTGATCTACGTCACTTGCTCATTGCTGGCTGAGGAGAACGAGGACCGGATGGCGGCGTTCCTCGGCGCGCAGCCGGCGTTCGAAGCCGCGCCGATCGACCTCGCCGGCGCCGAGGGCTGGCGCACGGCGGATGGTCATCTGCGCCTGACGCCGCGGTCGGTGGGCACGGATGGGTTCTTCGTCGCAGCGTTGCAACACCGGGCATAATCGCGCCAAGATCGGACCATGCGCCACGCCGTCGCCTGCAAGCTGCTCCTCGCCGCCGCCCTCGCTGCGACCTCCAGCGTCGCCCGCGCCCAGGAACAGACCGTGCGCCTGCCGGACGGACGGCAGATGGCGCTCGCCTGCGCCGGCAGCGGTCGCTCGACGGTGGTGTTCGAGGCCGGACTTGGGTCCTCGATGCGCTCGTGGGCGCTGGTGATGGATGGGCTGCAGAAGCAGGCCCGCGTCTGCGCCTACGACCGCGCGGGCTACCCCGGCAGTGATGCTGGTCCCGTGCCGCGGGACGCCGATCACGTCGTCGCCGATCTGCACGCCATGCTGCGCGCGGCGAAGCTGACCGGCCCGTTCGTGCTCGTCGGCGAGTCGGTGGGCGGCTACTACGTCCGGCTCTACGCCGACCTCTACCCGCGCGACGTCGCTGGGATGGTGCTGGTCGACCCGGCGTTCCCCGGCGAGGCCAAGGCAACCGCCAAGGCTTCGCCCTCGATGGCTGCGGATCTTGCCCGGCGAGGCGTCGCCCAGCAGGTTTGCCTCGGCGCGCTGGCGAAGGGGCAGAGCTGGTCGGAGACCGACCCGCGCTACGCCAACTGCGGGGCGCCGCCGCGCAATGGCGACGCGGCCAGCCGCGCCAAGGCGACCATGTCGGAGGAAGGCAGCGCCGATCACAGCGGCGACCAGGTGGCGCACGCGCAAGGCAGCCGGCCCGATGTGCCGGTGATCGTGCTCACCGCCGACCGCGCGACCGACCAGGTTCCCGGCATGACCGCGGCCGAACGTCTGTCGGTCCGACAGGTGCTGGTGACCGGCCACCAGGCCATCGCCCGAGGCTACCCCCGCGGTCGCCAGCGCACTGTCGCCAACACCAGCGAGGCGATCCAGAACGACCAGCCGGGGGCGGTGATCGCGGCAGTCCGCGAGGTCCTGGCGCAGGGGCGGTAGCCGCGCCTCGACGGTTCGGATGGGCTGCTCTAGGTCAGGTCAGCTGCGTAGGAGGCGAGCGAGTCGCGCCGCATGACAGTCTTCGATATCGGCGGCCTGATCGGCGTCACCACCATCCTCGCGGCCTACGCCGCCACGACGCTCGGGCGGCTCGCGCCCAACGGTGTGATCGCCTTGGCGCTGAACTGCGTCGGCGCGAGCCTGATCCTGTTGTCGCTGACCCAGAAGTTCAATCTCGCTGCGGCCATCGTCGAGGGGGCATGGGCCCTGATCGCGATGGTCGGCCTGATCCGCATTGCACTCGGCCGTCGCGGCCAATAGCGATCAGCTCACCGGGTTCAGCCCCAGGACACGCTCGCGGTGAGCTGGGGTGAACGCCTCCGCTGGCATCGCTTCGGGGCCGGCGAGGGTGGCGATCAGGTGGCTGCGCAGTGACGGATCGGCGGCGGCGCGTTCGTGATAGCTGCGGCGGCGGGCGCTGGCGGCGTCGCCGAACTCGGCGTCGATCGCCGCGGCCAGGGCGGCGGCGAACCGCAAGCGGCGCATCCGCTCAGCCCGCTCCTCGGCGTAGGGCGCGAAGAGGGCGGGGGGCCAGACCTCCGCGCCCAGCAGCAGTTCTGAGACAATCCGCACGTCGCGGTAGGTGATCGAGAGACCCTGGCCGACGATCGGATCGTTCCAGCCCGCAGCATCGCCGATCAGCACCGCCCCCTCGGCGAACGGCTCGTCGGTCCAGGCGTCGTTGTTGGTGTAGCTGCGCAAGGGTCCGGCGGGCTCGCCCGCGACGAGTAGCTCGTTCTCGGGGCAGCAGGCCATCCGGAAGCTGTCGAGGAACCGGCGTGCGCCGTCCGGCCCGGCGAAACGACCGCGGTCGTCCAGGCTGTAGCTGCCGTAGACGCGCACCATGCCCGAGCCTTGCGGGAAGGTGAGGAAGTTGAAGTCGCCTTCGACGCCGATGGTCTGTTTGCGGTCGTCGCCGGCCACGCCGCTGACCAGCATGCCGCCGAACATGTGGTGCGGCTTGTCCGCGTGCAGGACGATGCCGGCCGCATCGCGCACGATCGAGTTGCGGCCGTCCGCGCCCACCACGAGCCGCGCCGAGGCCTGCCGTGTTTCGCCATTCACGGCATAGGTGACGGAGGGCGAGGCGCCGAGGGTGACGGACTGAACGTCGACACCGCGCACCACGGTCGCGCCGCAGCGGGCGGCCTCGTCGAACAAAGTCTGGCAGTGATGGGGGTGGCCGATCGCGAGCGGGCCCGGCACGTCCGGCGCAAAGAGGCCGAGCGGCAGGGTCGCCGCCTCCGCTTGCGCCGGCTCGACATGCTCATCGTAGGTGACGTGGTGGGTGATGTGGTGGCCGCCGGCCGCCGTCAGCAGGTCCAGCAAGCCGACGCGGCGCACCTCGGTGACGCCCCAGGGGGCGATCCACTCGCCCCGCACCACGTCCTCGAACACCTCGCTGCGCTCCAGCACCAGCACCGAGCGGCCCGCCCGCGCCATCACCGCGGCCAGCGCCGACCCGCCGATACCGCCGCCGACGATGACCAGATCGTAGTTATCCATCGATGCTTTCCCGACGTCGGCCATGCCCCCATGACGCCGCGCCGATTCTCCCTTACATCCCCGCCATGACGGAGCCCACCCACGCCCCCCGCCACGATCACGTCCTGATCGTCGATTTCGGCAGCCAGGTGACCCAGCTGATCGCCCGACGGGTGCGCGAGAGCGGGGTCTACTGCGAGATTCACCCCTACGACCGGGTCGAGGCCATGCTGGAGGGCTTCGCGCCCAAGGCCGTGATCCTCTCCGGCGGCCCGGCCAGCGCGCACGAAGCCGAGAGTCCGGCCGCGCCGGCCAATATCTTCGAGCTGGGCGTGCCGGTGCTCGGCATCTGCTACGGCGAGATGACCATGTGCGCTCAGCTCGGCGGCGCGGTGGAGAGCGGCCACGCCCGCGAGTTCGGCCGCGCCGAAATCCGCATCGCCCGCGAAACCCCGCTACTGGCGGGCCTGGGCGACATCGGCGACGAAGAGCCGGTGTGGATGAGCCACGGCGACAAGATTACCGCCATGCCGCCGGGCTTCGAGGTGGTGGCGACCTCGCCTGGCTCGCCGTTCGCGGCGATCGCCGACGAGGCGCGCGGGCTCTACGGCGTGCAATTCCACCCCGAGGTGGCGCACACGCCGCGCGGCGCGCGTATTCTGCGCAACTTCACCCATGACATCGCCGGCCTTAGCGGCGACTGGACCATGGCCCGGTTCAAGGACGAGGCGATCGGGCGCATCCGGGCCCAGGTCGGCAAGGGGCGGGTGATCTGCGGCCTCTCCGGCGGGGTCGATTCCTCAGTGGCGGCGGTGCTGATCCACGAGGCGATCGGCGATCAGCTGACCTGCGTCTTCGTCGACACTGGCCTGATGCGGCTGAACGAGGCCGCCGAGGTGGTGACCCTCTTCAGAGATCACTACAACATTCCGCTGATCCACGTTGATGCGTCAAAGGAATTTCTGTCAGCTCTGGACGGCGTCAGCGACCCGGAGGCCAAGCGCAAGACCATCGGCCGCATCTTCATCGACATCTTCGATCGCGAGGCCGGCAAGATCGAAGGCGCAGCGTTCCTGGCCCAGGGCACGCTCTATCCGGACGTGATCGAGAGCGTCTCGGCGCGCGGCGGGCCTTCGCAGGTGATCAAGAGCCACCATAACGTCGGCGGCCTGCCCGAGCACATGAAGCTGAAACTGGTCGAGCCGCTGCGCGAGCTCTTCAAGGACGAGGTGCGGGTGCTGGGCGTGGAGCTGGGCTTGCCGCCGGCCTTCGTCGGCCGCCATCCGTTCCCCGGCCCGGGCCTTGGCATCCGCATCCCAGGCGCGGTGACGCCGGACAAGGTGGCGACGCTGCAGAAGGCGGACGCGATCTTCCTCGACGAAATCCGCAAGGCCGGCCTCTACGACGCGATCTGGCAGGCGTTCGCTGTGCTGTTGCCGGTGAAGACCGTGGGGGTGATGGGCGACGCCCGCACCTACGAGGAGGTGCTCGCCCTGCGCGCCGTCACCTCCTCCGACGGCATGACCGCCGACGTCTTCGAGTTTCCCTGGGACGTCCTGACCCGAGCCGCCACCCGCATCGTCAACGAAGTGCGGGGCGTCAACCGCGTGGTCTACGATGTCACCTCGAAGCCGCCGGGGACGATCGAGTGGGAATGAACCGGGCAGCCTAGGTGTTCTTAGGAACGTGCCAGGATCAATGCCGTGTTGGCGATCAGCCCCAGTAGCTTCTCGTCGTACGGCAACCAAGGCACGGCCGCCAATGAGGGCGCGTCGGGTTCGACCACGACCGGCTCGCCATCGCGTGTGACGCGGCCGGTCGCGAGATGGATGGCGTAGGGCCCCAGCAACAGATGCCGTGCGTCGAAGCGCAGGTCCGCCATTCCGTCGCGCCCGACGAGCGCGCGTTCGAGAGCGGCTCTCCGCATCTCCGACATCGGACTGAGCGGACCTTCGACGAGCCGGCTCAGGTGAATCTGGCGCGGCAAGTCTAAGGCGCTCCAGTCGTCCGGCGGCGTGACGGCGAATCCGCTCGCGCTGACGAGCAAATCTACCGATCGCAACGCTTCGGAGAGCGACACCGCCGGCAGTTCATTCATCGGGACCCTAACCGACCGACGTGCTTCGTCGGTCCAGAAGGTGACATCGCCGGTCGTGGTCCAACCGTCGGCTCCTGGATAGACGTTGTCGCCCAGCGCAAGTTTCACCACATGCCCGTCGATCGAGCGGGCGAGACCCTCGTAGGACTCGATCTGCCAGCCCTCCCGGCGCGCCAAGCCGACCAAGGGGCGGGCCGAGACGACGTGCCCGGCGAACATCGCGGTTTCAGGGCAGGTCTGATCAGCGTCGGGGGGCGTTCTCGGTAATGAGCCCGTCGAGCGTGTCCGCTTCGACCCTGGCGCCGACCAATCGGGCGAGCGCCAACGCGAAGTGAGGCATTGCGGGCTCGCCCGCAGCGGCGAGGAAACGGCGCGCAGCGGCGCCGAGCCCATCGAACGAGAGTTCGTCACAGCGGGAGATCGCAACGTGCGCCTTTCGCCAACGCGAGACGGACTCAGGGTACCCGAAGGTGTCTTCCGGCTCGGACCGCGCGGTGTCGAACTCGGCTGAGAGGTAGTCGAGGAATTGTCGGCAAGCGGCCCCGCGGAAGCGAGGGTGACGGTCGCGCCCCTCGTTGATGATGGCGCGAGCGACCTTTGTGGCGGGGGTCTCGGAGGGTGCTCGACGCTTCGCGCTCAGCGTAGCGTGCGCCAGCGTCCAGAGTTCGCCCAGCTCCAGAGCGTCGAGTTCCGACAGCTCGAGCGGCTCGCCGACGAAGAGGGGATGGCTGGGCGCCGGGCCGGTCATGCGTTGGACCAGCTTGGCGGCGGTCGGGCTCAGATCGGGCTTGGACATCAGTCTTCGCCCGGTCGACTTCCGGCGGTCGCTCGGATGGCTCTGGACTGCCCTGATGACAGTAAAGACGTGAACGGAACTGCGCCGGGGCTAGGCCCGTTGGGGTTGGAGCGACGGGGGCCTTGCAGAAGGATCACCCCGTGCGGCCAGACCGGTATCGGAACGCAATCGTCCCTCACATCTATGCCGACGGCGCCTCGGATGCGATCGCCTTCTACAAGCGGGCGTTCGGTGCGGAGGAGGTATTCCGGATCGCGCGAGACGACGGCAAAATCCTGCACGCCGAGATCACGATCTGTGGCTCCGTGCTCATGATCGGCGACCCGGACGACCGATTGTACGGCGAACCGCGCAAGCTCGGCGGCTGTACGGCCGGTCTCCACATCTTCACGGATGACAACGCCGCTTTGCTGCGCCGCGCCGTAGAGGCGGGCGCGGATGAGATTCAGTCGCCGACCGACATGTTCTACGGCGCCAACTCCGCCAGCGTGCGTGATCCCTACGGTCATGTCTGGGTCATGCTCTCGTGGAAACGAGACCTGGAGCCCGCCGAGATGGAACGTCGCGGAGCTGCCCTCCTGGCTCGATGAAGGGCGGGGCTCTGCCGCCTCGGTGCGCGGCGCTCGCTCATCGACCCAGGTCAGTTCGGGCCGTTCTCCGTGGTTACCTGGAGCTTGGTCGACGGGTCGTAGCCGTAGACGTCGTGCAGGATGGTCAGGAGTTCGCGGGCTATCTCGGCGTTTTCAAACTGATCGGCGGCGTATGTCTTGGAGTAGTTCGGGGTCTTGCCGGGATCGGCGTAGCCCGCCCCGTGCAGTTCGGCGACGAGCGCGGGGGTCAGCTTGGCGGCGAGCGATGGCTCGGCGGCGCCCGATTGCGCCTCGCAGTAGATTGCGACCGGCGTATCGCGCGGCGCACATCGGACATGCCCCACGCTGCCATCGAAGGTAGCGAAGATGTCCGGCGAGGCGTTCTTCCGCAGCCGCCGGATCTGAGCCGCAACGCCGGCGACGTGCCGCGAAAGCTGCGTTTTTGGCGACACGGCCGCCGGCGCCGTGTCAGCCCGACCGATCGCCGGCGCCATGACTACGAACATCATTCCCGCGGCGCATAGAACCGCCGATACGTTACGCCCGAACATCCGACCCTCCCGATAAGGTTGTGGACGAAGCCTAATCCGCGGGAGTGGTGCGTGCAAGAACAAAAAGCGAACTAATCTCGCGTATCGAGCGTCAGGCCCCGAACACCTCGCCGAACAGGTCCAGCATGACGCGCCAGGAGCGCTCGTCGGTGGGCTGGTGGTACTCGAAGCCAGGGCGGCCCAGGCGGCCGACGTCGGGATTGGTGAAGCTGTGGCCAGCGCCCCCATAGACCATCATCCGCCAGTCGGCGCCGGCCGCGGCCATCTCTTTCTCGAACGCGACGCGGTCGTCGGCCGTGATGATCGGGTCGTCGACCCCGATCTGGGTCAGCACGATCGCCTTCACCGCGCCGGGCTCGGCGGGCTGGGGGGTGGCAAGGCCGGAGTGGAAGCCGACCACCGCCTTCAGGTCGGTTCCCATGCGGGCCAGCTCCAGCACCGTGGTGCCGCCGAAGCAGTAGCCGATCGCGGCGAGGCGGCTGGTGTCGGTCTGCGGCTGGTCGCGCAGCACCTTCAGCGCCGCGGTGGCGATTTCGCGGATCGGCGCGGGCGGGGTCAGGAGGGCGCCCAGGCGCGGCATCACCAGCGCCATGTCGGTCATCAGCTTGCCGTCGCCGTGGTAGTCCATCGCGAAGGCGACATAGCCGAGGTCGGCGAGGCGCCGCGCGATCGACTTGGTCAGGTCGGCGAGCCCGCCGCCCTCGTGGCAAACCAGCACGCCCGGCCGCTTGCCGGCGCGGCCCTCTTCGAGCGCCAGATAGCCTACGAACCGCTGCCCCGCGGCGTGATATTCGATGTCGGTCGTCTGCATGGCGCGCTCCCTGGATAGTCTCGGCCGACCTCTAGGCGCACTCGTAGCTCAGCTCCAAGTGTGAAACGAAGGAGCGGCCAGTCACCGCGCCGGTTGACCGGCGCCCTGGTCGGGGCGCCTAGTTGGGGTCCGGCGGGCGAGGGGTAGGGGCGGCGGATGATCCTGGGGCTTTCGGTCGAGCTTTTCACCAAGCTGCACGTGGCGATCAGCCTGATCGGGTTGATCAGCGGGCTGGTCGCGGTGATGGCGATGGTGGGCAAGCGCTATACGCCCGGCGTGACCGCGCTCTTCCTGGCGACGACGGTGCTGACCAGCGTCACCGGCTTCTTCTTCCACTCCAAGGCGTTCGGGCCACCGCATGTGATCGGCGTGCTCTCGCTGGTGATCGTGGCGGTGGCGCTGTTCGCGATCTACGTCCGCAAGCTCGCTGGGATCTGGCGCGGAACCTACGTCGTCACCGCGGTGCTGGCGCTCTACCTCAACGCCTTTGTCGCCGTGGTGCAGGCGTTCCAGAAGCTGCCGGTGCTGCACGCGATGGCGCCGAGAGGAAGCGAGCCGCCGTTCGCGATCGCCCAGGCCGCGACCCTGGCGCTGATGGCGTTGCTGGGCTTCCTCGCGTTTCGGAACTTCAAGCCAGCGACCGCGGCCAAGGTCTGAGGACGGGCGCGGTGAGCGCTGCAGCCGAGCCCCGCGACGTCATCGCAATTATGACCAAGATTTCATCCCGGAGCGCGCATCCGAACGAGCGTCGCCGCGCCTCTTCACTGACAAAAGCGGCGGCGCGTCCGCCTGAAATGAAAGACGAGAGATGTTCGACCTCGAAGGCGTCGGCGCTTTGACCGACATGATGCAATCGCTGTTCATGTGGATATTCATCCTCTTGCTGGTGCTCGGCCTTGCGCTGGGGCCGCGCTACATCAGATCGCGGGAGCGTCAGCGGCTCTACGAAGTGATGCGCACGGCCTATGACAAGGGCCAGCCGGTGCCGCCGGAGCTGATCGCCTCGCTGACCGAAGAGAAGATCGACGCGCCGACGCTGGGCGCCGCCCGTCCTGGCGCGGACCGAGACCTGCGCCGGGCGATCGTGCTGATGGCGGTCGGGCTCGGCCTCGGCGGGCTCGGGTTCGGGTTCGGGTACGGCATTTCCTTCGCTAGCCGGGTCGGCGGCGCGGTCGTCGGCGGCATCATCGCCGGCACCGGCGCGATCCCGGCCTTCATCGGGCTCGCCTACCTGATCCTCTACATGGCGCGGCCCAGGGCGCCGCGGGTCTAGGACGGAGGCGAGGCGCAAGACCAGCGGCTTCCGATGGCCCTTCCCCCCACCAAGCGGCCGGCGCTCGTCAGCGCGCACGACCTGGAGCTGGTCGGCTTCGCCGCCGCCGGCGACCGGGCGGCGTTCGGCGAGCTGGTGCGGCGGCATGGCTCGTCGGTGCGCGGTCTGCTGCGACGGATGGGGGCCGACGGGGCCGCGGCGGACGATGTCGCGCAGGATGCGTTCCTGGCCGCGTTCGAGCAGATCGCCGAGTTCCGCGGGCAGGGCGCCTTCCGCGGCTGGGTCGGCCGGATCGCCGCGCGGCTCTACGTCAAGCGCTGGCGGCGGCAGGCGAGGGCTGACCTGCTGGCGGAGACGGGAGAACTGGACATCGATCCGCCGGCGGCGGCGCCCTCGGCGGACGCCAAGATCGACCTCGACGAGGCGATGAAAACCCTCTCGGAGGCCGAGCGGATGTGCGTTTCGCTCTGCTACGGGGCGGGACTTTCCCATGCGGAAGCGGCGAGCGCCTTGAATGCGCCGCTTGGAACGGTCAAATCCCATGTCAAACGTGGTTTGGATAAACTCAGGTCGCGTCTTTCGCCGGACGACGACGGTGGTGAGCGGAGCCAGGTCGGTGCCTGACAACAGTTTCGAGTTTGGTCTGGAACGGATGTTCGCCGAGACGCCGAGGCGTCCGGACTCCGATCTTTTCGCCGCCCGCGTGCTGGAGCGGCTCGACCGCGGCTGGACCGCGCGCCGGCTGCTGATCGGGGCGATGGGCGCCGTAGGCGGCGTGATTGGGGCGGGTCAGCTGCTCGGCGCCAGCGCGCTTGGCGATCTTTCCACCGCCGGGACCCGTTCCAACGACTTCTTCAACCAGCATCTGCCACATGAGCTGACCGGCCTGCTCGCCCCGACCGGGCTGGAAGGCGCAGGGCAGGCGATCTGGATGGCGACGGCCCTCGCCGTGGTCGCCGTCGGTTTCGGTGTGGCGCGGCTCGTCCGGGAGATCTGATTTCATGTCCGCTCAGCGTCAGGAGACGGTCAAGCGTTTGACCGCCCCGGAGATCACCGCCCGCAAAGGCGGCGTCCCGCTCGTCTGCCTCACCGCCTACACCGCGCCGGTCGCCGCGATCCTCGACGACGCCTGCGACCTGCTGTTGGTCGGCGACTCTGTCGGCATGGTGCTGCACGGGCTGCCGAACACGGTCGGCGTGACGCTGGAGATGATGATCCTGCACGGCCAGGCGGTGATGCGGGCGAGCCGCAAGGCGTTCGTGGTCGTCGATCTGCCGTTCGGCTCGTACGAGGGACCGAAAGAGATCGCCTACGCCAACGCCGTGCGGGTGATGAAGGAGACCGGCTGCCAGGCGGTGAAGGTCGAGGCCGGCCCGACCGTGCCGGAGACCATCGCCTATCTGGTCAATCGCGGCATTCCGGTCGTCGGCCACGTCGGGCTGAGGCCGCAGGCGGTGAACGCCGATGGCGCGTTCCGGGCCAAGGGCCGCACCGGCGACGAGCGGGCGCGGGTGATCGCTGAGGCGGCGGCTACGGCCGATGCCGGCGCGTTCTGCATCGTCGTAGAGGGCGTGGCCGAGTCGCTGGCGCGGGAGATCACCGAGGCGGTCGCGGTCCCCACGATCGGCATCGGCGCCTCGCCTGGCTGCGACGGCCAGATCCTGGTCACGGACGACATGCTGGGACTGTTCGACTGGACCCCGAAGTTCGTGCGCCGCTACGCCAATTTGAAGAGCGAGATCGAGCAGGCGGTGCGCGCCTACGCCGACGACGTCCGCGCCCGCCGCTTCCCCGGGCCGGCGGAAACCTATTTCTCCCGACTGCGGGTGCAGGCGCCGGAGTAGCGCTCAGGCTGTCGTCCAGGGCAGCACGTTCGAGGCGATCATGTTGGTCACCGTCTCTGGCGTCTGGTGATAGGGGCCACCGACGACCTCCAGCCCGAGTTCCGCTGCGACCGAGGCGAGCGTGTCCGGCGTGAAAAGATAGATCATCACGCGGCTCGCCAGACCCTCGGTCTCCTCCAGCCGGGAAATCGCGACCAGACGGCCACTTCGGGTCAGGTGCAGCACGATCAGCTCACCGTCGAACGATCGCGCTTCCATCCTCGGCGAGGCGTGGGCGGCAGCGTGATCGGCCCAGTCGCCGCCCCGTCCGCGTCCGCCGCCGACCCCTTGCACTTCGATCGACACGGTCTCGAGCAGAACGTCGCGCAGCGCGGTGGCGTCATGGGCGCGGAACGCGGCGACGAACCGTTCGACCAGATCGGCGCTGGCTGGCGCGGCGCGGCGGAGGGGCCCGCCGGCGGAGGTTGTCTGCAGGGCGAGCCGGCCGCGATGCAACGCGGCCTTGACTGCGCCGACGGTCGTGGAAAGCAGCTCGGCTGTCTCGTCCAGGCTGAAGTCGAAGGCGTCCTTCAGCACCACGGCGGCGCGGGCCTGCGGGGCGATGTCGCGAAAGAGCGCGGCGCCCGCGTCGCGCAGCGATGCGGTGGTCTCGGCGTCAGGCGGAGTGGATGGCGGGTCCAGTTCGAGCGCCGTCTCCAGGGCCGCTCGGCGCGCATGATCGATCCAGAGGTTGGCGGCGATGCGGAACAGGAAGGCGCGTGCGTTGCGCACCCTGGCGGGCTCGCCGTGCAGGTCGCCGCGTCCGATCGACCCGAAGCCCCGGAGCAGCGTGTCCTGGCAGAGATCTTCGGCGGCCCAGACATTGCCGGTCAGGCGCAGGCAGAACCGGTGCAGGTCCGGCCTTTGCGGCTCGATCAGATCGAGGAAGTCGAACCAGGCGCGCCTCAGATTGCGCGCGGCTTCGTCGCCGAACCTGTCGTTGTCCATCGTGGCATCTCCCAGCTCATCCTACGACGAACGGAGCGGCAGAAAGGATACGCTGGTGGCTCAGGTCTCGTTCACGCTGCTTCGGCCTGGCCGGCCAGGCGCGCCACTTCGTGCAGCAAGGCGGCTGGCGAGATCGGCTTGGCAACCACGCCGCTGATGCCGCTGGCGCGGTAAGCGGCGAGCTGCTCGGGCATGACGTTGGCGGTGGTGGCGACGATCGGCACCCGACACTTCGGCGCCGGCATGGCGCGGATGCGACGGGTGGCTTCGACGCCGTCCATCACCGGCATCTGGATGTCCATGAACACCAGGTCGAAGTCTTGCGATTCCATGGCCTGGACGCCCTCGGCGCCGTTCTCGGCGGTCGCGACGTCGGCGCCGAGCTGGCTGAGCATCCGGGTGGCGACCAGGCGGTTGGTCGGGTTGTCCTCGACCACGAGCACGCGGACGCCGGCCAGCCAGTCGGCGGTGTCGTCCGCATCTTCCGAAGCGTCCGCCGTCGGGGCGGCGGCTGCGGGCGCCGCGATCTCCACCCAGAATGTCGATCCAGCGCCGACCTGGGTCGAAAACCCGACCGCGCCGCCCATCGACTCGGCCAGTCGCCGGGTCACCGCCAGGCCCAGGCCCGGACCGCCGTAAGCGCGGGTGATCGAGCTGTCGGCCTGGCTGAAATGCTGGAAGATGTTCTCCTCGGCCTCTGGCGCGATGCCGACCCCGGTGTCCTCGACCTCCAGCCGCAACCGCCGCGCCTCGCCGGCGCCGCTCGCGGAGAGCCGCGCCGTGATGCGGCCGCGATCGGTGAACTTGGTGGCGTTGGAAACCAGGTGGAAGAAGAGTTTGCGCACTCGGGCCGGATCGGCTGCGACCCAGCCTATGTCGGGCGCGACCTCGGCCGTGAGCGCGACGCGCTTGGCCTCGGCCTGCGGTTTGAACATGGCGACCACCGCGGCGAGCTTCTCGGCCGGCTCCAAGGGTTCGGCGCTGAGCTCCAGGCGCTGAGCGTCGGCGTCGGAGAAGTCGATGATGTCGTTGAGCAGGTCGGAGAGCCCGCTGCCGGCGGCCAGCGCCTGGTCGACCAGGCGGTGACGCTCCTTCGCCGTGGGATCGGCCTTGATCAGGTGCAACACGCCCAGCACGCCGTTCATCGGCGTGCGCAGCTCATGGCTGACGTTGGCCAGGAAGCGTGACTTGGCCTCCGCCGCCGCCAGCGCCGCGTCGCGGGCATCGGCGATCTCGGTGATGTCGGCGCTGACCCCTAGAAGGTCCCAGCGCCCGGAGCTGTTGCGTTTGAGGCCTTGCCAGGCGGTGCGCGATTGCCGCCACTCACCGTTGGCCAGGCTGATGCGATGCACGATCTCCGCTGGTTCGCCCGTCTTCAGCGAGTGGTCCCAGAGGGCCATGAACGCGTCTTTGTCGTCGGCGTGGACCATCGAGCGCTGCCATTCGCCGCCTCTGATCTCGGCGGCCGAGCGTTCGATGTGGTTGGTGAAGTCCGGCGCGATCTCGAAGTGGTCCGCCTCCGCGTCGTAGCGCCACGGATTGACCCCTGCCGTGGTGCGGACCAGCGCGGAGATCCGCCGCGCCTGCTCGTTGTCGATCTCGCGCTGATGCTCGGCGGTGATGTCACGCAGGATCATCAGCACCCAGCCGTCGGGCCCGCGAACGACGTGATGGCGCAGCCAGAGCCAGCCGCGTGACTTCGCCGCCACCTGGTACGTGAAGACGCTGCGCGCGCCTTCCGCCAATCCCTCGAGGTCGTCCGCTGCCGCGGCTGCCTCCTCACCCAGCAGGAAATCTGTCCACTGCCGGCCAAGGCACTGAGAGTCTTTCCAACCGGTCAGCGTCCGCCAAGTATCGTTCGCCCACGCCAGTTTGCCGTCTTGCAAGGCGATGTAGGCGTCGAGACTGTTGTGCAAAAACCAAGCGCTCGCCTTGACGGCGGCGACATTGACCAGCGTTTTTTCCGGCTCCGCCACCACGGGGCGCACTCCCAGTTGAGCGCAGCCACCCTAGGGCCGCACAGGTAAACAAAGCGCGAGTATGAGATCCGGCGTCTTGGAGCGCATGCGCGGCCCTCAGGATTCCTGAAAGCGTCGCCATTTAATTTCTATCGAATCTATAGGAATAAAATCTAACATGCCCTCGCTGGTCCAGCGCGGGCCGAGGAGGGTTCAGATGGCCGTGACGACACCGCGTTCTCAGATAGGGTTGTTCGCCGGGGTGAGTTTGGCGGTTCTGGCCGTCGCGAGCGGCGCGGCGGCGACGCCGACTGACGATGCGGCCCGCGATGCGCGGATCGCCCGGCTTGAGGCGGCGGTAGCGGCCCTTCAAGGCGTCGCCCAGCAGAACCAGACGCTGCAGCAGGAAAACAACGAGCTGAAGGGCGAAGTTGGCCAGCTGCAGGCGCAGGTGGCCGACCTGAAGTCGACCACGGTGGTTCAACTCGACGACGTGCGCAAGGCCGAGGGGACGTTGCCGAAGGTCACCTTCCCCGGCGGGCGGCCAACCTTCGCCAGCGCCGACGGCAAGTTCACCGCCTCGCTACGCGGCCAGTTGCAGCTCGACACGGCGGCCTATTTCCAGCCCGGGCCGGGCAACACGCTCACCGATCTGCGGCGCGACGGCCCGGCGATCGGCGCTTCGGCGACCAATGTCGACGCCGGCCATGCTCGCGATCTGAAGGATGGCACGTTCTTCCGCCGCGCCCGGATCGGCGTCGAAGGTACGGCCTACGGCGACTGGGACTACCGGCTGTTGGTCGACTTCGGCGGATCGGGCGTGGAGAACGCCGGCCAACTCTATGAGGGCTGGCTGCAGTACTCCGGCCTGAAGCCGTTCCGCTTCCGCGTCGGCGCCTGGCCGCAGCCGATCGGGCTGGAAGACCAGATGTCGACCAACAGCCAGATGTTCCTGGAACGGCCAGGCATCTCGGACGTGGCGCGCGGCCTCGCCGCCGGCGACACCCGCATCGGCGCGGGCGCGTTCGGCTACGACAATCTGTGGTTCGTCTCGGCGGACGTGACCGGGCGCACCGTCGGTGTGGTCAACACCGGCACGTTCATCACCTCGATCACCAACGGCAACGTCGGCACGGCGCAAACCTTCGGCGACCAGATCGGTCTCGTCGGACGCGCGGTGGTGACACCGTTCCACGGCGCAGATTGGCGGGTGAATGTCGGTATCCACGGCAGCTACGTCGACCGGCCTGGCGACACCGCCGGCCCCGGGACCAACGGCCTGATTCCCAACACAGGGTTCGGTGTCCGCCTGAGGGACACCCCGGAACTGCGGGTCGATGGGACCCAATTCATCGATACCGGGACGATCCCGGCGCACAACGCCAGCACCATCGGGCTCGAGGTCGCGGCCGAGAAGGGGCCGTTCTTCATCGAGGGCGAGTATGAGAGCGTCCACATCGACCGCTCCGACAACATCGCTTCGCCTACGTTCCGCGGCGGTTACGTCGAGGGTTCGTGGCTGCTGACCGGCGAAAGCCGCAACTACAACGCCTCCAGCGCCGCCTTCGACGGGCCCAACGTCACTCACCCATTCTCGCTGGCCGACCACACCTGGGGCGCCTGGGAGCTGGCGCTGCGCTACTCCGACGCCAACCTCAACTCCGATCCGGGACAGCTTGGGTTGGCGCCGCTGACCGACTCGGTGCGAGGCGGCGACCAGTCGATCTGGTCGGCCGGGCTCAACTGGTACCCGAACCAGACCTTCCACTTCATGCTCGATGTCGACCGCGTCCACATCGACCGGCTCTCGCCCAACGCCGTGCTGTTCTCGACCCCGGTCGGGGCCCAGATCGGCCAGACCTACACCGTCGTGGCGCTGCGCAGCCAAGCCGCCTTCTGACCATGCGCAATGCACCGAACGGAGACGTCTCACCATGAGCGGACAGCTCGACCATGCTTCACGCCGCGACCTCGTCACCGCGCTCGGCGCCGCCGTCGGCGCCTCGATGCTGACCGCCGGGCAGGTGAAGGCGCAGGCGCGCAAACCCATCACCCTGCTCAACGTCAGCTACGATCCGACGCGCGAGCTCTACAAGGACATCAACGCGGCCTATTCGGCCTACTGGCAGGGCCGCACCGGCCAGCCGGTGACCATCCAGCAGAGCCACGGCGGCTCCGGCTCGCAGGCTCGGGCGGTGATCGACGGCCTGGCCGCCGACGTGGTCACCCTGGCGCTGGCCTACGACATCGACTCGATCGCCCAGCGCGCCAAGCTGCTGCCGACCAACTGGCAGTCCCGCCTGCCGGAGAACTCGACCCCTTACACCTCGACGATCGTGTTCCTGGTCCGCAAGGGCAACCCGTGGGGCATCCACGGCTGGACCGACATCCTGAAGCCGGGGATCAAGGCGGTGGTCCCTAACCCGAAGACCTCGGGCGGCGCGCGTTGGGCCTATCTGGCGGCCTGGGCGTCGGCGCTGAAGGCCCCCGGCGGCAACGAGGCCAGGGCCAGGTCCTACGTCACCGAGTTTTACAAGAACGTGCCGGTCCTCGACTCCGGCGCCCGCGGCTCGACCATCACCTTCACCCAGCGCGGCATTGGCGACGTGCTGGTGTGCTGGGAGAACGAGGCGCACCTGGCGCAGGCCGAGTTCGGCGCCGACAAGTTCGACATCGTGACCCCGCCGATCTCGATCCTGGCCGAGCCACCGGTGGCGCTGGTCGACAAGGTGGCGGCCCGCAAAGGCACGACGACGATCGCCCAGGGCTACCTCAACTTTCTCTACAGCCCGCTGGCGCAGGATCTGATCGGCAAGAACTTCTACCGGCCGCGCAATCCGCAATCGGCGGCCAAGTACGCGGGGCGGTTCCCGAAGATCCCGATGGTGACCATCGACGATACCTTCGGCGGCTGGACCAAGGCGCAGGCGACCCACTTCGCCGACGGCGGCACGTTCGACCAGATCCACAAGGGCTGACGGCCAGATGACCACCTACGATGTGGTGCTGGCGCCGCCGATCGAGCGGCCCGCGCCGCGCCTGACCCGATGGCGCGAGCCGTCGATCCTGCCGGGCTTCCCGCTCGCGCTGGGGGTGACGCTGGCCTACGTCGGCGCGATCGTGGTCATCCCGCTGACCGCGCTGGCGCTCAGGCCCTGGGAGCTTGGTCTCGCCGGCGTCTGGGGCGAACTTACCGATCAGCGGGTGCTCGACGCGCTGAAGCTCAGCTTCGGGCTCTCGGCGCTGGCCGCGCTGATCAACGCGCCGCTGGGACTGCTGGTGGCCTGGACGCTGGTGCGCTTCGAGTTTCCTGGCCGGCGACTGCTGGACGCGCTGGTCGACCTGCCGTTCGCCTTGCCGACCACCGTCGCCGGCATCGCTCTCACCGCGCTCTACGCGCCGACCGGACCGTTCGGCGAGATCGCCGCGCGCCTCGGGATCAAGACCGCCTATTCGCCGCTCGGCATCTTCATCGCGCTGCTCTTCATCGGTCTACCGTTCGTGGTCCGTCAGGTGCAGCCGCTGTTGCTCGACTTTGACCGCGAGGTCGAAGAGGCGGCGCAGACGCTGGGGGCCACTTCCTTCCAGCGCTTCGCCCAGGTGATGTTGCCGGCGATCGGCCCCGCGCTGACCAGCGGCGTGGCGCTCGCCTTCGCCCGAGGCGTCGGCGAATACGGATCGGTGATCTTCATCGCCGGCAACGTGCCGTTCAAATCCGAGATCGCGCCGCTGCTCGTGGTGATCAAGCTGGAGCAGTACGACTACGCCGGCGCGGCGGCCGTGGGCCTGGTCATGGTGCTGATTTCGTTTGGCGCGCTCCTCGCGCTCAACGCGGTGCAATTCGCGTTCGGCGACCGGATCAAAGCGCGATGATCCGGATCCGACTGCCCGGCCTCGCGCCCTTGCTGCTGGCGCTGACTGTTGCTGTCCTCGGCGGCTTGATCATCGCGCCGCTGGCGGTGGTGTTCGTGGAAGCGTTCGCCAAGGGCGTGTCGACCTACGCCGAGACGTTCCAGAGCCCGGACACCCAGGCGGCGATCCAGTTGACCCTGTTGGTCGCCGCGATCTCGGTGCCGCTCAACGCCGTCTTCGGCCTCGCCGCAGCCTGGACGATCGCCAAGTTCGAGTTCCGCGGCAAGGCGGCGCTGCTGGCGATCATCGACCTGCCGTTCTCGATGTCGCCGGTGGTTTCGGGCCTGGTCTGGGTGCTGATTTTCGGGGCGCAGGGCTGGTTCGGCCAATGGCTGATCGACCACGACATCAAGATCATCTTCGACGTCAGCGGCATCGTGCTGGCGACGATCACCGTGACCCTGCCGTTCGTCGCCCGCGAGCTGATCCCGCTGATGCAGGACCAGGGCTCGGACGAAGAAGCCGCGGCGGTGACGCTGGGCGCCGGCGGCTTCACCAGCTTCCGGGCGATCACCCTGCCGAACGTGAAGTGGGCGCTGCTCTACGGCGTCCTGCTCTGCAATGCCCGGGCGATGGGCGAGTTCGGCGCCGTCTCCGTGGTCTCCGGCAAGATCCGCGGCCTCACCAACACGCTCCCTCTCCACATACAGGCGCTCTACGATGACTATGACTCCGTCGGCGCTTTTGCGGCGGCCTCACTTCTGGCTTCACTCGGGCTCGTCACCCTCATCATCAAGACAGGCCTCGAATGGCGCTACTCCAGTGAGCTCTCCT
Organism: Caulobacteraceae bacterium; assembly: GCA_036494265.1. GTDB lineage: Bacteria > Pseudomonadota > Alphaproteobacteria > Caulobacterales > Caulobacteraceae > Acaudatibacter. The sequence continues at coordinate 125,182 of DASXOP010000043.1, read as the reverse complement.
CTGCCCGCCGACGCTAGCGACGGGGCCGACCTGGCCCTCGATGTCCGCGGGATTTCGAAGTCGTACGGCCGCTACCCGGCGCTGAAGGATGTGTCGTTCGCCGCCGCGGACCGCGAGTTCCTGGCTCTGCTGGGGCCGTCGGGGTCAGGCAAGACCACGCTGCTGCGGGTGCTGGCCGGGCTGGAGCAGCCGGACGCCGGCGAGGTGCGCTTCGGCGGCGAGGACTATCTGGCGATCCCGGCCCGGCGTCGGCGGGCCGGCATGGTGTTCCAGCACTACGCGCTCTTCCGCCATATGACCGTGGCACAGAACATCGCGTTCGGGCTGAAGGTGCGGCCCCGGCGCGAGCGGCCGTCGTCGACCGAGATCAAGAAGCGGGTCGGCGATCTGCTGAGCCTCGTGCAGCTCGAAGGGCTCGACAAGCGCTTCCCGGCGCAGCTCTCCGGCGGCCAGCGGCAGCGGGTGGCGCTGGCCCGGGCGCTGGCGATCGAGCCGCGGATGCTGCTGCTCGACGAGCCGTTCGGCGCGCTCGACGCCCAGGTGCGCCGCGACCTGCGCCGCTGGCTGCGCGAGATGCACGACCGCGCCGGCGTCACCACCGTCTTCGTCACCCACGACCAGGAAGAGGCGCTCGACCTCGCCGACCGCGTGGCGATCCTGCGCGACGGCAAGCTGATCCAGCTTGGCAAGCCGCAGGAGCTCTACGATCATCCGGCCACCGCCTTCGTCTACGACTTCCTGGGGCCGGCCTGCCGGCTGCCGGGCGTGGTCGAGGACGGCCGGCTACGCGTCGGCGATTGGGTGACGCCGGCGCCGAGCGATGCGCCGAAAGGCCTGGTCGATCTCTTCTTCCGGCCCGACGAGATCGAGTTCGCGCCGGCTGGCGGAGCGGGGCTGGCCGCCCAGGTGCGAGGTGCGGCGGCTCGCGGTCCGCAGATCCGGATCGACTGCCTGGTCGAGGGCAAGACGCTGGAACTGCAGGTGCGCGACAGCGTCGCCCCGGCTGGAGTCGCCACCGGCCTCTCCGTGCGCTTCCGGCCTTCGCGGCTGAAGCTCTATCCGCGGGACGCCGACCTCAGCGCCTGACGCTCATGTCGCCCGCAGCGCCTGGGCGACCGGCAGCCGCGCGGCGCGGATCGCCGGAGCGAGGCCGCCGATCAAGCCGATCACCAGCGACCAGACCAGCCCGACCACCACCAAGCCGGGGGTGACGTTCATCGCGAACGAGACGCCGCCCATGGCGATGTCGTGGTTGTTGAACAGCAGCCAGGCGAACGCCGCGCCGAGCAACGCCCCGGGCACCGCCAGGATCAGCGACTCCAGGATCACCGAGACGATCACCGCGGTCCCGCCGAAGCCGATGGCGCGCAGCGTGGCGATCTCGCGTTTGCGCGCGTCGACGGCGGAGTACATCGTGTTCAACGCACCGAAGACGACTCCGACCGCCATCACCCCGCCGACGAAGTAGCCGACGAACGAGAGGAGCGAGGTCAGGCCCTGCAACTGGTCGCGGTAGTATTGCGACAGCCGCTTCACCTGCACCTGCAGCTGCGGATTGCTGGTCACGGTGTCCTTGAACTTGCGGAACGAGGCCGGGTTGTCGAGCTGGACGCCGACGCTCTGGTAGGCGGTGCGGTTGAAGGCGGCGAGCACGGTGTCGGCGTCGGCGGCGATGGCGTTCTCGTCGATGCCGCCATTGTCCTCGTAGGCGCCGACCACCTTCCACGGTGTGTTGCGCAGCTTCACGGTGTCGCCGACGTCGAAGTTCTTGTAAGTGCGCTGCGCGGCCTTGCCGACGATCAGTTCGTGCAGGCCGGGCGTGAACATGCGCCCAGCGATCAGGTGCAGCGATTTGTCGTTCATCGCCTCGCCGATCGCGCCGGTGCCGCGGAAGAGCACGTTGTTGGTCCCGCTGCCGTCCTTCTTCTCCAGCTCGACGACGACCGCGGCCAGCGGCTGCACCATCGGCTTGCCGTCGGGCGACTGCTTGATCCCCGGCGCCTGGGCGATCTGCGCGACGTCGCCGCGGGAGAACGAGCCCATGTATTCCGACGCGCCGGACGACAGCACCACGGCGCGGTCGGGCTGGTCGTTGCGCAGCACCGAGTTCATCACCCCTTCGCCGATGCCGAGCAGCGAGAGCATCACGGCGATTACGGTGGCGACGCCGATCACGGTCACCAGCGAAGCGCCGGCGCGGGAGGGGAGGGCGGCGAGGTTCATCGCGCTGACCGCCCAGATTTCACGGAAGAAGCTCATCTGCGGTCTCCTCTAGCGGCCGGCCAAGGCGTCGACGATCGAGAGCCGCATCCCGCGCAACGCCGGCGGCAAGCCGCTGACCAGCGCCAGGACCACTGCCAACCCGAAGCCGACCAGGATCACCGGGCCCGCTTTCACGTCGAAGCCGATGCTGACCTTGACCAGCGGGAACAGCAGCGAGGCGAGGCCGAGGCCGATCGCGGCCGAGACCAGGCACAGCATCAGCACCTCGGCCAGCACCAGCGCCAGGATGCCGGTGTCGGTGAAGCCGAGGGTCTTCAGCACCGCAAGCTCCGGTGTGCGCTCTCGCACCGACTGCATCATCACCGCGCCCACCGAGAACAGCAGGGCGAAGAAGACGGCCCCGACGATGGCGCTGACGACGAAGCCGATGTCGCCGATCTGCTTGACCGAGTCGGCGGCCAGCTGGCGCTCGCTCTCGGTCTTGGTCTCGTCCGGCGAGTTGGCGAAGAGGGCGTCAATGCGGCTGGCGACCTGGCTGGCCTGCGCCGGATCGTTGACCCGGACCAGGAAGATGCTGCTGGTGCCGTTCGACTGGGTCCGCCCCTGGTCGACATAGTCGAAGTTGGCCAGCGCCGAGCCGCCGAAGAAGATGTCGCGCGGGTTGGATTTGTAGATGCCGACCACGTCGAGCGGCCAGGTGTTGGTGCCGTCGTGGTTGGTCCACAAGAGCGACTTCAGCGGCATCCGGTCGCCGACTTTGAGGCTGAACTGGCCAGCGACGAGCGCCGGCAGGATGACGCCGGTGCGAGTGTGCTTCAGCGCCTCGATCTGTTGCGGCGGGATCACCTCGTCGGTGTTGGTGGCGGCGAAGCTGTCGGGATCGATCGCGAAGCCGCGCATGTTGACCGGCTGCGAGGTGCGGAAAGCCCCGTGGAAGATCACGATCGGGGTGGCGCTGCGCACGCCGGGCGTCATCCGGATCTGCGGCAGCTGCGACATCGGCAGCGGCTCCAGCTGGCTGATCCGGCTGGCCGTGACCAGCACGTCGGCGTGCGTATCGGCGACCGTAGAGCCGATGCCGGAGACGAAGCCTTGCAGCAGGCCGTAGAGCAGGAAGGCGTTGACGATCGAGAGCAGGGTCAGGGTGGCGCGGCCCGGCCGCCGCCACACCCCGGCCCAGACCAGATGGAGGTACTTCATGCGGCCGCTTCCTCGGCGCTGACCAGCGCCCCTTTGTCGAGGTGGACGATGCGTTGGGCGAACTCAGCCGCCTTCGGGTCGTGGGTGACCATGATCACGGTCTTGCCGTGTTCGCGGTTGAGCTGCTGCAGCAGGCGCAGCACATCCTCGGCGGTCTCGCGGTCGAGGTCGCCGGTCGGCTCGTCGCAGACCAGCAGCGTCGGGTCGGAGACGATGGCGCGGGCGATCGCCACCCGCTGTTGCTGACCGCCGGAAAGCTCGGAGGGCTTGTGCTTTTTGCGGTCGGTGAGGCCGACCAGTTCCAGCGCGGCGGCGACATTCTGCTTGCGCTGAGCCGACGATAGCCGCGTCAGCAGCAGCGGCAGCTCGACGTTGGCCTCGGCCGAGAGCGTCGGCATCAGGTTGTAGAACTGGAAGATGAAGCCGACGTGGCGGGAGCGCCATTTGGCCAGTTGGCTCGAAGAGAGATCGTCGATGTGTTCGCCGGCGACGACGATGTCGCCGTCGGTCGGCCGGTCGAGGCCGCCGATCAGGTTGAGCAGCGTGGTCTTGCCCGAGCCCGACGGCCCCATCAGCGCGATGAACTCGCCGGGCTGGATGTCGAGGTCGAGGTTGTGCAGCACCTCGACGCTCTGGCGACCGCGTTTATAGCTTTTGACCACGCCCTTCACGCTGACCACCGGATCCATGTCGATCGAGCTCCCTAGTCGGTCTTGGTTTTGACGACGCGGACGGCGGACCCGTCCTTCAGTTTGTCGGCGCCTTCGACGGCCACCGTATCGCCCGGCGCGAGGCCGGCGGTGATGGTCTGACCGTCGCCGTTGCGGTCGCCCAGATGCACGGCGCGGCGCTCGGCCTTGCCGCCATCGATCACGAACACGACCGTCTGGCCGCCATCCTCGGTCTGCACCGCGTCTGGCGGCACGACGACCGCCCGGGTCGCGCCGACGGCGGCCTTCCCGGTCGGTGCGGGGTTCAGGAAGGCGACGTGCGCGCCCATCTCGGGGACGATGCGTGGGTCCGTGGTCTTGAAGCCCACGCGAACGGTCACGGTCGCCTTCGAGCGGTCGGCGGTGGGGATAACGATGATCACCTGAGCCGGGATTTCCCAGTCCGGATAGGCGTTCAACTTGACGCTGGCCGGCATGCCGGGCGCGACCCGGCTGATGAAGCTCTCGGCCACATCGACGTCGACCTCGAGGCTGTCCATGTCGACAATGGTGCAGATGCCGGTGCGGGTGAAGCCGCCGCCGGCGACCGGAGCGACGATCTCGCCGGGCTGGGCGGCGGTGGCGGTGACCACGCCAGCGAAGGGCGCGCGCACGACCGTGTCGTCCGCGGCTCGCCGGTAGACCTCGACCGTCGCCCGCGCTGTCGCCGCCTGGCGTTGGGCGAGGGCGAGGCCTTCGCGGGCAGAGTCGAAGCCGGCTTGCGACGCCTCCAGGTCCTGCTGGCTCAGCCAGCCCTTGGCGTGCAGCGTCTGGCTGCGCTGGAGCTTCGGCGCCGCTTCGGTCAGCGCGACCTGGGCGACCTTCACGCTGGCCTCGGCCGCCGCGGCCTGGGCGCTGGCTTGGTCGAGCGCGGCGCGGGCATTGGAGTCGTCGAGCGTGGCGAGGACCTGGCCGGCGGCGACATGCTGGCCCTCCTGGATCAGCACCTGCTGCACCTTGCCGGCGACCTTGGCCGAGACCGTCGCCTCGCGCCGGGCGACGACATAGCCGGACGCGTCGAGCAGCGAGCCGCCCTGTGCGGCCTTGCCGCTCCAGGCCGACTTCGCCTCGGCGGTCTCGACCCGTGGCAAGTCGGGCCGGGCGATCAGGAACCAGATCACGCCAGCGATCAGCACGGCCAGCGCGCCGATGCCGAGCATCATCGGCAGCGGGCCGCCGCCGCCCGGCCGACGCTTGCGCCGGGGCGGCTCGTCGCGGTCGATCTTCAGTTGCCCGACCAGACCGTCGCGGCTCATGCGGCGTTGTTCCCGGCCGGCCAGCGACCGACGACGCAGCGTTTGCGCCCACTCATGATTGTCCCTCCCGCTCTGCCAGACTCGCGGATGGGGAGCCTGCCGCCAAGTTAATTCGCGGCAAACCCATTTTTCTAAAAGAGCGAGCGTGGCCGTGGCTTGACTCCAGGACTTACGCTCGTAGTCTGACGTTGGATTTACGGATGTAAATAGCGATGCGGATCACGGCGGCGGAAAGTCAGGTGATGGAGGCGCTGTGGCGCTCCGGACCGATGACCGCGGAAGAAGTTGTGGCCGAGGTCGGCGCGCAGCAGGCCTGGGGCGAGGCGACGGTCAAGACGCTGATCAACCGGCTGCTGAAGAAGAAGGCCATCGCCTCGGGCCGAGAGGACGGACGCCACCGCTATCTGCCGCTGCTGCGCCGGGCCGACTACGTGCAGGCCGAGAGCCAGGGCCTGCTCGACCGCTTGTTCGACGGCCAGCTGGCGCCGCTGGTTTCCCACTTCGCCGAGCATCGAGCGCTAAAGCCAGATGACATCGCGCGGTTGAAGCGCCTGATCGAGGAGCTGGAAGATGACGGCTGAGTTTCTCGCGGCGCTGCTGCGCGTCAACCTTGCCGGCGCGGCCGCGGCGCTGATCGTGCTCGCGCTGCGCCGGCCGGCTCGCCGCGCGTTCGGCGCGGCGGGATCGTACCGCCTCTGGGCCTTGGTTCCGCTGGCTTGCCTGGCGGTGCTGCTGCCGCCGCGGACCCAGCCAGCGCCGTCGGTGACGCCGCCCGCCGCCCCGGCCACGCTGATGACGGGCCCGGCGTTCGCGGGGCTCGCCGCCCCGGCCACCTCGACGCCGCCGGCGATGAAGCCGAGTGCATCGACGAAGGTCGGCCCCGCGCCGTCGAGCGTGCCAACGTCATTCTGGCTGCTAGCGGTTTGGGGCGTCGGGGCAATCATCAGCCTCGCTGTGCTGGCTTGGCGTCAGCGGCGCTTCGTCGCCACGCTGGGCCGGCTGCGGCGCGGGGAGGGCGGTCTGGTGCTGGCCGAAGGCGCGGGCGTCGGACCGGCCGTCGTCGGGGTGTTGTCGCCCCGGGTGGTCGTGCCAGCGGATTTCGAGGCGCGGTTCACCGCCGAGGAGCGCGCCGTGGTGTTGGCGCACGAACGGGCTCACCTGGCTCGGCAGGACGCCAGGACCAACGGGGTCGTTGCGTTGGCGCAGTGCCTCGCCTGGTTCAACCCGGTGGTCCATCTGGCCGCGCGGTTCGTCCGCCTCGACCAGGAGCTGGCGTGCGACGCCGACGTCGTGGCGCGGTTTCCCGGCGCTCGCCGCCGCTACGCCGAGGCGCTGCTGAAGACCCAGATCTCGGCCACGCCGCTGCCGCTCGGTTGCTACTGGCCATCGCGTTCGACCCATCCCTTGGAAGAGAGAATCGAGATGCTGAAGACGCGGACGCCCGGCGCGGGGCGACGGCTCGCCGGAGCGGTTGCCGTTGGCGCGGTCTGCCTGGCAGGGGGTGTCGCAGCCTGGGCCAGCCAGCCGGCGCAGACGGAGGTGGCGAAGGTCGCGCCGTTCTCGAGACTGCCGTTCGCCGCGCCGGCCGCTCGGCTGACGGCGACAACTGCACCGACCGCGCCGCCCGCCGCGGCGGCGGCCTCGCCGGCCGAAGGCGACTGGATCGGCGCACTGAAGTCACCCGACCTCAGGATCGCGTTTCACATCCGCAAGGCGGCTGGCGGCGCCCTCGCTGGCACGTTGGATAGTCCAGATCAGGCGGCCTACGACATCCCGCTTCAGGCGGTGAGCGAGACTGACGGGGCGCTGTCGCTGAGTGTGCCCTCCCTGAAGGCGACCTACGCCGCCAAGTGGAACGCCGACTCTCGAAGCTGGGTCGGGCAATGGGCGCAGGCCGGCGCCAACTGGCAGCTGGACCTGACGAGCGGCCGCTATCCGGCGCCGAAGGTGATCGCGGGACTGGATGGGGCCTGGGACACGACGCTGGTCGCCGGCAGCGGCAAGCTCCGGCTGGGCTTCATCATCTCGACCGACGCCCACGGCACCCACGGCGTGATGGATAGCCCCGACCAGAACACCTACCATCTGCCGCTCAGCACGACGGCCCGGGACGGCCAGCAGGTCACCTTCGGGTTCAAAGCGTCGGACGTGACCGTAACGGGGACGCTCAGCGCCGACGGCCAGACCATCACCGGCCAGTTCACCCAGTTCGGTGGCAGCCTCCCGGTCGTGCTGACCCGCCGCGCCCCCGGCGCCGCCGCGCCCTATCCGCCGCCGCACGCCGTGGCGCAGGCGCCGAAGCCGCCGATCGTCAGCGTCGACGCCGGGGTGCTGGCGACCTACGTCGGCGACTACCGGATCGCCCCTGGGCTCGACCTGATAATCACCGCCGACGCCGGCCACCTCTACGCCCAGATCACCAACCAGCCGAAGCTGGAGGTGTTCGCCTCCAGCCCGACCGAATTCTTCTGGAAACAGGCGGACGCCAGCATCGCCTTCGGACCGGTGTCCGGCGGCCAGGCGCCTTACGCCATCCTGCACCAGGGCGGCCGCTACCTGCTGGGGCAGCGGGCCTCATAGCAAAAAGGGGTCGACGCGGGTTGCCGTCGACCCCTGATGCTCAAGACCGGTAGCCGCTAAGGCCGGCTCGGCAACACCACAACGGCGTGGCCGGGGCAGGTGGCCTCGCCCTTCTGGTTCATCACGTTGGTGGTCAGCTTGATGCGGTTCTCGCCGTCCACCACCTCCTTCTCGACCACCTCGCCGACGACGCTGAGGGTGTCGTTCTTCTGGTTGATGGCGCGGTACTGGCAGCCGATCTCACGCACCTCGGCCTCGTCGCCGATCCAGTCGCGCAAGGCGTTGACCAGATAGGCGTAGCGCAGGTTGCCCATGCCGAACGCGCCTTCCTTGTTGCCGGCCTTGCGGCCGTCCTCGTCGTCCATGTGGAACGGCACGAACTCGTCGTTGACGGCGGCGTAGCGGTTCCAGTGCATGAAGTTGGTGGTGCGCGACCAGTCCGGCAGCTTGTCGCCAACGTTCACGTCCTCGAAGTAGACTTTGACGGTCATGTCGGAGCTCCTCAGTAGCGGATGCTGGTGGAGATGCGGCGGCGGACGAACTCACCGTTCTGGTTCGTCCACTCGTTCTCGGTGAAGGTGTAGAGCATCAGGCCGAAGCGGCCTTCGCGCTCGTTGACATCCTGCAGACGGCTCCGGGCTGTAATCACGTCGCCGGGACGCTGCGGCACGCCGTAGGTGTCGGTCTGGCCGCCGTTGATGCCGGTCAGGCGCACGCCGCCGGCCGGCGGGATCGCCGCCTGCGGCGCCACTCGGCGCACCGGCCAGGCGAACGGGTTGAAGTCCGACGGCGCGATGATGCCGCCCCACTTGGTCGACTTCGCGTAGCCCTCGTCCCAGTAAACCTGCGGCGGGGTCTCGGGCCAATAGGTCGCGATCGCCCATTTGCGGATGTCCGAGGCCGAGACGGGCGGAGAGTGGCGCGGCTCGCCCCACTTGCCTTTCGCCTCCACCATCGCCGGACTGATCAGTGTGTCGACGCCGGTCGCCATATGCGTTCCTCCCAAATGCTCTTTTCCAATCCCGCCACTTTTGCAGCTTGGGCAGGCGATTTCGAGCCCGGATCAACGGCGCGGACGCATCTGGGCCAGAGTGGGCCGGACGACGAGCCCGAAGAGGTCGAGGGCGACGTGGGCGGCGATGGCGGCGAAGAGGCTGCCGGTGGCCTGGTAGAGCGTCGCCAGCTGCAGACCGGCGACGAAGGTCGCGGCGACGCCGAGCCAACCTTGATAGAGATGCGCCAGCCCGACGGGCGCCACCACGTTCCAGCGCGACTTGCCTGCCGCCGAGATCGACCTGCTGGATGCCGGCCACTTTACGCTCGACGCGAAGACCGATGAGATCGCGGGGCTGATGCTGATCTTACTGGCGAAACATTCGTGACCTGGGTCGACGCAGGCAGCCTAGTTAGCCTTCCAGTGCACCCAGCAGGTCTTCGAGACCGAGGCGGCGCGGTTGCAGAAGGCGCGGGCGTCGGTGAGGGAAGCGAAGCCGGACACGCTGGCGCGGAAGATGTGCTGGTTCTGGACCTGGGCGGCCTCGACGCTGGCGGTCAGTGGCGGGGCGATCAGACCGTGCAGCTGGTCGAGCACGTGCTGGGCGGCCTTGGCGGTGGGGCTGGCGGCGACCTGGGCGACGCCGCGCCCGGCCTTGGCTGGGATGTACGACGGTGGGGACTTCGGGACCACGTTCTGAGGCGGCGTGGGTTTGGGCGGCGGCCCGGCGGCGAGTTTCACCGGCTTCGGCGGCGGCGGGGTCGCGGCTTGCCCGGCGGTCGGCGGCGGCGCCTCGCCGAGGGTGACGACGGGCAGGGCGTGTTTGGCGGCGGCGGCCGGCGGCAGGTCGGTGGCGGTCGGCGGCCGTGGTGTCGGCGCTACGGGCGTGGCGGCGGCGCAGACGCGAGCCACCACCGCGAACATGTACGAGGCAGGATCTGGCCGCACCCAATCACCGCTCACGGCTCTCGGCTTGGCGTCGCCCTTGAGGTCGGCCTGGGCGTAGACGTCGGCCTTCAGGAAGCGGTTCTCGCCGGCGCGGCAGTCGACCAGGGCGGTGGCGCGCATCGAGAGGAAGCCGAGCCGGGCGGCGACGGCGGCGTCGCGCGCCTCGAGGTCGAGATCGACCTGGGTTCCGTTCGCCACCGCGCTGACCGGGGCGACCGTTGGCAGGATGGTGATCTCGACGCCGTCCTTCACGAGGGGGGCGCCGAAGGCATTGCCCCCGGCTGGCGAAGCGGCGGCAAAGGCGGCGGGCGCGGTGGCCAGCAGCAGACCGACCAGGAGGGGGCGAAGCATGGCGCTCTCAGCTCGAATCATCGGTCGTCAGGCTACACCGCGAACGCTTGCGAATGTACGGACGCGCCGCCCCGCGTGGCGCCGGCTCAGTCGCCGGTGAAGCGGGGTTTGCGCTTTTCGCGGAACGCCGCGCCGCCCTCGGCAGAGTCGCGGGTCTCCGCGGTCAGCATCCACTGGTCGCGGTCCATCGCCGAGGTGGCGCGGTGGAGCGCGCCGGCCTGGGCGTTGATCGCCTCCTTGGTCATCCGCACCGGGAGCGGCGGCAAGGCCGCGACCTTGGCGGCCCACTCGCGGCTGCGCGTCAGCGCCTGGCCGGCGGGGACGACCTCGTCGACCAGGCCCCAGGCCAGCGCCTGCTCGGCCGGGCAAGGCTCGCAGAAGATCGCCAGCTGCTTGGCGCGGGAGGGGCCGGCGAGCGCGGTGATGCGGGGCAGGGCGCCCCAGCTCATGTTCATGCCGAGCGCGATCTCGGGCAGTCGGAGATAAGCGCCGCCGCCGGCGATGCGGAAGTCGAGCGCGACCGCCAGCGCCGCCGCGCCGCCGATGCAATAGCCCCCGATCGCGGCGATGGTGACTTGCTCCAGGCTCTCCCAGGCGGCGCAGAGGTCCGGGCCCAGCCGGGCGGCCTGGCGCTGCTCCAGACGCGTCCGCGCCCGGCCAGAGAGGCGCTCGGCGTCGGCGAGGTCGGCGCCGGCGGAGAAATAGTCCGCGGCCCCGCTCAGGATCACCGCCTGGATCGTGGTCGAAGCGCGGAAGACAGCGGCCGCGTCGATCAGCTGGCGCATCAAGCCGAGCGAGAAGGCGTTGCGGGCGCCGGGCCGGTCAGCCTGACCTCGGCGACGGCGCCGTCGGTGGCGACTTCCAGATCGGGAAAGTCGGTCACGGCGCGTCCAACGCGGCGATGCGGGCGAGCAGGGCAGCTTCGCCGGCGGGCTCGTCCACCTGGATACGCTCGAAATCGCCAATTCCGACGTCGGCGAACATGCCTTTGGGGTCTTCGTGGAAGTGGAGGTAGGCGCGGCTCTTCAGGTAGAAGACGCCGCGCTTCTTCTCCCGCAGCGGCGGGCAGGCGCGTCGGATCTGGACCAGCAGCGGCTCGATCCGGTCGAGGTCTTGCTCTCTTGCATGCCTCATCGCGACGCCCTCCCGGTCCCGTTGAAGACCTTCATGCCCTGCTCCTCGGCCAGGGCTAGCATCTCGCGGTCCCCATCGGTGTCACCATAGGCGGCTTCGAGCCGGACATCGTCGCCGAACGCCTGCTGCAGGCGGCGCACCTTCTCCGGACCGCGGCAGTTCTCGCCCTCGAAGGCGCCGGTGACCCGGCCCGTGGCGTCGAAGGCGAGGCGGGTGCCGATCAAGAGGTCGGCGCCCAGGCCGCGGGCGATCGGGGCGACCACGATCTCTGGCGTCGCGGTGACGATCACCAGCCGCGCACCGTCGGCCTGCCAGCGCCGCCAGGCCCTGAGCGCATCGGGTCGCAGCAGGCCGCGGCCCTGCTCGGTGGCGAACGCTTGCGCCGCCGCCTCCAGCTCGGTCCGGGTCATGCCCGCCAGGAAGCGCTTTGCCGCCGCGGCCTTGAGGCGTCCCCGGTCGCGATCGAACAAGAACCGGGCGGCGGCGGGCGCCAGCGAGAGCAAGCGCGAGGCATAGCCGCGCCGCCCCGCATGCCACCGCAGAAACGTCGTGAAACTATCCTGAGAGGTCAGCGTTCCGTCGAAATCAAATGCAACCAGGGGCCGGAAAGCCGGCTCGGACTGGCGCTCTTGGCTCACCTCCCCCATATCGGCATCGGCCTTTCTTGGCGAAGCGCCCGAAATGCGACACTGCGGCGACTTACCCACCACGAGTCGAGGCGGGAGGCTTGTGATCCTCGGCGTGATCGGGGAATGTCAAGAATTAGACAACTCGCGGCGCATATCCTGCAGGGCCTTGCGATATGCGACACCAGGGTGACCGTCGGTGCTCGCATAAACCAAGCGCCGTTCGAGAGTGAGACAAAACGATGACCAAAGCCGCGAGCGGCGACAGCAAGAGCACCCTCTACTGCTCTTTCTGCGGCAAGAGCCAGCACGAGGTCCGGAAGCTTATCGCGGGCCCCACTGTGTTCATCTGCGATGAATGCGTTGAACTGTGCATGGATATCATTCGCGAAGAGCACAAGATCGCCTTCGTGAAGTCTAAGGACGGGGTGCCGACGCCGCGCGAAATCCGCGAGGTGCTCGACGATTACGTCATCGGGCAGGATCACGCCAAGAAAGTCCTCTCCGTCGCGGTGCACAACCACTACAAGCGTCTCAGTCACGCACAGAAGAACAACGACGTCGAACTGGCCAAGTCGAACATCCTGCTCGTCGGCCCCACCGGCGTCGGCAAGACGCTGCTGGCGCAGACGCTGGCCCGAATCATCGACGTGCCGTTCACGATGGCCGACGCCACCACCCTCACCGAGGCGGGCTATGTCGGCGAAGATGTAGAAAATATAATTCTGAAACTGCTGCAGGCCGCCGACTACAACGTCGAGCGCGCGCAGCGCGGCATCGTCTACATCGACGAGGTCGATAAGATCAGCCGCAAGTCGGACAATCCCTCGATCACCCGCGACGTTTCGGGCGAGGGCGTGCAGCAGGCGCTGCTGAAGATCATGGAAGGCACCGTCGCCTCCGTGCCGCCGCAGGGCGGGCGCAAGCATCCGCAGCAGGAGTTCCTGCAGGTCGACACCACCAACATGCTGTTCATCTGCGGCGGCGCCTTCGCCGGCCTGGAGAAGATCATCTCCGGCCGCGGCAAGGGCACCTCGATCGGCTTCTCGGCCAAGGTCGCCGACCCGGACGACCGTCGCACCGGCGAGGTGCTGCGTCAGGTCGAACCCGACGATCTGCAGCGCTTCGGCCTGATCCCGGAATTCATCGGTCGCCTGCCGGTGATCGCCACCCTCGACGATCTCGACGAAGAGGCCCTGGTCAAGATCCTGACCGAGCCGAAGAACGCGCTGGTGAAGCAGTACCAGCGCCTGTTCGAGATGGAGAACGTCGGCCTGACCTTCACCGACGATGCGCTGAAGGGCGTGTCGCGCAAGGCGATCCTGCGCAAGACCGGCGCGCGTGGTCTGCGGTCGATCCTGGAAGGCATCTTGCTCGACATCATGTTCGACCTGCCGACCATGCAGGGCGTCGAGGAAGTGGTGGTCAACGCCGAGGTGGTGGAGGGCCGCGCCCAGCCGCTGCTGATCTACGCCGAGAAAAAAGGCGGCGCCGCCAGCGCCTGATCCCGTCGCTCTAGCGACCTCGCCGAGGTCGGTGTGGTAGGGTTCGCGGCCCCGCAACCTGACCTTGAGCTTCCTCGTGAGCGATCCCGCTAATCCGTTCGATCTGCCCGATACGCCGGCGGGCCGCCAGCTGGCCTGGTGGATCGGCATGCTCAATAGCGAAGGCGAGGGCGCTGGTCCCGCTGATTGGGACCGCTATGCGCCGGCGCTGCGCGAGCGGTTCGGCCCGTTGCCGGACGTCGAGGCGCAGGTCGCCGCCTGGCGCGGCAACGCCGAGCGGATCGGCAAGGTGACCGAAGCGGTGGTCGAGGCCAGCACGCCGCACGAGATCAAGCTCGCCACCCGCACCACCAAGGAGCGCAGCTGGCTGCTGACCGTGGCGGTCGAACCCGAGCCGCCGCACCGGATGACCCGCTTCGACACCGAGCGCCGCTTCGATTTCCAGCTCGGCTTCCGCGAGGCGACCGCCGCCGACGCCGCGATCCTGGCCGACATCGAGCGCCGCTGTCCGATCGTGATGGGCGACGTCTCGGTCCACTTCGACCGCGGCGACGACTACATGGCCGCGACCCGGCTGATGGAGGACTGCAGCATTGGCCTCGCCTCCGTCGACGGCGTTCCAGCCGCGGTGAGCTGCGGCGCCGAGCACGTGGTGCGGGTCGGCGGCGTGCTGAAGAACATGGTCACCGTCTCGCACCTGCGGGTGCTGCCCGAGCACCAGCGCAAGGGGCTGTGGGGCGCTGCGAACAAGGTGCTCGAGAAGTACTGGGACCATGTCGACGGCTCCAACGCCTACATCTCGGTCGACAACCTCGGCATGCAGCACGGCTTCGCCAACACGCCGAACAAGTGGGGTCAGACCATCGACCGCGTCGTGCTGGACTGCGCCGCGTTGGCCGGCCCAGCCGCCGGCCGCGCGGCGACGCCGGCGGACTGCGACGCCATCGTGGCGCGCCTCAACGCCTTCCACGGCGCGGAGGAGATGTTCGTGCCCTACACCGCCGCCAGCTTCACCGCGCGGCTGGAACGGGCGCCCGATCTCTACGGCTGGGACCGGGTCTGGCTGACCGACGGCGCACTGGTCGGCGCCTGGGCGCACGGCAACGCGCTGCGGGCCATCACCACCACCGCCGGCGTGCGCACCGTCTCGATCAGCGGCGTGGTGCTCGACTATGCGTTCGAGCCGGGCGGGGAGGGCGAGTTCGAGGCGCTGCTGCGCGCCTGGTGCGGGCGGCTGGCGGGGGAGGGGGTGGACAGCCTGGTGATCTACACCTCGCCGGCTTCGCCTGGCGCGGCGCTGATCAAGTCGCTCGCCCGCGAAGTCGGCGGCTTCTTCATGTGGACACCGGGCATCGAAGTCCCGGCTGGCGCCGAGACGCGGGGGCTTTACGTCGACGCCGTCTACTTCTGACGAGGCGCGCCCGGCCGCTACTTGCCCACCCAGTGGTAGCGGTCGCCGCCGGAGCAGGAGATGGCGTCGAGCTTCCAGACTCCGCCGACCTGCTTCAGCCGGTAGCTGCCGCTGACCTCCGGCGCCTTGCCTGGATCCGGCGGCCAGGCCGCTTCGATCAGGATGCTGTCGGGGCGCACGTCGGTGGTGCGGAAGAGATAGCTGTCCGGGAAGTCCTGCGCGCAGATGATCGGATCGGCGCCCATGCCGCACTCCTCGCCGCGCCGGTAGCGGCCGCCGCAGTTCTTCTTCACCTGGTTCGCCTCGTCGACCAGGATCGACGTCGCGAGCGGCGTCGTCAGATACTTGAGGTACGGCGCCCCGGCTGGCGGCTTGGTCGGCGGCCGGCCCGATCCGAGCTCGACCGCCGGGTCGACGGCGTCGGGGTGATCGGCGTCGGCTTTCAGGATCTTGCCCAGCGCCTGCTCGGCCGGCGTTTGGGCAGGGTGATAGGCCGGCGCGGCCGAGGCCGACCCGGCCGCCAACGCCGCAGCGAGCGCGGCGACCAGACCTACAGTGCTTGCCTTCATCGACACGATGCCGCTCTCCTTGCCCGTTCGCCGCGTTGACCCGCGAAGCGCGACCTTATGCGGCGCGGAGACTGGAAGCCATGCGTACTCGATGCACCGCCGGGTGCGCCTGCCTGCCGCCGCAGCGCCTGAAAGGAGCGCCCCTTGCAAGCGCCTGAGGACGAGCGCCGCCGGCTGTTGGGGGCGGCCATCGATGCGGCGACGAACCACCTGCGAGCGCCGATCGACCGCATCGAAGTGAGCCGCGCCCACGTCGCCTGCTGGGGCGGTGGGCGCAAGGTGCTGATGACCTACGACTATTCCCCGGGCGGCCAGGTCGACCCGACAACCGGCAAGTTCACGGTAACCGCGGGAAGCGGCAGCTGGGACGTCTACATCGTCGATCCGGCCGGCATCCGAGGCGGCCCGCTGCGGCGCCTGGCCGCCAGCCTCTTCGGCGCGCGCCGCCCATCCGCCTGACCGTTGCAGCGTTCCCGCTGGCGGAGTTCTCCCGCCCGGCGCTAGCCTGAAGCCCTCTGCGACTGGCATAGTCGGCGGGGAGGCTCAACCCATGCGCAGAGGCCAGATCGCCGGTCGGAGGCGGGGAACGCCGGCGCTGGCCGCAGCGTCGGCGGCGGTGCTGGCGGTCATGCTCGCCAGCGCGGCGTCCGCAGCCCCGCCGGCGGACCCCACCGCGCCGGTGTACGCCATGCTGGGCGACCGGGTGATGGTGGGCACGGCCACGGTTCCGGACATCAACGGCCGCAGCATCATCAAGCTGCAGACCCAGAAAGGCGACTGGATCGGCTGCGCCGGCGCCATCGCCGCCTACGGCCCCGGCGGTGGCCCGGTCTCGGCCGAGTGCTCCAACCGCGAGAAGCTGATCGGCCAGTTCCGCGTGCTCTCCGACACCAGCGGCTACGGCGCCTTCCCCACCCGCCCCGACCACGTCCCCTTCCACTTCACCTACGGCCTGGCGCTCAAGGACGCCGCGAAACACCTGGGGCTGCAGGCGGGACAGACGCTCGTGCAGGGGGCGGACGGGGTGGTGGAGGTCGTGGGGGCGTCGCCGCCCTAGCACCTCACTTGAATGCTCAGACGTGAGTGATAATCTAGTCAGCATGACTAGAATGCACTCAGACAGCGATCCTCCCAAGGTGTTGCCCGCCCGTCCAGCAGCGCTCGGTCGTTGGCGACTGCAGGATGCGAAGGCGCGGTTCAGCGAACTCGTCCGCCGCGTGCGAAGCGAAGGTCCGCAGCATGTGACCGTGCATGGGCGAGACGAGGTGGTGGTGATTGCCGCTGAGGATTTCAAGCGCCTGAAGGGCGAGGCGACTGGCGAGCTATTGGTCGCTGCGCTGCAGGCGTCGCCGGCTCGTGAGGTTAATATCGAGCCGACGCGAGCCCCAATGCCGGTGCGTGCGGTCGACGTGTGACCGGATGGCTGCTCGACACTAACGTTCTCTCCGAGCTGCGGCGCCCGCGGCCTGAGCCCAAGGTTGTCGACTTTGTTCGCCGCCAGCCCCTCGAGTCGCTCCACGTGAGCGAGGTCACATTCGCCGAGATACGGTTTGGCATCGAACTGGTCGAGGATGCGTCGCGGCGATCCGAGCTAAAAGACTGGCTGGCCAACCGCATCCGGCCGATGTTCGCGCAGCGGGCGCTGCCGATCAGCGAGGACGTAATGCTGCGGTGGCGATTGCTGATCGACGCGGGCCGCAAGTCTGGCCACACCTACTCGCAACCAGACCTGATCATCGCGGCAACGGCCCTTCACCACGGCCTCACGGTGGTGACGCGCGACCGCAGCGAGTACGACCAAGCGAGCGCCAACGTATTCAACCCATGGACCGACGAATCGGCTTGAGGCGGGGCTGACCTTGTCGTTTGCGCCATCCAAGCGTTCCTGTTTCGTTCGATTTTGCTTGACAAATCACCCGTGGCGCCGTTACCGTGACGGTCTTCTTTGAATCGTGAAACGAGGGTCGGTGATGACCGGTGTCGGCGCTGTGGCGGCCGATCTCGAGGCGTTGGTGCTGCGGCTTGGGGCGACGGGGCAGGGGCGGGCGGAGATTGCCGCAGCGCTTGGGCTGGGCCTGGAGGCGCTGGCGGCGCGCGAGGGTGAGGACGCGTTACTGGCCGGCGCGCTGGCGCGGGCGGCGGACCTGGCGCTGGCCTGGTGGGAGGCGGCGCCGCGCGAGGCGTTCGAGGCTGGGGTGCGGTTCAACTACGGCGCCTGGGGGCGCGAGATGGAGCGTCGGTTCGGCGATGCGCTGGCGCAAGAGCCTGAGACGCAGCCGACGCCGGAGGAGGCGCGGGCGGCGCTGATCCAACGTGGGCGGGCCACCATCTTGATCCCTTGCAACAGTCGCACGCGGCTGCGGCCGGACGGCACCTGTCCCTGCGCGGGGGTCCACGACGACGCCTATTGGGCGCGGCGGATGGCGAAATGGCGGATCAAGCACCCTGAGGACTTCGACGCCAACGCCGAGGACTACGACTACGACTACGCGGCCGATCTCGATGACCTCGATGAAGACGACGAGGACGAGGACGCTGCGGATGACCGCGATGACGAGGAGCTGATCGATGGACGACGCTGATTTTCCGGGCGGCGGGGCGGGCGCACGGCGCCTGGCGGCCGTGGGGTTTGGAGGGGTGGAGCTGGCGCCTGTGCCGCGCGATGCGCACGGGCGGTTCGCGCCGGGTAATCCGGGGCGGCCGCTGGGCGCGCGCAACCGGCTCTCGGGGCGGATCGCGCGCTCGATCCTGAAGGACTTCGAAGCCAGCCAGGACCAGGTGCTGGCCAAGCTGAAGCGCTGGTACGTGCCGCAGTACGTGGCGCTGCTGGCCCGGCTGCTGCCGCGGGCGGCCGAGGGCGCGGACGGGCCGGACCTCGATGCGCTGGATGACGCCGAGAAGGCGCGAGTGCTGGACGCGGCCCGCACGATGATCGCCCGCATCGACGCCGGCGAGGCGACGCTGGCGGAACTGGAAGCGGCGTTGCTGGGCGAAGGGAATTAGGGGCGAGGACCGTAAAATACGGTGCATCTGCGGTCGGGGTGGAGGTTTTGGGGCTGCGCTGCGCCCCCTCCGTCAGCCGCCCCGGACGTTGTTCGGGCCGTCTGCCACCTCCCCCGTTTTCGCTGCGCTACACGGGGGAGGAGCGAAAGTGGGGCTCCTCCCATGCGAGGCCGTAGGCCGATGCGGGGGAGGTGGCGCGGCGGGCGTAGCACGACGTGACGGAGGGGGCGCGGGCGGCGCACGGTGCTCCCAAACGCGGCGGTTTTGGGGCGGCGCGGCTTTTGGGTCACAGGGGTGGTTGGGGAGATGTGCTCGAATTCTGCGGAGATGGGGTGGGGCGATGCGCAGATCGGCCGGTTCGCGACCGATCCTTTCGAACTGGACCAGGGCTTTGCGACCCCTTGCCGCCTCACGCGGGAGCTCGCTTGAACGTGGCGCGAAAGCATCCACATAATCGCCCTGACCCGCCGCCCCGACGCGGCGCATGGGCTGCCCGACTCGGCGCATCGTCGAGTGACCGTAGCTCAGACAGAGAGATGGCCAGGCGCGCCCCGTAAGCGCCGCCGGCCAGGAGAAAGCGTGATGGCTGAGATCAAAACCCTGCCGGTGCTGCCGCTGCGCGACATCGTGGTGTTCCCGCACATGGTGGTGCCGCTGTTTGTCGGCCGCGAGAAGTCGGTCCGCGCGCTCGAAGAGGTGATGAAGGGCGACAAGCAGATCCTGCTGGTCACCCAGCGCGACCGCGACCAGGACGACCCGGCGCCCGGCGACATCTTCGACGTCGGGGTGCTGGCCAGCGTGCTGCAGCTGCTGAAGCTGCCCGACGGCACCGTGAAGGTGCTGGTCGAGGGCAAGAGCCGCGCGGCGGTGCTGCGCTTCACCTCCAGCGACGCCTACTACGAAGCCGAGGCCGCGGGCGTCGAGGAAGACGGCGGCGAAGAGCACGAGGCCGAGGCGCTGAGCCGCGCGGTGATCGAGCAGTTCGAAAACTACGTGAAGCTGAACAAGAAGGTGCCGCCCGAGGCGCAGTCGTCGATTCCGCAGATCACCGAGCCGGGACCGCTGGCCGACAATATCGCCTCGCACCTGGCGGTGAAGATCGCCGATCGCCAGCAGCTGTTGGAAATCTTCAACGTGGTGAAGCGGCTGGAGAAGGTGTTCGCCCTGATGGAGGGCGAGATCAGCGTGCTGCAGGTGGAGAAGAAGATCCGCAGCCGCGTGAAGCGGCAGATGGAGAAGACCCAGCGCGAGTACTACCTGAACGAACAGATGAAGGCGATCCAGCGCGAGCTGGGCGAGCAGGACGACGCGCGCGACGAACTGATCGAGCTCGAGAAGCGGATCAAGAAGACCAAGCTTTCCAAGGAAGCGCGCACCAAGGCCGAGGCGGAGCTGAAGAAGCTGCGCAACATGAGCCCGATGTCGGCGGAATCAACCGTCGTGCGCAATTACCTGGACTGGCTGCTGTCGATCCCATGGGGCAAGTACAAGTCCAAGCCGATCGACGTGGTGAAGGCCGACGAGATCCTCGAAGGCGATCATTATGGCCTGGAAAAGGTCAAGGAACGCATCCTGGAGTATCTGGCGGTGCAGGCGCGGACCGGGAACCTGAAGGGGCCGATCTTGTGCCTCGTGGGCCCGCCCGGGGTTGGCAAGACCTCGCTGGGCCGGTCGATCGCCAAGGCGACCGGGCGCGAGTTCGTGCGGCTGTCGCTGGGCGGCGTGCGCGACGAGGCGGAGATCCGCGGTCACCGGCGCACCTACATCGGCTCGATGCCCGGCAAGATCGTGCAGTCGATGAAGAAGGCGAAGACCACCAACGCGTTCTTCCTGCTGGACGAGGTCGACAAGATGGGCGCCGACTGGCGGGGCGACCCCTCCAGCGCGCTCCTGGAAGTGCTCGATCCGGAACAAAACTCGACGTTCAACGACCACTACCTGGAGGTCGACTACGACCTCAGCCAGGTGATGTTCGTGACCACGGCGAACAGCCTCAACATGCCCCAGCCGCTGCTGGACCGCATGGAGATCATCCGCATCCCCGGCTACACCGAGGACGAGAAGCTGGAGATCGCCAAGCGTCACCTGCTGCAGAAGGTGGCCAAGGATCACGGGCTGAAAGAGGGCGAGTGGATCGTGCCGGACGAGGCGATCCGCGACCTGATCCGCTACTACACCCGCGAAGCCGGAGTGCGCTCGCTGGAGCGCGAGATCGGCAACCTCGCCCGCAAGGCGGTGCGCGACATGGCGGTGGAGAAGACCCTCTCGGTCACCATCGACGAAGAGCGGCTGGCCAAATACGCCGGGGTGAAGAAGTTCCGCTACGGCGAGACCGACGAGGAGGACCAGGTCGGCATCGTCACCGGGCTCGCCTACACCGAGTTCGGCGGCGACATCCTGACCATCGAGGCGGTGAAGATGCCCGGCAAAGGCCGGATGTCGATCACCGGCAACCTCAAGGACGTGATGAAGGAGTCGATCGCGGCGGCGGCCTCGTTCGTCCGCTCGCGGGCGACTAAGTTCGGCATCTCGCCGGCGGACTTCGAGAAGACCGACGTTCACCTGCACGTGCCGGAAGGCGCGACGCCGAAGGACGGTCCTTCGGCCGGCGTGGCGATGGCGGTGGCGATCACCTCGGTGCTGACCGGCATCCCGATCAAGAAGGAGCTCGCCATGACCGGCGAGGTGACCCTTCGCGGGCGGGTGCTGGCGATCGGCGGCCTGAAGGAGAAGCTGCTGGCCGCGCTGCGCTCGGGCGTGAAGATCGTGCTGATCCCGGCCGAGAACGAGAAGGACCTGGCCGAGGTGCCGGACAATGTGAAGTCCGGCCTGACGATCATCCCGGTATCGACCGTCGACCAGGTCCTGGCGCTCGCGCTCACCGGCCCGCTGACCCCGATCGAGTGGGATCCGGTGGAAGACCCGATGGTGGTCCCCAAAGACGACGACGCAGACGCGGTAGTGACCCACTGAGTTGCGGAGGGCGGCGCGGACGACGCGCCGCCCTTTGCGCGATTTCATGCGGGCGGCTAGAACGTCGCGCTCGCCGAGGCGGGTAGGGGCGGCTAGCTCAGCTGGTTAGAGCGCCTGGTTTACACCCAGGAGGTCCGGTGTTCGAACCACCGGCCGCCCACCAAGGCGCCCCAGGCATCGTTTCGGGACGCTGGCGGGATAGGGCCGCAGTCACTACCTTAGCTGCGCCACGTCAGGGACGCCCATGATTCCCCTTCTGATTCTCGTCGCCGTCGTCGTCGTCATCGGCTTCCTCTTCATCGGCGCCTACAACCGGCTGGTGGCGCTGCGGCAGAACGCCAACGAGGCGTTCGCCGATATCGATGTGCAGCTGAAGCAGCGGCAGGACCTGATCCCCAACCTGGTCGAGACGGTGAAGGGCTACGCGTCGCACGAACGCGGCACGCTCGACGAGGTCACTCAGGCCAGGGCGGCGGCGGCCAGCGCCCCCAACGTCGAGGCGAGAGCCCAGGCGGAGAACATGCTCACCAGCGCGATCGGCAAGCTGATGGCGGTGGCCGAGGCCTACCCGGAGCTGAAGGCCAACCAGAACTTCGCTCAGCTGCAGACCGAACTGGCCGATCTGGAAAACAAGATCGCCGCGGCGCGGCGGTTCTTCAACAATGCGGTCGGCGAGTACAATGCCTCGATCCAACGCTTCCCGGCGGTGCTGATTGCCGGCGCGGCTGGCTTCCAGGCGCGCGACTTCTTCGATGTCGGCGCCGACCGGGCGACGCTGCAAAGCGCGCCGCAGGTGAAGTTCAGCTAGGGCGACGCCGATGCAGGCGGTCGGTCTGCAGACCTACATCTGGAACAACAACATTCGCTCGGTGCTGCTGCTGATCGGCTTTCCGATCCTGCTGCTGGCGATGGTGTTCTCGCTGACCCTGGGCATGATCTGGGCGCGGATGCTGCCCAGCGGCTACGAGTATGGCGGCCCGGTCCCGTTCGCACTGCACCTGATGGTGGGCGCGGCGCCTCTGGCGATCGTGGTGGCTGCGGTTTGGTTCGCGATCGCCTATGTCTTCAACCAGGCGATCATCGACTTCGCCACCGGCTCGCGCCCGGTGACCCGCGAGGCGGAGCCGGGCGCCTACAACCTGCTGGAAAACCTCTGCATCTCGCGCGGCCTGCGGATGCCGACGCTGCGGGTGATCGAGACCGAGGGGATGAACGCCTTCGCCAGCGGCCTGCACGATGGCCGCTTCAGCGTGACGGTGACGCGGGGCCTGCTGGACTCGCTCGACAGCCAGGAGCTGGAGGCGGTGCTGGGTCACGAGCTGACCCACATCATCAACCGCGATGTGCGCACGATGGTGGTGGCGGCCATCTTCGCCGGCATCATCACCCTGATCTGCCAGATCATCTATCGCTCAATCCTGTGGGGCGGCTTCAGTAGCGGGCGGGGCCGGCGCGGCAATGTCGGGGTGTTCCTGATTGTGGCGATGGTCGTGGGCGCGGTCGGCTACTTCCTGGCGATCGTGATCCGCATGGCGATTTCTCGGACCCGCGAATACGTCGCCGACGCCGGCTCGGTCGAACTGACCCACAATCCAGACGCCATGATCAGCGCCTTGCAGAAGGTCGCCGGGCACGCGCACCTCGACGCGCCGCAGTCGATGCGAGCGATGTTCCTGGAGGACGATGACGAGGGGATCATGGGCCTCTTCGCGACGCACCCGCCCGTCGCAAAGCGGATCGCGGCGCTCAGCCAGTATGCCGGAGGGCGGGTGAACGAGCCTACGCCTGTGGCCGCGTCGGAAGCGACGCCAAAGCCAGATGCGGAAGGTGGACCCTGGGGCGGCCGGTCGGATGGCCCGCCAGGCCCGTGGAGCTAGTCGTCGAGGCGGGTCCAGCCGTTCGGCCGCAGCAGCTCCAGCGGGCGGAAGCGGGCCTTGTAGTCCATCTTGTGGCTGCCCTCGACCCAGTAGCCCAGGTAGACGAACGGGAGGCCGAGCCGGGCGGCGTGGCGGATGTGATCCAGGATCACGAACGAGCCCAGGCTGCGCCGGGTCAGGGCCGGGTCGTAGAAGCTGTAGACCAGTGACAGCCCGTCGCCGAGCCGGTCGACCAGGGCGCAAGCGATGAGGTCGCCGGGGCCGTTGTCGGTCGATGGCGCGCGATATTCGACCAGGTGCGTGCGCACCGCGGTGTCCTCGACCATCGCCACGAAGTCGGGCCAGCCCATGTCGGCCATGCCGCCCCCAGGATGGCGAGCGGTGAGGTAGCGGCGCAGCAGCTCGAACTGCTCCAGCGTCGCCTCCGCCTCGACCACATGGCGCTTCAGTTCGTCGTTGCGCGCCAGCACTCGGCGCTCGGAGCGGGAGAAGTCATAGTCGGCGACCGGAATCCGGGCCGAGACGCAGGCCGAGCACTGCTCGCATGCCGGGCGGTAGGCGATGTTCTGCGAGCGACGGAACCCGCCCTGGGTCAGCGAATCGTTGACCGTTGCGCCATCGAGCAACGGCAGGTGGGCGAACACCTTCCGTTCGTCGCGTCCCGGCAGATAGGGGCACGGTGACGGCGCGGTCAGGAAGAAACGCAGCTGGCGCGTCGGGAAATGCTGGGTCACGGAACGCGGATCGCCTTCCAGTTCAACCTGGTGAATGGCGACGATTAGGGGCCAATCCGGCCCCTTAGGCAAGCGGGCAGCGCGTCACAGGCCGGGGTTGGGCGGCAGAACCGGCGCCTCGCGCAGCAGCACGACCGTGATCCGCCGATTTCCTGGCAGCAACGGGTCGTCCGGGTACAGCGGGTCCGACGCCGCCTTACCTGCCACCTGGTAGATTCGGTCCGGGTCGACGCCCGCCGATTGCAGAATCAGCCG
Organism: Caulobacteraceae bacterium; assembly: GCA_036494265.1. Classification (GTDB taxonomy): domain Bacteria; phylum Pseudomonadota; class Alphaproteobacteria; order Caulobacterales; family Caulobacteraceae; genus Acaudatibacter. The sequence goes on along the minus strand of DASXOP010000043.1, from coordinate 100,833 downwards.
CGAGGCGTCGGCGCGCGAGGACGACAGCGCCCAGTCCGACGAGGGCTTGGCGCCGTCGGCGCTGGCGCTAGTGTGGCCGGCGATGGTCACCCGGTTCGGCAGCTGGTTCACGACCTTGGCGACCGCGCGCAGCAGCACCTTGGCGCGGTCGTTCGGCTCCGCCGAGCCTTCCTTGAACATCGAGCGGCCTTCCTGGTCGACCAGCTGGATGCGCAGGCCCTCGGGGGTCTGGTCGACGATGATCTGCTTGGAGAGCTCGGCCAGCTCCGGCATGTCCTGCATCGCCTGGCGCAGCGACTGCGCGGCGCTGGTCAGCGCGGCTTCGTCGGCCTTGTCCTGCTGGCCCGCACTGGCGCTCTTGCTCAATTCCTGGCTCTGGCCGGTGTCGGTGACGTCAGGCGGGGCGTCCGGGGCCAAGGCCTGGATCACGTCCTTCGACCCGGAACTCTTCGCGCCCGAGCTGGCCAGAGCGGCGCCGCCGAGGATGCCGCCCGAGCCACTGGTGGTCTGCGACACGGAGGCCGGGGCGAAATAGTCGGCGATGCCGCGCTTCTGCTCGGGGCTGGTCGTGTTGATCAGCCACATCAGCAGGAAGAACGCCATCATCGCGGTCACGAAGTCGGCGTAGGCGACTTTCCACGCCCCGCCGTGGTGGCCGCCGTGGCCGCCCTTCTTGATCTTCTTGATGATGATGGTGGGCGCTTCGCCGACGGCCATGACGCGTGCGAGACCTTTAAGGACTATGGTTAGCGGATCGTCAGCCCCAGCGTGGCGGCGCCCGGTTAAGATGCGGTTGCGAGGTGCGCATGAAGACAGCTTTCATTGGGCTTGGGGTGATGGGCTTCCCGATGGCGGGGCATCTGGCCAAGGCGGGACACGAGGTCGCGGTCTTCAACCGCACGCCCGGCAAGGCGGAAAAGTGGGCGGCGGCGCATGGCGGCCGCGCAACGACCAGCATCGCCGATGTCGTGAACGGCTGCGAGCTGGTGGCCCTGTGCGTCGGTAACGACGATGACGTTCGCCAGGTGATGGCCGCGGCGCTGCCGGCGTTGCAACGCGGCGCGATCGTCGTCGACCACACCACGGCGTCGGCCAAGGTGGCGCGCGAGATGGACGGGAAAGCCGCGGCGCAAGGCTGCGCTTTCCTCGACGCGCCGGTGTCTGGCGGTCAGGCCGGCGCGGAGAACGGCCAGCTGGCGATCATGATCGGCGGCGAGGCGGCCGCGGTCGAGCGCGTTCGGCCGGTGATCGGCGCCTACGCCAAGGCGGTCCAGCATATGGGCGGGCCGGGCTCAGGCCAGCTGACCAAGATGGCCAACCAGATCTGCATCGCCGGCGTGGTCCAGGGGCTGGCTGAAGCCATGCACTTCGCCAAGCGCGCGGGGCTAGACACGGCCCTGGTCTACGAGGCGATCTCGAAAGGCGCGGCGCAGTCGTGGCAGATGGACAATCGCTGGAAGACCATGGCCGAGGGCAAGTTCGACTTCGGCTTCGCGGTGGACTGGATGCGCAAGGACCTCGGCCTGGTCCTGGACGAAGGCCGCGCTAACGGTGCGCGGCTCGAGGTGACGGCCCTGGTCGACCAATTCTACGCCGAGGTGCAAAGCTTAGGCGGCCGGCGCTGGGACACGTCCAGCCTGGCCGCCAGATTGGAGCGTCCCTGACCATGAAGTCTCGCCACTTCGTCATCGCAGCCCTGCTGGCCGCGAACTTCGCCGCCTCGGCCCAAGCCCAGGGCGTCGCGTGCAACGTGAAGCTCAACGTCATCGATCCGGACCCGGCCGGCCTCAACGTCCGCACCTCGCCTGGCGGGGCGGTGATGAGGGCGTTGAAGGGCAGGGGCCGCTGGGTGGAGGTGCACGTCAGCGGCCAGATCGGCGAATGGGCGCGGATCGATGACGCGCAGGACATCGACGAGGGGTCCGGCCAGGCCCGGCCGCTGTTTCACGGCCAAGGCTACGTGGCCATCGACAAGCTGGGCACCGAGGCTCTGAGCGACGTGGCGTTCATCCAGGAAGCTCCGTCGCCAGGCGCGCGCACCTTGCTCAAGATCACGCAGTCTGAGCAGCCGAAGCCGACTTCGGTCACCGTGCTCGGCTGCTCGGGCGACTATCTGAAGGTGCGCCTCAGCACGATCGTCGGCTGGACGCGCAACTTCTGCTCCAACCGACTCACCACCTGCGCCTGAGGCCGGGCGCCGCGCGGTGTTCCTCGACGCGATCCAGCGCAAAGCCGAGCCGGATACCGGGACCTTTCCCTGGTCGCTGCCGGTGTTCCGCTGGCTGGATCGGCTGGAGTTCAAAGCGCCGGTGACGTTCCTGGTCGGCGAGAACGGCTCGGGCAAGTCGACGCTGCTGGAAGGGCTCGCCGCCGGCATGGAGTCGATCGCCGCCGGCCGGATCGACATCCAGCGCGACGAGAGCATGGCGATGGCGCGCCGCTTCGCCGAGGGTTACCGTTTCTCGCGCAAGCTGCGTCCGCGCTCGAAGCTATTCGTCCGCGCCGAGGACCTGTTCGGCTTCGTGCGCCGCGTCTCCGCCGACATGCGCGACCTCGCCGATCTCGAACGCCACTTCGACGAGACGGTGAAAGGCGACTACGGGCGCATGCTGGCCAAGGGCGCGGCGGCCGGCCAGCGCCGGGCGCTCGCCGACAAGTACGGCGACGATCCCGATGCCCGCTCTCACGGTGAGACGTTTCTCAACCTGCTGGAACAGCGGCTGGTGGTCGAAGGACTCTACTTCCTCGACGAACCTGAGGCGCCGCTATCGCCGCTGCGCCAGCTGACCTTGATCTCGCTGCTAAAGCAGGTGGTCGCCGACGGCAGCCAGCTGGTCATCGCCACCCACTCGCCGATCCTGATGGCCTTCCCCGGCGCGGAGATCCTGGTCTTCGATGGCGATCAGCTGACCCCCACCGCCTGGAACGACCTCGACCACGTCCGGTTGACTCGCGCGTTCCTCAACGACCCGGAAGGCTACTTGCGGCGGCTATGATGGTAGGCGTCAGCGATTGACTTCCTTGACTCCCGATACGATCGACAGGATCGAGCGCGAGCTGCTCATCGAGACGCCGCTGGCGCCTGCAGACCTCCTCTTCGTATTCGGCACACGTCACGGCGTTCCCGAGTTTCTCGCCCTCATCGAAGAGCTGTGGCGCCGGCAGCTATTCCGGGTTGCTCTCGTTACCGGGGGACCGACGCTCGGAATGGCTCGGAGCGAAGCAGCGGTTCTCGCAGAGGGCATGATGGCGTTCGGCTTCCCAGGCGAATGCCTCATTCTGGAAGAAGCAGCCGCCAACACTGGCGAGAACGTTCGCTTCTCGCTGCCCCGGATCGAAGCCCGGCTTGGGCTCGCACGGGTCGGCTCGCTCATCGCCGTCGGCAAGTTCTACACGTCAGCTCGATACCTGATGACGCTGCAGCGCCACTGGCCGGAGGTCGAGAAGATGATCGCGGGGGTGTGCTTCCCTCCCTATCGGCGGGACGAATGGCATGCTGACCCCGCCACTCGTGAAAAGGTGCTGACCGAGTGGCGGAAGCTGGCGCCCTACCTGAACTCAGGCTTCATCGCCCCGTGGCCGAACTAAGCGGCTAAGCCCCCAGCAACCGCGCGGCGACGGGGGCGAAGTAGGTGATCACGCCGGCGCAGCCGGCGCGCTTGAACGAGCCTAGCGCCTCCAGGATCGCGCGCTCCTCGTCGAGCCAGCCGTTCTGCGCGGCGCCCTTGATCATCGCGTACTCGCCCGAGACCTGGAAGGCGAAGGTGGGCAGGGCGAAGGCCTCGACCACGCGGCGGACGATGTCGAGATAGGGCAGGCCGGGCTTGACCATCACCATGTCGGCCCCCTCGGCGATGTCGAGCGCGACCTCGCGCAGCGCCTCGTCGGAGTTGCCGGGGTCCATCTGGTAGGTCTTTTTGTCGGCGGGGTTGTCGACGCTGCCCGAGCCAAGCTTTCCGGAGCCGATCGCTTCGCGATAGGGGCCGTAGAAAGCCGAGGCGTATTTGGCGGCGTAGGCCATGATCATCGTGTCCTGGAAGCCGGCCGCCTCCAGCGCAGCGCGCAGCGCGCCGACGCGGCCGTCCATCATGTCCGACGGCGCCAGGATATCGCAGCCGGCGGCGGCCTGGGCCAGGCCTTGCTCGACCAGCCGCTCGATCGTGGCGTCGTTGAGGATCTTGCCGGCCTCGACGATGCCGTCGTGGCCATGCTCGGTGAAGGGGTCGAGCGCGACATCGCACATTACGCCGATCTCAGGCGCAGCGTCCTTCATCGCCTTCACCGCCCGGCAGACCAGCCCGTCTGGGTCGACGGCGGCCGACCCTTCCGGGTCCTTTTTCTCGGCGTCGATGTGGGGGAAGATCGCGATCGCGGGGATGCCGAGCACCTTGGCTTCCTTCGCCGCCTTCGCCGCTTCCGCCACCGACCAGCGCTCGACCCCCGGCATCGAGGGCACTGGCACGCGACCCTCGCCGTCGTGCACGACCGCCGACCAGATCAAATCGGCGGGGGTGAGGCTGGTCTCGCGCACCAGGCGGCGGGTCCAGTCAGCCTGGCGCAGACGGCGCAGGCGCAGGGCGGGGTAGGGGGCGAGCGGCGGGGTCGGCATGGCGTATCTATAGGCGAGCCGAAGGCGAATGACACGGCGCCGCAGGGAGCGCTACAAGCGGCGACCAACAAGCCTGTTCGGGGAGACTTCCAATGATGAAGGCCAGCTATTTCGCGGCCATCGCCGCCGTCGGCGCTATGGGCGGCGTCGCGCTCGCGGTTCACGCAGCCGGCAAGATCCCCGCCAACATCGCCGCCGCTGTCGCCAACCCCAACCGTCCGAAGGCGGACACCGACCGCGACGACGCGCGCAAGCCGGCCGAGGTGCTGGTCTTCGCCAAGGTGACGCCAGGCGAGCAGGTGCTGGAGCTGATCCCGGGCGGCGGCTACTTCACCCGCCTGCTCAGCGGCGCGGTTGGCGCGAAAGGCCACGTGACCGAGGCCGTCCCGCAACTGACCGGCGCGCCTGACGTGAAGCCGACCTCGAACGGCGTCGCCGCCGACCCGCACTTCACCAACGTCACCGAGACGGCGTTCTCGCCAACCGCCGCGCTGGGCGCTGCCAGCTATGACCTGGTCTGGACCTCGCAAAACTACCACGACCTGCACCTCACGCGGCTGAACCTCGACGTGGTGGCCATCGACAAGGCGATCTTCGCGGCGTTGAAGCCGGGTGGGACGTTCTTCATCGAAGACCACGCCGCCAAGCCCGGCACCGGCATCTCGACCACCGACGCCGAACACCGCATCGACGAGGATTATCTGAAGAAGGAAGTCGAAAGCGTCGGCTTCAAGCTGGCCGGTGAGAGCGACGCCCTACGCAACCCCGCCGACGATCACTCGCTGAAGGTGTTCGATGCGGCGATCCGCGGCCACACCGACCAGATGCTGCTGATCTTCCGGAAGCCCAAGTAGCCCATGGGCCACGTCGCCTTCCTCGGCGTCGGGGCCATGGGCCTCGGCATGGCCACGCGCCTGGCTGGCTCCGGCCAGGCGGTGGTGGCCTACGACGTTTCAGCCGAGGCGCTGGCCCGCGCCGTCGCCGCCGGGTGCACGGCGGCGGGCTCGGCCAGCGAGGCGGTGCGCGGCGCCGATGTGGTCATCACCATGCTGGCGACCGGCGCGCAGGTGGCGAGCCTCTACGCTGACGTCATCGTCCCCAACGCCGCCAAAGGTGCGCTGGCGATCGACTGCTCGACCATCGACGTCGAGACTGCGCGCACTGTCGCCGCCCTGGCCGCAGCCGCAGGGCTCAGGCCCGTCGACGCGCCGGTGTCCGGCGGCACAATGGCCGCCGAAGCCGGAACGTTGGCGTTCATGGTCGGCTGCGACGAGCCGCTGTTCGAGATCGTCCGCCAGGCGCTCTCGCCGATGGCGCGGGTGGTGATCCACGCTGGCGGCGCCGGTGCAGGGCAGGCGGCCAAGATCTGCAACAACATGGTGCTCGGCATCTCGATGTTGGGCGTCTGCGAGGCTTTCGGTCTGGCCGAGAAGCTGGGCCTGGCGCCGGAGCGGTTCTTCGAGATCGCTTCGCAATCATCCGGCCAATGCTGGTCGCTGACCACCTACTGCCCCTGGCCGGGCCCGGTGCCGACCGCGCCGTCCAACCGCGGCTACGAAGGCGGGTTCCTGAGCGCGCTGATGTTGAAGGACCTGAAGCTGGCGCAGGAGGCGGCGGCCAAGTCGGGCGCTTCGACGCCGCTGGGGGCGCAAGCCGAGGCGATCTACGCGCTGTTCGACCGGCTGGGCTACGGCCGCAAGGACTTCTCAGCCGTGCTGCAGTTGCTGCGCGGCAGCCTGGACGAGCTCGCCTAGCTCAGCAGCAGCTCAACGCCGCTCGCGGCCAGCCCTTCCAGTTCCCGCCGCGACTCGCCGGCTCTGGCGCGGATCGAGAGTGAGTGCAGGAGCGCCGTCGCCAGCTTGCCGCGCGCCCTGGTGTCGACCGCTGCGGCCAGCTCGCCGTCGATCCTCGCCCATACCATCCGGTCGGCGAATGCCGCGTCGAGGTCCTGGGTGACCTGATCCAGCTCAGCCCGCACCGCCGCGTCGGTTTCGGCCTCGCTGGCGGCGGTGTTGAGCACGAAGCAGCCCTGGCCGTTCGGCAGGTAGAGGTCGATCGCGCCGGCGTAGACCGCGCTCAGGCCCTCGCGCAGCGTCTTGGCGTCGCCGAGCATGCGCCGCACGGTGGCGAGGTTGGTTTCGCGATAGGTCCGCAGCAGCGCGACGTAGAGCGCCTGTTTGTCCCCAAATGCGCCGTAGAGGCTGGGGCGCTTTAGGCCGGTGACCTCGGTCAGGCGGTCGAGCGACGTGGCCTGGTATCCCGACGCCCAAAACGCATCGCGGGCCCGCACCATCACCTCACCGGTGTCGAATTTTCGCGGCCGACCGCGAGCTGCTGACATTTTTGTACCGGCTCGCAACTATATGGTCGGGCGCGTTGGTTCTGTGCGGTTCAGTACAGAAAGCGACGCAGACGCGCAAACCAGGAGCTTTGCCATGTATCTCTATTTCGCGCCGCTCGCCTGCTCGATGGCCTCGCGGATCGCCTTCAATGAAGCCGGCGCCGAGGCGCACTACGTCTATGTCGATGGGCCCGCCAAGAAGACCGAAGCCGGCGAGGACTATCTCGCGATCAATCCGCTCGGCCTCGTGCCGACGCTGCGGCTCGACGATGGATCGCTGCTCACCGAGAACAGCGCCATCCTCGGCTACCTAGCCGACAAGTTCTGGTCGCCGGCGGACGCTGAAGCCCGCGCCCAGCTCCTGCGCTGGATCGGGTTCGTCAACTCCGAGCTCCACACCGGCGCCTTCTCGACCATCCTGAGCTCGCGGGCGACGGACGAGATTCGCGACTATGCGCTCGACAAGGCCCGCTCGCGCTTCAGCTATCTCGACGCCCAACTGGCCACTCGAGACTACCTCACCGGCGACTTCTCGGTCGCCGACGCTTACCTCTTTGTGGTGCTGAACTGGACGCAGGTGCGCGGGCCCAGTCTCGAAGACTATCCCCACCTCGCGGCGTACCGCGACCGGGTCGGTGCGCGGGAAAGTGTGAAGGCCGCGATGACGGTGGAAATGGCGCTCTATCAGGAGGAGCAACAGCGCCGAGCCGCTTAAACTCCGGCCGGCGGGCATCTCTTTCACCCGTTCCGCCGTAGACAGGTCGGGCGCGGGCACTAGCGCCACACGACAAACTCCTTAGATGACGAGAAGGTTTGTCCGTGCGAATAGACCCGCGAACGAACCAAGCTGCGGCGCTAGAGCTTGCCGGACGGAGACGTTTGAGTTGTCGATCGACTACCAGGCCGCCATTCGCAACGCACTCGACCAGGTGCGCCAAGAGGGTCGCTACCGGGTCTTCGCCGACCTGAAACGGCATCGCGGCGACTTCCCGCTCGCCACCTGGACGACACCGGCGGGCCAGACCCGCGACGTGGTGGTCTGGTGTTCGAACGATTATCTGGGCCAGGGTCAGAGCCCGGTCGTCATCCAGGCGATGCATAAGGCGATCGACGAAGCGGGCGCCGGCACCGGCGGCACGCGCAACATCTCCGGCACCACCCACTACCACGTCGAACTGGAAGCCGAGCTCGCCGACCTGCACGGCAAGGAAGCCGCGCTGCTCTTCACCTCCGGCTACGTCTCCAACGACGCCTCGCTCTCGACGCTGCAGAAGATCTTCCCCGGGATGATCGTCTTCTCCGACGAGATGAACCACAACTCGATGATCACCGGCATTCGCAACGGCGGCGGCCCGCGCAAGGTGTTCCGGCACAACGATCTCGGTCATCTGGAAACGCTGCTGGCCGAGGCGCCGGCCGACGCGCCGAAGCTGATCGCGTTCGAGAGCGTCTATTCGATGGACGGCGACATCGCCGATATCCGCGGCACGGCGGCGCTGGCCAAGAAGTACGGCGCGCTGACCTACCTCGACGAGGTCCACGCGGTCGGCATGTACGGCCTGCGCGGCGGCGGGGTCTCCGAGCGCGACGGCGCGGCGGCCGACATCGACATCATCGAGGGGACGCTGGCCAAGGCGTTTGGCGTCATGGGTGGCTACATCGCCGCCGATGCCGAATTGGTGGACGCGATCCGCACCTTCGCACACGGCTTCATCTTCACCACCTCGCTGCCGCCGGCGCTGTCGGCCGGCGCGTTGGCGTCGATCCGTTGGCTGAAGGAGCACAATGAGGTTCGCCTGCTGCACCAGGAGCGGGCCGAAGCGCTGAAGATGCGGTTCGCGAACGCTGGTCTGCCGGTGATGCCGTCGGTGAGCCACATCGTGCCGGTGCTGGTTGGCGACCCGGTGCACTGCAAGCTGGTCTCCGACATGCTGCTCGCCGATCACGGTATCTACGTGCAGCCGCTCAACTATCCGACCGTTGCGCGCGGCACCGAGCGCCTGCGCTTCACGCCGACGCCGTTCCATACCGACCAGATGATGGACGACCTCACCGGCGCGCTGGCCGGGCTTTGGGCCAAGTGCAACATCGCCCGCCTGGGCGGCGTCGCCGCTTAAGCCGCGCCCCGACGGCGCACGCCGCGGCCCAATCCGATTTCCTTCGCGAACGCGGATCTGCGTTCGGCGTAGGCCGGCGCGACCATCGGGTAGTCCGGCGACAGGCCCCATTTGCGGCGATACTCTTCCGGACTCAGGTCGAAGCGCGAACGCAGGTAGCGCTTCAGCATCTTCAGCTGCCGACCGTCCTCCAGACAGACGATATGATCGTGCTGCACCGAGCGGGCGATTGGAACAGCCGGCTTCTGCCGCTGAGCGGGCTGGGTCGGCGCTTGCGGTTCGCCGAGGCGTGACAGCGCTTCGTAGACCTGGCCCAGCACGTCCGGCACAGCGCCTGCGCCTACGGGGTTGCGACCGACGTAGGCAGTGGTGATGTCCGCGCTCAGGCGAAGCAGGTCGGTCTTCGAGAGCCCGGTTGTTTCGGTTTCGCTCGCCATTTGCCCTTCCGACAGTCTTTTCTTGTCTATCGCCGTCAATGACGCCCAGACGGAACGGCGACTGCCTCAAACGTCTCGGTGACGCCTTGGTTCCTCACTGTGCCGTCTTTGAGCGGGATGAATGGCAATTGCGCGGCAGACGCCCCATTGTCTAAGGGTGGTATGAAGCGGCCGTCGGGAGGGCCAGATCATGCGCTGTCCCTTCTGTGGTCACGCCGAGAGCCAGGTCAAAGACAGTCGCCCGTCCGAGGACGGCGCCGCCATCCGCCGGCGCAGGCTCTGCCCGGAGTGCGATAGTCGCTTCACGACCTTCGAGCGCGTGCAGCTGCGCGAGCTGACGATCATGAAGCGGTCGGGCCGCCGCGCGCCGTTCGATCGCGAGAAACTGGTCCGCTCGATCTCGATCGCTATCCGCAAGCGGCCGGTCGATCCCGAGCGGGTCGAGCGGCTGGTCAACACCATCGTCCGCCAGCTCGAGAACATGGGCGAGACCGAGATCGCCTCCAGTGTCGTCGGCGAACTGGTGATGAAGGCGCTGAAGTCGCTCGATGACGTGGCCTACGTTCGCTACGCCTCGGTCTATCGCGACTTCCGCCAGACCGACGATTTCGCCCAGTTCCTTAGCGAAGAGGGCCTCGCGGACGAATCCGACGACGACAAATGAGGGTCACCGTCAAGCTGGCGACCTCGCTCGACGGTAGGATCGCCACCGCGTCGGGCGAAAGCCGCTGGATCACCGGTCCGGCCGCGCGGGAAGAAGTGCACCGCCTTCGCCTGGCGCACATGGCGGTGATGATCGGGGTCGACACCGCGATCGCCGACGACCCCGAGCTGACCGTGCGACTGCCTGGCAAGGCGATCATGGCCCAGCCCTGCCGGATCGTGCTCGATAGCCGGCTGCGGTTGCCGCTGACGAGCAAGCTGGTCAAAGACGCGGGCCGCATCCCGACGGTTGTGCTCACCACAAAGAAATCAAACAAGCGTTTGACTGCCGCTGGGGTGCGCGTAGTTCAGGTGGCTGAGAGAGACGGGCGCGTCGATCCCGGCGGCGCCGTCGAGGCTCTGGAGAGACTGCTCGTGCCGGCGGTGATGATCGAAGGCGGCGGACAGGTGGCGGCGAGCTTCCTCAGCGCTGGCCTCGTCGACGCGATCGAATGGTTCCGCGCGCCGATCGTGCTCGGCGACGAGGGGCGGCCGGCAGTGGCGGCGTTCGTCTTGAAGGACCTGGCCTCGGCGCCCAGGTTCAAGCGCATCTCGGCCGAGGCGGTCGGCGACGACCTTTGGGAGCGATACGAGAGGATCTGATGTTCACCGGCATCGTCAGCGACATCGGGCGCGTGCGCGCCGTCCGCGACACCAATCGCGACCGCAGGTTCGAGATCGAGACTAACTACGACCTCGCCAGCGTCGATATGGGCGCGTCGATCTCCCACGCCGGCTGCTGCCTGACGGTGGTCGAGAAAGGCCCGGATTGGTTCGCGGTCGAGGTCTCCACCGAGAGCCTGGAAGCCAGCACCCTGGCGTCGTTGCGGGAAGGCGACGTCGTCAACCTGGAGCGACCGACCCGGGTCGGCGACGAACTCGGCGGCCACATCGTCTCCGGCCACGTCGACGGGGTAGGCGAGGTGGTGTCGGTCGAGCCCGAGGTCGGCTCCCACCGAGTGCAGGTGCGCGCGCCGCAGCCGCTGCACCGCTACATCGCCCGCAAGGGCTCGATCACCATCGATGGCGTCTCGCTGACCGTCAACGAGGTCGACGGCGAAGTGTTCGGCGTCAACATCATCCCCCACACCTGGGACGTGACCACGCTGGGGCGGCTGAAACCGGGCGCCAAGGTCAATCTCGAGATCGACATGCTGGCCCGCTACCTCGCCAGATGGCAGGAAACGGCATGACTGACGACGACACGCCTATCTCCCCCATCGAGGACATCATCGAGGACGCGCGGCAGGGCCGTCCGTTCATTCTGGTGGACGCTGAGGACCGGGAGAACGAGGGCGACATCATCATCCCCGCTCAGTTCGCGACGCCGGCCCAGATCAACTTCATGGCCAAGCACGCGCGCGGCCTGATCTGCCTGGCGATCACCCACGAGCGGTCGCGCCAGCTGCGGCTGCCGCCGATGGCCTATGAGAACAGCGCGCTCCACAGCACCGCCTTCACCGTCTCGATCGAGGCCAAGGAAGGCGTGACGACGGGCATTTCTGCGCACGACCGCGCCCACACCGTGGCCGTGACCATCGACCCGACCAAGAGCTTCGACGACATCGTCTCGCCGGGCCACGTGTTCCCGCTGGTGGCCAAGGACGGCGGCGTGCTGGTCCGCGCCGGCCACACCGAGGCGGCGGTCGATATCTCTCGCATGGCCGGTCTCAACGCCGCGGGCGTCATCTGCGAGATCATGAACGACGACGGCACGATGGCGCGGCTGCCCGACCTGATTGGCTTCGCTCAGCTGCACGGGCTGAAGATCGGCACCATCGCCGACCTGATCACCTACCGCCGCCGCACCGAGCGCCAGGTCGACCGGGTGCTGGAGCGGCCGTTCGATTCGACCTACGGCGGGCATTTCCGCATGTACGTCTATCGCAACACGATCGACCTCACCGAGCACGTTGTGCTGGTCAAAGGGCGGATCGATCCGGACAAGCCGACGCTGGTGAGGATGCACCGGGTCGACATGGCGGCCGACATGCTGGGCCACGTCGAGGCGCGGCGCGACTATGTGCCGGCGGCGATGAAGGCGATCGCGGCGTTCGATGGGGCCGGCGTCGCTGTCTTCCTGCGCGATCCCAACCCGGCTTGGCTCTCGGAGCGCTATTCCGACGGCGGCGCCGGCGCGAGTCCGGAACACGCGCTGCGCGACTACGGCGTCGGCGCGCAGATCCTGCTCGATCTTGGCGTGCGCGAGATGATCCTGCTGACGACGCGAGCGGTGCGTCCCGCGGCGTTGGACGGGTACAGCCTGAAAATCGTAGGCTGGCGGCCCGTCGCCGGCGAGGCTTGAGGCCATGCTCGAAGATCCGTTGCGAATCCTGATCGTCGAAGCGCGCTTCTACGACCACATCGCCGACCACCTGCTCGCCGGCGCGCAAGCTGCGTTGAAGGCGGCGGGGGCGGAGTTCAACCTGGTCACCGTGCCCGGCGCGCTCGAGATCCCGGGCGTGATCGCGATGGCGGAGGAGGGCGGTCACCGGCCGGCCGGCATCCGCTACGACGGCTACGTGGCGCTGGGCTGCGTGATCCGCGGCGAGACCTACCATTTCGAGATCGTCGCCGGCGAAAGCGCGCGCGGGATCAACGACCTCGCCATCGGCCGGCGCCTGGCGATCGGCAATGGCATCCTGACGGTGGAAAATGAGTCCCAGGCGCTGGCCCGGTCCAAGCCGGGCGAGCTCGACAAAGGTGGTGGCGCCGCCAAGGCCTGCCTGGCGGTGATCGGGGTGCGAAAGCGCCTGCTCGGCACGCCGCGATGAGCGGATCGGGACGTCAGGCGCGCTCGGTCGCGCGCCTCGCCGCGGTGCAGGCGCTTTACCAGATGGAAGCCGCGGGGGCGGGGGTCGAGACGGTGATCCGCGAGTTCAGCGACCATCGCTTCGACCGCGATCTCGAAGGCGAGCCGCTGGCGCAGGCCGACGAGCCGTTCTTCGGCGACCTGGTGCGCGGCGTCGTCGCCGACCAGGCGGCGGTGGACAAGGCGATCGGGCGGCGGCTGGCCAGCGGCTGGCGGCTGGAGCGGATCGACGCCACCGCCCGCTCGATCCTGCGCGCCGGCGCTTACGAGCTGATGCGGCGCGGCGACGTACCGTCCGAGGTGGCCATCGACGAGTACGTCGAGATCGCCAAGTCGTTCTTCGAAGGCCCCGAGCCCGGGTTCATCAACGCCGCCCTCGATGCGATCGCGCACGATGAGCGACCCGCCTGACGAGTTCGACTGGATCGCCGCGCTTCGCCCGCTGACGCGCGGCGAACCGGCGGCGCTTGGCCTGATGGACGACGCCGCGGTGCTGCCGGCGCGCCCGGGCCACGACCTGGTGATCTCCGAGGACGCCATGGTCGAGGGCGTCCACTTCCTGCGTGGCGAGGATGGCGCGATCGTCGCGCGGCGACTTCTGCGCACGGCGCTCTCCGACCTCGCCGCCAAGGCCGCCGAGCCGTTCGCCTACACCCTGACCGTCGCCTGGCCACCGTCGCGGACCTGGGACGACCGCTTGGCCTTCATCCGCGGCCTCGACGAGGACGGCCAGCGCTTCGACGTCTCGCTGCTGGGCGGCGATACGGTCTCGACCGAGGGGCCGCTGGTGGTCTCGGCGACGGTGTTCGGCTGGGTGAAGGCCGAGTGCGCGGTGCCGCGATCAGGCGCTGCGTCCCGGCACGCGCTGGTGGTCTGCGGCGCGATCGGCGACGGCTATCTGGGCCTGAAGGCCGCGCGGGGCGAGATCGCCGATCCTGGCGGCAAGCTGGCTTGGCGCTACCGGCTGCCGGAGCCGCTGCTGGCGCTGCGCCAGGCTCTGCAGACCCACGCCTCCGCTGCTGCGGACGTCTCCGACGGTTTGGTCGCCGACGTGCTGCATCTGGTCGAGGCCAGCGAGATCGGCGCGGTGATCGACCTGGAGCGCGTGCCGACGTCGCCGAGAGCGCGGGCCTGGCTGGCCACGCAGCCCGACCTCGACCGCGCCCGGCTGGAACTTGCCAGCGGCGGCGACGACTACGCGCTGGTCTGCGCGGCGGCGGACGGCGCAGCGCTGGTGCGCGCGGCGGAGGCCTGCGGCGTGCCCGCGGCGATCGTCGGCGAGTTCGGGGGGCGGACGGGCCTCGAGGTCAGGCTGGATGGGCGGCGGCTGACGCCGCAACGGCTCGGCTACCGTCACCGCTGAAACTCCCCGGCAAGGGTTGCGGGCGCTTACTCGGGCCGAATCAACCGCGTTCGGACCTCGCCATGCGTCGCCGCGATCTTCTGCTCAGTCTGCCGCTCGCCCTCGTCGGCGGCGCCGCGCTCGCGGAGGGGGCGAAGGCCAGCGGTCAGTATGTCGATCTCTCCCCCGTCGCGATGCCGGTGGTCGTGAATGGCCGGCTGATCAACTACGTCTTCGTCTACATGCGGGTTAACCTGACGCCGGGCGCTGACGTGGTTCACCTGCGCGACAAGGAACCCTATTTCCGCGACGCTCTGGTGCGCCTGGGTCACCGCACGCCCTTCACCCTGGCCAGCGACTACACCAAGCTGGACGAGGCGCGGATGAAGGCCTCGCTCTACCAGGCGGCGGTGGCGATCACCGGGCCCGGCGCGGTGGCGTCGGTCGAGATCATGCCCGGCGGCGGCCCGATGCGGCGCACCGGTTTGCCCAAGCCCGGCCAGCCAGTTCACTAGAAAATACAGCGTTCGCCGCACGCCTGTTGCGTCTCGCGGTCGGTTTTGGCAGTTTCCGCCGACTTTTAGGGACGCCTTGTCGCGTCAATCACATCCGAAGCTTTCGATTTCCGCGCCGCCCACGGGCGTGCGCGGCGATTTGCGCAAGAATACGAGAGGGGCGCGACGACATGAGTCTTGTCTTGATGCTGGTGATCCTCGCCGGCGTATTGGCCGTGGTCTACGGCGCGGCGCAGTCCGCGTCGCTGCTGCGGGCGTCCGCCGGCAACGAGCGGATGCGAGAAATCGCCGCCGCCATCCAGGAAGGCGCCCAGGCCTACCTGCGCCGGCAATATACGACCATCGCCATGGTCGGCGTCGTGGTCCTGCTGCTGCTGGGCTTCCTGATCGGCTGGCTCGAGGCCACGGGCTTCCTGATCGGCGCGGTTCTCTCGGGCGCGGCGGGCTTTGCCGGCATGCTGATCTCGGTGCGGGCCAACGTGCGCACCGCGCAGGCGGCGTCAGAGAGCCTGGCCAAAGGCCTTTCGATGGCGTTCCGCTCCGGCGCGGTGACCGGTATGCTGGTGGCGGGCTTCGCCCTGCTGGGCGTCGCCGGCTACTACGCGATCCTCACCGGCCCGCTGCATCTTGAGAGCACCAGCCGCGACGTCGTCGACAGCCTGGTCGCGCTCGGCTTCGGCGCCTCGCTGATCTCCATCTTCGCCCGCCTCGGCGGCGGCATCTTCACCAAGGGCGCCGACGTCGGCGGCGACCTGGTGGGCAAGGTCGAAGCCGGCATTCCGGAAGACGACCCCCGCAACGCAGCGACCATCGCCGACAACGTGGGCGACAACGTCGGCGACTGCGCCGGCATGGCCGCCGACCTCTTCGAGACCTATGCGGTCACCACGGTCGCCACCATGGTGTTGGCCTCGATCTTCTTCCGCGACGACCCGGCCACCGCCACCAACATGATGCTGCTGCCGCTGGCCATCTGCGGCGTCTGCATCGTCACGTCGATCATCGGCGCCTTCTTCGTGCGCCTCGGCAAGAGCAACAACATCATGGGCGCCCTCTACCAGGGCCTCATCGTCACCGGCGTGCTCTCGATCGGCGCCATCTGGGCCGTGATGCACTACATGGTCACGACCCCGGTGCAGGTCGGCGATCGCTCGCTCGACTCGATGTCGCTGTTCTACTGCGGCCTCGTCGGCCTCGCCGTCACCGCCGCGATCGTGGTGATCACCGAGTACTACACCGGCACTGGCTTCCGGCCGGTGAAGTCGGTCGCCCAGGCCTCCGTCTCCGGCCACGGCACCAACGTGATCCAGGGCCTCGCCATGTCGCTGGAATCGACGGCGCTGCCGGCGCTGACGATCATCATCGGCATCATCGTCTCCTTCAATCTGGGCGGCCTCTTCGGCATCGCCATCGCCACGACCGCCATGCTGTCGCTGGCCGGCTTCGTCGTCGCCCTCGACGCCTTCGGCCCGGTGACGGACAACGCCGGCGGCATCGCCGAAATGGCTGGCCTGCCCGGCGAAGTGCGGGTGTCCACCGACGCCCTCGACGCCGTCGGCAACACCACCAAGGCGGTCACCAAGGGCTACGCGATCGGCTCGGCCGGCCTCGGCGCCCTGGTGCTCTTCGCCGCCTACACCCAGGACCTGAAGTTCTTCACCAACAACGCGGTGTCGGGCTCGGTGTTCGACGGGCTGGGCGACGTCGCCTTCGACCTCTCCAACCCCTACGTCATCGTCGGCCTGCTGTTCGGCGGCCTGCTGCCGTTCCTCTTCGGCGGCCTCTCGATGACCGCGGTCGGCCGCGCGGCCGAGGCCGTGGTCGCCGAGGTGCGGCGTCAGTTCAAGGAGAACCCGGGCATCATGACCTACGAGGTCAAGCCCGAGTACGGTAAGGCCGTTGACATCCTGACCAAGGCGGCGATCCGCGAGATGATCGTGCCCTCGCTGCTGCCGGTGGTCTCGCCGGTGGCGCTGTTCTTCATCATCCGGCTGATCGCCGGCGCCAGCAATGCCTTCTCCTCGCTGGGGGCGATGCTGGTCGGCGTGATCGTGACCGGGCTCTTCGTCGCCATCTCGATGACCTCGGGCGGCGGCGCCTGGGACAACGCCAAGAAGCTGATCGAAGAGGGCCACTACGGCGGCAAGGGCTCCGAAGCCCACAAGGCCGCGGTCACCGGCGACACCGTCGGCGACCCCTACAAGGACACCGCCGGCCCGGCAGTGAACCCGATGATCAAGATCACCAACATCGTCGCCCTGCTCCTGCTGGCGGTGCTAGCCCGGGGGATTATCCACTAAAGCGGCGCGCGCCTCCCATCCCCCTCAGGGGGAAGCGGCCCTTGGACAAAGTCCGAGGGCCGTAGGGGGTCGTAGGTGATTGCGGCTCGACGAATGCCTCAGTAGCGCTCGAACACCCACTGGTAAGTGCGGCCAACCTTGTCCGCCCAAATCTCGTCGGCATAGGCCGGTGGCAGTGCGTCGAGTGACTGCTGGATCGCCACCCGCACCGCCGCCTTGGCGCGCTCCTTCAGCCGCCAGTCGAGGATCAGCTTCTCGGATTTCAGCTTGTCCAGCATGTCCTTGGCGATCTGTTTGACGGCGTCGCGCTCGTCCACGTTCAGCTCCGGCTCCGGCTTGGTCAGGATGTCGAAGATCGCCAGCTCTTCGTCGGATAGCCCTTCGCGGATGCCGCGCCGGTCCTCTTCATCCAGCTCGCCGACAAAGCTGAGAAGCTGGGTCAGGAACTCCTCGGCCGCCGTGCTGCCGGCGTTGTAGTCGGCGATGAGCTTCTGGAACTTCTCCAACAGCCTTGCCCGCATCGGGTTTGCGGCCACCATCTTGGCGAGATGCTCGGCCACGGCGCGCCGCAGCGCCTGGGCGCGGTTGCGCTTGGCGCCGGGCTTGCCGATCAGGGCCTTGAGCTTCTCGAAGTCGATCGCCGAGAGATCGAACAAGCCCTCCATGCCGTCGTCGGCGTCGCGGATGGGCGCGTTGATGGCGACGCCGGTGATCGACTGGTCGAGCAGCGCCTCGATCCTGGCTTGCACCGCCGACACCTCCGGCCTGCCGACCAGCATGCGCATGCGCTCGGCGATAACCTGGATGGCGGCGCTCGGCCGCCTGAACGGCTCGGCCCTCGGGTCCGGCATCACCGCCTTGAAGAGGCCCCAGACATTGGCCGCCAGAGCGAAGTAGGCGCGCCGCTCGCCGTCCGTCCCATTCAGGGCATCGACCATGGTCTCCACGCGGGCCAACCGCTCGAAGCCCTTCACGTCGAAGAGGCTGGCGGGCTGGACGCCGCGCCGCGCGCAATATTCCGACGCCTCCCGCGTGGCCGTCTCCAGCTCGGTGACCAGCGCGGCCTTGTCCTGCACCGGCGACTCCGTCGCCCCGGAGCCGGTCGTATAGATCGCCAGCGCCCGCTGCAGGTTACGGAACACCCCGACGTAATCGACGATCAGGCCCGCCCGCTTGCCCGGCGCGTTGCGGTTCGCCCGCGCGATGGTCTGCATCAGCGTGTGGTTCTTCATCGGCTTGTCGAGGTAGATCGTCGAACAGGTCGGCACGTCGAAGCCGGTGATCCACATGGCGCACACGAACGCCAGCCTCAGCTTGGAGTCGCCCCGCTTGAACTGCCGCGCGAGGTTGTTGGGATCGTCCGGCGGGATGTTCATCCGTGTCCGGTGCGGGCGGATATCGAGCCCCTTGGCCGCCATATCAGCGATCTCGTTCTGGCCCTGGCTGACCACGACTGCCATGTCGGTCTCGCGCATCCAGCCGAGCGCCGCTTCCAAGCCCGCGCGCTCGTCGTTAGGCGCTGCCTTCAGCGCGGCCTCCAGGCGGACGATCTCCCGCGCCCAGGCGACCTGCACCTTGTCGTACATGCGCAGCGCGGTCGCCTTGTCGATGGCGATGAACATGCCCTTGCCGCGATAGCCTCGGGCGACGAAGTGCCGGACCAGGTCGTCCGCGATCCGGTCCAGCCGGTCGTCCCGCGTGATCACATGGTACTGGCGCCCCAGGCGGCGCTCCAATTCGCGCTCCTGATCCTCGTCGAGGTCGGCCGCGTCGATGATGTCGGCGACCTGATCCTCGAACACTTCGTTGTCGAGCTGCACCTCGGGGATGCGGTTCTCGTAGAACAGCGGCACCGTTGCGCCGTCCTCGGTGGACTGCTGGTAAGTGTAGGTCGAGACGTAGCTGCCGAAGACGTCGCGGGTCTTCTCCTCGCCGGCCATCAGGGGCGTGCCGGTGAAGCCGATGAAGGCGGCGTTGGGCAGGGTTCGGCGCATGTTGGCGGCCAGCACATCGTACTGGGTGCGGTGCGCCTCGTCGGCGATCACGATGATGTCCGAGCGCTCCGACAGCAGCGGATAGGTCTCGCCCTTCGCCGTGCCGAACTTCTGGATCAGGGTGAAGATGAAGCGGTCGTTGCCCTGCAGCAACGTCTTCAGGTGATCGCGCGACCCGGCCCGAACCTCGTCCAGCGGCCGGCTCAACGCCCCGCAGGCGGCGAACGTGCCCGCGATCTGGAGGTCCAGCTCGTCGCGGTCGGTAATGATCAGGAAGCTCCAGGAGCCCGGCAGGGTGCGCAGCACCTTGCGTGCGAACGTCACCATCGAGAGGCTCTTGCCCGACCCCTGGGTGTGCCAGAAGACGCCGAGCTTGCCCTTGTTCAGGTGGATGTCGCGCACCGCCTGCACGGCGCGGTTCACGCCGATGAACTGGTGGTTCTGCGCCACCTTCTTCAAAAGACCCTCGGCGGTCTGCTCGAAGATCAGGAAGTTCTCGACCAGGTCCAGCAGGCGTTCGGGCGTACAGGCGGCCCTGAGCGCCGTCTCCAGGCTGACGACGCCCTCGGCGGTCTCATCGTCGATGCGCTTCCAAGCCTTGAACGCCTCGTCCCACGGCGCGAACGGGCTTGGGCCGATCAGGGCGTCGATGCCGTTGGAGACCAGGGTGATGCCGACCGCGTCGAAGACCTGCGGGATGGTGTCGCGGTAGTCGCGCAGGTTGTTGTCGTAGCCTTCGCGGGCGCTCTTGTGGCCGGCCTTCAGCTCGATGAACAGCAGCGGCGCGCCGTTGACGAAACCCACCAGGTCGGCCCGGCGCTCATGCAGCTCACCCTTGAACCAGACCTGCGAGGCCAGCACAAAGTCGTTGGCCGAGACGTCCCGCCAGTCGATGAAGCGCACGGTCTCAGTCCGCTCGCCGCCGTGGTCCGCATCGCGAAACTTCACCTTCACCCCGTCGCGCAGGGCTTCCAGCACCTCGCAGTTGGCGTTGGCCGGCGCCATCGCGCCCCTCGGCCGCGTCAACTCGTCGACGGCCAGGTCGAGCGCCTCGCCTGGCAGGTCGGGGTTGAGCTTCTCCAACGCCATGCGCAGGCGCTTGGTCAGGAAGGCGTCGCGCCGGCTGCTGCGCCAGGGCGAGCCCTCCAGGCCGAAGCTCTCCTGATAGAGGTTGACGGTCTCCCAGCCGAGATCGCCCAGCAGCGCGATCGCCGGCTGCTCGACGAGTTCATCCTCGGAGAAGCCGTCGATCATCGGGCGCCGGTCACGCCGCGTGCTCCAGGGCGCGTTCGGCTTGTCCCACCGCGATCTCGCCGGAGATCAGCTTCGGCAGCAGCATGTCCCGCGCGTCCCGCAAGCGCGCGTTCGAGTCTGCGAGCACTCTCATCTGCTCAAACATCGGCGATACGACTTGATCGAACCCGGCCAGTCGGTTGGCCGGGGGGCGCAGAAGCTTGAACCCCGCCAGTGCCTCGCTCCGAACGCGCTGGCGCCCATCAGCCCCGCCCATAGATTTGATGGCGGTCTCGCGAAACTGCGGCGACCGCGCGAGCAAGCAGACAAATGTCGACGGCGCCTGACGCCCCCTCATCACGATGTATTCAGTCGAACCGAATGCAGTCGAGCCGGGAGGTAGGAAATCGACGTAACCCGTCTTGCCATTTTCGAGACACGGCGTAATCCGCGCCAGGAGGGTGTCGCCGTTCTGGAACTTCGAACCGGCATTGCCGTCCCGCATCTCCCAACCGTCGATGACCATTGAGTTCGTGGACAAGGCCCCCATCGGGACAAAATATTTCTCGCCGTCCTTTGGCACGGCAGTCCGGGGGTCAAAGTCAATCAGCTCGCCGGCAGTTGTCGGTGTCCATCCACCCGGACCGGGTCCGAGTTCGTCCGCCACCATGCTGTCCGGCTCGCCGCCGGGAACCCGAAGCCGAACGAACCACTCGTCGAACAGCAGCCGCGCCATCTCCTCCAGGATCGCTATCCGTCGGGCGTTCGCCTGGATCAAGTTATCGAACGCTGAGAGGACACCTATGATCGCGTCTTGATCGCGGAGTGGTGGGACCGAGACGGGGCAAGCCTTGAGTATGCCAAGATTGATGCCGGGGACGGCAGCCCCGATACCGTGGTTTTGTATGTGCCTTACAACGTTCGGGCTGGAGAAGTAATAATAGGCAAACGCGGGCCTTATTATTTCTCGATCCACCCTGAGCTTGAGCTGTTTGTTGGAGATTACGTACTCAGGAAAACGAGAATTCTCGGGTATGAGGCCGACCTGACCGATCGTTCCCCAGCAAGTAAATATCAGATCGTCTGAGACAGCAGTTTGTGCCTTGAAGGTATTTGCTTTCTCTGGCGAGATGAAAACAAATCCATCGTCGATGAACTTGTCACGTCCGAACGTAAGATTTGCCCCCCGAATTACAGGCACGCCTTCACCCTGGAAGAACTTTGAGCTGATCGAAGAGCCAAACGGCCCAGCTACGCAGCTATGCTTGGCAGGCGACTTGATCGCATCGACCGTCGTTAGACGCCAGCCGGGTGGTAACTCGCGACCGCCGATGGGATTGGTCACGAGAGCAGCCCCGCAACATTCTCTGCGATCGCGGACTGCAGCCGCACAGCCTCGACGTTTAGAGCCTCTAGTTCCTCTTGCAGCGACACCAGCGTTCGACGGAAATCCACGTTGTCCGCTTTGCCGGGCGAAACGCCCACGTAGCGGCCCGGATTGAGCGACCAGCCCTGCGCCTCGATCTCGGTCCGGCTCGCCACGCGACACAACCCCGCAACGTCCTGGTAGGCCAGGTCCGCGAAGCGTTCGCGCAACCAGGCCTCCGAGCCGGCCGCGATCTCCAACTCCTCGCGGCGCCACATGCGCACGATGTTGCCGAGCGCCTCGATCTGGTCGCCGCTGAACTCGCGCCTAGCCCGATCGACTTGGTGGAAGATGTCGCGGGCGTCGATGAACAGGGTCTCGTCGGCGCGCGGCCCCTTCGCCTTGCCCCGGTCGAGGAACCACAGCGTGCAGGGCAGGGTAACGGTCATGAACAGGTTCGGGCTGGTGGCGACGATCACGTCCACCGCGCCGCTCTCGACCAGCTTGCGGCGGATCGCCTGCTCGCCGCCGCGCGCGTCGCCGGCCGAGTTGGCCATAACGAAGCCGGCGCGGCCGGTGGCGTTGAGCTTGGCGTGAAACAGGCTGATCCAGATGTAGTTGGCGTTGTCGACGCCGGGCACGCCGAAGGGGTAGCGGCCCTCGCGGTCGAACAGCTTCGACTTGTCCAGCTCCGAAACGTTGAACGGCGGATTGGCCATCACGAAGTCGAAGCCCGGCACGTCCTCGAACACCGGGTCGCGATAGGTGTCGGCGTCGAGGATCTTGCCCGAGAGGCCGTGGACTGCGAGGTTCATCTGCGCCAGCCGCCAGGTCTCGCGGGTGCGTTCGACCCCGTAGATCGACAGCTCCTTGTCAGGCGCCTTGTGGTGGCGGCGCACGAACTCCGCCGAGTGGACGAACATGCCGCCGGAGCCGCAGGCCGGATCGAGGATGCGGCCGTGGTAGGGCTCCAGGATTTCGACGATTAGCTTGACCACCGAGGCGGGCGTGTAGAACTCGCCGCCCTTCTGCATGGTGTCCTTGGCGAAGGCGCCCATGAAGTACTCGTAAACCTGGCCGAAGGCGTCGCCCGCGAACTGGAGCGGATGCAGCAGACGCAGCAGCTCGACCAGCACATCGTCCGGGATGGCCTGATAGGTCTTCGGCAGCACGTCGGCGAGGTCGGGGTTGTCCGCCTCGATGTCGCGCATGGCGTTCGAGAGGGCGCGGCCGAGGTTGGCGTCCTCCGGTAGGCGCAGCAGGTGGCCGAACCGGGCCTCCGGCGGCATGTAGATCGCCCCCTCGGCCTTGAACGCGTCCGGCCCTGGCTTCAGCCGACTGCCTGGCGCCGGCGCGATGCGCTTCTCGACCTCGTCGAACTTCTCGTCGGCGTACCGCAGGAACAGCAGGCCCAGCACCGGCCGTGCATACTCCGACGGCAGGATGCCGGAGTTGGCCCGGAGCTGGTCCGCCGCCTTGAAGAGCTGGCTCTCGATGAACGCTAGGTCTGACGCCACGCTGCCCCCCGGAGCTCACTCAACCAAAACGCCGTCGCGCCTACTCATCACTCTGGCGCTCCAACACACAACCGGGAAGTGGGTGAGCTAGCGCTTCGTTCGTTGCAGGCCGACTACGGGATGAGCTTGAAAACGATCTTCGCGGACATTACTTACGGTTACGCAATGTCCGTCTAGACCACCTGTGGCCGGAGCTGTTCCATGTCGTGCTGCCGCAAGACCAGCCACCCCGACCGCGCGCCCGCCGCTCCGCGCCCCAACCGCACGACCGCTCGCAGCCCCCAAACAGCCCCAACCACCGTAAATTACGGTGCATCTGCGGTACGGTGGCGGGGTGAGGGGCGGGTTAGTGGCGGTCGTCGGGGTGGCTGCCGGGGGTGATGTTCTGGTCGGAGGGGAGCACGGAGCCGGCGCCGATGGAGCCGATCAGCTGCTCGAGGATGGTCATCTCGCGGCCGCGGGTGGGGGTCTCGCGCGGGTCGAAGGCGATGACGCGGCCGTCCTGCAGGGTGAAGCTGTCGACCTCTTTGACCTGCTCGGTGTCGTGGTCGAACGAGATCGCCACCACGTCGCGCTTGATGACCTTGGGATTGTAGAACGAGGTCTGGGTGCGGAATTGCGACATGTAGAACCAGAGGTCCTTGTCGAACGTAGAGGTCGCCGTGGGCGAACCCAGCTTTTCCAGCACGGTCGAGCGGGTGTCCGTGCCGATCTTCACGTCGGCCGGGCGCACGTCCACGACCTGGAAGCCCTGGTGGCTGATGGTCGGAGAGCAGGCGCTGACCGAGGCGAGGGCGGTAGCCAGAGCGAGGGGGGCCAGGGCGCGGGGAGCCAGGGCGAGAAAAGCGGACTTGCGGGGCATCTGGGCCTTGCGGGTGGTGGGCCAAGCAGGTGGCGGGGCGCGGCCTTTGACCTATCGGGCGTCGGGCTCTAGTGCAAGGCCGTGAGCTAGCCGCGCCTGGCGGCGAAAACGAGGCGTTCCTTGATGTTCTTGCAGCGGCTGCTGAGGCCGGGACCGGCGCGGGCGGCGGGCGAGAGGCTATATGCCGCAACCGTGGCCCAGGCGCGCCAGCCGGCGCTGTACGAGCGTCTGGGGGCGCCCGACACGCCCGATGGCCGCTTCGAGGTCTACACCGCGCACGTGCTGCTGGTGCTGGAGCGGCTGCGCGGGGAGGGCGGGGCCGCTGCGGCGACGTCGCAGGCCTTCTTCGACGCCTACCTGGCCGGGCTCGATCACGGGCTGCGCGAGCTGGCGGTGGGCGACCTGGCGGTGAGCAAGACCATGCGCAAGCTGGGCGAGGCGTTCTATGGCCGGGGCAAGGCGCTGCAGGCGGCGTTCGATGCGCTGCCCGACCGTGCTGAGCTCGATGGGCTGGTGGAGCGCACGGTCTTCGGCGGCAAGGAGGGGAGCGACCCGGCGCCGCTCGGGGACTATCTGGTTGCGGTCCATGCGGCCTTGGGCGCGGCGAGCGCCGAGGCGCTGCTGGCCGGTGAGATTCCGTGGCCTTCGCTCGAGCCGCAGCTTGGCTAGCCGCGCCGCTTGCTTCGCCCCGAGCGGGCTTACTATACCCGGCTGGCGCCGCACGCTGGCGAGGAACCCCGAGACGCAACCGTGCCAGACCCGCTGGTGATCTCGATCGACGCGATGGGCGGCGACCACGGGCCAAGCGTGGTGGCGCCCGCTGTCGCCCGGGTGGTCAAGGAAGGGCTGGACGCTCGCTTCCTGCTCCACGGCGACGAGGCGCAGATCAAGGCGGCGCTGGCCAAGCTGCCGGGCCTGGGTGGCCGGGTCGAGATCCGCCACGCCGAGCGGGTGATCGGCTCCGACGAGAAGCCCGCCCAGGCCATGCGCCGCGGCAAGGGCACCAGCATGTGGAACGCCGTCGAGGCGCTGCGCAGCAAGGAGGCGGCGGCCTGCGTGAGCGGCGGCAACACCGGCGCGCTGATGGCGATCTCCAAGCTGATCCTGCGGATGAGCGCCGATCTGGAGCGGCCGGCGCTGGTCATCGGCTGGCCGACGATGAACGGCCATACGACGGTGCTCGACGTCGGCGCCAACATCGACTGCGACGCCCAGCGCCTGGTCGAGTTCGCGATCCTGGGGGCGGCGTTCCATCACGCGGTGCATGGCGTGGCCCGGCCCACGGTCGGCGTGCTCAACGTCGGCTCGGAGGACGAGAAGGGTCACGACGAGGTGCGCGGCGCCCACGCCATCCTGCGCGAGACGGCGCTCGATCTCGATTACCGTGGCTTCGTCGAGGGCGACGACATCCCCAAGGGCACGGTGGATGTGGTGGTCACCGACGGTTTCACCGGCAATGTGGCGCTGAAGACCGGCGAGGGGCTGGCGCGCTATTTCCGCGCCACGTTGCGCGCGACCTTCACGTCTGACCCGCTGGCGCGGCTGGGCGCCTTCATCGCCTCGTCGGCGCTGAAGCGGATGGCGCAGCGGTTCGACGTGTCGTCGATCAACGGCGGGCCTTTCCTCGGACTGAACGGAATTGTAGTCAAAAGCCATGGCGGCGCCGACGTGCGCGGATTCGCCACCGCCATCCGCATGGCCGCCGATCTCGCGGCCAGCGACTTCGTCGCCCAGATCGACCGAAACCTGAGGACCCTGACCGCAGCCATGCCAGACGAGCCGGTCCCGGTCGGGGAAAGAACCAAGGCGTGAGCTCCATCGTCCGTAGCGTCGTCACCGGCGTCGGTGACTATCTGCCCACGCGCGTGGTCACCAACGACGAGCTGTCGCTGACCGTCGACACCACCGACGCGTGGATCCGCGAGCGGACGGGCATCCACGAACGCCGCAAGGCGGCCGAGGGCGAAGGGGCCTCGGATCTCGCCACCCAGGCGGCGCTGAAGGCGCTGGCGGCGGCAGGGAGGTCGGCTAGCGACGTCGACTTGATCGTGGTCGGCACCACGACGCCCGACCTGACCTTCCCGGCGGTGGCGACCATGGTCCAGCGCAAGATCGGCGCGCCGATCGGGATCGCCTTCGACGTTCAGGCGGTCTGCTCCGGCTTCGTCTATGCGCTGGCCGTCGCCGACAACTTCGTCGTTCGCGGCCAGGCCCGGTGCGCGCTGGTCATCGGCGCCGAGACCATGACCCGGCTGATGGACTGGACCGACCGCGGCACCTGCGTGCTCTTCGGCGACGGCGCCGGCGCGGTGGTGCTCGAGCCTGGCGAGGGGCAGGGAACCACGGCCGACCGCGGCATTCTGGGCGTCGCCCTGCGTGCCGACGGCAGCAAGCAGGACCTGCTCTATGTCGACGGCGGCCCCTCGACCACGGGCACGGTCGGCCACCTGCGCATGCAGGGCAACCAAGTGTTCAAGCAGGCGGTGATCAACATCTCCGAGGCTGTGGTCGCCAGCGCCAAGGTGGCGGGGGTCGAGCTATCGGAAGTTGACTGGTTCATCCCGCATCAGGCCAATCAGCGAATCCTTGAAGGCGTCGCCCGGCGCGTCGGCATCCCGGAAAGCCGGGTGATCTCGACAGTGGCGCGCCACGCCAACACCTCGGCCGCCTCGATCCCGCTCGCTCTGGCGCAAGGCATCAGCGATGGGCGGATCAAGCCCGGCCAACTCCTCCTGATGGAGGCCATGGGCGGTGGGTTGACCTGGGGCGCGGCCGTCGTTCGTCTTTAGACGTCGATTCTTCCGGTTCCTCGAAGTCTTTGACTTGACGAAACATTCGATCCGTGGAGCCTTACGCTCGTTGAGGGGCGCGAGCAGAAATCCATGAAGGGCCGGACTTTGACGCGGGCCGACTTGTGCGAGGCCGTGCACGAGGAGGTAGGCCTGACCAGGCAGGATTGCGCCACCCTGGTCGAGCGGACGCTAGATTTGGTGGTCGAGGCGCTGGAGCGCGGCCAGACAGTCAAGCTTTCCGGTTTCGGCGTTTTCCAGGTGCGCGCGAAGCGCGAGCGGATGGGCCGCAACCCCAAGACCGGCGAACCGGCCGCGATCGACCCTCGCCGGGTGATCGCGTTCCGCGCATCGCAGGTGATGAAGGCGCGAGTGGATCGCGCCCTGAACAAGTAGGGCCGGGTGGCCAAGGGCCCGGAGGCCTTCCGCAGCATCTCGGAAGCCGCCGACCAGTTGGGCGTGCCCCAGCACGTGCTGCGCTTCTGGGAGACCCGCTTCTCGTTCATCCGGCCGATGAAGCGCGCGGGTGGCCGCCGCTTCTATCGCCCACAGGATATCGCCGTCCTCGCCCAGGTGCGCCGCCTGCTGCACGAGGAAGGCTACACCATCAAAGGCGTCCAGAAGCTGCACCGCGAACTGGGCGCCCGCCGGTTTCTCGATGGAGATGACGCGGCTGCGGAGGAGCCCGCGGCTTCATCGCCCTCTTCGGAGGCGGCAGCCGCCGACCTTGGGCCGGCGGCGCGCGCCCGCCTGACAGACACGCTGCACGCCCTGGAGGCCGCCAAGGCGCGGCTGGACGGGCTGCTAGGCGACGGCTGAGCGCCGGAAGCCCTATCGCCCACTCGCCCCGCCTACCTGACGGTCGAGGTCGCGCAGCTGACCCTTGATGCGCTGCGAGGCGTCGTAGGGCAGATTGGCGCCGTATCGTTGGTAGTAGCGCTGTTCGCGGTCCTGGATGTCACGCAGCTGGCCGAAGTAGGCATGGGCGTCGTCTCGGCCCAGTTGGCCGCTGTGGATGCCGTCGCGAATGCCATCACGGATGTGATCTTCCAGCCAGGCGAACTGCGGGTAGGTGCTGTCACCGCGCCGGTCGTCGCTGAAGTAGCCTTGGTCGGGCGGCACGCCGATGACCGGCCCGCCATAGCCGAAGCCGTGATCGCCATACCCCGACCCGCTGTATCCCCTACGGTCGTCATGGCCATAGCCCGGGCTGCCCTGGTTGGGGAAATACTCGGTCGCTCGCGCGCCGTTGCAGGCGAGGAGTCCATTGTTGTTACCGATGTCGCCGCGGCATTGGCGATAGGGGATGCTGCTGGTGTGGCCTTGCCCTCGCATGTCGGTGCAGTAGGCGCTGAGCGAGCCGTTCGCGACCGCCACGTCGCGGCAGGACGCCTGGAACGAGCCTGTCGGCTGTTGGGCCAACGCTGGCGCGGCCGTGCCGGCGAGGAAAAGGGCGGCCGTCGAGGCAAGGCCGAGAACGGTGAGTCTACGCATTGGAGGTCCTCCTGGACCGGCACAACGAGCCAAAGCAAAAAGCGTTGCAAGCGTGAAATGTGTACTACGCATTTTTGCCGTGGTGAAACAATGGAAGGGGCGTCCGAAGGCGCGACCCACCCGCTCAGCGCGCGCCGACCTCGCGCTCGAGTTCGTGCATCTCCCAGAGTTCGTGGCGGGAGAACTGCAGGTGCGGGCGGATGGCGAGCAGCGCGGTGCGGCCAAGCTTCGCCTCCAGCTCGTGCAGGTGTTTGAACGCCTCCCGAATGTCGCGTTTCAGCGGCGAGGCTTCGCCGGCCTCGTGGGCGATCAAAGTCTCTTCTGCACGCAGCACCAGCTCGGTGTAGGTCTTCAGGTAGTCGAACGCCTGGGCGACGACGGCCGGCGTGAACCGCTCCGACATCGAAAGGATGAAGCGCCCGGCCTCGCTCTGGTCGAAGCGGCCGGCGCGGATGTCGTCCAGCATGTGTTCGTGGGTGTGGTACTCGCTGAGCAGCCAGTCGTGCGCCGAATGCTCGCTCTTGGAGAACACCAGGCCGAGCGACAGCGGGACCGCCAGCAAGGTCACCGCCATCGCCGTCACCGGCTGGCCCGGGAAGTGGTTGTAGGCGGCGTGAATCAGCATCGCCAGCAGCAGGCCGGGGAGGAAGATCAAGACGTGGAAGCGGTAGCGCGCGCCCTCGACCTTCATCCGCCGCTCGGTCAGGAACTGGCCGACGACGCCGAACGCCGCCGTCGCGCCGCCGTGCATCACCGCCGTGCCGAAGCCGCGCACCAGCCAGACGCCGAGGCTCGCGCCGGCGAAATTGTAGAGATAGATCGCGTTCTCAGCGAGCGAGAAGCCCGCGCCGATAGCAAAGCCGGTGATCGCCGCGTCGATCATGAAGCCGATGCGATTGCGCGCGAAGAGCCACAGCATCAGGGCGCCCTTCAGCGTCTCCTCGACGACCGGGGAGATGTACTTGGTGTAGTCGGTGAAGCCGATCGGCAGGTCGTCGAGCGCGCGCCAGTTGGCGAGATAGCTGGCGGCCGCCAGCAGGCCGCCGCCGATCAGCAGCATCACCAGTTCCGGCACGTCCATCAGCTTGAACGCGTCGAGCAGGCTGAAGCCGGCCACGAAGACGAGCACAGGCAGCAGCGCAATCAGAATCTTGAGCAGGACGAGGTCCATGTGAGCCCGGTCTGCTACAGGATTTTGACGGAGACCATCAGTTCGTTTTGAAGCGGCCGGTGCGATTGCAGCCCTGCTGCATAGCCGAACGACAACACCATCGGCAGCCGGAAGGCGACCGTGAAGTTCCAGTCCACCTGGCCGCCGGCGTCTTCCAGCCAGTTCACCTTGCCCATGCCGGTGTCGTCGGCGAGCACGCCGGCGAAGAGGGCGGGGCGCATTGAGCTGAGGAACAGGCTGGGCATGCCGACGTCGCCGAAGCGCAGTGGCGGTAGGTTGAGCTCGGCCACGCCCTTGGCGAATCGCCGCGCGGCGATCGCGTCGATGCCGAAGCCGGGGAAGCTGTCGTACTCGCGGTAGCGCTTCACCTCGCCGTCATCGACGTAATTGTTGCCGAACGAGCCGAGGTAGAAATTGGACAGCGGATTGCTCTTGTCGCCGCCGGCGATGCCGACCGCGGTGTAGAGCCAGATCGAGGCGTGGTTCAGCGGCAGCGGTACGCCGAAGCTGAGGCCGGCGCGGGCGCTGGGGAACTGCTTTTCGTCGGCGAAGTCCTCGCTGGCGTTGATATTCCAGCGCAGGCCCTTCTCGTCATCGACGGCGCCCAGCGACTTGGTCACGTCGACGTAGCTCAGGCCGATGTCGTTGGTCAGGATGTTGCGATCGAAACCGGTGGCGACGTTCTGCGCGCCAGGCAAGGTGTCGAGGCCGAAATAGACCGCGGTCGACAGGGTGAAATCGAGCTGACGCGGCGGGTCGTAGACGATCGAATTCTTGTAGTCGATCAGGAAGGCGTCGCCCTTGCGGCTGCGGTCGATCGGGCCGAACAGATCGTAGAAGTTGGCGTCGTTGTGCCAGTAGCGGAAGCGCCATTGGAAGGTGTGGTACTCGAGCGCGGCGTGCCAGCGCTCCTTTTCCGGCAGGCTACCGGCCGGCGAGTAGGTGAGAGTGGCCAGCAGCTGGTTCAGCTGCATCGGGTCCTCGAAGTTCAGGTGGTAGCCCAGGGCGACGTAGCCCTTGTAGCCCTCGACGACCGGGTAGGCCGCATCGAGTGTGATCTCGTGCAGCGGCACGTACTTGTCTTGCCGGGTGATCATCGAATCCAGCGGCACGGCCGCGGGCGAGCCGACCGCCCAGGTCTTCACGACCGGATGCTGGTCGGCGATCTCGGCGCCGAGGAACTTGATCGAGCCCAGGTCCTGCAGCGGCTTCGGCGTGAACGAGACGGGCGCCAGACCCTGGCCGGTGTACTCGAAGGCGATAACCGAGCCGTCCGTGCGCGGGATCGGCCGGAAGAGCCCGGTGGTGGCGTTGCTGACCGCCTGCACGTCCTTGTTGGCCAGCTCGAAGCGATAAATGTTCGAGACGCCGGTGTAGTAGGACGAGCCGAAGAGATACTTGCCGTCCGGTGAGAAGACGAAACCCTCGGGCGTGGAGCTACCCAGTTTCAGCTCCGCGACCGGCTTTGGATCGTCGTCGCTGAGGTCGCCGCCTGCGAAGTCGCCCAGCTTGAAGACGCGCACGAACTGATCGCCGTTGATCTCGCCGACCGAGGCGGAGAGCTCGGTCCCGTCGGGCGAGATGTCGAGGTCGAACGGGATCTCGCCGAACGGGAAGGTGTGGACCTGGGTCCAGTCCTTGTAGGGCGGCGGGATATTCACCAGCGTTACCAGCCCATTCAGGTGCCGCAGCCCCCAGATCGCGTGATCCTGCGGGTTGACGACGATGTCGCCGATGCGGCCATCGCGGATCAGCATCGTGGTCGCGCCGGTCTTGAGGTCGACCTCCATGAGGTCGCGGTAGGCGTAGTTGTCGGTGGTGTACCAGGCGCGGTGCGCGCCTGGATCGTAGGCCAGCGAGGTCACCTGGTAGAGCATCGCGCCCTTGATGTCGGTGAGCTTGCGAATCTCGCCGGTCTTCAGGGAGAGGATGCCGACGTGCCCGATCACGCCCGGATAGCGGAAAGCGCCGACCAGGCTGTCGGTCTCGGGGTCGTAGAAGGCGCGCGAGACCGAGCCTAGCGCGCGGCTGGTCTCGCGGGTCAGCGTTGTCGCGGGGTAGGCCTGCACGGACGCGAGGTTGGCGGTCTGGAACTTCTCTTCCCACGCGATCCAGTCGTTCCAGGCGTCGCCCAGCGGCTCGTTGAACACCTGCTTGAACTGGTCGGAGTAGAACGGCTTGCTGCCCTCGCCGCGCTTCAGCCAGTCGATCACCTTCTCCGGCGAGCGGGTCAGCGCGAGGTAGCTGAAGAAGCGGGTGCCGTAGAGGTAGTCGTTGACCCCGACCTGGAAGTCGACCGCGGTACCCTCAGCCTCTAGGCCGAGTGGTGAGAAGAAGTGGGCGTGGTCGCGGACCATGGCCCGGAACACCATCTCGTCGTAGCCGCCCTGGGCGCGGCCGAAGCCGCCGGCCATCCAGGTTTCCATGAAGACGGCGCTGCCTTCGAGGTACCAGCGGGGCACGTTCACCCGGGGCGTGGCGAGGTAGTTGTAGAAGATCGACTCCGGATGCTCCTCCACCGGCATCGGCTTGCC
This sequence comes from Caulobacteraceae bacterium, assembly GCA_036494265.1. Lineage (GTDB taxonomy): Bacteria > Pseudomonadota > Alphaproteobacteria > Caulobacterales > Caulobacteraceae > Acaudatibacter. The sequence continues at coordinate 68,698 of DASXOP010000043.1, read as the reverse complement.
GTGGAAGATGTCGCGCCAGGCCGCGTCGGTATGGTTCCACACGTCCATGGTGGCGACGTGGGTCTCTTCGTGGTTCGCCAACGTGAAGAAGCGCTCGCCGGCGCTGAAGGTCTCGAACGTCTGGCTCAGCGGGGCGATGTCGAAGATGAGGGCGTTGTTGGGTGAAGCCCGGGCCGCGGCGTTGCCGTAGTCCGAGAAGTCCTTCAGCAGGATCGTCGTCCTGTCCCAGGGCTTCCAGTCGTAGAGCCGCTTCTGGAAGGCTATCGAGTTCTCAAGGCTGCGCGCCACATAAGGCGTCAGATAGGTCTCACTCGGATCGAAGTAGAGCAGCTGGAGGTCTTTGGTCGCCAGCCGGCTCAGGTTGATGCCGGCGGACGGCTCTTCGGCTGCGGGCTTGTTGTCGCCCTCGGGCTTCGGAGAACCCGGCCCGGTGGGGGCAGGCGCGGGCGCAACCGGTTGGGTCGGCCCCGACGTTTCGATCTGAGCGTACGCCGCAGTCGCAAACGCGCCGACGGCGGCGAGCGCGAGGCTCGCCGCCGCAAACAATGATCCGACCCGGCGCGCGCGACCTGGCTGGAGACGCCAACTAACGCGGGTCAATTGGCGCTGAGGGCGCTCGAGAAGGCTGGGCTCGACACCATCGCGCTGAAGGCCGGGTTGGAGGCCATCGCCGCGAAGGCCGGCTGACGCGCCGCCGCGATGAACGCCTGCGAGTCACGCGCCAGGACCGACATCGCCGCGGCGTTGCTGGACAAGGCGCTAAACGCCTGCGGCTCACGGGCCATGATCGCCAACGCTTGCGGGTACTGCGCCGCCGCCTGCATGCCTTGAGCCTTGAAGGCCTCGGCCGACATGTTGGCCGCCGCCGCTTGCGACGAGTAGGCCTGAGCCGAGAGGCTAGCGATCGCCGCTTGCGATTGGAACGCCTGGGCGCTCCTCGCCATCGAGTCGAGGGCCTGCGGTTTGCCGGCGAACTCGACCATCGTCGCCTCGACCATCGTCGCCATGGACTGGAACGCCTGTGCGTTCGTCGCCATCGCGGTGAAGGCCTGCGAGTCGGCGCGGATCGCCGCCATCGCGCTGGCGTCGTGGCCGAGCGCGGTGAACGCCGCCGCGTCATGCGCCATCGCCGCCACCGCCGCCGGGTTGGCCGCATCGGCCGCGAAGGCTTGCACGTTGTGGCCGTAGGACGCGAAGGCTTGCGGGTTGCGGGCCATCGCCGCGAAGGCGGCCGAGTGGCTGGCCAGGGCGCTGAACGCGGCCGTGTGGCCGGCCATCGCCGCGAACGCCTGCGAATTGGTGGCGAGCGCCGTCATGCCGGAAGACGCGAAGGCCTGGCTGTTGGTCGCGGCCGCGGAAGAGGCGAACGCCGACGCCGAACGCGCGGCGGCGGACATCGCCTCCGGGTTCTGCGCCATCGCCCGGAACGCCTGGGCGTTGGAGGCCAAGGCGGCGAAAGCTTGCGGGTCAGACTTCAGCGCCGACATCGCACTGGCGTCGTGGCCGAGCGCGGTGAAGGCCGCCGCGTCGTGCGCCATAGCCGCTGTCGCCGCCGGGTTGGCCGCTGCGGCGGCGAAGGCTTGCGGGTCACGAGCATAGGACGCGAACGCCTGCGCGTTCGTCGCCATGACCGCGAACGCCGCGGAGTGCGAGGCGAGGGCCGAGAAGGCCGCCGAGTGAGTCGCCATCGCGGTGAAGGCCTGAGCGTTGACGCCCTGCACGCTCTGCATCAGCGAAGCCTGGGTCGCCATCGCCCGGAAGGCGGACGATTGGGCGAGGTCGGTGAAGGCTTGCGGCGACGAGGCCATCGCGGCCAGCGCCTGCGGGTTACGCGCCAAGGCCATGAAGCCCGGATCGCGCGCCATCGCGCGGAAGCCCGGATCCTTGACCATCAGTTGGAACGCGTCGGTCTGCATCAGCTTGGCGACGCCGCTGTCGCCCAGTTGCACATCGCCCGCGCCGACCTGGCTGGAGCGATACCGTTCGGCCGGGGCGATGGTGCCCGCGGTCGGTCCGCCTTGCGGCGGGTTCATCTTGACGGCGATAAACGCTCCGCCCGCGACAACGGTCAGCGCCGCCGCCGCGATCATAAGCCTATTGTTACCTGCAAAACTCGTAGCCACGAATTCACCCCCGAGGAGATTTAAAGTTCAGTGTTAGCTGAATGTACAACGACTCCGTTCACTGACAAAGTGGCCACACCTTGGCCGATACTGAGGTAGCTGCAACTCAACGCGAGATCAGTGCGCGAGCGCCCGCCGTGAAGGTCGTTTTGTATGTTTAGGGTTGTTTCGAGCCTCTCCGAGCGCCTCGGCGCTATCACTTTCGTTAGTGAGCCAACACAAGGCACGGCAAACGGCGGGCTCGCCAAAACGTGAAAGACTTGTGATCGGCAGGCCCTACTTGCAGGCGCCACCGACCGGGATCGCCATGATCGTGTCGTGCATGGCGACGTAGTCGTTGCTCTGCTGGAAAGCCGGGTCGGTCACCAGCTTCTTGTACTGGATGAACTCGCTGATGATGTTCGAGACGAACACTTCACGGCCATCGGTGATTTGCAGGTACTGCCGCCGCAAGCCGTCCAGATTGTCCAGGTGCTGGTTGGCCTGGTCGTAGCGCTCACGGGCCTTGATCTGCGCCGGCAGGTAAATCTGGTCGTGGAAGTCGAACTTGGCCTTGAGGCTGCAGAAGCTCGGGGGTAGCGGAACCGCCGGGACGACCGGCAGGTCGGGCCGGGGCGGCAGGCGCTGCATGCCGAGCGATGCAATCGTGAACGGCGCTTCGACCGCGGCCGCCTGAGTCGGCGGCGGCGCAGCGGAGGGCGGTGATGGCGGCGGGACATAAGCCGGGACCGAGGCTGGCGGCTGAGCGGTGTTCATAGCCAGCACGGTCGGCGCGGGTGGCGGCTGCGACGGTGGCGTCTGAACAACTGGAGCTGTGACGGGCGGGCTAGCCGGCGGCGAACTCACGGTGGCCGGTTCGCTTTGGGGTGACGCGGGGGCCTGAGCGGCGGGAGGCCGCTCGGCGGAGGTGGGCGGCGCGACCGGGACGGAGCGGAACGACGTAGTTGCTGGCGCGCTGCTGGCGTCGGCGAGCTGGGTTGGCGGCGGCGAAGACGGCGGAGGCGCAGCCACCTCGGTCGGTGGCGGCGCGGCGGCATAGGTCTGGATCGGCGGCGCCGGCGCGCTGCCGTTGAAGACGATATCCTGGTTGGTGTTGTCCATCGCGCTCGGCAGCTGCGCCTTGCCAGTACGCTGATAGACATCGTTCCGCACCGCTCGATAGAGCTGCAGCTGGGTCATGCCCGGGATCTGCAGCTGCAGCAGGAAGGCGCTGGCGAAGACGCTGTTGTGGGTCGGCGCGGACTGCGCGGCGCCGGCGTCGGAATCCTGCGCCTCCTGGCCCGATCCGGCCGAGAAGAACACCATGTCCCCCAGCGGCGGTTGTGGAATATTGCCACCGACCTCGGCGGCGCCCGCCTTGTGCAGGAACGGATTGTCGCGGCAGGCGTCGAAGATGATCACCACCTGCACGCGTTTTGAGTCGGAGAAGTAGAGGTCCGAGATCGGGAAGCCCCAGACCTTCACCTCGTCCCCCGAGGTGATGTCGGCGTCGACCGGTAGCAGATAGTCCTGGTCGCCGAGCTGGATGCCGTGGCCAGCGTAGTAGATGACGACGGTGTCGCCGTCGGACAGCTGGCGCTTGAAGGCGGTGACTGCCTGCCGCAGCCGCGTGCTGCCGGCGTTGATCTCAGCGACGACGTCGCCGGAGCCGACCTGGAAGCCGAGCTCCTGCAGGCGCTTGGCCACGTCGGTGGCGTCGTTCTCGGCGTTGGGCAACTGCGAGTCGGGGGGCAGGTGCGCGTACTGGCCGTTGCCGATGACGAGCGCGAACTTGCGCGCTTCGGCCGGGCTGGCGACGGCGAGTAGCATCGTGGCGAGAAGGAGGCCGAGGCAGGTCCAGAGCCGGGGCAATTTTGCCCACACGGCGCCGATCCCACCGCGTGGTGAGTTCTTGTCAGAACCGGCAGGTCGCTCCGCAAGCATGAAGTCGGTCACCGTCCGCGCGTCGCCGCGACGACCACTCTTATCTCGACACGCGACTGCTGTTAAGGTTGCTGTCGACACTGACGGGCCGAAGACGGCGTCTGGCCCGACGATAGCGCAACCCTCAAGTGAGGATTGCGCCTAAGCGGGGCGCGGCGTTAGTCTCAGCGTTCGTTGGTCGGGGGACATAACGATGCGACCGAACATCGCCATATCGCTGGCCACGCTGCTGATCGCCGCGCCTGTCGCGGCGATGGCCGATCCTGACCCGGCGCCACAATACAGCTCGAACCAGTTCGTTTCGGCCATCCTCGCTGGGCCGATGCCTTGTCCGGCCGGCCAGAGCCAGGAGAGTTGCGACGCCAGTCCCCGCACGCGCCGCTGGACGCTGGCCCCGACGACTCAGGTCACGTCGACCCCACGTCCGGGCGCTCGCGCCGGTTATGCCGGCGCCGTGCTTCGGACGCGCGGCAGCGCCCAGTTCAACGCCGACCTCGCCGCAGCCGAGAGTTGCGCCAGGGTGACCGCGCAGGATCTGTGCGTCACGTTCCGCAAGAACTCGGACGAGATCACCTCTCAGGGTCAGGCCAACCTGCGGGCCGCGGCGCTGGGCCTCAAGTCCGACTCCCTGGCCACGCTCACGTTCGAGGTGGCCGGCTACACCGACGCCAGCGGGGCTGCCGCGCATAATCTGACGCTTTCGAGCCGCAGGGCCGACTCGGTGAAGGCCTACCTCGTTGGGCAGGGCGTCGCTGAGCGCCGCTTGAAGACCGAGGGCTATGGGTCGGCGCACCTCGCCGACCCGGCCAACCCGACCTCGCCGCAGAACCGCCGGGTCGAGCTGCACCGCCTGAACTAGCGCCGCCTCGTGAGCGACGAACAACAGGCGCCGCCGCGGCGGCGTAAGCGCGCCGCCAAGCCCGCGGCGGATGCAACCCTGCTGACCGCGGAGCTGCATAAGACGGTGCTGCTTCAGGCCCCGGCCCCGACGCAGTTCGCGGCGCCTGGTCAGGGCGAAGTCGGCGCTGTCGCCGTGGCGCTGCAACGGATCGAAATCGGCGCAGTGCTCAACGGCATCTACCGCATCATCCGCGCGATCGGGCGGGGCGGGATGAGCGAGGTGTTCGAGGCGGTCAACGTCAACCACGAGGACGACCGGGTCGCCGTCAAGGTGATCCTGCCGGCGCTGGCCGACGACGAGATGGCCAAGGCGATGTTCGTCAAGGAAGCGCGGGCGCTCAGCGTGCTGACGCGCTTGGCGCACCCGGCGCTGGTGCAATACCGGCTGATCGCCCAGGATCCGACCCTAGGTCTGCTCTACATGGTGACCGAGTTCATCGACGGCGTGCCGCTCACCGCCGCGATCGGGCGAGAGCGCCCCAGCGTCGCCGAGATGAGGGCGCTGACCCGGCGACTGGCCGAGGGCCTGCAGGCCGCGCACGAGGCCGGGGCGGTGCACCGCGACATCTCTCCGGAAAACATCATGCTGCCGGACGGCCGTCTTCAGCAGGCCAAGATCATCGACTTCGGCATCGTCAAAAGCCTAAGCCCAGCCGACGAGACGATCCTCGGCGACGGGTTTGCCGGCAAGCTCGGCTACGTGGCGCCGGAGCAGCTCGGCGACTTCGGCCGCGATGTCGGTCCTTGGACCGATGTCTACAGTCTTGGCCTTGTGATCGCGACCGTCGCCCTGGGCCGAAGCCTCGATATGGGCAAGAGCCCCTACGAGGCGGTGATCCGGCGCAAGGAAGGGCCAGACCTGTCGGCGCTCCCCGACGATTTGCGGCCCCTACTGTCGCGAATGGTCGCCGCCAACCCGGCCGACCGGTTCCGGTCGATGGACGAGGTGCTGGCGGCGCTGGACCAGCCTGCGGTGTTGCTGTCCCAACCCGCCTTCGCCGCGCCGCCGCCGCCGCCAACCGTGACGGCCCAAAGGCGGTCGCCGGTGGGGCTTATGGCGGCGGTGGGCGCGGGCGTAGCGATGCTGGCGCTGGGGGGCTGGTGGCTGCTGCGCGCGGCGCCGAAACCGGCGGCGCCAAACGCGGTGGCGGCCGCCGCGAGCCCCCCGACGGTGGACCCAAGACCGGCCATCCTGGCCGCCTTGCCCGGCATCTCCTGTTCCTGGCTGACTGTCGGCGAGGGCAGCGCATCTCCGAAGCTGACAGGCGCGGCTGGATCTCCGGCCAGCGCTGAGGCGGCCCTGGATAGGGCAGCGGGCGGCGCCAGGGTGGACATGACTGGCGTGGCGCAGATCGGCCAACCGCTGTGCCCCGTGCTCGACGCTTTCCGCTTTCTGCGCGCCAGCGACACCGGAGCGCCGGCGCTCTCCGCGACCGCGACCGACTATCCGCTCACCCGCGACGCCAACGGCCAGTTGGACGCGCATCCGATGATCAGCATCGACGTGCCGGACGAGACGCGCGACCTGGCTGTCTACGGCGTCGACGACAGTGGCGTGGCTGAGATCGCGGGCAGTCGTGCGGCGCTAAAGGCAGCCGGGGCCAATGTGCAGGACCTGGGGCAGGGTCAGTTCCGCATGACCCCAGCCACCAACGTCGCCGGGCCTTCGGGCGTATTGTTGATCGTTGGGCGAGCCCCATTCGACCGCAGCCTCATCACCACCACTCACCGCGACGCCGCCTGGGAGGCGAAGCTGCGCCAGGCCGCGGTCGCAGGCGGCTGGAAGGCGGACATGGTCTGGTTCACGGTGACGCCCGCCGCGGGCGGCTGAAGCCCGCTCAGTCGGCCTGGGTCGTCTTCATCCTGGCGATTCGTTCGTCGCGAAGCTGGGTGCGGCGCACCTTGCCGGCGTCGTCGCGCACATGGTCGGCGACGAACTCGTAGCTGCGCGGCTGCTTGTAGGTGACAAGGTAGCCGCGCAGGTGTTCGCGTAGCTCGTCCTCGGTGACGTCGTCCTTGGGGTGGACGATGGCGTGGATCGTGGCGCCCAGCTCGTCGTGCGGCAGGCCGACGATGGCCGACGAATGCACCTTCGGGTGCTCGTCCAGCGCGGCCTCGATTTCGGCGGGATAGATATTGGCGCCGCCGACCAGGATCATGTCGGTGCGCCGGTCGGCCAGGTAGAGGTAGCCGTCGGCGTCGAACGAGCCGATGTCGCCGAGGCTCTCCCAGCCGCCGGGCAGCGTGCGGGCGCTGGCGCCGCGATATTGATACGACGCGGGCATCCCCTCGGGCCGGCGCAGGTAAATCTCGCCGATCTCGCCAAGCGGCAGGCGTTCGCCGGCTTCGTTGAAGGTCGCCATCTCGCCGCCGACAACCTTACCGACACTGCCGCGGTGCTCCAGCCACTCGCGTCCGGTGATGATGGTCGCCGACTGCGCCTCGGTGCCGGCATAGAGCTCCATGATCGCGTCCGGACCGATCCAGTGGATCCAGGATTCCTTCAGCCAGGGCGGGCAGGGGGCGGCCATGTGCCAGACGGTGTGGAGGTGCGAGACGTCGTATTTCGCCTTCACCTCGTCCGGCAGCTTCCAGATCCGGCTCATCATCGTCGGCACCACGTATAGCCAGGTCGCCTTGTGGCGATCGACCGCCTTGAGCGTCTCCTCCGGATCGAACCGGGGCAGGATCACCACGTGAGCGCCCTGCATCAACGCGTTGGTCGAGCAGACGAACGGGGCGTTGTGGTAGAGCGGGCCCGGCACGACGCAGGTATCGTCCGGCCCAATCCGATAGACCGGGCCGCCCGCCGCCATCGCCACCCCCGGCGCGCCGGACATGATCAGCTTCGGCCGCCCGGTCGAGCCGCCGCTGGTGGCGGCCTTGAACACCGGCGCAGTGACGTCGGCGAGCGGGCCGTCGTCCTCGCCGAGCGCGAGCAGGGCGGGAATGTCGAAGCGCGGCTTCGAGCCTTCGACCGAACCGTCCGAGATCAGGATCGGCGTTTCGGCCAGGTCCATGACCGCGTCCGCCTCGTGCGCCGGCAGCCGCCACGACAACATCTGCGGGGTCGCGCCGGCCTTCCAGAGCCCGAACGCCGCTTCGATGAAGGGCGCGCCGTTGGGCAGCGCGATGCTGATCACGTCGCCGAACTTCACCCCCGCCTTGGCGAGCCCGCGGGCGATCTGGTTGGTCTGCCGGTCGAACTGCTTCCAGGTGATCGTACCGGCCGCGTCGCTGATCGCCGGCGCATCGGGCTTCTCGCGGGCGATCTCGGTCAGGCGGGCGCCAAACGAGATCGGTGGCGGCGGGGTATCGGGCATGGCGATCCTCGGTGGGCGAGCGGAGGACGCTCGCCAGACGCCGCAGGGGAACGCAACCCCTTTCGACCTCACCGGAGTCCGTAGGGCGCCCGTTTCAGGCCGAGGCTTGCCCGCCGCGCCAGAGCAGCACACCCGCGATCAGCGTCCAGACCGCCGTGGCGATGAGCGCGGCCAACAAGCCCGGCATGCCCGCTGGATCGAGGCTGAACCAGGCGGCAACCAGAACGGCCACGCCTAGGGCCAGGGCCGCTAAGCCAGCGATCCGCGCTTTCCGCATCAGCGCTGTGCTCCAAGCCACCGCGGCCGCACCTTGGAAGGCCAAGCCCATCGGCATCAGTACGTTGATCGCCGCACCTATCAGCACCAGGATCGCCCGCGCGCCCTCCTGTTTCGCGGCCGGGGCCGGCGCGTACCTCGTCGCGATGGCGGGCGTGATCAAGCCGTCGGCGATCATGGACGCAGCCAGCAGCGCCGCGCCGACGACGGCGAACACCAGCGCGGCAAGCACGGCCGGGCGCCGCGTCCCGATGCGGGTCGCCAGGCCAAGAAACCCGACCAACTCCACCGCCAGCACCAGGACGTAGCCGCCGTGGACGATCGCGTCGGGCAGCGCCTGCGCGGCTTCGGCCTTCAACACGTCGGCCAGCTCGTGAGATGCGCCGCCGCTGGGATGGGCCATCAAGAGGCCGACTGACGCCACGGCGCACGCAATCAAGGCGGCGCCAACGCCGCGTTGTTGTCCCTGCTCGCCTTCGATCCGATCGTTCGCCATCGCTGGTCCTTCTGCTCGGACACGGCTTAGCGGGCGTACGGCCGGCTCGGACAAACCGCTTGGTCGGGGTTGTCCGTTTTCGGACGCCGTCGCCAACTTGTCCGGTTACGAACTGTCGAGCGGCTCCCATCATGCGCTACAGTCGGATCGAGAGGGGCACGATGGCGACTAAGACAGATCGGAGGCCCGAGCGGACGCGGGCAGCGCTGCTCAGCGCCTTCATCGACCTGATCTTGGAGCGTGGCTACGAAGCGGTGACCGTCGCCGACGTCATCGACCGCGCCAACATTGGCCGCTCGACGCTCTATGCCCACTTCGGCTCGCTCGAAGGCATGCTGAAAGTCAGCATGACCCGCCCGTCCGGTCCCCTGGCGGCTCTGATCAGCGAGCCGGTCGTATCCGGGGGGCTCGTTGGCCAGCTTGAGCACTTCCGCGAACAGCGCCAGCGCAACAAGGCATTCTTCGTTCCCCCGATCCGCGGCGTCTGGGTGCGCACTCTGGCCGAGATGGTCGAGCCGCGCCTCGCGGCGCTGCCGAGCTTCTCTGGCGCGGTCGCTCCAGCGCTCCCGCTCGGCTTCATTGCGCTGCAGGTCGCCGAGCAGCAGATAGCGCTGGTGGTCAACTGGCTGGCGCTGCGGCCGATGACGAGCGCTGCGGTTATGGCCGAGGCGCTGGCGGCCGTCACCAGGGCGACGGTCGAAGGCTTCTCGCCCAAGCCGTGCTAGAGTCATGCGCCACGGCCGGTTCTCAGGGAGATACAAAGTGAGATCGCTGATCCTGGCCACGGCTGCTCTGTTGCTGGTGGTCCCGAGCGCGGCGGACGCTGGGCGCAAGCATCCCCATCGGCATCGTCACGTGAACGTCACCCGGGAAACGGATGGCGCGTCGCCGAACCTGTTCCAGTCAACGGTAACCGCAGGCAGGTACCAGCCGATGCCGCGCCTGCCGCTACGCTGTCGCAGCCCTCAGGTGCTCAACAGCGCCGGGACCGGCTGCGTCACGCCGCTTCATGTCACTCGGCAGACGAACGCGGCGTCGCCGACGCTCTTCCGCCACTACTGAGCGGCGGCGGCCGCCGGCTTGTCCTCAGGCTTGGTGTCGAAGTCGCTGGCGTCGTGGCGTTCTTGCATCTGCGCGCTGTTGACCAGCCGCCCGCGCTTCACCGCCGGGCGCTGCGCGATCTGGTCGGTCCAGCGGTTGACGTTCGTGTAGCTGGAGGTCTCGAGGAACTCGCCGGCGCCGTAGACCATCCCCTTGGCCAGCGCGCCGTACCAGGGCCAGACCGCCATGTCGGCGATCGTGTACTCCGACCCGGCCAGGTATTCGACGTCGGCCAGCCGACGGTCCAGCACGTCGAGCTGGCGCTTGGTCTCCATGGCGAACCGGTCGATCGCGTATTCGATCTTGGTCGGGGCGTAGGCGTAGAAGTGGCCGAAGCCGCCGCCGAGGTAGGGGGCGCTACCCATCTGCCAGAAGAGCCAGTTGAGGCTCTCGGCGCGTCCCGCGGGGTCGGTCGGCAGGAAGGCGCCGAACTTCTCGGCCAGGTGCAGCAGCATCGAGCCCGACTCGAAGAGCCGGATCGGCGTCGGCCCGCTGCGGTCCATCAGCGCCGGGATCTTGGAGTTGGGGTTGATGTCGACGAAGCCGCTGCCGAACTGGTCGCCGGCGCCGATCTGGATCAGCCAGGCGTCGTACTCGGCGCCGCTGTGGCCTGCGGCCAGCAGCTCCTCGAACATCACCGTCACCTTGATGCCGTTCGGCGTCGCCAGCGAATAGAGCTGGAACGGATGCTTGCCGACCTGCAGCTCCTTGTCGTGCGTCGGGCCGGCGATCGGCCGGTTGATGCTGGCGAAGCGCCCGCCGTTCTCCTTGTTCCAGGTCCAGACCTTGGGGGGGACGTACTCGGCGGCGGTGTCGGTCATTCCTGGAGCTCCGAAGGCGGGTTGGATCAGGCCGGCTATCGCGACCTTGGCCTTGAGCCTTAGTATCTGGGCATGGCCATCAACCAGCACAATCTCGCGCACTGGAATGAGGTGACCGCGCACCACATCGTCTCGCCGATGTACCGCACCGACGACTTCCGCCGCGGCGAGACCGTGCTGGATCCGGTGGTGCGGGACGCCGTGGGCGACGTGGCCGGCAAGCGGCTCCTGCACCTGCAATGCCACTTCGGGCTCGACACGCTGTCGCTGGCCCGGATGGGCGCGAGCGTGACCGGGCTCGACTTTTCCGACGCGGCGATCGCGCAGGCCAGGGCGCTGGCGGCGGAGGCGGCGATCGCGGCGGACTTCGTCTGCGCCGACGTGCTCGCCCCGCCACCCGGCCTTACCGGCTTCGACATCGTCTTCGCCTCATGGGGCGCGATCTACTGGATCGCCGACATGGAGCGCTGGATGCAAGTCGCAGCCGATGCGCTGAAGCCCGGTGGACGGCTCTTCCTCTGCGAAGGCCATCCGCTGGTCGGCACGCTCGACGAACGGGCGCCAGCCGGGATGCTGCGGATGATCCGGCCCTACGACAGCGCCGAGCCGGACGTCACCGAGGGCGACTTCGACTACACCGGCGCCATGGTCGCCGCGAACCGGACCGAGGGCTATCTTCACGGGCTATCGCGGATCTTGAACGCGGCGATGGGCGCCGGGCTGACCATCCGCCGTTTCAGCGAGGGCGACCGCATCCCTTGGAAGGCGCTTGACCAACTGGTGGTGCTCGACCGCGACTACTGGATGCTGCCGCCCGGCGCACCCGCCATCCCGCTCAGCTTCACCCTGCAGGCGGTGAAGGAGGGCTAGGGCGCGGTAGGAGGCGCGTCACCTAGCCCGTTGCCGCGCTCGGGCGACGTCCCTATAAGGCCCCCTCCCTCGCGGGGATCGGAGCGTAGCGCAGCCTGGTAGCGCACTTGACTGGGGGTCAAGGGGTCGCAGGTTCGAATCCTGTCGCTCCGACCAATCCGCGAGCCGGAGAGCCAGTTTCGCGGCGGGGTGGCGGGGCGTATAGCCGGGCCTTGACGATGAGCGGAACCGCGCGCGGCCAATGACTTCGTTCCTGAAAGACGGTCGCTCGCAGCCGGTGGCGCTGTGGCTCGGCTGCGTGATCGTGATCGTGTTCATGATGGTGGTGGTCGGCGGCACGACCCGGCTGACCGGGTCCGGGCTCTCGATCACCGAGTGGAAACCGGTCTCGGGCGTGTTGCCGCCGCTCTCGGATCGCGACTGGGCGAAGGACTTCGCGCTCTATCAGGCGACGCCGCAGTACCGGCAGGTCAACGCCGGTATGTCGCTGCCTGAGTTCAAATCGATCTTCTGGTGGGAGTGGTTTCACCGGCTACTGGGGCGCCTGGCGGGCGTGGTGTTCGCGCTGCCGTTCTTCACCCTGCTGGCGCTGCGGCAGATCCCGACGCGTCTGATTTGGCGCTGCGCCGTTCTGCTGGCGCTGGGCGGGCTGCAGGGGTTGGTCGGCTGGTGGATGGTGCAGAGCGGGCTGGAGAACCGGGTCTCGGTCGCGCCGGAGCGGCTCGCCACCCACCTCGGGCTCGCGCTGGTGCTGTTCTGCGCGCTGATCTGGACGATGATGGAGGCCTGGAGCGGCCAGCCGCGGATGCGGGCGTCGCGGACCGGCGCCTGGCCGGCCGCCTCGATGATCTTCCTGGGCGCGGTCTTCTTCCAGTGCCTGCTGGGCGCGCTGGTCGCCGGCAACCAGGCAGGGCTGATCGACAACGACTGGCCGCTGATGAACGGCTACCTCTTTCCGCCCGACTACGCCAAGGTCGGCGGGCTCTGGGCGACGCTGGCGCACAGCCAGGCGGCCGTGCAGTTCAACCACCGGCTCATCGCCTACGCCATCGTCATCAGCGCCGTTGGCATCGCCGGCTCGGGGCTCAATTCGACGCTACTGATGGGGCAGAGCCGGGGGTTGACCCTGGCGGTGGGCGTGATCGCAGTGCTGCAAGCCTGCCTGGGGGTAATCACCTTGATGACGCGCGTGCCGCTGGCGCTGGCGCTGGGCCACCAGGCTGGGGCCGCGATCCTGCTGGCGCTGGCGACGTCGTTGGCCTGGCGGGTGCGGCGGCCATAGTGCGGTATAATAATACCGTATGGTCCACCGCATTGTAAAAACACGCTTTTCTGACGAATTGTCGCGCCGGTGTTGACATCGGCGCCGGCCGCCGCTAACTGCCCGCCCTCCGCTTTTCGCGCGCCAGGCCAAGGACGATGAACACCAAGACGACGGCTACGTTGAAGCCATCACAGATCGAGAAGAAATGGATCGTCGTCGACGCCGAGAATGCGGTGGTCGGGCGGCTGGCGTCGTTCATCGCGATGCGCCTGCGCGGCAAGCATCGGCCCGACTACACGCCGAACATGGACTGCGGCGACCACGTCGTGGTGATCAATGCGGACAAGGTGAAGTTCACCGGCCGCAAGCTCGCGCAGAAGACCTACTACTGGCACACCGGCTATCCGGGCGGCGTCAAGAGCCGCACCGCCGGCAACCTGCTCGCCGGCAAGTTCCCCGAGCGGGTGCTGGAGAAGGCGGTCGAACGCATGCTGCCGAAGGAAAGCCCACTGGCGCGCCAGCAACTGACCCACCTGCATATCTACAATGCTCCGGAGCACCGGCACGAGGCGCAACAGCCCGAGCTGATCGACTTCAAGAGCTTCAATACCAAGAACGTCCGGAGCCAATAGGTCATGTCTGAGACTCACGGCCTGGAGGCCCTGCAAGCCCTGGCGACGCCGATGGCCGAAAGCCTGGCCACCCGCGAGCCGATCCGCGATGCGCAAGGCCGCTCCTACGCCACCGGCAAGCGCAAGAACGCGGTCGCCCGCGTCTGGATCAAGCCCGGCAAGGGCAAGATCACCATCAACGGCCGCGACCAGGAGGTCTACTTCGCTCGCCCGGTGCTGCGCATGATGATCGCTCAGCCGCTGGAAGTGGCCGGCCGTCTCGGCGAGATGGACGTCGATGTCACCGTCACCGGCTCGGGCCTCTCCGGGCAAGCCGGCGCGGTGCGCCACGGCATCGCCAAGGCGCTGACCCTCTACGAACCTGGCCTGCGCATCGCGCTGAAGCCGCACGGTTTCCTCACCCGCGACAGCCGCGTGGTCGAGCGCAAGAAGTACGGCCGCGCGAAGGCGCGACGCAGCTTCCAGTTCTCGAAGCGCTGACGCGCGCCGAACAGTCTCGGCTCGTTCCAAGGGGCGCTTCGGTTCATTGCCGAAGCGCCCCTTTCATTTTGGCGGTACTCTGGAGGCGACCATGGCGCCCAAGGTGTTCATCGATGGCGAGGCTGGCACCACCGGCCTGGAAATCCGCGAGCGGCTGGGCGGCCGGCGCGACCTCGAGGTCGTCTCGATCGATCCGGCGCGGCGTAAGGACGTCGAGGCCCGCCGCGAGTTGCTGAATGGCGCCGACGCGGTGATCCTGTGCCTGCCGGACGATGCGGCGCGCGAGGCGGTCAGCCTCGTCGAGAGCAACAGCGTGCGCGTCATCGACGCCTCCACGGCGCACCGCACGGCCGAAGGCTGGGCCTATGGCTTGCCCGAGATGTCAGCCACTCAGCGGGCCAAGATCGAGGCCTCGCACCGGATCTCCAACCCCGGCTGCTGGCCGACTGGGTTCATCGCGCTGGTGCGGCCGCTGGTCGATGCCGGCATTGTGCCGTCCGCCGCGCCGGTGACGGTGCATGGCGTCAGCGGCTACTCCGGCGGCGGCAAGGGCATGATCGCCGAGTTCGAGGATGCGGCCGCTGCAAACCACACCGACGTGCCCTACCGCATCTACGGCATGGCCCAGTTCCACAAGCACGTGCCGGAGATGAAGACTTACGCCGGGCTCGAACACCGGCCGGTGTTCACGCCGGCGGTCGGCCGGTACCTCAAGGGCATGCTGGTCGAGGTGCCGTTGGCGCTGGATGCGCTGCCCGGATCGACCTCGCTCGGGGATATCCACGCCTGCCTCGCCGACGCCTATGCCGGCGAGCTTTTCGTCGAGGTCGCCTCGCGGGAGGACGCCGCCGGCATCGCCACGCTGGACCCTGAGGGCCTGAACGGCTCCAACCGCATGCGCCTCTTCGTGTTCGGCGACGAGCGGGCCGGGCAGGCGCGGCTGGTCGCGCTGCTCGACAACCTCGGCAAGGGCGCCTCCGGCGCGGCCGTGCAGAACCTCAACCTGGCGCTCGGCCTGCCTGAAACCGCCGGGCTTTGATCCTCCGCCGCGCCAATCTCGACGACACGCCGGGGCTCGCCCGTCTGCACCGACACACGGTGCTGACCTCGCTGCCGTTCCTGCCGACCTTGCATACGCTGGAAGAGGAGGTTGCGTGGTTCGGCGACTACCTCTTCGCCACCAACGAGATCTGGCTGGCGGAGGCCGGGGATGAGCCGGCGGGTTACATCGCGTTCCGTCCCAGTTTCGTCGAGCACCTGTTCATTCGGCCGGAAGGGCAAGGGGCTGGGCTCGGACTCGTGTTGCTGGAAAAGGCCCGTGCAGCGTACGCCGAACTCACCCTCTGGACCTTCCAGCAGAACGAGAAGGCGCGGCGGTTCTACGAGCGGCACGGCTTTGTGGCGGTGACGTTCACGGACGGCGCCGACAACGAGGAGAAGTTGCCCGACGTGCTCTATCGTTGGCGGCGGGATGATCCTTCGCCGCCGGTGTAACGTATCGCCGGTCAGCTGCGTATTTCAGCGCATGGACCAGAAGATGCACCTCGATCGTCGCGCTTTGCTCGCCTCCGTTCTTGCGCTTGCCGCCTGCAGCAGCCCGCCCGCGGCCCTGGCAGGACCCGATCGCTTCGCCGCCTCGCCCTGGCGCAAGCTTACCCCCGAACAGTGGAAGGCGCGGCTGCCCGGCCCGTCATTTGACGTGTTGCGCGAGGAGGGCACCGAGCTCGCGTTCAGCAGCCCGCTGAACAACGAGCATCGGCACGGCATCTTCGCTTGCCTGGGCTGCGGACTGCCGCTGTTCAAGTCCGAGTGGAAGTTCGACAGCGGCACCGGCTGGCCGAGTTTCTACACCGAGATCGGCGGGGCGCTCGGCAAGAAGGTCGACAACCAGATCGTCGAGCAGCGCACCGAGTACCACTGCGCACAGTGCCTTGGGCACCAGGGCCACGTCTTCAACGACGGCCCGCAGCCTACTGGCCTGCGCTACTGCAACAACGGCGTCGCGCTCAAATTCGTCGCGGCTTAGCTTCGGCCCTGGCCAAGGGCGATGGAATGGCCTAGGTAGCGGCGTCCGCCGACGCATTGGCGCGCGGACGCTCTCCCTTCCATCCATCCAGCGCCCTTCGGCGCCGAGGACCTCATCCATGAAACGCTACATCCTGACCGGCGCGCCCAGCGCCGGCAAAACCGTGCTGTTGCGCCGCCTCGAAGCGGCCGGCCACGCCGTGGTCGAGGAGGCGGCGACCGACATCCACGTCCTCGCCTTCGCCCGGGGGATCACCGACCCGGGCAAGGAGCCGAGCTTCATCGCCGACATCGTCGAGCTGCAATGCAGCCGTCAGCACCGCGCGGACGCCTGGCCCGAGGACGTTGTCGTGTTCGACCGCTCGCCGATCTGCACCCTGGCGCTTTGCGAGTTCGCTGGCCTCGCGCCGCCGGCGACCCTGGTCGCGGAGCTGGACCGCATCCAGCGCGAGGCGGTCTATGAGCGGGGCGTCTTCTTTGTCGAGAACCTGGGCTTCGTCGCCCCGACCGAGGTGCGGCGTATCTCGTTCGAGGGCACGCTGGAGTTCGAGGCGGTGCACACGGAGGTCTACCGCCGGCTCGGCTATGAGTTGATCAGTGTGCCCGTAGGCGACCTGGAGACCCGCTTCCAGCAGGTGGCAGGCGTGCTCTCCACAGCCATTTGAGCCGTATCGGGCGAAAATGCGGCGGGCGCTAACAAAGGGTCCACCACGCCGGTGGTATCTCAGCGTCCGCGCTCGGGGCGTTCGTATGTTGGAAGTGCATCGTAAACAGGTCATCGCGACGATGGCCAACCGCGCCAGTCAGGTCAGGCTGAAGATCGGCCTCGCCCTGCTGATCGCACTCGTCTTCAACAATTTTACGGGCGTCACCTTCGCGGTGGTCTGGTGGCTCGCTTACGTGCTCAGCCAGATGGCCGAGGCCCGTATCTTCTCGGCTGAGGTGCTGGAGGCGCGGCTCGGCGCGCGCACGGGCTACGCGCAGATGGTGGCGATGGTGGCGGCCTCCAACGTGCTCTTCTCGTCGTTCGGCGTCGTGGAGATCCTCCGCGGCGGGCCCTGGGGCGCGCTCAGCGGAGCGCTCCTGATCACCGGGGCGATCGTCAACGCGCTGACCACCAATGCCTCCTCCCGCGCGCTCTTCCTGGCCGGCCTCGCGCCGCAGATCCTGTGCTTCTTCTTCCTGCCGGCCGTCGCCTTCCTCAACGGCGCGGGCTGGCTCGCCGGCGCCCAGCTGGCGTTCGCGGCCGTGCTCAACGTCACCGCCGCGGCGATGGCCTGGCGTCTCTTCGCCGGCGTGCTGGCGGCGGGCGAGCAGGCCAGGGCGGAGGCCGAGGCGGCCAACAACACCAAGAGCGAGTTCCTGGCGACGATGAGCCATGAAATCCGCACGCCCCTGAACGGCGTGCTCGGTATGGCCCAAGCGATGGCGGCGGGCGAGCTGGGCGGCGAGCAGCGCGAACGGCTCGATGTGATCCGGCGTTCGGGGGAGTCGCTGCTGGCGATCCTCAACGACATCCTCGACATCTCCAAGGTCGAGGCGGGCAAGCTGGAGATCGAGCAGGTCGACTTCGACCTCGGCGAGGTGCTGGGCGGCGTGCTCGCCACTTTCGCGCCGCTGGCGATGCAGCGGGGCCTGCGGTTGACGGTGGAGTTCGCCGGCGCGGAGGGCGTCTACCGCGGCGATCCCACACGGATGCGCCAGATCGTCTCCAATCTGGTCTCGAACGCGCTGAAGTTCACGCCGGCCGGCGCAATCCGCGTTGTGGGGGTGCTGGAAGCCCACGCCCTGCGGATCGATGTCGCCGACACCGGCATCGGTATGTCGTCCGAGGTGACCGAGGGCATCTTCGGCAAGTTCGTCCAGGCCGACGCCTCGACCACGCGCCGCTACGGCGGCACCGGGCTTGGGCTCGCCATCAGCCGCGAGCTGGCGATGCTGATGGGCGGATCGATCGATCTCGCCAGCGCGCCCGGCAAAGGGTCGGTGTTCACCGTGCGGCTGCCGCTGGAACGGATCGGCGAGGCTCGCGCGCCAGCTCCGAACCGCGCCAACGCCGAGCCGCTCTTGGAGGCGATGGACCGCGTGCGGATCCTCGCCGCCGAGGACAACCAGATCAACCGCCTCGTGCTAAAGACCTTGCTGGGCCAGATCGGCCTCGAGCCGGATATCGTCAGCGATGGCGCGCTCGCGGTCGAAGCCTGGCGGTCGGGCGCCTACGACGTGATCTTGATGGACATCCAGATGCCCGAGATGGACGGTGTGACCGCCACGCGGATGATCCGCTCGGAGGAGCGCGCGACCGGCCGCGTGCGCACGCCGATCCTCGGCCTCACCGCCAACGCCATGTCGCACCAGGTCGCCGACTACCGCCAGGCTGGCATGGACGGCCACGTCGCCAAGCCGATCGACATCGCCAAGCTGTTCCAGGCGCTGGAGGACGCGCTGGCTGCGCCGGCGAGCGTCGAGATGGCGTCAAGCCTGAGCGCGTAGCGCCCCAAGAAGGCGCCGACCACTACGACTTGACCTTCACGTAGCTGCCAGGCGCGTCCTCGAGCGGCTTCAGCGGGCCCTTGGACGGGTCGCGGGCGGGGACCTGGCCGCCGGAGCGGGCTTTCAGCCATTCCATCCACGATGGCCACCACGAGCCGGGATGCTCGCTCGCGCCGGCCATCCATTCCTCCGGCGTGCCGGGGAGCGCGTCGTTGGTCCAGTGCTGGTACTTCTTGGCGTCCGGGTGGTTGATCACGCCGGCGATGTGGCCGGAGCCGGCCATCATGAACGTCACCGGCCCGCCGAACAGCTGCGCGCCGCGATAGACCGAGCGGTAGGGCGCGATGTGGTCTTCCTTTGACGACTGGATATAAACCGGGGTCTTCACAGACTTCAGGTCGAGCCGCACGTTGTCGAGCACCAGCTCGCCCTTCGCCAGCGCGTTCTCGCCGTAGAACTTGCGCAGATAGAAGAGGTGCAGCGCCTTCGGCATCCGGGTCTGATCAGCGTTCCAGAACAGCAAGTCGAACGGGCGCGGCTCCTTGCCCATCAGGTAGTTGTTGACGAAGAAGCTCCAGATCAGGTCGTTCGAGCGCAGCGCGTTAAAGGTGTCGGCCATGGTCTGGCCGGAGAGCACGCCGCCGCCGGCGTCCATCTTCTGCTCCAGCTCCTTCAGCCACTCTTCGTTGGTGAACAGCAGCAGGTCGCCGGCTTCGGAGAAGTCCTGCTGGGCGGCGAAGAAGGTCGAGGAGACGATCCGCTCGTCGCCACGCGCCGCCATGTGGGCCAGAGCGCAGGAAAGCAGGGTGCCGCCGATGCAGTAGCCGACGGTGTTGACCCTATCGACGCTGGCCTGGCGCATCACGGCGTCGGTCGCCGCGTAGATACCTTCCTTGAGGTAGTCCTCGAAGGTTCGAGTCGCGAGCGTGGCGTCGGGGTTGACCCATGAGGTGACGAACACGGTGATCCCCTGGCTGGTCAGCCAGCGGATCATCGAATTCTCGGGACGCAGGTCGAGGATGTAGAACTTGTTGATCCAGGGCGGGAAGATCAGCAGTGGGATCTCGCAGACCGACTTGGTGGCCGGCTCGAACTGCAGAATCTGGATCAGTTCGTTCTGGAAGATCACCTTGCCGGGCGCGGTGGCGACGTTGTCGCCGACCTTGAACTGGCTGAAGTCGGTCTGGCTGATCGATAGCTGACCGCCGCCGCGCTGCAGGTCGGAAGCGAAGTTCTCCATCCCCTTCAGCAGGCTCTCGCCGTTGCTCTGCATCACCTCGCGCAGCGCCGCCGGATTGGAGAGCAGGAAGTTAGACGGCGAGATTGCGTCGGTGAGCATCTTGGTGAAGAACTCGACGCGCCGCTTGGTGAGCGGCTCGACGCCTTCGACGCCGCCGACGAGGTCGTTCAGCCAATCGGACGTGATCAGGTAGGATTGCTTGATCACGTCGAACACCGGGTTGGTGCTCCAATCCGGGTCGGTGAAGCGTTTGTCGCCCTTCTGCGGGGTCGCGACCGTCGCCAGGCCCTCGCCGGTGGCCCGCTGCGAGGCGGCCTTCCAGAGTTCCATGTAGCGACCGAAGAGATCGGCCTGGGCGCGCATCAACCGGTCGGGTTGAGCGGACAGCCGCGCCATCACCTCGGTGAGGGCAGGGGCGACATGGAACGGGTCGGGCGAGAGCGCCGCCGGCCGGTCGGCCTGCCGCAGCGCCGCCTCAGCGATCGCGCCCTGAGCCGTCATCGCGGCGCGAGCGAGGTTCAGCGACAGCGTCTCCATCGTCTCGCGCTGCGCGGGCGTCAGCTGGGGCATCGAGAGGAAGTCGAGGTTGGGGGCGCCAGGACTGGTGTGGTCCGGCCTCGGCGGCGGCGCGGCGGTCGCGGCTGCGGCGGCTTCGGGGCGCGATGTCGGCTCGGCGACCTTCACCGGCTTTGCCTTCGCCGCCTTTGCGCCGCTCTTCTTCGGTTTCGAGGCGCCGGAACTGACGGACTTTGCCATCCACTTCTCCCTGGACGCGCGCTTCCGGCTAGCCTCTCGGCGCCGGCGGAGACCTCGCGTCGCCCTTTCGTAACGCCGTATCATGTCATAAGACCCGGACATATGAACGGTTTGCGGGCCAAATTGTCGGTCGTCGCCGCCGCTGCGCTATTCGCGGCGAGCACGGGCGCGCATGCCGCACCGGCAACCTCGACCGCCGACGCGATCGCCGACGCCGAGCGGCCGGCGCCGCTGCCGACGTTCGCGTCGATCCCGCCGGCGCCTAAGGACCTGCGCCCGTTCGCGGCCTGGCGCTCGGCGATCCACGACACCAAGGTCGCCGGCGCTCAGGTCTATGCCGAGGGCGCGGCGACGCCTTGGACGCTCGGCGACACCGAAGGTTGGGCGGCGCATGAACGCGCGCTCGCCGCCGCGCCAGCGCCGATGACTTCGCCGTCCGAGGGCGACACTGAAGCGTTCGTCAAGGCGATGCGCGCCCGAGCTACCCCGCCTCCGCGGGCTCACTGAAGCCGCGCGGGGGCGCCCCTTCGTCCATTCCCAGATTCGTCTGGCCCTGAAACCGGCTTGGCGGACCCCTGCGACGGGGTCTATCCATGCCCACCCCGCGCCGCCGTGCGCCAGGTCTGTCATGACACCCGACTTTCCCCGTATCCAGCGCCTGCCGCCTTACGTCTTCGAGGAGGTGAACCGCCTCAAGGCAAGGCTGCGCGCCGAAGGCGTCGACATCATCGACTTCGGCATGGGCAATCCCGACATGCCGACGCCCAAGCACATCGTGCAGAAGCTGATCGAGACCGCGCGCGACCCCAAATCCGGCCGCTACTCGGCCTCCAAGGGGATTCCCGGCCTGCGCCGCGCCATGGCCGGCTACTACGCGCGCCGCTTCGACGTGAAGCTCGATCCCGACCGTGAAGTGATCGCGACGCTGGGCTCGAAGGAAGGCTTCGCCAACCTCGCGCAGGCGGTGACGGGGCCAGGCGACGTGATCATCTGCCCGGACCCGGCGTACCCGATCCACGCCTACGGCTTCATCATCGCCGGCGGCGTGATCCGCCAGTTGCCGGCGCTGTCGCCCGAAGAATACCTCTCGGGCGTCAGCCGCGCGGCCCGCGACTCGGCCCCGAGGCCGAAGGTGCTGGTGCTGAGCTATCCGTCGAACCCGACCGCGCAGTGGGTCGATCTGGAGTTCTACAAGGACGCCGTGGCGCTGGCGAAGAAGCACGACATGCTGGTGCTGTCCGACATCGCCTATTCGGAGATCTATTTCGACGACAACCCGCCGCCGTCGATCCTGCAGGTCGACGGCGCCAAGGACATCGCGGTCGAGGTCAATTCGCTCTCCAAGACCTACGCCATGGCTGGCTGGCGGGTGGGCATGGTCGTCGGTAACGAGCGCATGTGCGCGGCGCTGGCCCGGGTGAAGTCCTACCTCGACTATGGCGCCTTCACGCCTATTCAAGTGGCCGCTGTCGCGGCCCTCAACGGACCCCAAGACTGCGTCGATCAGATCCGCGCCATCTACAAATCCCGGCGCGATGTGCTGATCACGGCGATGGCGCGCGCCGGCTGGGACATCCCGAACCCGCCGGCCTCGATGTTCGCCTGGGCGCCGCTGCCGGAGGTGTTCAAGGACGCCGGTTCGATGACGTTCTCCAAGATACTGATGGAGCAGGCCGGCGTCGCGGTAGCGCCTGGCGTCGCCTTCGGCGAGCACGGCGAAGGTTACGTGCGGATTGGCCTCGTAGAGAACGAGCATCGCATCCGTCAGGCCGCGCGCAACGTGAAGAAGCTGCTCGAGCAGGCCGGCCAGCATCTGAGCGCGGCCCGCGCGTTGGAGGAGACGCCGAAGTGATCCGCGCGGCCTGTCATTGCGAAGCGGTGCGCTTCGAGTTCGAGGCCCCACCGGAGTGGGTGCTCGACTGCAACTGCACCCTCTGCCGTCGGTATGGCGCGCTGTGGGGCTACCTGCGCGGGCCGGGCGCTCTGACGCTGCTGAGCGGGCCAACGACGGACGCCACCGACACCTACAGCTGGCTCGATGGTGACCTGGCGTTCCATCGCTGCAAGACCTGTGGCTGCGTGACCCACATGATGGCGGCCAAGGTGGACCCGCCGGCGATCTACGGGGTCAACATGCGGCTGATGGCGGGCCTCGACCCGGCCACTGTGCGCGTCCGCCGGCGCGACAACGGCCACTCCGGCTTCTTCTGGACCCGGCCCGACGCCCCGATCGAAGAGAGCGGCCATCCGCCGATGCCACCGCCCGGCCGGATGGATTGGCGCTGAAACGGATGGCGCGGGACGGCGGTACTCACTAAGTCGAGCCCACTAATCGGAACGAAAGGCGCGCGGCGCCTCTGGGAGCGTCCAGGTGATGGGGAATCTTCGCGTCGGCATAGCCGGGCTGGGCACCGTCGGCGGCGGGCTGGTCAAGCTGCTGCAGCAGCGCGACGACTTCGCGCCGGCGGGAGGCAAGGTGATCATTGGCGGCGTCTGCGCGCTGTCCCCGACCGCGCACACCGGCTTCGACATCACGGGCTACCGCTGGTTCGGCGATCCGGTCGCTCTGGCCAGCGATCCGGATATCGATGTCTTCGTCGAACTGATGGGCGGCGCCGGCGGGGTCACAAAAGCCGCGGTCGAGGCGGCGCTCGCCCACGGCAAATCGGTGGTGACCGCCAACAAGGCTCTGCTGGCCCAGCACGGCGCGGCGCTGGCCGCGTTGGCGGAGGCCAACGGCGTCAGCCTGCTGTTCGAGGCGGCCGTGATGGGCGGAACCCCGGCGGTGAAGGTGGTGCGCGAAGCCATGGTGGCCGACGAGATCACCCTCTTGGCCGGCATCCTGAACGGCACCTGCAACTACATCCTGACCGAGATGGAAGGCCTGCTGGACCGCGGCGGCCAAGCGCCGGCGGACGCCTTCGGCGCCGTCCTCGCGGAGGCTCAACGGATCGGTTACGCCGAGGCCAATCCGATCACCGACGTCGGTGGCTTCGACGCGGCGCACAAGATCACCATCCTGGCGGCCCTCGCCTTCGATTGCGCGCCCAACTTCGCCGCCGCCGAGATCGAGGGCATCGACCAGATCGAGCTGCTGGACATTCGGCTGGCGCGCGACCTGGGCTATCGCATCCGCCTGGTGGCCGAGGCTTCGCGCGAGGACGGCGGCGTATCTGTTCGGGTCCATCCAGCGCTGGCGCCCATCGGCCATCCACTCGCGGAGACCACTGGCGCGCTCAACGCGCTGTTCGTCGAAGGCAAGAAGATCGGCCGCATCTTCATCCAGGGCGCCGGGGCCGGCGAGGGGCCGACCGCCGCCGCCGTCGCCGCCGACCTCGCCGACCTGATGACTGGCGCGCGCCGCCCGGTGTTCCAGTCGCCGGCGGCGAGCCTGACGCCATTCAATCCAGTCGACGCCGCCCACACGGTCAGCCGGGTCTATGTGCGCCTCCTCGTCCGCGACCAGCCGGGCGTCATCGCGGCGGTGTCGGAGACGCTGGCGGAGGCGGGAGTCTCGATCGACAGCTTCCTGCAGAAGCCGGTCGGCGATGCTGGCGGCGTGCCGATCGTGCTCACCACCCATGCCGCACCGGAATCGGTCATCGCAGAGGCGGTACGACGCATGGCGGCTTTGCCGGCGCTGATCGAACCGCCCCGCATGATCCGTATCGCTCGCATCTGAGAATCCCCGGACAATGACGCCTCAACGGCTGGAGCCCGCTCAATGAGTTCAGATATGCTGGATCGCAGCCTGGTGATGGATGCGGTCCGCGTCACCGAGGCCGCCGCCATCGCGGCTTGGCGCCTCGCCGGGCGCGGCGACGAGAAGGCGGCCGACCAAGCCGCCGTCGACGCCATGCGCACGGCGCTCAACGAGCTCTCGATCGACGGCATGATCGTGATCGGCGAGGGAGAGCGCGACGAGGCGCCGATGCTCTACATCGGCGAGAAGGTCGGCAAGGGAACCGGTCCGCGCATCGACATCGCGCTCGATCCCCTCGAGGGCACCACGCTTACCGCCAAGGCGATGGCTAATGCGCTGGCGGTGATGGCCTGGGCGCCGGCGGGCACTATGCTGAACGCGCCCGACACCTACATGGACAAGATCGCCTGCGGGCCCGGCTATCCGGCCGGCGTGGTCGATCTCGACAAGAGCGCGGGCGAGAACGCCAAGGCGATCGCCGCGGCCAAGGGCGTCGAGCTTTCCGAGGTCACCGTCTGCGTGCTCGATCGGCCGCGCCATGCCGAGATCATCGCTTCCCTGCGCGAGGTTGGCGTACGCATCCACCTGATCACCGATGGCGACGTGGCCGGGGTGATGAACACCGCCGATCCCGAGACCGGCGTCGATCTCTATGTCGGCCAGGGCGGGGCGCCGGAAGGCGTGCTGGCGTGCGCGGCGCTGAAGTGCGTCGGCGGCCAGTTCCAGGGCCGGCTGGTGTTCCGCAACGCCGACGAGCGGGCGCGGGCGCAACGGCTTGGCATCACCGATCTCGACAAGAAGTACGACCTGCACGAGATGGTCCGCGCCGACGCCATCTTCGCCGCCACCGGCGTGACCAAGGGCGCGCTGCTCGACGGGGTGAAGTTCGTCGGCGGCTTCGTCTACACCCACACCCTGGTGATGAATTCGGCCAGCCACACCGTGCGCGAAGTGCGGATGAAAAGGGCGATCTAGGCATGGCGTTCGCCGAGGCGCTGCCGATGGACGGGCCGGTTTCCGAGGACTTCCTCGCCGTTGGTGCGTCGATCAGCGGACGCCGCTGGCGAGCGCGGCCGGCGGACGAGGCCGAGGCGCGCGCGATCGGGCTGCGCATGGGGCTAAACGGGCCGCTTGCCCGGGCGCTGGCCGCGCGCGGCGTCACCGCCGAGACGGCCGAAAGCTATCTGCGACCGACCCTGAAGGCGCTCTTTCCCGACCCCTCCAGCTTCCTTGGCATGGACATCGCGGTCGCGGTGCTGCTGGACGCGCTTGAGCGCGGCAGGCGGGCGATCGTGTTCGCCGATTACGACGTGGACGGAGCATCGAGCGCCGCCCAGCTTGTCCGCTGGTGGCGCGCGATGGGCGCGGAGTTGCCGATCTACGTGCCGGACCGGATGACCGAGGGCTATGGCCCGAGCCCGGCCGCGTTCCGGCATTTGCGCGAGGCCGGCTACGAGCTGGTGATCACCGTCGACTGCGGCGCCGCCGCCTATGACGCCCTGAACGCCGCCGCCGAGATCGGGCTCGAGGTTGTGGTGATCGACCACCACCTGATGCGCGAGACGCCGCCGCCGGCCGCGGCGCTGGTCAACCCGAACCAGGCCGGCTGCGGCTCTGGGCAAGGCGTGCTCGCCGCGGCCGGGGTCACCTTCGTGTTGCTCGCCGCGCTCTCCCGCGAAGCCCGCCGTCGCGGCTGGTTCGCGACCCGCGCCGAGCCGGACGTTCGCCAGTGGCTGGATCTGGCCGCGCTCGGCGGCATCTGCGACGTCACCCAGCTGATCGGCTTCAACCGTGCACTCGCCGCGCAAGGGCTGAAAGTGATGTCGGCCTGGGGCAATCCCGGACTGAAGGCGCTGCTCGACGTCGCCGGTTCCAAGGGACCGGCCGGAGTGTTCCATGCCGGCTTCGTGCTGGGTCCGCGGATCAACGCTGGCGGCCGTATCGGTCGGGCAGATATCGGCGCGCGGCTGCTCTCCACCGACGATCCGGAAGAGGCGAGGGCGCTCGCCGAAGAGCTCGACGCCCTCAATGCCGAGCGCAAGACGGTCGAGACCCAGATCCTCGATGCGGCGGTGGCCGCGATCGAGGCGGGCGCCAACTTCGATCCGGCCGCGCCGGCGATCGTGGTCGCGGAGGAGGGCTGGCACCCAGGGGTGATCGGCATCGTCGCCAGCAGGCTGCGCGAGCGCTATCGCCGGCCGGTGGTGGTGATCGGCCTCGACCGGGTCAGCGACATCGGCAAGGGCTCGGGCCGTTCACAACCCGGCGTCAACCTCGGCCGCGCGATCCAGGCGGCGTACGACGAGGGGCTCCTTCTGGCAGGCGGCGGCCATGCGATGGCGGCGGGGCTGACGATGCGCCCCTCGGCAATCCCCGAGTTCCGCGCCTTCCTCTGCGAGCGACTGGCCGGCGAGATGGTCGAAGCCGAGGCGCAGGATGCGATCGACATCGACGCCCTGGTCACGCCGGGCGCCGCAGCGCGCCCGCTGCTGGAATCCTTCAGCGCGCTGGAGCCGTTCGGCCCCGGCAATCCCGAACCGATCTTCGCCCTCGCCGACGTGCGGATCGAGCGGGTCATGCCACTCAGCGGCGGCCACCTGCGCTGCAGCCTGGTCGACGCCGGCGGGCGCGGCCTGAAGGCCGTCGCCTGGCGCGCCGCCGAGACGCCGGTCGGTCGCCGGATCATGGCGGGCGGCGGCACGGTGCACGCCGTTGGCAAGCTGAAAGCCGACGACTGGAACGGGCGCAAAGCCGCCGAACTCGAGATAGAAGACCTCGCCGATCCCCGGATGGCGTGACCAGGCGTCCCAAGCGGCCCCGAGAGGCGCGCGACCGCTTGCGCCATCGGGCGACGGGTTATATATCCGCCGCTCTTCCAGCCGGGGCCCTTCGTCTATCGGTTAGGACACCAGATTTTCAATCTGGGAAGAGGGGTTCGACTCCCCTAGGGCCTACCACTGCAAACGCAGGAAGCACTGCGCCCAACCTGGCGCCCGGCTTGATCTCGTCCTACCCACGTCTTGTGATACGTGCACTCTGTGCCGCGCTTCACCGCGAAAGGAGATGAGCCGATGTCGAAGCCGAAAACCAACATCGAGCGATGGGTTGAAGCGGCTAGCGATCAGCTTCGACGGCAGCCAAGAGACGGCAATACCTGGATGTTGGAGCGTCAGATCGACATCGTCGCGCGCGTCGTGGAACTTTATCGAAAGACCGACGGCACTCGGCACTAGCCTGGCAAAGACAGCGAGCAACCGCGGCGAGCCAACGGGGCACGGAGAGATCGGGTGCAGTTCGAGACAATCCTGAAGCAAGGCGTGAGCAAGAACCTGGTCGGGATCGTGATCCCACCCGAGGTTGTGGGCGCGCTCGGCGGCGGCAAGCGGGCGCCGGTGAAGATCACCCTCAACGGCTACAGCTATCGCAGCACGATCGCGGTGATGGGCGGCGACTGCATGGTCGGGGTCGCCGCCGAACATCGCGAGAAGGCGGGCGTCGCCGGCGGCGAGAGGGTCATGATCGATATCGAACTCGACACGGCGGCCCGTACGGTCGAGGTCCCGCCCGATCTGGCGGGCGCGTTGAGCGAGGCCGGCGCGATGGCCGCGTTCGAGGCTTTGGCGTTCAGCCACCGCAAGGAGCACGTCCGCGCGATCAACGACGCCAAGGCGCCCGAGACGCGTCAACGCCGGATCGCGGCGGCGGTGCAGAAGGTCTTGGCCGGCAAGCGCTAACGCCGTGCAAGCGCCTATTGTCACCTATTGTCGCCGAGCCAAGGCGTTGTCCTGACCTGCCGATTTCGGGAGGTCCCGGACGTGTGCAAGGCTTGCCTGATGTGTCCAAATATTGACGGCTCTCTTCTCGCGAGAACAGTGTTATAGTGAGAGCCTCGCCAGGACTGGTAATCTCGGCGAGAACGTGTCGAGGGGCGGATGTCGGACTTAAATTACGGGGAGGCGCAGCCTTACGACGACCCGGTTAGAATTAGCGGTCGCGTAAAGTGGTTTGACGCCGGCAAGGGTTACGGGTTCGTCGTTCCTGACGATCCTAGCCAGACGGGATCGAGGGATGTGCTGTTGCATGTCACCTCGCTGCGCAATTTGGGGCGCGAGAACGCCCTGGAAGGCTCCATCATCGTCTGCGACGTGGTCAAGCGGCCGAAGGGCTGGCAGGTCTCCGACATCGTCGATCTCGACGAGGCGTCCGCGCCGCCGCCGACCGACCGGCCGCCGCGTCGCCAGTTCGACGATCATGGCGGCGGCCAGGGCGGTTTCCGGCGCGACCGGCCCGACGGCGGCGGTTTTCGCGGCGGCGGAGCGGGCTTCGGCGGTGGCGGACGTTTCGAGACCGTGCATACCCAGCGCAAACCGCCTGGACCGCGCGGCCCGCTCGAGCGGGCCAAGGTGAAGTGGTTCAACCGCACCAAGGGCTACGGCTTCGTGGTTCGCGATGGCGAGCCTGGCGACATCTTCGTCCACATCGAGACCCTGCGCCGTAGCGGCCTGGAAGATCTGCAGCCGGGCGCCGACGTGATGGTCCGTTTCGCCGAGGGGCCGAAGGGCCTCGTTGTGGCCGAGATCGAGGTCGATCGTATCTAGGCGAGTGGTCGCGTGAGGCTGGGCGAGGCGCGGCGTTTCATGATTTCCGTTGCGATGCGGCTGGCCGCCGTTCTGGCCGCGCTTTTGCTTGCGCCCGCGTCGCTGGCGGCGATCCCGATCTATGGCGTCAGCGCCGTGCACGTCTATCCGCACGATCGCGGCGCCTTCACCGAGGGCCTCTTCTACCTCGGCGGCTTCCTCTACGAGAGCACCGGCCTCAACGGCCAGTCGCAGGTGCGCAAAGTCGACCTCGCCACCGGCAAGGTGCTGCAGAGCCGCGACATCGACCGCAAGTACTTCGGCGAGGGCATCGCGCCTTGGCATGGCCACCTGATCCAGCTGACCTGGAGCACCAACGTCGGTTTCATCGACGACCTGGCGACCTTCAAGGAGCTGGGGCGGTTTTCCTACCCCGGCGAAGGCTGGGCGCTGACCACGGACGGTCGCCATCTGATCATGAGCGATGGCACCTCGCAGCTGCGCATCCTCGACCCATCAACGCTGAAGGAACTGCGCCGGATCGATGTCGCCGCCGACGGCGCGCCGGTGCGCAATCTCAACGAGCTCGAGTGGGTGAAGGGCGAGATCCTGGCCAACATCTGGCTGACCAACCGAATCGCCCGGATCGACCCCGCCACCGGCAAGGTGACCGGCTGGATCGACCTGACTGGCCTGATCGACCCAAGTGAGCTGCATGACGAAGACGCCGTCGCCAACGGAATCGCCTATGACGCGGCGCACGACCGGCTCTTTGTCACTGGCAAGCTCTGGCCGAAGCTGTTCGAGGTGCGTTTGACGCGCCGTCCAGGAGGCGCGCATGGCTGATTCAGGCGAACCGGAAAGCGAACCGTCACCGCCGGAGGGGTTCGTGCGCTCCGGCGGCCGCGGCGCGTTCAGCAGCCACAACGGCCCCTATTTCCACAATGCCGAGGGCCAGCAGGCGTTCTTCGCGCTGAAGCGGCACTGCAACTCGATCGGCCTGGTCCACGGCGGCATGCTGTCGGCGTTTCTGGACGGGGTGCTAGCCGGCGCGGCGGCGCGCGGCTCGGGCCAGACCCCGGTCACCATCCATCTTTCGGTCGACTTCCTCGACATGGGCCGCGCCGGCGACTGGGTCTATGGCGAGGCCAGCCTCACCCGAGCCGCCAGCGACCTCGCCTTCGTCGAGGGCCGCGCCTTCGTCGCCGGCCGCACCCTCGCCAGAGCCACCGGCGTCTTCAAACTGATGCGGCGCAGGGATCGATAGCGACGCCGCCTCAAGTTGCGGCGCAGGGCGGCTCGTGGCAAAGGGGCGTCTCGCCGATAGCGGGGCGTAGCGCAGCCTGGTAGCGCATCTGCTTTGGGAGCAGAGGGTCGGAGGTTCGAATCCTCTCGCCCCGACCATCGGTTCAGATTTCGAGGGGCGTTCGACGACATGCTGGCGCGCATCTTTCTTCCCGCCAAGACCGCGATGCAGTCCGGCCACGCCAAGGGCAAGGAGTGGGTGCTGGAGTTCGAGCCGGCGAGCGCCCTTATCTCCGATCCGCTGATGGGCTGGACGGTGTCGAGCGACATGAACGGCCAGGTGCGGATGCTGTTCGACACCCAGGGCGAGGCGGTCGACTACGCCCAGCGCCACGGCATCGCCTTCGAAGTCCTGGCGCCGAAGCAGCACAAGACGATCGTGCGCGCCTACGCCGACAATTTCGCGTTCAGCCGCAGAGAGCCCTGGACGCACTGAGCATCGCCGCCGCCCATAGCTCAACCGGATAGAGCACGCGCCTTCTAAGCGCGGGGTTGCAGGTTCGAGTCCTGCTGGGCGGGCCAATCCTCGGGTGAGCGAGCCGTCAGGAAGCGGGCCGCCCGGCCAGCACCCAGGCATGAGTGTCCTCGAGCGCCCTTGCGAAGCGAGCGACGAGGTCGACGCACTGCGCCGCGGTGATGATCATGGGCGGGCAGAAGGCGATCGTATCGTCGATGTTGCGGACGATGAGGCCGTGCGCCGCCGCCCGTTCGGACAAGTAGGACCCGACCTGGCCGGGCGGATGAAAGGGGTCGCGGGTTTCCTTGTCAGCCACGAGTTCGACGCCGGCAATCAAGCCGACCCCGCGCACTTCGCCCACAAGAGGGTGATGGGCGAACCCGCGCAGCGCCGTCTGCAACTGCACGCCGACGGCGGCGGCATTCGCCACCAGACCACGCTCTTCGATCACCGCGAGGTTTTCGAGCGCGACGGCGGCGGCGACTGGATGGCCGCTGGTCGTGAACCCGTGTCCGAAAGCGCCGAGATAGTCAGACAGGTCGGCCAAGGCTTGATAGATCGCATCGCTCATCACGACCGCCGCAAGGGGCACGTAAGAAGACGTGAGCTGCTTCGAGAGTACCAGCATGTCCGGCTTGATACCGTAAAGATCGCAGGCGAATGGCACGCCGAGCCGTCCGAACCCGGTGATGACTTCGTCGGCCACGACCAGCACATCGTAGCGCCGGCAGATCTCCTGCACCCGTTCCCAGTACCCCTCCGGCGGAACCAGCACGCCGCCCGCGCCCATCAGCGGCTCGCCGATGAAGGCGGCGACGGTGTCTGGATCCGCCTCGAGGATCGTCGCCTCGAGATCGGCCGCCAGGCGGTCGGTGAAGTCCGCCTCGCTCTCGCCAGGGACGCCGAAGCGATATTGATGCGGGCAACTGACATAGTGGACGAAGGGAAGGGGCAGGTCGAAGCCACTCTGGTTGATCTGCATGCCGGTCAGGCTGCCCGCCGCGACCGTGGCGCCGTGGTAACCGCCATAGCGGGCGATGAACTTCTTCTTGTTCGGCCGACCGATGGCGTTGTTGTAGTACCAGACCAGCTTGACGACTGTGTCGTTGGCCTCCGAACCGGAATTCGCGAAGAACACCCGGTCGAGCCCCGCCGGCGTCATCTGAACCAGTTTTGTCGCGAGTTGGATCGACGGCTCGTTCGAGCTGTGCGCGAACGTGGGGTAGAACGAAAGGCGGCGCATCTGACGCGCGGCGGCTTCGACCAGGCGCTCTTCGCCAAAGCCGACCGCGACGCTCCATAACCCGGACATCGCCTCGATATATTCGCGACCCTGGTCGTCGAACACGCTGATGCCGCTGCCTCGGTCGATGAGCATAGGCCCAACGACTTCATGCCGGCGGGCGTTTGTAGCGGGGTGCACCACATGCGCGATGTCGCGCGCCTTAAGGGAGCGCGGCGGGACCGACATCGGACAGTCCTCTTCGGAGGGGCGACAAGGTGCTAGCGCGTCAGACAGTTCAGGTGTCGATCCGCCGGAACCCGACAAATCCAGTCCCAAGTAGATAGCTCATCAAGGATGAGCTTATCCGCTCGTTGTACGCGGCGCGGTCGTTCAGAACAGAACGCTAGCGGGATTGGTAAGCGAGGATAGCCTTAACGGCCGCCGCGACCACAGCTTCAGTGTGAGTCATATTCTTGATCATTTGGGTTTCGATCGCGTGAAGTCGCTTCAGTATCTGGTCGTTGGTTGCGCTGCCAGTTGGCGCGGGCGCGGGCGGCGTTGGAGGCTTTGGGAAAGCCGGGAAATTCGCGTTATTAAACAAATTCGAGGGTACGGGATTGTTTCCCGAAAATACTGCCATTGTATTCCCCAAAGGTTCAAGTTCTGTGGCGCATAGCCATCGATTTCACAGATAGCAAACTCAGTGGCGCGTCAAATTCTCTTTGTTGCTGTCGTCGATTTGACGGGAGGCGCCCAGCGTACTTGCCAACCCGCACTATCGGACGGCGAGCACTACTCCACCTTCTCTACCCAACGTTTGCATTCCTCTGGTGAGTCTTCTCAGGCTGTGTGAAGCCCGCTGTTGGCGAGCGCGTGAAACAGAGAAATCCATCGGCTTGACGGGCCGCGAACAAATAAAGAACATCGTCCGATGGACGCGTCGATCCTTCATGCAGACCTGGATGCGTTCTACGCGTCGGTCGAGCAGCTGCTGCAGCCGGAACTGCGCAGCAGGCCGATCGCAGTCGGCGGTGGGGTCGTGCTCGCGGCCTCCTATGAGGCGCGCGCGTTCGGGGTCAGGAGCGGCATGCCGGGGCGCAGAGCGCGCGAGCTCTGTCCCGACCTCATCTTCACCGGCGGCCACTTCAGCGAATACCAGCGCCTGGGCGACGCGGCGATCGCCGTGCTGGCCGACTACACGCCGGACATCGAGCGCATCTCGATCGACGAGGCGTTCGCGGACGTGGCGGGCTCGCGGCGGCTCTTCGGCGCACCGATAGCCATAGCCGAGCGGGTGCGCGCGCGGGTCCGCGCCGAACTTGGCCTGCCGATCTCGATCGGCGTCGCGCGCACCAAGCATCTGGCGAAGATCGCCTCTCAGGTCGCCAAGCCTGACGGCCTCGTGCTTGTCGACCCCGCCGCGGAACTTGCCTTTCTCCACGACCTGCCGGTCGGCTTGATGTGGGGCGTCGGCCCGGCGACGCGGCTGCGGCTGGCGGACGCCGGCATCGAGACCATCGGCCAGCTGGCGCAAAGCGCGCCCGGATCGATGGAGCGTCTGCTGGGCCGCGCTGTCGGGCGCAAGCTGAGGGCGCTGGCCTGGAACAGCGATCCACGGGTGATCCAACGAGAACGCCGCGCCCATTCGGCCGGCGCTCAGTCGGCGCTGGGACGGCAGCCGGCGACAGAGCGGGTCTTCCGCCCCGTGTTGCAGCACCTGGCCGACCGAATCGCGCGGCGGCTGCGCGCCAAGGATCGCCCATGCCGCACCGTGACCGTGCGCGTGCGCTTCGCCGACCTCCGGTCGGTCACCCGGGCGCTGACGCTGCCGGCGCCGATCAGCGCCACCACGGCTCTGATGGAGATCGCGGTCGACCTCGTGCGCGGCGTGCTGGCCGACCATCCGGCCGAGCGGACGATCTCCCTGCTCGCGATCTCGGGCTCGAATCTCGGCGAAGACCCGTTTCCGCAACTCGAGTTGCCGTTCCGCCTGGCCGACGATGGGCGCCGGCCCGGCACGCGCAAGGGGATCGCGAAGCTGCGCGCCGACCGGGCCGTCGATGCGATCCGCGATCGCTTTGGTCCAGAGGCGGTGACCTACGCATCGGGGATGGTTGGCGGGCTGCACTCCGTACCGGACGCGTTCCGTAGCTTGGCCGAGAAGGATCTCTGAGGGCGGAACAAGCGTTGGCTCGCGCCGCGAATGCCGACATGGTCGGAGTCTGGAGGAACGCCACCTGACTGCCGCCGCACCCGCCAGGACGCTCGGGCTCGCCGATCTCTTCTTCTATGCGGCCTCGATGGCGCTCTCGATCCGCTGGATCAGCGTCGCCGCGGCCGCCGGCCCGGCGTCGCTTCCGATCTGGGTGCTGGCGGTGGTGGTGTTCTCCGGCCCGTTGATCGTAGCGACGGCGGAGCTGACCGCTCGGTTTCCAGGGGAGGGCGGGGTCTACGGCTGGACCAGCCAGACCTTCGGCCCGTTCTGGGGCTTCCTCTGCGGCTGGCTCTACTGGATGTCCAATCTGCCGTTCTTCTCCGGCGTCCTGGTATTCATGCTCAACCTGTTCGCCCTGGCGCTGGGCCCAGCCGGCAAGCCGCTGCTGGAGCAGCCGTGGTTGTTCACCGGCGCCGCGGTCGCGCTCTCGATCCTGGTCGGCGCGCTGCACTACCTCGGGCTGGGTACGGGCAAGTGGCTCTCGAACATCGGCGGCGGCTCCAACTTCGCCCTGGTCGGCCTCTTGACGCTGACGGCGATCGGCGTCGGCCTGCGCCAGGGGTCGGCGACAGACTTCGTCCACGCCAGCTACCGCCCGCCGCTGGACGCCAATGGCGCGATCCTCTGGGCGACGATGGTGTTCGGGGTCGGCGGCTCGGAGGCGCTGGCGTTCCTGCGCAACGATGTGCGTGGCGGGATGCGGGTGATCCTGGGCGTGCTGGCCAGCGTCGCGCTGGTGCAGATCGCGTTCTACCTGGTAGGCACCGGCTCGCTGCTAGTGATCCTGAACCCGCAGACGGCGACCCGGCTCTCCGGCCTGCCTGACGCGCTGATCCTGGGTCTGAAGACGTTGGGCCTCGGCCCCATCGCGCCGTTGGTGCTGATGGGCGGGTTCCTGTGCTCGCTGGGATCGTACAGCGCCTGGTTCGGCGTCGGTGCGCGGCTGCCGTTCGCCGCTGGGATCGACGCGTTCCTGCCGGCCGCGTTCGGCAAGCGCGACCCGCGATCGGGCGCGCCGGTGGTGTCGATCGCGGTGCAGACAGCGATCGTCGCGGTGATCGTGGTGGTCTCGCAGGCGGGGGATACGCTTAAAGGCGCTTATGACTTCCTGGTCGCGATGAGCGTGCTCTCCTACACCTTGCCGTTCCTGTTCCTGTTCGCGGTGTTCCTGGCCGTCCAGGGCAAGGCCGCGGCGGCGGACGCGTGGCGGATGCCGGGCGGGCCGCGCGCGGCGCTGGCGGTGGGCGGGGTGGGGCTGGTTGCGACCGTCGTCGCGGCGCTCTGCACGCTGGTTCCGAGTCCAGACGCCAAGGACCAGCCGACCGAGGTGCTGAAACTGGTGCTGGCGTCCGCGGTGTTGATCTTCTCAGGCGTCGCGTTTTATCTCGCCGCGCGGTGGCGGCGCCGGGCGAGGGCCGCACCATGAACGCGCCCGTCACCTCCAAACATGTTGCCACCGGCCGGGCCGAGAGCCTGCCGGCCTGGCTCTACACCGACCCGGCGTTCTTCGAACTCGAACGCCAGCGACTGTTCCGACGGAGCTGGCAGATCGTCTGCCACCTCAACGACGTCCCGGCGCCTGGTGACTACCAGGCGTTCGACTTCCTGGATGAGCGGGTGGTGACCTTGCGCGGCGACGGCGGCGCTGTGCGCAGCTTCCACAATGTCTGCCGCCACCGCGCGTCCCGCATCGCCGATGGGACTTCGGGCAACTGCGGGCATCGGCTGGTGTGCCCGTACCACGCCTGGAGCTACGGCCTGGATGGCCGGCTGGCGGCGATCCCGCGGTGGCAGGGGTTCGACGGGATCGATACGTCCGACCTGGGCCTGAAGCCGGTCGAGCAAGAGATCTGGAACGGCTTCGTCTTCGTGCGCTTCGAGCCCGGCGGCCCCAGCGTCGCCGAGATGATGTCGCCCTATGCCGCCGAGATCGAGCCCTACGGCTTCGAGACGCTGCAGCCGCGGGGCAAGGTGGTGCTGCGGCCGCGTCCGGTAAACTGGAAGAATATCGCCGACAACTATGCAGACGGTCTGCACATCCCCGTCGCCCACCCCGGTCTCGCGCGGCTGTTCGCCGGCACCTATGCGCTGGAGGCCCAGCCCTGGGTCGATAAGATGTCTGGCATCATCACCGAAGCGCCGTCGTCGGCCTGGTCGGAGCGCGGGTATCAGGCGCTGCTGGGCGGGTTCGACCACCTGCCGCCGACGCTGCGGCGCACCTGGAACTACTACAAGCTCTGGCCGAACCTGGCGTTCGACGTCTATCCGGACCAAGTGGATTTCATGCAGTTCATCCCGGTGTCGGCGACGGAGACCCTGATCCGCGAGATCGCCTATGCGCGGCCGGATGACCGCCGCGAGACCCGCGCCGCGCGCTACCTCAACTGGCGCATCAACCGGCAGGTCAACGCCGAGGACACCGCGCTGATCGCCCGGGTGCAAGCGGGGATGGCATCATCGAGCTACGTCAGCGGACCGCTGTCGCCGGCCGAGCCCTGCCTCGCCAGTTTCGCCGAGCGGATGAGGGCGGCGATCCCCGAAGCGGCGTTGCGCCAACCGCCGCGGGACGCCTGAGGTGGCCACCCACACAAGCGATGTCGTGATCGTCGGCGGCGGCCACAACGGCCTCGTCTGCGCCTTCTATCTCGCGAGGGCTGGACTGAAGGTGACGGTTCTGGAGCGGCGCGGCGTCGTCGGCGGCGCGGCGGTGACCGAGGAGTTCTGGCCCGGCTTCCGCAACTCGACCGCCAGCTACACCGTCTCGCTGCTGAACCCGAAGGTCATCGGCGACATGGACCTCGCTCGCCACGGCCTCAGCATCGTCCACCGCCGCGTCTCCAACTTCCTGCCGCTGGACGACGCGAACTACCTGGTCGTCGGCGAAGGCCGCACCCAGGAGGAGGTCGCCCGGTTCTCGACCCGCGATGCGGCGCGGCTGGAGGCTTACTACGCCCGGCTCGAAGCCATAGCCGACGTGCTGCGCGAGCTCGTGCTGATGACGCCGCCCAACGTCGAGATTGAAGGCGGGCTCGCCAGTCTCGGCGAGTTGCTGAAGGGCGCTTCGCTCGGCCGAAGCCTCAGCAAGCTGGACACCACGGCGCGGCGCGATCTGCTGGCGTTGTTCTCACAGTCGGCCGGCGACTGGCTGGATGGTTGGTTCGAGAGCGATCCGATCAAAGCGGCGTTCGGCTTCGACGGCGTCGTCGGCACCTACGCCAGCCCCTACTCGCCCGGCACCGCCTATGTGCTGCTGCACCATGTGTTCGGCGAGGTGAACGGCAAGAAGGGCGTCTGGGGCCACGCCATCGGCGGCATGGGCGCGATCACCCAGGCGATGGCGAGGGCCTGCGCCGCGCTGGGCGTCGATATCCGCACAGATGCCGCGGTGGCCGAGGTGCTGGTTGAGAAAGGCCGCGCGATCGGGGTGGTCACCGAGGCAGGCGACCGGTTCGACGCCCGCACGGTCGTCTCGAACCTGAACCCCAAGCTGCTGTTCCAGCGGATCGTCGACCCAGCGTTGCTGCCGGCCGACTTCAACGAGCGGATCGATCGCTATCGCTGTGGTTCGGCGACGCTGCGGATGAACGTGGCGCTCTCGGAGCTGCCGCGCTTCAAGTGCCTGCCCGAGCCCGGCGATCATCTGACCGGCGGCATCATCATCGCCCCCAGCCTCGCCTATATGGAGCGCGCCTATGCCGACGCCCGCGCCCACGGCTGGTCGAAGGAACCGATCGTCGAGCTGTTGATCCCGTCGACCCTGGACGACAGTCTGGCGCCGCCCGGCCAGCACGTCGCCAGCCTGTTCTGCCAGCACGTGGCGCCCGAATTGCCTGACGGCCAATCGTGGGACGATCATCGCGAGGAGGTGGCCGACCTGATGATCGAGACGGTCGATCGCGCTGCGCCCGGCTTCAAGGCGTCGGTGTTGGGCCGGATGACGCTGACGCCACCCGATCTGGAGCGGAAGTTCGGCCTCGTCGGCGGCGACATCATGCATGGAGCGCTGACGCTGGATCAGATGTTCTCGGCCCGGCCAGTACTCGGTCACGGCCACTACCGCACGCCGCTGACGGGCCTATACCAGTGCGGCGCCGGCACGCACCCCGGCGGCGGCGTCACTGGCGCGCCGGGGCACAACGCGGCGCGCGAAATTCTCAACGACCTCGGCCGCTGGCGACGCGGCGGGATGGGGCGCTGAGTCTAGCCGCTACTGCGACGCCGCCTGCTTCGCCGCAGCCTCGCGGGCGGCCTGCTGACGGGCCATGAACTCGGCGCGGGAGTTCTCTGACGGGTAGGGCTCCTCAGGAACCGGCACGCCCAGGAACTTGCAGAGCCGGTCCCAGCCCTCGCCGACCTCGTAGATCAACAGCCTCTCGGCCGGGATCGCCGCCTTCACCGCCTCGGTATGGGCGCGGAAATGGGCGGTCATGAACGCGCGGTCGTCGAGGTGGTCGCGCATCGGGCCGGTGAAGCTGCGGAAGAACCTCGACTGGGTGTCGTCGCCGTTGGAGCGCGTGTTGCTGTCGGGCGTGAAGATCGTCGACTGGGTGGAGTCGAACCACTTGTCCGGGTCGCGCACCGTGTGCAGCACTTTGGCGTCCGGATAGAAGGCGGCGAGTTCGCGCCAGTAGACGGCGCCGGGATAGTCGACCATCGACGAGTAGTCCTTGAAGATCGCGTCCCAGTCGGGGCGGCCTTCGCTGGCGTCGATCCATTGCTGCATGCTGGCCGGGTTGCGGAACACCTCGACCATGTGGTGGCAGGGGCCGAAACCCAGCATGTTAAGCGCGGTCTGGGTGGACTTGGTGCCGGTGCGGCCCAGTCCAGATCCAACGACTTTCAGCGGCATATGCGTGTCTCTCCCCGACTTCGATGGTCGTGTTTAGTCTGGCCGGCGCCGCGCGATCAATCGGCGGCGGCGAAAGCGTCCAAGCCGCGACGCAGGTCGGCGATCAGGTCGTCCGGGTCTTCCAAGCCGATATTGAGCCGGATCACCGATCCGCCGTAGCCGCGCTGCAGGGTGCGGGTGTCGAACTGGGGATCGGCGTTCAACGCCAGGCTCTCGAACCCGCCCCAGGAGAAGCCGAGGCCGAATAGCGTCAGCGTATCGAGGAACGCCTCGATCGCCCGCTTCGACGCCGGCCTCACCACGACGCCGAACACGCCTGCCGCGCCGGCGTAGTCGCGGCGCCAGAGGTCGTGGCCGGGCGCGCCGGCGAGGGCGGGGTGGAGCACCCTCAGCACCTCGGGCTGTTCGGCGAGCCACG
Organism: Caulobacteraceae bacterium; assembly: GCA_036494265.1. Lineage (GTDB taxonomy): Bacteria > Pseudomonadota > Alphaproteobacteria > Caulobacterales > Caulobacteraceae > Acaudatibacter. The sequence continues at coordinate 29,226 of DASXOP010000043.1, read as the reverse complement.
CGGCGACTTGCAGGCTCGAGCCGCCATGCCGCGCCATCCGGGTCGGCAGGGTGCGCAGACCACGGAGCATCTGGTAGGCGTCGTCGGCGGCGACCGACCAGCCGAAGTCGAGCACCGCGCGCTGCAACGCCTGCTCCATCACCGGTGTGGCCGCCGCGGCCGCGCCCATGAACGCGTCCGAGTGGCCGCCGACGTACTTGGTCAGCGCCTGGACGCTGAGGTCGATGCCGTGAGCGAGCGGCTTGAAGAGCAGCCCGGCGGCCCAGGTGTTGTCCATCAAGGTGAGGATGCCGCGCGCCTTGGCCGCCGCCGCGATGGCCGGCGCATCCTGCATCTCGAAGGTCAGCGAGCCCGGCGACTCCAGCACGATCAGCCGCGTGGCCGGGGTGGCGAGGGCCAGCACCGCGTCCGGCGGCGCATCGCCCGGGAAGTAGCGGACCTTGACGCCGAAGCGGGCGAGCACGCGATCGCAGAAGCGGCGGACGGGTTTGTAGACGCTGTCGGTGATGAGCACCTCATCACCGGCCTTGGTCACCGCCAGGATCGTCCCGGTCACCGCCGAGAGGCCGGAGGGGAAGAGCACGACTTTGCGCGCGCCTTCGAGCTCGGCCAGCGCCGAGATCAGCGTCTCCTGGGTGGCGAGGCCCGCGCGGCCATAGGTGGCCTGGCGCTCGTCGTAGAGCGCGGCGGCGTCGGGCACGAGCACGGTCGAACCTTTCTGCACCGGCGGCCCCACCGTGCGCAGCAGCTTCGCCGGCGCCTTGCCGGACCGGATCAGGCGGGTCGCCTGGCTGGGCTCGGCGGGCGTCTTGGTCATAACGCCAGCCGCATGCCGCAGCGATCCTCGAAGCCGCGCGCCGCTTCGTCCGCCAGCGTCGCGGCGAGTTTGGGTGTCAACGCCTCGCCGTCGACCTGCACGAAGCCCATCGAGGCGTAGAACGGCGCGTTCCAGGGGATGTTGGTGAAGGTGGTGAGGGTGACGTCGGCGAGGCCTTGCGCCTGCGCCCAGTCGATGGCCACCTGCATCAGGCGACGACCATGGCCTTGTTGCTGGTATTCCATCAGCACATCGACTTCCTCGATGTAGAGGCCGCTGCCGGCCCGCTCAGCGGCCAGGAAGCCGATCAAGCCGGTCTCGGTATCCTCGGCCACCCAGAGCAGCCCGGCGGCCTGCGCCGCGTCCCACTGGTCGTCCGGCGCGGGTGGGGAGCCGTCCGCGAGCGGGGCGCCGTAGCGGGTGAAGGTCTCGGCGCCCGAGTCTTCGATCGCGGCCAGGAGCGGCAGATCGCTAGGCGTGCCTGACCGGATCACGACAGTCACGGCCCAGTGGCGACAGCGGTATCGGCAGCCGCGCCCCACTCGGACCAAGAGCCGTCGTAGACCGCGACGTCGCTGCGGCCGAGCACGGCTAGGCCCAACGCCAGGATTGAAGCGCTGATGCCGGAGCCGCAGGTGGTGATGATCGGGTCGGCGAGGTCGACACCGGCCGCGTCGAACGCCTTCATCAGCTCGGCGGGCGCCGCCAGGGTTCCTTCGGCGGTGACCATGCCCGACCAGGGCGCGTTGAGGGCGCCTGGCATGTGACCGGCGCGCAGACCGGGCCTCGGCTCAGGCGCGTCACCCCGGAACCGGGTCGCCGAACGCGCGTCGACCACCTGCGCCGACTTCGCCTTCAGCGCCGCGCCGACGGCCGCCTTGTCCGCCAATAGCGTCGGGATGGGGTGGGCTTTGAACTCGCCGTGCTCGGCTTCATGCCAGCCAGCCTCGACCGGATGACCCTCGGCGACCCACTTCTTCAGTCCGCCGTCGAGCACGAACACCCGATCGTGCCCCATCGCGCGGAACTCCCACCAGACACGCGGCGCTGAGAAGACGCCCACAGTGTCGTAGACGACGATCGTGGAGTCCGCCTGAGCGCCCAACCGCCGCACCGCGGTGGCGAACGCCTGCGGCGCCGGCAGCATGTGGGGCAGGGGGCTCGTGTGATCGGAGATCGCGTCGATGTCGAAGAAGGCCGCGCCCGGGATGTGGCCGGCGCCGTACTCGGCCTTGGCGTCGCGGCCGTCGGCGGGCATGTGCCAACTGCCGTCGAGGACGACGAGGGTCGGGTCCTCCAGGTGCTCGACGAGCCATTCGGTGGAGACGAGAGGACCGGTCATGTTCACCCCTCCAGCCAGGGCGGAACTGGCAGGTTGCGCTCTTTCAGGAACGCAGGATTGAAGAGCTTGCTCTGATAGCGCGAGCCGTAGTCGCAGAGGATGGTCACGATCGTCTTGCCCGGCCCAAGCTCGCGCGCCAGCCGCACGGCGCCGGCGACATTGATGCCTGTCGAGCCGCCCATGACCAGCCCTTCATCGGCAAGATCGATGATCGCGTGCATCATCTCCTCGTCGGTGACGCGGTAGGGGTAGTCGACCACCAGGCCCTCGAGGTTGGCGGTGATGCGACCCTGGCCGATGCCTTCGCTGATCGAGGTGCCTTCGGCCTTCAGCTCACCGTGGGCGTAATACTCGTAGAGCGCCGCGCCGCCGGGATCGGCGAGGCCGATGGCGATGTCGGACTTCTGGGTGCGCAGGAATTCGGCGATCCCGGCCAGCGTCCCGCCGGTGCCGACCGCGCAGATGAAGCCGTCGATCTTGCCGTGGGTCTGCGCCCAGATCTCCGGGCCGGTGGCGTCGATGTGGGCCTGGCGGTTGGCGACATTGTCGAACTGGTTGGCCCAGATCGCGCCCGCCGGCTCCTTGGCCGCCAGCTCTTCGGCGAGGCGGCCGGAGTAGCGGACGTAGTTGTTGGGGTTGGCGTAGGGGACCGCGTCGACCTCGACCAGCTCGGCGCCCATCAGCTGGATCGCGTCCTTCTTCTCCTGGCTCTGGGTGCGCGGGATGACGATCGTGGTGCGGTAGCCGAGGGCGCGGCCGACCATGGCCAGTCCGATTCCAGTGTTGCCGGCGGTGCCTTCGACGATGCGGCCGCCCGGCCTCAGCATGCCGCGCTTCTCGGCGTCGCGGACGATCCAGAGCGCGGCGCGGTCTTTCACCGACTGGCCGGGATTGAGGAACTCCGCCTTGCCGAGGATCTCGCACCCGGTCGCTTCGCTGGCGGCTTTCAGGCGGATAAGCGGGGTGTCGCCGATGAGATCGAGCGCGGAAGCAGCAATCATGACCGCTAAATCGCGGGGCGCGGCCAAGGACGCAAGGGGCAAGCGCGACAGAAGCCTGGCCGCCGCCTTCGACCTCGCCTCGCAAGCCGGCTACATTGGCCGTCGATGAGCCTCGCCGACCCGACATCGCCGTTCGACCAGGGCCTGGCGCTCCACCAAGCGGGACGGCTGGACGAAGCACAGCTGTGCTACGAGCAACAGCTGGCCATCCAGCCCGACCACTTAGACGCGCGGCATCTACTCGGCGCTATCTCGTTGCAGGCGGGGCGGTTCGAAGAGGGCGTAGCCGCGATCGAGCGGGCGCTGGAGATTGGCCCGCCCAACGCGATGGCGCTCAGCAATCTCGGCATGGGCTTGATCGAGCTGCGGCGGTTCGAGGAGGCGGCCGAAGCCAGCCGGCAGGCGCTGCAGCTCGACCCGGCCAATGTCGGCGCCCACACCAATCTCGGCAACGCGCTGATGGGACTTGGCGACGGCGAGGCGGCGATCGCCAGCTATGAGGCGGGGCTCGCTGCCGGCCCGGGCTATGCCGCCGGCTACTACAATCTGGGCGCGGCGCTGAGCGCGCTCGGGCGGCTGGACGAAGCACTGAGCAACTTCGACTGGGCGCTGGCGCTCAATCCCGACCTTATCGAGGCGCACATCAACCGCGGCGGCATGCTCGATCGCCTGGGCCGACCCAGCGAGGCGCTGGTCAGTTTCGACGCCGCGATCCAGCGCCGGCCGTCGATGCCGGAGGCGCACGCCAACCGCGCCAAGGTGCTCAACGACCTGAAGCGCTCGGACGAGGCGCTGGCCAGCGCCGAGCGGGCGATCGAACTGCGGGATGGCTACACAGAGGCCTACAATCATCGGGCGCTGGCGTTGCTGGACTTGCGCCTGTTGGACGAAGCGCTGGCGGCCTGTGACGCGACAGTCGCCCTCGATCCCACCTTCGCCTCCGCCCGCAACAATCGCGGGATCACCCTCTTCGATCACGGTCGGCTGCCCGAGGCGCTGGTCTGCTACGACGAGGCGCTCGCGCTCGACCCGGACTTCTGCATCGCCCACCTCAACCGCGCCGCCAGCCTGCTGGCGCTGGGCGACCTGAAACACGGGTTCCAAGAGTACGATTGGCGCTGGAACGTGCCAGGGAGCGACACGCGGTCGGCAGGTCCGTGGCCGGAGTGGCGCGGCGAGGACTTGGCAGGCAAGACGATCCTCATTCACGGCGAGCAGGGTTTCGGCGACCGGCTGCAGTTCAGTCGCTTCGCCCCGATGGTCGCGGCGACTGGCGCTGTGGTGACGCTGAAGACCGAGCCGGGATTGGTCACGCTGTTCAAGCGTTCGATGCCGGAGCTCGAGGTCGTCGCTCGTCTACCCCCGGACGCGGCCTACGACGTCCAGGTTCCGCTCATGTCGCTGCCGAAGCTGTTCGGCACAACGCTGGAGACCGTGCCGTCGGCGACGCCCTACCTCGTCGCCGACCTGGACAAGACGGCGCTGTGGTCGGAGCGTTTAGCCGGCGGCGGTGGGTTGAAGGTCGGTCTGGTCTGGGCCGGAGACGGACACCGGGCGTTTCCCACGCTCGCCGCGACCGACCGCCGGCGCAGCATTGCGCTCGCCAGGTACGCGCCGTTGGCCGGGGTCGAGGGGATTACCTTCGTGAGCTTGCAGAAGGGCGAACCCGCGACGCAGGCTGTCGATCCGCCGGCCGGCATGGCCCTGGTCGATCTCACCGCCGACCTGCGCGATTTCGACGACACCGCTGCGCTGATCGCGAACCTCGACCTGGTGATCAGCGTGGATACGGCGGTTGCGCACCTCGCTGGCGCGCTCGGCAAGCCGGTCTGGATCCTGTCGCGTTTCGCCGGCTGCTGGCGGTGGCTGGACGGGCGCGAGGACAGCCCGTGGTATCCGACCGCGCGGCTGTTCCATCAGCATGCGCCTGGCGACTGGGACGAAGTGATGACCCGCGTGTCGGCCGCCTTGGCTGACTTCGCCTCAGCCGGCCGCTGAACGCACGCCCGAGAGCCAGCCGTCGATGCTGGCGAGGATCGGCTCGGGCCCCTGATAGCCGCGAGTGACCAGGGCGTAGGTTCCGTCGGCGTTGGGGCCGACAATCAAGGTGGGGAAGCCTGTGGCGCCGGCTCGCTGGGAGATGGCGTAGTCGCGCCAGGTCTCTTGCTTGAGGCCTTCGTCGGCCATGGCGGCTTCGAACGCGCCGCGATCGAAGCCTTGCTCGGCGGCGAGGTCGGCCAGCACCGCGACATCGGTGACATCGCGGCCCTCTGCGTAGAACGCGGTGTGTGCGCGTTCGAGGTAGTCGAGGGCGTCGGCTTGGCTGGTGCGCCGGGCGAGCACCACAGCCCGCGCCGCCGGATCGGTGTCGTAGACGAAACCTTCGCGGGACTCGAGGCTGTGGTCGAACGGCTGGCCGGTGAGCTCGCCGATCTCGTCCCAGTGGCCGACCAGACTCTGCCGCGCCTTTTCCGGCATCGGCTCCGTCGTGCCAGGGCGAAGGCCGCCCATCACCGGGCGGATCGGCAGCACGTCGCCGTAGCGGCGCCTGAGCGCCCGCATCACCGGCGCGAAGCCGTAGCACCACGAACACATCGGGTCGGCGAAGTAGATGAACTGCAGCCCGTCCATGGCGGCCTCCGGCGAAGCGGCCGCCAGCTTAGCGCCGCCCTTACCCCTTCGACAAACTGAGCTGGACCACGTTGGTCCGTTCGGTGCGGAAGCCCGCCTCGCAGTAGCCGAGATAGAAACGCCAGAGCCGGCGGAAGCGCTCGTCGAAGCCGAGGCTGCTGATGTCGTCCCAGGCGGCGTCAAACCGGCGCGCCCATTCAGCGAGGGTGTCGGCGTAGTTCTGGCCGAAGTGGACGATGTGGCGCCATTCGAGGCCGGCGCGCGCCGTCTCTTCCTTCAGCCGGGTTTCGGAGGGCAGCATGCCGCCAGGGAAGACGTGCTTCTGGATGAAGTCGGCGTGGCGGCGGTAATGGTCGAAGAGCTCGTCGCGGATGGTGATGATCTGCAGGCCGGCGCGGCCCCCTGGCGTCAGCACCTGGTCGATCTTGCTGAAGTAAGCTGGCCAGAATTCCTCGCCGACCGCTTCGAACATCTCGATCGACGCGACCCGGTCGAATGTTCCGGAGACGTCGCGGTAATCGACCAGCCGGATGTCGGCCCGTTCGGCGAGGCCTTGCTCGAAGATTCGCCGCTTGGCGAAGTCGTACTGAGCTTGGGAGATGGTGATCCCGGTGACGCTGGCGCCGACTTCGCCGGCGGCGAACTCGGCGAAGCCGCCCCAGCCGCAGCCGATCTCCAGCACGTGGTTGTCGGGGCCAAGTGCGATCTGGCGCGCGAGGCTGGCGTACTTGTTGCGCTGGGCCTCGCGCAGCGACTGGCCGGGCCGCTCGTACCTTGCCGACGAATAGGTCATCGAGGGGTCGAGCCAGCGAGAGTAGAATGCGTTGCCGAGATCGTAGTGGGCCAGGATGTTGCGCTTCGAGCCGCGGCGGCTGTTGCGGTTGAACATTTGGACGAAAGTATTGATCGCCCGCCAGAAGAACCCGCCCTCGAGCAGCTGGTAGAGGCGGTCGAGATTGACCGTGAAAGCTTCGAGCAGCTCGGCGAGGTCCGGTGTGTCCCACTCGCCGGCCATGAAACCTTCGCCGAAGCCGATGTCGCCGGCGGCGAGGACGCGCGACAGGAACCGGAAATCCTTGACGATCAGGCGGGCGTCCGGACCGGGCCGGGCGCCGTCGACGCGTACTTCGCGGCCGGAAGGAAGCTCGAAGGTGAGCCGGCCGAACTCCCAGTTCTCGGAGGCGATTCGCAACACCGTACGGAAGGCGGCGGGCGCCTTGCGCAGTTCGGGGTCATGAAGGCCGACCGTCGCGGCCCGCCAATCGTTCAGTGTCGCGTCAACCACCGGCATCTACCCCGCAGACCATCACCGACATCCGTCGGGGCGGGGCGAATGGCCGGCTTGCGCCGGTCATCCCCTCGCGCCATGTCTACGCAGCTCAAGCTCAATTGGATCGGAGCCTCGTCGCTTGTCTGTTCAACCTAACGCGGTCGTCGAGGTTGGGGTTGCGGGAGGCGCCACGGTGCGCTTCGGCAATGCCGAGCCGCTGTCGATCATCGCCGGGCCCTGTGCGCTGGAAAGCCGGCAGCACGCGCTGGAGACCGCCCACGCGCTGAAGGAAATCTCCGAGCGGCTGGGGGTCGGGCTGATCTACAAGACCTCGTTCGACAAGGCGAACCGCACCTCTGGGAGCGCGGGGCGCGGTATTGGCCTCGGTCAGGCGCTGCCGATCTTCGCCGACGTGCGCGAGATGACCGGCCTGCCGGTGCTGACCGACGTGCACGAGATCGACCAGTGCGCTCAGGCCGCCGACGTGATCGACGTGCTGCAGATCCCGGCGTTCCTCTCGCGCCAGACCGACCTGATCGTCGCCGCGGCCCGCACGGGCCGGGCGGTCAACATCAAGAAGGGTCAGTTCCTGGCACCCTGGGACATGAAGAACGTGATCGCCAAGGCGCTGGACGCCGGCAATCCGAACGTCATGGCCTGCGAGCGCGGGGTCTCGTTCGGCTACAACACGCTGGTCTCCGACATGCGCTCCCTGGCGATCATGGCTGAGATCGGTTGCCCGGTGGTGTTCGACGCCACCCACTCGGTGCAGCAGCCGGGCGGGGCGGGCGAGAGCACTGGCGGCGACCGGCGCTTCGTGCCGGTGCTGGCGCGGGCGGCGGTGGCGGCGGGCTGTGCGGCGGTGTTCATTGAGACCCATCCCGATCCCGACAACGCCCCCTCCGACGGCCCGAACATGGTCCGTCTGGAGGACTTCGAGCCGCTGGTGCAAGAGCTGATGGAATTCGACGCGCTGGCGAAGCGTCGCCGCGCTCACTGACCCTCGTATTTCCAGCGCGGCTGTGCGAGAGAGACTCGCACAACCTGCGAGGGGATCGATGACGCTTTCAATCACAGCGCGGCTACTCTGCGCGGCCCAGCAGGCCTACCAGATCAATGCCGCCGGGCCCGCGCCTGACTCGCCGGCCAGCCCCTCACCGCCGCCTTCGAGCCTGGTCGGCTGGCTGCGGCCGCCGGCGGCGCAGGTGGCGGGCGACGACAAGATCAACGCGGTGCTGGTGGGCGAGACCGCCGCCGAGATCATCGTCGCCTATCGCGGCACCGAGCCGTTCGACAGCATCGACCACCAGCGGATGGTTATGGACTGGCTGACCGACCTCGACGACCCGGTGGTCACCGCCCCGAATGTCCCAGGATCGGTACACCAGGGGTTCAGCCACGCCTGCAACCAGCTCTGGTCGTGGACGCTGGCGCAGGTACAGGCGCTGCCGACGAAAACCAAGCCACTCTACGTCACCGGTCACTCAAAGGGCGGCGCGCTGGCCGACATCGCCGCAGTGAAGTTCGTCGCCGCCGGCCTCACACCGTTCGTCTGCACCTTCGAAGGCGCCCGGGCCGGCGACCAGGCGTTCGCGGATGGCTACGAGAAGCTGGTGCTGCACTCGACCCGGTACGAGCACCAGGACGACATCGTTCCGCACCTGCCGCCCGACCTTGGCTTCGTCACCGCTTTTCGCAACGTGCCAGCGCTCGCGAACCTGATCTCCGCCTTCATCCCGACCTACATCCCGGTCGGCGACCTCAGGTTCGTCAATTGGCAAGGCAAGATCGTGCCGGACAGCCCCGGCCTGGAGTCGTTGCGCTTCTCGCACCTGATCAACCTGATCACGGCCGGAGATTGGGACAAGATCGTCGCCGACCACTCGATCGGCCCGGGCTCCGGCGCGGCCGCTGCGATCTGCGGCCCGATCTGGCATGTGCCCGTACCGACACCGCCGGTGACCTCCGTGCCGCTGCCCGTCGCCACCGACGTGCCGTTCTAGCGCTGGCTGGACATTTCCGGCCGGGGGTCCGATTGAACGACATGTAGTAGCCCGTTCGCGGAGTCCCGATGGATCTTGCCGGCCTTCAGCTGCTGCTCCAGCGCGTCGCCGGCGCCAGGGTGGTCGCGGTCGGCGACCTGATGGTCGATCGCTTCGTCTACGGCGATGTCGCGCGGATATCGCCTGAAGCGCCGATCCCGGTGATGACCCGCTCACGGGAGAGCGTGATGCTTGGGGGCGCTGGCAACGTGGCCCGCAACGCCGCGGCGCTCGGCGCGACAGCCGCGCTGGTGGGGGTGATCGGCGACGATGATGGCGGCCGCGAGGCGCGCGCGCTGTCGTCGGCGCAGCCGCGGCTCGAAGGCCGCCTGGTCACCGAGCCTGGACGCCAAACTACCCTGAAGACGCGCTTCGTCTCCGCAGGCCAACAGCTGCTGCGCGTTGACGACGAGAGCGCGAGGCCCCTCGACACGGCGGCGGAACAGTCGGTGATCCTGACGCTGCAAGCGGCGGCCAAGGGCGCGGGCGCGATCCTGTTGTCTGACTACGGCAAGGGCGTCGTGACGACTGCGGTGATCGAGGCCGCGCTCGCCGCCGCCAAGGCTGAAGGCGCCGCGCTGATCGTGGACTCCAAGGCCCGCTCGTTCGCCCGCTATGGCCAGGCCGATGTGATCAAGCCCAACGCGGCGGAGCTGGCGTTCGCGACCGACCTGCCGACCGAGACCGACGCCGAGGTCGAAGCCGCGCTGGCCAAAGCGCTGGAGGTCTGCAGCTGCAAGGCGGTGCTGGTGACGCGGGCAGCCAAGGGGATGTCGCTGGCGGAGCGCGGCCGGCCGGTCGCCCATTTCCGCCGCCCGCCGCCGGAGGTCTACGACACGTCGGGCGCCGGCGACACGGTGCTGGCGGCGCTGGGTGCCGGGCTTTCGGCCGGCGCGGGCCTGACCGAGGCGATCGAGTTCGCGCTGCTCGCCGCCGGGGTGGTGGTGCAGAAAGCCGGCACCGCCACCGCTTCGCCGGACGAAGTTGTCGAGGCCGAGATTCTCGAACGAGTCGCGCCGGCCGAGGCCAAGATCGCCACGCCCGACCGTATGGCGCGCGAAGCAGCGCAATGGCGCGATCGCGGCCTGAAGGTCGGCTTCACCAACGGCTGCTTCGACATTCTGCACCGCGGGCATATCGCCTATCTGGCCCAGGCCCGCGAGTGGTGCGACCGGCTGATCGTCGGGCTCAACTCCGACCGTTCGGTGACGGCGCTGAAGGGGGAGGGGCGGCCGGTGAACGATCTGGAGTCCCGCGCCCTGGTGCTGGCCGGCCTGCGGTCGGTCGATCTGGTGGTCGCCTTCGACGACGACACGCCGGTCGGCCTGATCGAGGCGGGCAGACCCGATGTGTTGATCAAGGGCTCCGACTACAGCCTGGACGGGGTCGTCGGCCGCGATCTGGTCGAAGGCTGGGGCGGCGAGGTGCGCCTGGCAGACTTCGTCGAAGGGCACTCGACCACCGCCACCATCAGCAAATTGGCCCGCAGCGCATGACCCGGAAGATCGCCTTCGTCACCGGCGGGGCCGGGTTCATCGGCTCCAACGTGGTGGCGCGGCTGGCCAAGGACTGGAACCTGGACGTCGTGGTCTGCGACTGGCTGGGCCAGGTCGAGGAGGGCAAGTGGCGCAATATCGCCAAGCACCCGATCGGCGATTTCACCCCGCCGGAGCTGATGTTCGACTGGCTCTCCAAGCGCTGGCAAGACGTCGAGGTGGTGATCCACCTGGGCGCCATCTCATCGACCACCGAAGTCGACGCCGACAAGATCGTGCAGAACAACTTCACCCTCTCGCGCGACCTCTTCCGCTGGTGCGCCGACTTCCAGCGTCGCTTCATCTACGCCTCGTCAGCGGCGACCTATGGCGACGGGGCGCTGGGCTTCGACGACGACAATGGCCTGGATGCGCTGGCGGCGCTGCGGCCGCTGAACGCCTACGGCTGGTCGAAGGCGCTGTTCGACATCTTCGCCGTCCGCCAGGCCGCTCGCGACTACGCACCGCCGCAGTGGGCCGGCCTGAAGTTCTTCAACGTCTACGGGCCGAACGAAGAGCACAAAGGGCCGATGAAGTCCGTGGCGGCGCAGATCTGGCCCGACGTGGCTCACGGCCGTTCGGTGAAGCTGTTCAAGTCGTACCGCCCGGACGTCGCCGACGGCGGCCAACTGCGCGACTTTGTCTACGTCCGCGACGTTGTCGATGTGGTCGAGTGGCTGGCCAACCGGCCGGACATCAACGGGGTGTTCAACCTCGGCAGCGGTCGGGCGCGTTCGTTCAAAGAGATGGCTGAGGCGGTGTTCGCGGCCGCCGACGTGGCGCCGCAGATCGATTTCGTGCCTATGCCGCTCGCCCTGCGCGACCGCTACCAGTACTTCACCGAAGCCAAGCTCGAGCGCCTGCGCGCTGCCGGCTACGAGGGCCAGTTCACCAGCTTGGAAGACGGCATCGGCGACTACGTGAAGGGCTACCTTGCCAAGCCGGACCCCTATCTCTGAGCTAACCGGGCAATCGTGTGATCGAGACCGCGCGCTTGATCTTGAGCCGGGGCAGGATCTCGGGCTGCACCATCGCCGACGAGAGGGTCACGTCGAGGTCGTCGTAGAGCGCGTCGGCCCGCTCCAGCTGACCGGACTTGGCGTCCAAGGTCAGGCGGAACGCGAAGTGCTCGGTCCCGTCGAGGGTGGTCGGCTTTCCGCCGTTCTGCTCCACCAGATGCAGCCGGGCGATGTTGGGCGACCAGTCGAGGGTCACGTGGTCCGGGTCCAACGCGGCCAGCCGCGTGGTCCCGCCATCCGATGTCTCGGTCATGGCAATCCAGGTTCGGTCTAGCGAGGTGGCGAAGCCGGGATAGTCGATCGATTGGCCGACCGTCTTCAAGTCGTGGGCGTGAAAGCGGTCCGACGCCTGGACCAGCACGACGTTGAGGATGTCGGTGAGGGGCAGGAACACCACGTCCGGCGCGCAAGCCGCCAGGAACTCGTCGCCGAGTTTCCCGCGCGCCTCGCTAAGCGGGAACAGGCGCAGCGAGGCGATTTCAGCCGGCCGCGCACTCATCGCCTTGGCGCAGTTCGGATCGACCGCGACTGGCGCGGCGGTGTCGCCGTCGAGGGTCGCGACGCTGATGACATCGGCGATGACGCCGCCGTTCCCATCGAAGTGCAGGCGGACATCCATCCGGTTCCCCTTCGCAGGAGAGGTTCCGACAGTTTCACGCATCTCGTAACGGTAGGTCGCCACGCTGGCCGTGGGCATCGAATGCCAGGACGCGGCGAGCGCCGGGCCGGTGAGGAGCGTCGCAAAGCTAGCGATCGACCAAAGCGCGTTCATCTTCGGCATCGTCCCTCCCGGTGGAAAGCACTTCGCGGCGCCATTGTAGGCGCGTGCGGATCAGGCGCAGACCCAGGTCGACCGACTCCTGCGAGGCCCGGTCCATCGCCTGGCCGGGACCGGCTTGAAACGCCTCCACCTCGGCCAGGTACTGCGTTTCGAGCTTGGCGCAGGCGTGGGCGAAATCCATCGCGGCGGCGCGTCCGAGGACCTGGGCGAGCAAGGTGTGGCGCAGATCGAGTTCCTGCGGCCGGCGGGTGACAGTGTCGAGGTCGACCGGCTTGCGCAGCCAGACTCGCAGCTCGCGATCGCCAGCTTCAGTTCGGAGGTAGGCGCGCTTTCGCCGACCGCCTGCTTCCGCCTCGCTGGTCAGCAGCCCCCGAGCCTCGAGACGAGCCAGCGCCGGATAGATCGCCCCGGGACTGTCACTGAAGATGCCGAGCGGCGTCGACTGGATCAGCTGCCGAATGTCGTATCCCGACTGCGCCTTGTGCGAGACGAGGAACAGCAGCAGCGCGTCGAGCGTCGTCACCTTCATACGGCTCGTATAGTATGAGACGTATGATACTGCGAGTCCCGCGTTGGGCTACCGCCAGCCGTAGGCCTGCGCCACCTCACCGACGAGATCCGCTCGCAGGAACCGGTCCGTGGCCATGATCCGCGGCCGGACGCCGGCGTTGGGCGCGGCCGCGTGCAGCAGCCGAAGGTCGGTGACGTAGACGTCGCCCGGTGCCCCCGTGAGTTCGACCACTTCGAGCGCGACGCCTTCCGCAAGACCGGTCGGCAGGTTCGCAACGTGATGGTGTGCGCCGCGTCCGGAAAACAGGTCTCGGAAGAAGGGCTCGTCGTTGAGCAGCCGCGGGAAGTCTCTCGGCACGATCGAGCGGCCGTCGTTCAGCAGGCGATGCGAGCCTGCGACGACCAGCGTCCCGCCGCCCCCCGGCTCGACCGCATCGAGGCAGATGAACACCTGGACGCCAGGCCATTCGCCGCTGGCCAGGCGCGGCGTGTCGGTGTGCCAGCCAATCGGCAACGTCCAGACTTCGGTGTTCGGCAGGGTGAAGAGCACGGTCGGGCGCGGGTGCATCGAGCGGTCGAACGGGCGGCCGCCCAGGAAGTGGTCGACGACCGATCGCAGCGCCGGGTCTTCGATCAACGCCTCGATCTCGGGCCGTTTGTTGCCGATCGCCTTCGAGGTTTTGACGCCGCCGTTCACCGCGCCGGGCTTGGGCACGGCTTCGAGGCGCCATGCGCCGTCGCGCCAGAGGCCGAGCGGCGCCAACTGGCGCTGTACGAGTTCGCGCGCCCTTGCCACGCGGTCGGCCGAGATCAAGCCTTCGAGGCGCAAGACGCCCCTGCGGTCGAACTCATCGCGCTGCTGCTCGGTGAGGGTGAAAGTCTGGGTCACGAGTCCGTCTCCTAGCGACGGCCCCGCGGCAGATATCCCGCCCCTGGGCATGCCCTGGAGCGTTCCATCAACCGCGGTACTCATTTCCCGCGTCCCACCGCGAGGCGCGGTGAACGATGGGCAAGGGTCTCGCGATCGGCCCAATCTGTCAACCGCCGTCCACTTCGGCTAACCGTGGCGGATGGCCGAGCGACGTCGCGGGTGGAGGTTCTGGCTGGTGGCCATCGGCGGCCTCGTGGTGACCCTGCTGGTCATCGCCTCGGTGATCTGGACCGACGACATCATCAAGGCGCTGCTCGACCCGAAAGTCCCGTTCGGCAAGGACCACCAGGCCGCCGCGCCCGACTACAATCAGCGCAGCGCCTGGGCGCTGATCCCAGACCCGAGCGTGGCGCCGCAGGGTGTGGACGTGTTCTTCATCCACCCGACGTCCTACCCGGCGTCGTTCACGTCGTACAACGGCGGGCGGCACTGGAACGGGCCGATTGGCGACCATGCGGCGATGGTGGCGCTGGCGCAGGTGATGCTGCCCAATTACGCCGCGCCGTTCGATGCGGTCGGCGATCTCTATGCGCCGCGCTATCGGCAAGCGAGCCTCTACACCAAGTCGACACTCTGGGACGACGCGATCGAGGCTCGGCAGTTCGCCTATGGTGACGTGAAGGCGGCGTGGGACTTCTACCTGGCGCGCTACAACCGCGGCCGCCCGTTCATCCTGGTGGGCGTCGAGCAGGGCGGCGATCTCGGCGCGCGGCTGCTGAACGAGGCGATCGCGCCGAACGAAGCGCTCAGAGGTCAGCTGGTCGGCGCCTATCTGGTCGATACGGTCGTGCCAGCTGACGAATACGGCGCCGGCGCGCCGGTCCAGGCCTGCCAGAGCCGAAACGAGGCTGGGTGTCTGGTGGCGTGGTCGGCGGTACGGCAAGGCGATTTCACCGGCGTCCGCCGGCTGCTCAGCCGCGCGATGGTGTGGGACGCTCAGGACCAGCTGACGCCGCTGGGCGCGCGGCGGCCGCTCTGCGTCAACCCCTTGCTGGGTTCAGCCAGCGAGGACGTCGCGCCGGAGCGGCTGAACCTCGGCGCCGCGGCGGCGACGGGATTGGAGTGGGGCGTGCGGCCGGGCTTCATGGTCCGCCAGGTCGGCGCGCAATGCCAAGGTGGCATCCTCAGGGTGACGCCGCCGCGCTCCAATCTGCTGCGCCCCTCCGGCGACTGGATCGAGCGTGCCCGGGAGCCGGCCTACAACCTGTTCTGGGCCGACCTGGAGGCCGACTCGCAGGCGCGCTTCGCTGCGTGGCGGAAGGCTCACCCGGCCTCGCCGCCGGCGCCCGCCCGCCAATCGAACAGTTCCTGAAGCACGGCGACCGCGCGGCCCCGCTCTGAAGAGAGCGTCGGATCGCGGGAGAGGATCAGCCGCGCATCGTCGGCGGCGACCGCGATCAGATCGCGGTGGGCGGCAGGGTCGGCGAGGCGGTAGGCCGGGAAGCCGCTCTGCTTCAGGCCCAGCGGATCGCCGCCGCCGCGCAGCTCCAGGTCCTTCTCGGCGATCGCGAAGCCGTCGTCGGTGCGGCGCAGGATGTCGAGCCGCTGCTTGGCGATGTCCGAGAGCGGCGGATCGTAGAGCAGCACACACGAGCTCTCGGCCCGACTGCGCCCGACCCGACCGCGCAATTGGTGCAATTGGGCGAGGCCGAACCGCTCTGCCTGCTCGATCACCATGATCGTCGCCGCCGGCACGTTGACGCCGACCTCGACCACCGTCGTCGCGACGAGCACGGAGAGGCGGCCGTCGGCGAACTCGGCCATCACCTGGTCCTTCGCCGGCCCCGGCAGTTTGCCGTGCACCAATCCGACCTTGGCGCCGAACACCTGTCGCAGCGCCGCCGCGCGCGCCTCGGCGGCGGCGAGGTCGGCTTTCTCGGACTCGGAGACCAGTGGGCAGATCCAGAACGCCTGCGCGCCGCCGGCGATGGCGGTCCGGAGCCGCTCGACGACCTCGCCGATCCGCGGCATCGGCGCGGCGCGGGTGGCGACCGGCGTGCGGCCGGGCGGCTTCTGGTCGATGCGCGAGACGTCGAGGTCGCCGAAGACGGTGAGCTCCAGCGTGCGCGGGATCGGGGTGGCCGACATCGCGATCAGGTGAGTGGCCTCGCCCTTGGCCTGCAGCCGGGCGCGCTCGTTGACCCCGAAGCGGTGCTGCTCGTCGACGACGGTCAGCGCCAGGGCGTGGAAGGCGACATCGTCCTGGAAAAGCGCGTGGGTGCCCACTGCGACCGCCGCGCCGCCGCCGGCGAGCGAGGCCAGCTTCTCGCCCCGCGCCGCGCCCTTGTCGCGGCCAGTGAGCAGCACGGCCTTGATCCCGTGGCTGGCGAGCGGTGCGGCCAGAGTCTCGAAATGCTGGCGGGCGAGGATCTCGGTGGGCGCCATCAGGGCCGACTGTAGGCCGGCCGCGGCGACATCGGCCATCGCCAGCATCGCCACCACGGTCTTGCCCGAGCCAACGTCGCCCTGCACCAGCCGGCTCATGCGGTCGCCGGACGCGAGGTCGCCGCGGATCTCGGAGAGCGAGCGCACCTGCGCGCCGGTAAGCTTGAACGGGAGGTCGGCTTCGACGCGGTCAGCTAGCGGACTGGCGGCGATAGCCCTGGCCGGCTCGGCTCTGCGCGCCGCCTTGCGCTGAGCCAACGCCAGCTGGTGGGCGAAGAGCTCGTCGTAGGCGAGACGGCGGCGGGCAGGGGATTGGGGCGCCAGTTCGGCCTCGCCGGAGGGGTGGTGCAGGCGCTCCAACGCCTCGCGCCAGCCTGGCCAGCGCTGGCGGCCGATCCAGGCGCCGTCCTGCCACTCCGGCAGCACCGGCGCGCGGTCCAGCGCCTCCAAGGCGAAGCGGCGGATGGCGCGTGACGCCAGGCCCGCGGTCGCTGGATAGATCGCCTCGACCTCGGGGATCTCGGCCGCACGGTCGGCCGGCATCAGATAGTCAGGATGGACGATCTGCAGCGTGTGGTCGAAGTCGCTGCGCTCGACCTTGCCGCTGACCACCCGCACCGACCCCTTCGGATGGGCCTGTTCCAGGGTCGAGCCGTAGGTGCGGAAGAACACCAGGGTGATGAAGCCGGTGTCGTCGAAGGCCCGGATTTTCCAGGGATGGCCCTGGCGACCCGGCTTCTGGTGGCTGTCGATGGTGACGACGAAGGTCTGCTCTTCGCCGTGCAGGCCATCGATGGTCTTGGCCGGCGAACGCCGGACCAGGTTCTGCGGCGTCAGGAAGAGTACGTCGCGGACGATCGGCCCGGCCACCTTCTCCAGCATCGGCGCGACGCGCGGCCCGACGCCCTTCAGCACCGTCACCGGCGCGAACAGCGGGAAGAGACTTTCTGGGCGCATCGAGCGTGGGGCAGACCGTCAGGCGGCGACTTCGGCCGCGGCTGGCGCCTGGTTCGGCTGCACCTTGGCGACGGCGACGAGCGACTCCACGCAGTCGCGGATGGAGTCATCGAGCGGGCGGAAGGTGACGCCGAGCACGTTTCGGGCGCGGTCGTTGCGCAGTTCGCACTTGGCCCAGATGCCGCGGAACTCGGCCTCGCGAGCCTGGATCCGCTCGGGGAACGGGTCGACCAGCTCGGGCGGCGACAGGTTCAGCTCCGGCAGCAGGCGGCCGATGTCGGCGCAGATGTCCTCGACGTTCCGCTTGTCGGTCGACCAGGCGATGTAGCGCTCGCCGTTCTTCACCTCGAGGCTCTCAAGCAGCTTGATGTGGCACTCGGCGTCGTCGCGCACGTCGACGGTCATCCAGGGGCGGTAGGCGCCGTTCTGCTGGTATTTGCCGGTGAGCATGGTCTCGATGTTGTGCTGCCAGGGCCCCATGTTCTTCTGGTGCGCCGACTGGATCGGGCCGACGTTATCGCCGGGGCAGCAGGTGACCGCATCCCAGGCGCCGCTGGCGTCGGCCGCGCCGGAGAATGCGCGCTCGGCGACCAGCTTGGACATCGAGTAGCCCTGGCCGCGCTCGGGCGTGCGCCGCGGGTTCATCTCGTCCGGATAGCGATCCTCGTAGAACACCGGCCGGCGCAGCACCTCCTGCAGGTCGACCTCGGAGATGATCGCGGCGATGCTGGAGGTGACCACCACCCGGTTCACACTGCCCGAGGCGTTCACGCTGGCGATGATGTGGTCGCAGACGCCGCGCACGTAGTCGGCGTCGTTGTAGGTGCTGACGTGGGAGATGTGGGCGACGCCGTGGCAACCCTTGAACACCTCGTCGAAGCAGCCGGCCTGGTCGAGGTCGGCGCTGTGCAGGGTCAAGCGTCCGGAAGCGTGGCCGGGCATCGCCTTCAGGAAATCGGTACGGATGGGGTCGTCGGCGTTGCGGACGCAGGCGCGCACCCGGTAGCCCTTTTCCAGCAGCCCCCGCACCACCCAGCCGCCGAGGAAGCCGGCTGCGCCGGTGACGGCCACTGTGCCGTGCTTGGGAATAGGGGCCATGCGTCGTCCTCCGCTCGCTTATCGTTGCAGGCCTTGTAGCGACGATTGCGCGGCCCCGCAGCCTTGCCGTTCACTCGTCGCCGGCTTTAGGTGCGCGCGACCTGAGAGGAGCGATCGGCAGATGGTGCGCGGACTTTTCGTGAGTATCGCGGCGGCCAGCGCGCTGACGCTCGCCACCGTGGTCCCGGCTTTTGCCCAGCCGGCTGGCGCAGCGCCGACTGACCCCGCGCCGACGGCGGGCGACTTCGTGATCGACAACTTCCGCTTTCAGTCTGGCGAGAAGCTGCCGCACCTGAGCCTCCATTACACGACCTTCGGAGCGCCGAAACGCGACGCCGCCGGGCATGTGACCAATGCCGTCCTGATCATGCACGGCACGGGCGGCGCCGGGACCAGCCTGGTGCGGCCCGAGTTCTCCGGCGAACTGTTCGGGCCCGGGCAGCTGCTGGACGCAGGCCGCTACTACCTGATCCTCCCCGACGATATCGGTCACGGCCGCTCATCCAAGCCGAGCGACGGCCTGCACGCGCACTTCCCGAAGTATGGCTACGTCGACATGGTCGAGGCCGAGCATGAGTTGGTCACCAAGGGTCTTCGCGTCGACCACCTGCGGCTCGTGATGGGCACGTCGATGGGCTGCATGCACACCTTCATGTGGGGCGAGACCTGGCCAGACATCATCGACGCGATGATGCCGCTGGCCTGCAACGCGGTGCAGATCGCCGGTCGCAACCGGGTCTGGCGCGATATGGAGATCGACGCGATCAAGAGCGATCCGGACTGGATGGGCGGCGAGTACACGGCCGAGCCGCTGCGGGCGCTGCGCACGGTCGAGGATGTCACCATCATTGCCGGCAGCGCGGCGCACCAGATGCAGAAAGGTCTGCCGACGCGGGACTTAGCGGACGCGTACCTGGCGCGGGTGCTGGCGGCGCAACTGCCCAAGCTCGACGCCAACGACGAACTCTACCAGATCGATTCATCGCGCGATTACGATCCGTCGGCAGGGCTGGGCCGGATTACCGCCTACGTGATGTGGGTGAACTCTGCCGACGACTTCATCAACCCGCCCGAATTGGGCCTCGCCGAGCAACAGGTGAAAGAGATCAAGCACGGTCGCTTCGTCCTGCTGCCGATCGGTCCGAACACGCACGGTCACGGGACGCACACCTACGCGGTGGCCTGGAAGGAGCACCTGGCGGAGTTGCTGGCGGAGTCGGAGCGGTAGTTCAGCCGAGAGGGCTCAGAACGTCTCGCCGACCATTACTTCGCTCTTGGCCCAGAGCGCCTTGGCGCGGTCGGGGTCGAGGGCGTAGCCGCGCACGCCGCCGCGGACCATGCCTTCGCCTTCGACCAGCTCAGCGACGTGACAGTCCTCGCAATAGAGGCCGCCGACCTTATCGGCTTTGGCCACTACCCCGCTCCACACCGACGTCGCCGCGCCTTGCGGGATCGACTTCCAGCTGAACGCCGGGGCGCCGGAGGCGGTCGGGGTCGAGTTGATGCTGTCGATCATCGCCTGGGTGACCTCGGGGGTCATGTAGCGGCCGAGCTCGGTCTGAATGCCGCCAGGATGGACGGCAGTGGCGCGCACACCCTCGCCCTTGTGCCGACGGTCGAACTCGACGGCGAAGAGGATGTTCGCGGTCTTCGAGCGGCCGTAGGCGCCGAACTCGTTGTAGGGCGTGTGCTCGAAGTTGGGATCCTCAAGGTCGACGTCGGAGAAGCGGTGCCCGGCCGAGGAGAGGTTCACCAGCCGCGAACCCGGCTTCAGCAGCGAGGCGATCCGGTTCACGAACACAAAATGGCCGAGGTGGTTGGTGCCGAACTGAGTCTCGAAGCCGTCCGCGGTCTGGCCCTTCGGCGTCGCCATGACACCGGCGTTGGCGATGACGAGGTCGAAGGGTTTGCCAGCCGCGACGAGGCGGTCGGCGCAGGCGCGGACGCTGGCAAGAGACGCGAGGTCGAGTTCGACCAGCTCCAGCCCGCCGCCGTTCTTCGCGCCGGCGACCACCTCGGCGGTGGCGCCGCGGGCTTTGTCGAGGCTGCGCGCCGCGCCGAACACCTGGGCGCCGTGGGCGGCCAAAGTGCGGGCGGTCTCGACGCCCAATCCGGCCGAAACGCCGGTGACCAGGATGCGCTTGCCGCTGAGATCGACGCCCTCGAGCACCTCGTCCGTCGTCGATGTCGCGCCAAACGGTCCGGCCATGCCAGTCTCCCCACCTTGCTATGCTTGCTGAGCCCCATAGATGGGGCGTCGGCGGCGCGGCGCCAGATGTCAGCCCTCGGCGGGGTGGCGCGCTCGCCAAGGCGCCAGCGGCATGGCGGGATCAAGCCGCACGCTCTTGGCCAGCGTCCACTTCCGCGACTCCAGCGGCTCGTGCAGCGCCGTCTCGCCGTACTTGAGCACCGCGCTGAGCGAGCACTGGGTCTTGCCGATCTCGGTGATGTGCTGGCTGACGATGGTCAGTTCCGCCAGCTCGATTGCCACCGACAGCTCCAGGGTGAAGCGCAGGGTGAGCTTGCCGAGGCCGCCGAACAGCACGGTGACCTCTGGGTGGACCTCGATGCTGAGATCGTGCTTGCCGAGGAACAGCGTCGAGGTTTCGCCGGGCGGGTGTTTGGTCTCGTCAGCGTAGGCTTCCAGTTCGCGGGCCTTGGCCCAGCCTTGCGCGATCAGCTCGAAGACGTCGAGATCGAGCGCCGACCGCACCGCCTCGCTCGCCTTATCGCCGACCACACCCATCGCCAGGGCGGGAATGGGCTGGCGTTGCAGGCTCGGGTCGCGATCCTTCTCGCGGGCCGCGACAGCGTCGATGCCGCGGAAGGTCGGCGGCAGGAGATCGCGAGCGCAGAGGCCCGACGGCTCGGCCATGTCAGCTGATCCTTTCGACGGGTATGGGGCCACGCGGCGCGGCGAGACCCGGCTCGATCCGCACCGAAAGTGAGACCGGCGGGGCCATCTCGGGGATAGGGCCGCTGAGCGTTTTCCCCGCCCGGTCCAGCGCCGAGGTGGCGGTGACCAGCTTGCGCCAGCGCTTGAGCTGGGCGCTTTTGGCCGCTTCCCCGATCGCTCGCAGGAGCAGCGCGCCGGCGCCCAGCAGGACGATGGCCACGACGCCGGCGGGCAGAGGGTTGCGCTGGATCAGCGTGACGATCCGGTGGAGCGGGCTGCGGTCCGGCGGCGCGGGAACCCGGCCACGCACCCCGGCCGAGCGGGTCGGAAGTCCCGGGGTCGCGACGTCGATACGATCGTCGAAGGTTCCCGCATCCGAACCGATGACGGCGTCGACGTCGATTTCTCTGGAAGACCCTGGCTCGAGACTCGCGATGGTGCAGGGCAGGGCGGCGCACGCGCCGGAGACGCTGACATCCTGGAAGTTGTCGGGCGCATCGCTGACGGTGATGTCGCGCGCCGCGCCAGTCCCGTCGTTGCCGACCAGGATGGTCATCGAGACGCGTTGACCGGCGCGGTATGGCGGCAGCGGCGCCAGTTCGGCGACGACGGTCACATCCGGCTTCAGCACCGGTGGCGGTGGCTGGATCTCATTGTCGGGCGGCGGTAGCGCGGGCGGCGCGATGATCTCACCGAATAGCGAGGCGACGTCGCTTGCCGCCTCGGCGTCGTAGGCGCGGCCGTTGATGGCTGACAACTTGACCGAAAAAGGGCCGGCCGCGATGGCGCGCGTTTGGACGGAAATCGCGGCCGTACCGCCGGCAGCCAGGCCGATGATGCGGACAAGCCCTGTATTCGGATCGACCGCGACGCCGCATGGCTGCTGCGCGCAGGTCGGGACGCCTTGCACGAAGGCGAGGTCGGACAGCGTCTGCTGCAGCCACAAGAACGACTGCGGCGAGCCGCCCTGGTTCGTGGCGGTGATGGTGTAGGTGAGGGTGTCTCCAGGGTGGAATGGCTGGCTGAGGTCGGCCGAGACCGCGACGACAACGTTGGCTGGCGCTGGCGCTGGTTTCGCCGTCCCGGGCGGCGGCTTGTAGGTCGATAGCACTGAGGACGGGACGAAGTGCTTGGTGAGGACGAATGAATGCTGCGCCAGAGATGACGAGGCGCAGACCAGCAGGCCCATCGCCACGATCGCGCCCAGCAGCTTCTTCATCTCGCCGCGCCCCTTGCGAGTATCCGGCGAGAATGCACGCGACGCCGGGGATTGCAATCTTGCAACCGAGGTCGGCCCTGGCCGGCGCGCGGTAACTCGCCTATATGCCTCGCTTCCGGCATGGATGAGACGAGGATCAAGCGGCTGCGCTTCCGCGCCTGGCGGCGTGGATTTCGAGAGGCGGACCTGATTTTGGGCCCGTTCGCGGACAGCCGCGCCCAGTCGCTGACCGACGCACAGGTCGAAGTCTTCGAACAATTGCTCGATCTGCCCGACCACGACGTCTACGGCTGGATCGTCGGACCGGACGCCTCGCCGCCCGATTTCGCCCTCGATGTTCTCGGGCTCATCCGTGCATTCCACGCCGGTGGCCCGCCCATCGGCCGCCCTTCCCATAGCTGATGTCGTTGGATCTCCGCTTTGTCGCTCGCTGAAGACATCAAGCGCGCCGCCCAGTCGCGCGACGCCCTGGAACTGACCGGAGTCCCCGAGGGCTTCGATGCGCTGGTGATGGCCGACCTGGCCCGCGCCCGCGGCGGCCTCAACGTGTTCGTCGCCCGCGATGGCTCCAGAGCCACCGCCTTCGAAGCGGCGATAGGCTTCTTCGCGCCGGAGATGGATATCCTGCGGCTGCCGGCGTGGGACTGCCTGCCCTACGATCGCATGGGCCCATCGCCAGCGGTCTCGGCCGAGCGGATGGCGACCTTGACCCGGCTGGCGCGCGGCGACTTCGGCAAGAAGCCAGTGCTGCTGCTCACCCACGCGCCGGCGCTGATCCAACGCCTGCCGCCGAAAGCCGCGGTGCTGGCGGCCGGGTACTCGGCCGCGGTCGGCGCCAGCGTCGATATGGCCGAGCTGGAGCGCTACTTCGCGATCAACGGCTACCACCGCGCCTCCACCGTCTCCGAGCGCGGCGAGTTTGCGGTGCGTGGCGGGGTGATCGACGTCTTCCCGCCCGGCGGCGAGGAGCCGGTGCGGCTCGATCTGTTCGGCGACACCCTCGACGCGATCCGCGCGTTCGACCGAGAGACGCAGCGCTCCACCCGCCAGCTCCGAAGCGTCGATCTGCTGCCGGTCAGCGAGGCGTTGCTGGATACGGCGGCGGTGGCGCGGTTCCGCAAGGGCTACGTCGAGGCGTTCGGCTCGCCGGGCGACGACCCGCTCTATGCCGCGGTCAGCGAAGGCGCGCGCCGCGCCGGGCTCGAGCACTGGCTGCCGCTGCTCTACGACGAGATGGCCAGCCTCTTCGACTACCTGCCGGACGATGCGCTGATCGGTCTCGACCACCTGGCGGCCGCGGCGCGCGACGAGCGACTGGCGATGATCGCCGACGCCTACGACGCCCGCGCCTCCGCTGAACGCAAGGCGCACTACCGACCGCTGCCGCCGTCGGCGCTCTACCTATCCAACACCGAGTGGGATCAGCTGCTGGCCGACCATCCGCTGCGCCGGTTCGAGCCGTTCCAGCGCGACGCCGCGCCGGGCGTTGTCGACCTGGGCGCCAAGCTCGGGCGCACCTTCGCCGCCGAGCGGGCGCAGGACAGCGTCAACCTGTTCGAGGCCGCCGCCGACCACGCCCGCACGCTAATGGCTGCCGGCAAGCGGGTGCTCTTCGCCTCATGGTCGGAGGGAGCGTCCGAACGCCTGAACGGCATGCTGGCCGACCACGGGCTGAAGGATGTGCTCTTCTCGCCTTACTGGCAGGCGGCCAAGGCGGCCGACCCGAAGAAGCTGCAGCGGGTGGTGCTGCCGCTCGACGCCGGGTTCGAGACCGACAACCTGGCGGTCATCTCCGAGACTGACATCCTCGGCGACCGGCTGGCCCGGCCGCGCCGCCGCCGCCGCGCCGCCAACTTCCTCGCCGAGGCGACCTCGCTCGCCGCCGGCGACCTCGTCGTCCACATCGACCACGGCATCGGCCGCTATGTCGGGCTGAAGACGCTGGAGGTGCAGGAAGCGCCGCACGACTGCCTGGAGATCCACTACGCGGCGGACTCCAAGCTCTACCTGCCGGTCGAGAACATCGACCTGCTGACCCGCTACGGCGCCGACAGCGAGGACGTGCAGCTCGACAAGCTGGGCGGTGCGGCCTGGCAGGCGCGCAAGGCCAGGGCCAAAGAGCGGCTGCGCGAGATGGCCGAGGGCCTGATCGCCATCGCCGCCGCCCGCGCCCTCAAGCACGTCGAGGAAGCCGTCCCGCCGCACGGGGTGTTCGACGAGTTCTGCGCCCGCTTCCCCTACGACGAGACCGACGACCAGCTGAACGCGATCGCCGACGTGCTGGCCGACTTCGAGGCCGGCCGGCCGATGGACCGGCTGATCTGCGGCGACGTCGGCTTCGGCAAGACCGAGGTGGCCCTGCGCGCGGCGTTCGTGATGGCGATGACTGGACGCCAAGTGGCGATCGTCTGCCCGACGACGCTGCTCGCCCGCCAGCACTACGCCACCTGGACCGCGCGCTTCCAAGGCTGGCCGGTGCGGATCGGCCGGCTGTCGCGCCTGGTCCCGACGGCGGAGGCCAACGCCACCCGCGAAGGCCTCAAAAAGGGCGAGATCGAGATCGTCGTCGGCACCCACGCGGTGCTCTCCAAGCAGGTCGGGTTCAAGGACCTCGGCCTCGTGATCGTCGACGAGGAGCAGCACTTCGGGGTCAAGCACAAGGAAGCGCTGAAGGCCCTGCGCGCCGACGTGCACGTGCTGACGCTGACCGCGACCCCGATCCCGCGCACGCTGCAAATGGCTCTCTCGGGTATTCGCGAGATGTCGATCATTGCCACCCCACCGGTCGACCGGCTGGCGGTGCGCACCTACATCACCCCGTTCGATCCGATCGGCATCCGCGAGGCGCTGCTGCGGGAGAAGTACCGGGGCGGCCAGTCCTACTTCGTCACACCGCGCATCGCCGACCTCGGCGAACTGACCAAGTTCCTCCGCGACGAAGTGCCGGAGGTAAGGTTCGTGGTCGGCCACGGCCAGTTGGCGCCGACGCAGCTCGAGGACGTGATGGCCGCCTTCTACGAGGGCCGCTACGACGTCTTGCTCTCGACCAGCATCGTCGAGAGCGGGCTGGACATTCCGACCGCCAACACCCTGATCGTCCACCGCGCCGACATGTTCGGCCTCGCCCAGCTCTACCAGCTACGGGGCAGGGTGGGGCGCGCCAAGTCCCGCGCCTACGCCTACCTGACGACGCCGTTCGAGAAGTCCATCACCGTCTCGGCCGAGCGGCGACTGGAGGTGCTGCAGTCGCTGGATAGCCTGGGGGCCGGCTTCCAGCTCGCCAGCCACGACCTCGATATCCGCGGCGGCGGCAACCTCCTGGGCGACGAACAGTCGGGCCACATCCGAGAGGTCGGAGTCGAGCTTTACCAGCAGATGCTGGAGGACGCGGTCGCCGAGCTGCGCGCCAAAGGCGGGGCCGAGCCGGTAAACCTCGATCGGGGCTGGTCGCCCCAGATCAACACCGGCGCGGCGGTGCTGATCCCGGACGAGTACGTGCCGGACCTGAACGTGCGACTGGCGCTCTACCGCCGGCTTTCCGACGCCGAACGGTCCGACGATCGTGAAGCCTTGGCGGCGGAACTGATCGACCGCTTCGGGCCGCTGCCGCCGGAGGCTGACCAGCTGCTGAAAGTGGTCGCGATCAAGGGCTTGTGTCGGGAAGCTAATGTCTCGAAGATCGACGTCGGGCCGAAAGGCGCGGTCGCCAGCTTCCGCAACGACCACTTCGCCAACCCTGGCGGCCTGGTCGCCTTCATCCAGAAGAACGCCAACCTCTGGCGGCTCAGGCCAGACCAAAAGGTGGTGATCAAGGGCGAATGGGAGACACCCGCTCAGCGTCTCGCCGCGGCCGAGCGGGTGCTGAAGGAACTGGCCCGGTTGGCGAAAGCGGCCTGACCTCAGGCCGTAGCCGCGTAGATCATCACGCCGGTGGCGACGGCGAGGTTGAGGCTGTCGGCGCGGCCCCGCATCGGGATCTTCACCGCGACATCGCAGGCGGCCGCTAGCTCGGGGGTTAGGCCGGCTTGTTCGTTGCCCATCAGGATCAGCGTCGGGGTGCGATAGTCCGCGGCGCGGAAGTCAGTTGTCGCAGTCAGCAGCGTGCCGACGACGGCGCCCGGCCAGGTCTTGCGCCAATCCAGGAACTCACCCGTCGTCGCCTTCGCGATCTTCACGGCGAAGACCGAGCCCATCGTCGCCCGCACCGCTTCTACCGAGAACGGATCGCAGCAGTCGCCGACCAGGATCACGCCGCCGCAGCCGGCCGCGTCGGCGGTGCGGACGATCGTGCCGAGATTGCCCGGGTCGCGCACCGCCTCCAGCGCCACCCAGCAGTTGGCGTCTGCGGGCCGCAGGGCGGTCAGCGGTGTGTACGCCTGGTCGAATACGGCGAGCACGGTCTGCGGGTTGTCGCGTCGGGAAATTTTCTCGAGAATTTCGTGATTTACCTTGATGACCTCACCCTCGGCCGCCTCGGTGGCGGCCCTGGCGCGTCGGAGCAGCGGGTGCTGAGCGGCGTCGGCGCTGTAGAGCAGGATGCGCGGTGCGCGGCCCAGCTCAACTGCCTCGGTCACGATCTTCAGCCCCTCCGCGAGGAATTGGCCGGTCTCTTCACGGGCCTTGCGCATATGCAGCGCCCGCACCGCCTTCACAGTGGGATTGGTCAGCGAGGTGATCGCGCGGCTCACGGCGCGCTCCAGCGGGCGAAGAACGAGACGCCGACGCCGCGGTCACGGGTTTCTTGCACCAGGGCCAACTCGCCCCAATCGATCGCGCCGGGTCGGCCCGCGAGGGAGTCAGCGAGCAAGCCGGCCAGCGCCAAACCGGAGATCCGCTCGGCGTAGGCGTTGACCAGCAGGAACGAGGCATCGGGCGAGAGCAGTGCGGCGCAGGTGGCGATCAGATCGGGCAGGTCGTCGAGCAGCCGCCAGACTTCGCCACCGGGGCCGCGACCGAACTTCGGCGGATCGAGGATGATGCCGTCGTAGGTCGAGCCGCGCCGCGCCTCGCGCTGCACCCACTTGCGGGCATCCTCGGTCAGCCACCGCACGGGTCGCTCGGCGAGCCCGGAAAGCTCGGCGTTCTCCTTCGCCCAGCCCACCGCGCGCTTGGAGGCGTCGACGTGGGTGACAGTCGCGCCGGCGGCCGCGCAAACCAGGCTGGCGACTCCGGTATAGCCAAACAAGTTCAGTATCTTGAGTGGATTTCCTAAACCGCGAACGCGCTCGTCCAGCCACGCCCAGTTGGCGGCTTGCTCTGGAAAAAAGGCGAGGTGGCGAAAGGGCGTGAACCGACCCCAGAACTTCACCCCCCGCCAGCCCAGCTCGAACGGCGGCGCGGCCGTCTGCGCAGCGAAGCGCCAACGACCTTCGTCGTCATCGCCGTCCGGGTCGAACACGGCGTCGGCGGCCTCCCAGGCGCTCGCGTCGATCGCTGGCGTCCACAGGCACTGCGGCTCGGGCCGGACCACGCGATAAGCTCCGTAGCGCTCTAATTTCCGGCCGCCACCCGAATCGATCAGCGCGTAGTCGTCCCATCCGGCGGTGCGCAGCACGATCGGCGAAGTGGCGATTTCCAGGTTTGGCGGCCCCTGCATGCGTCAGCCTTAGCGGCGCGGCGTCCCTGACGTCCAGGGTCTGGCCGGCGGCCTTGCCGAGCGACCCCGAATTGCCTTTAGTATCCGTCTGTAAACGTCGATAGGTGGGCCCCGTGGAAGTTGTCCTGACCAAGCCGGTGAAATCGGCCCGCAAGGCCAAGGGCGACGGGCATCTGCGTCGGCGCGAGATCCTGGAAGCGGCCGAGCGGATCTTCGTCGTCGAGGGCTATGAAGGCGCGACGATCCGCAAGATCGCCGACGACGTCGGTGTTTCGTCGACCGCGCTCTACATGCATTTCCGCGACAAGGACGAAATCCTGCACGAGATCTGCCTCGCCGCGGTGCAGACCCTGCTGGACCAGAACAGCGACATCGCTGGCCGTCCTACCGACTCGGTGGCCCGCTTCCGGTTGATGCTGGAGGCCTACATGCAGATGGGCTTCGAGCACCCGAACGCCTACTTGCTGGTGTTCTGCGCGACGCCCCGCGGCGGCCCGAGTCCAATCCGCGATGCGACGGCTGAAGTCAGCGCCCGGTGCTACGACTGCTACGTCGGGGTGGTGCGCGAGATCGCCGCCGAGGGCCGGCTGCGGGTGGGTGACGCGGACACCGCGGCGCAGGCGCTATGGGCGGCCTGCCACGGCCTGGTGGCGCTGGTGATCACCCGGCCGAACGTCGACTGGGCGCCGACCGGCAAGCTGGCCAGCGTGCTCCTCGACAGCCTGCTCCACGGCGTCGTGGCCGACTGATCATCGTGCGCGGCGCGATCCTCGCGCTTGGCGCCATTGTCGCGCTTGCCGCCGCCGGTGAAGGCCGCGCCGCGCCGCGGATCGTTTCCTTGGATCAGTGCGCCGACCAGTACGTGCTGGCGCTGGCGCCGCGCGACCAGATCGTTGGGCTCTCGAAACGGGCGCGCAACGCCGATTCCTATCTGCGCACCGACGCGGCCGGCTTGCCGGAACGGCGCGCAACGCTGGAGTCGATCCTGGGCTCGCGGGCCACGATCGCGGTGACCTACTGGGCCGGCGACGCGCGGCTGCCCGCGGCCCTGGCGCGGCGCGGCGTCTCGGTGATCCAGATCGGCGAGGCAACCGACTTCGCCGGCGTCCGCGCCGACGTCCGCCAGGTCGCGGCCGGGCTTGGACAGCGCGCCGCCGGCGAATCGCTGATCGCGGCGATGGACGCGAAGCTGGCGC
>DASXOP010000042.1:0-28356 GCA_036494265.1 Caulobacteraceae bacterium | reverse complement strand
GATCGACGTGACCGTCGAAAACGGCTGCATGCATTTCATCGACGGGGGGCACAAGGACGGGGTCACCACCCACCGGCTTGTCGAAGGCCTGAAAAGCGACATGCTGACCTGCGATGTTCAGGAAGCGCGTGCAGTGATCTGTCCGATCCAGCGCGGCGACGTCACCTTCCATCACTCGAAAACGCCGCACATGACGACCCCAAACCGCTCGCTTGTGTGGCGTAAGGCGGTGTCGAACCACATGAAGCAGCAGGGCTGTGGCGGCGAAGGGGACAACTACCCCTGGCGGGTCCACTTCAATCAGGACACCGAGCAACGGGTGAAGCCCGCCGGAGGCAATACGCCGCCGCCGCTTGGTGGTCGCACGGGCATGTGAATCTGGCCAAGAATGGCTGCATTTAGCCGGGGCTAGAGCCTGTCCCGTTTTGATTGAATCAATCGAAACGGGATGAAGAGGCTCGTCGCTTAGAGTTGCGAGCACGATTCAGCGTTCTTGGTGGTTCCCACCAAAACGCACCGTGCTCTAGGCCCCGGCCGGATGGACCTTATGCGTCACCAGGGTCTGAGAGTTGGTGTACTCCGCCAGGCCCTCGAGCGAGTTCTCGATGCCGATACCCGACTGTTTGTGGCCGCCGAAGGCTACATGCGGTGAGAACGAGTGGATTTCGTTGATCCACACGGTGCCAGATTCGAGCTGCTCGGCGACTTCGCGGGCCAGCTTGGGATCGGCCGACCACACTGAGGCCGCCAGCCCGTAGTCGGTGTCGTTGGCGCGGGCGACCACGTCGTCGATCTCCCTGAACCGCAGCAATGGCAAAACTGGTCCGAACGCCTCTTCGACCACGACCCGGGAGTCGTCCGGCGGATTGTCGATGATTGTCACTGGCACGAAGAATCCCTTGCGGTCAGGGATGTCGCCGCCCAGGAGGAATTTCAGATTATTGGCCTTGGCGTCGGACAACAGATCCCGAAGCTTATCGTACTGCATTCGGTTGTTGATCGGGCCGAGGTCGGTGCCTTGCTCAGCGCCGTCACCAACCTTGATGGTCTTGGCGAAGTCCACGAGCGCCTTCGAGAAGACGTCATAGATGTCGTCGTGGACGTAGACCCGCTTGGCCGCAACGCAAAACTGTGCGCTGTTTTGAAACGCGCCCCAGAACACTTCTTTCGCCGTGGCTTCCACATCGACGTCGGGCAGCACGATCGCGGGGTCGTTGCCGCCTAGCTCCAGCGTGATGCGCTTCAAATTGACAGAAGCGCTTTCCATGATTTTGCGACCTGTCGCGCTTGAGCCCGTGAACGAGATCTTGTTGATGCCAGGGTGCTTGGTCATCCAAGCGCCGAGCTCATTGTCGCCTGACAAGATGTTGACCACGCCCGGCGGCAACAGATCGCGCAGAATCTCGCCGTACTTCAGCGTGCAGAGCGGGGTGTAAGGCGAAGGCTTCAGGATAATGGTGTTGCCCGCGACCAGCGCCGGCGCGGTCTTCCAGACGGCGAGCAGCAGCGGGAAGTTCCATGGCGTGATCGCACCGACAACGCCGAGCGGAACCCGGCGCGTCTCCACCGTCCGGTCGGCTGATTCCTCGACGACCCGGCTCTCCAATGACTGCTTTGCTATCTCGCGGCACCAGATCGCCGAACCGCCAACTTCCCACTCCGCTCCAGCTCTCGCCTTTCCCTGTTCGAGGGTCAGCAGTCGCATGAAGTCTTCCGCGTGCGCTTCGATCCGGTCCCCGATCAGCGATACCAGCCGCTGTCGCTCGCCCGCCGGCATCCGGCTCCAGGGCCCGAACGCGGCCCGCGCGGCTGCAACGGCTTCCTCGAGCTGTTCACGCGAGGCTTGCGGCGCTTCCGCGAACGCCTCTTCGGTGGCGGGATTGATCACTCCAAAGGCGCGCTCGGAGCGCGCGGCCTTGCCGTTGATGGTCAGGGTATAGTCGCCGAAGAAATCGATAGCCATGGTGACCTCCCGGCGCCCAGGCGCCTTGCTTTGGACCGCCGCTGCGATGCGGCTTCTCCTAGTATTGCGCGCTGCATTCTAGCGAGCGCGCCCGCTAGAATGTTAGTTCCCCGCCGCTGGGTGTCAAGCGAACTGCCCATCAGGGCCCATCAGGGACGCAAATGACGGCGCCTGGCGGGCACGCCCCAGCACAAAATGCCACGATGAAATCTCGACGCTACAGACGGCGACGTTCAGGGACACTGAATCATTGCTCACGGACGAGAGCGCGCTGACATGTTACTGCGGACCGATCCCGCCCTCAGAGGGCTAACGCGCAGAAGGGTGTTGTCAGCGCAAACCTCACCGCGGGCTAACCGGCGCCGGATAGATCGCTGCGATGGCCAAGTCCGATGACCCGTTCCGCTGGTTCGACTCCTCGCCATACGTGATCCGTCTGGCGGTGCCGCTGGCTGTTCTCGGCTCGATTGTTGATGTGGCGCCCCTTGTGATGGTGGCGCCGATCGAGGCCGATCTCCCGCATAGCCGCGCCATAGGCGCGAAGCCTGTCGGTCACGATCTGTCGTGGCCGGCCATATCGTTTGATGAGGCGTTTCAATAGCTTGAGCGCCGCTTTGCGGTCACGCGTCTTGGTGGCGACCACCTCCAGCACCTCGCCTTCGTGATCGACAGCGCGCCACAGATAGTGCTGGACGCCGTTGATCTTCACGAACACCTCGTCGAGGCGCCAGCGCCATTGGGGGCAACCGCGATTGGCTGCGATCCTTCGCTTCTTGATCTCCTTGGCGAACATCGGACCAAACCGGTTCCACCAGGACCGCACGGTCTCGTGGCAGATATCGATGCCGCGCTCGGCCAGCAACTCCTCCACCTGCCGAAGCGAGAGCGGGTAGCGGACGTACATCAGCACCGTCGGCCTGATCACCTCCGGCGAAGAGTTGAAAAGCGAAACGGGCTTGCCTGCTTGGACATGTCGACGGGGTAGGGGACAGCCGTTACCGCCAGCCTAAGCCATTAGTCTGACAATGCCCCTCACACGGTTCCGCGCCGTCTCGGACGGGTGAGCATGAGCTCCGAATGTCACCCCCGAGAGCTGCCATTCTTCGGATCGGTTGATCGAGGTGTCCAATGGCGAAAAGAGGAAATCGAACGACCCGCTCCGAGGCCGGTCTGCCAGACGGCGCGACGCACGCTGGCCCCGCGACCGTTGCTTTCAGCCTCCGCAATCGGGTCAGGGATTTGCTGCCCACCGTCTTCATAACGCTGGTGAGCGTCCTCATCGGACTGGTTCTGTCCGACTTGGTAACCGAAGCGCGGACCAGGATGATCCTGTGGCCGCTATCGGTCTCCACCCTCCGCACCTGGTGTCAATTGTTCGCCAATGGGGCGGCGGCGCTGTCCGCTTGGATTATCTACGTTCACGTCGGCATTGGACGGCGACGCGTACCGACGCTCTGGGATAGTTTGATCGCTTTCCTCGTTCCTTTGAGCCTGCTGGTGGCAACGTCTTTCGTGGGAGCCAAGGAAGCATGGCTCTGGTTCTACATGATGAGCATTTTTCTGGGCATCAGCGCTGGAACAAGCGCCGGACATCGACCGTCCTAGCCTTTACGGACTCGCGGGCGAGATACGGCTAGCTTAGCCGTCTATGCCGTTTAGGGAACAGGATCTTGGCTCTTTCCGACGTTGCGACGCTCGCGAGTATTGTCAGCAGCGCAGCCGTGGCGCTCTCGCTGTTCTATGTGGCGTTGCAGGTCCGCCAGGCGGAGAAGAACCAGCGCGCTCTGATGCAGCAAGGTCGCGCGGATCGCGCTTGGGAGGGTGCGTTTCGCGTTGCCGATCCGGCGCTCTCCGCGGTGTTTTACAAGGGCATGCGGACACCCGACGAACTCTCCGCCGATGAGCTCGACCAGTTCCTTTCGATCTGTCGGGCCGCTTTTCTGAGCAGCGAAGACTCGTTCCTCCAACACAAGTCCGGGCTCCTTGATCAAGCCGCGTATGCCAGTTTCGTGGCCGGGCTGAGGGGCTACGTCACGGCCGCGCCGGGATTGCGGGCCGCATGGCGGCTGACCTCCGGGCAATTCGGTGCGGCGTACGCGGAATTCATGGACGAGATTGTGAGGTCGACCCCGCGGGCAGCCGCTGGGGACCGTCTGGCGCAGTGGAAGCAGGTGGTAAGGTCAGACGACGCCAGTTGAACGTTTCGACGCGATTCAGAAAGGGCCGCGCGTCGCGCGATCGATCAGAGTCAAGCCGCAGAGGATCGACAGCCACGCGATCGCCATGAGCGCGGCGATACGGTTGAGGCCCGGCTGCTCGCGCAGGTGCATGAAAACCCAAGAGATCAGACCAGCCTTGGCGACAGCGATGCCGAGGCTGAGCAAGCCCTTGAGCGGTCCAAGCGGCGCGAAGGTGATGGCGACTGTCGACGCCAGCAACAGCATCAGCGCCAGCCAAACCAACGCCAACAGGCCGGCTTCCCGGGCCATGATTAGCCTCGCGCCAGGTAAAAGATCGGAAACACGAACACCCAGACCACATCGACGAAGTGCCAGTAGAGGCCAGTCATCTCGACCACGATCGCCTGGTTGGGGATGCGCACCTTGCGACGCAGTACCGCCGTCGACGTCCATATCAGAGCGCCGAGTCCAATGATGAGGTGGACGGCGTGCAGGCCAGTGGCGACGAAGTAGAGATTGATGAACAGCGCCGCCGGCTGCGAGCGCAAGGGCGAGGCGGGCCCGATACCGGGCGCAAGGCCCCCCTCGAAGTCCTGCCAGTATTCCCAACTCTTCAGGCCGAGGAAGCCCAGCCCCAGCATGAGGGCGATCAGGAGCGCCGCTCCGACGAGGCGGCGCCGTCCGTGCCGTGCGAAAAGCACGGCGAGCGCGACCGCGAGGCTGGAGGTCAGCAGAAGGCCGGTGTTGGCGGTGGCGATCCACAGCTTCAGATGACGCGCGGCAGTGAACGACGCTTCCGGGTGCGCGACCCGGTATGCGTAGATGAGCACAAGCAGCCCCCCGAACAGCATCGTCTCGGTAGCGAGGAACACGTACATGCCCATGAAGTCGGCGTCGCGCTGCTGACGTGGAGCGCTGAATGGCTTGGTCAGGGTGACGAAGTCAGCCATCGTCGGCCTCGTCTGTGGCCGCGACCGGATAGGCGTAAGCCTCCTTGGTCACTGTCGGCGTCGTCCGGAAATTGTCCTTCGGCGGCGGCGACGGCGTCGTCCATTCGAGCCCTGCCGCGCCCCAAGGGTTGGGGCTTGCCGGTGCGCCGTGTCGCAATGAATGGATCAGGTAGATGAACGGCAGCAGGTAGGCGACAGCGAGGATCGAGGCGCCGGCGCTGGAGAGCACATGATAGACTTGAAACTCCGGCGGATACACGTGATAGCGCCGCGGCATACCCAGATATCCGAGGATGAACTGCGGAAAGAACGTAAGGTTGAAGCCCGCAAAGATCAGAATCGCCGCGATGCGTCCCCAGACTAGCGAATAGAGTCGGCCTGTGATCTTCGGCCACCAGAAGTGCAAGGCGCCGAAGAAGCCGCTCACCGCGCCCCCCACCATGATGTAGTGGAAGTGGGCGATGACGAAGTAGGTGTCATGCACGTGCACGTCGACCGCCAGCATCGCCAGCATGAGCCCCGTCAGGCCGCCGATCGTGAAGAGGCCGATGAAGGCCATCGCGAACAAAAACGGCGGCCCGAAGGTTATGTCGCCTTTGTACAGCGTGGCGGTCCAGTTGTAGACCTTCACAGCCGAGGGCACGGCCACCACCAAGCTCAAGAACGAGAAGATCACGCCAGCGTAGCGCGACTGTCCGGAGACGAACATGTGGTGGCCCCAAACTAGGAAGCCGACTGCGGCGATGGCGAGGCTGGCGCTGGCCACGAACCAGTAGCCGTAAAGGCGCTTGTGGGCCGAGGCCGAGACCAGCTCGCTGACCACGCCCATGGCCGGCAGGATCATGATGTAAACCGCCGGGTGGCTGTAGAACCAGAACATGTGCTGGAAGAGCAGCGGGTCGCCGCCAAGCGACGGGTCGAATATGCCCAGGTGGAACAGCCGATCGGCCGAAAGAAGGGCTAATGTCACCGCGAGCACCGGCGTCGCCAGCACCAGGATTAGCGACGTCGCGTAGTGCGACCAGACGAAGATCGGCAGCCGGCCCCAGGTCATGCCTGGTGCGCGCAGCTTGTGGACGGTGACGATGAAGTTGAGGCCGGTCAGGATCGACGAGAACCCGACGATAAAGACGGCCGCTGCGGCGGCCACCACGTGGCCGTTGGCGAACATGGTCGAGAGCGGCGTGTAGAAGGTCCAGCCGGTATCGACGCCGCCAACAATCAGCACGTAGATCGTAACGCAGCCCCCGATCACGTAGATGTACCAACTCAGCAGATTGAGCCGTGGGAACGCCAGGTCCTTGGCCCCAATCATCAAGGGGATCAGGAAGTTGCCGAAGGTGGCGGGGATCGACGGGATGAGGAAGAACCACACCATCACCACTCCGTGCATCGTGAACGCGCGGTTGTAGCCCTCGTTGGTGAGCAGCTTGTGGGTTGGCGAGATGAGGTCGAGCCTGATCAGCCCCGCCGCTGCGCCGCCAACAAAGAAAAAGCCGGTGATCGAGATCAAGTAGAGGATCGCGATCCGTTTGTGATCGGTGGTCAGCAGCCACGAACGCAGGGTGCTTCCAGCCGCGAGGTAGCTGACCCGTTCGTCCGGCGACATGAGCGGAGCAGCGGTCATGACGGCGGCTCCCGGCCAGGGTTCGCCGGCGCAGGCTCGTCTCCGAGCGATCTGATGTACGCGACGAGCTTGGCGAGATCGTCTTGCGAAACCTCGCCAGCATAGGTCGGCATCACCGGTTGGTAGCCAGCGGCGACGTCGCGGCTTGGATCGAGAATGCTGTCGCGCAGGTATTGGTCGTCGACGATCACCACGCGCCCGCCTTCGAGCGGCGCCGGCCGGCCGTAGATCCCTTGGAGCGACGGCGCGCGAAGCTGCGACTGCGGCGCGTGGCATCCGCTGCAGCCGAGCCTGTCGAACGACGCCTTGCCCTGGCTGGTCAGATCGCCCGAGCCGCCCGCTTCAGCTAGCCACGATGCGTATTGGGCGGGGCTGAGCACGACTAGCCGCCCGATCATCAGCGAATGGTCCATGCCGCAGAACTGGGCGCATCGCAGGTCGTAGACCCCGGGCCGGTCCGCGTTGAACCAGAGACTGGTGTAGCGCCCGGGCAGTACGTCCTGCTTGATCCGCAGCGCCGGGACAAAGAAGCTGTGAATGACGTCCTGCGAGATCATCGAGAGCCGCACATCGCGGCCTGCCGGCACATGCAGATCGTCGATCTCGCGCTGGCCACCCGGATGCTCGAACTTCCACATCCACTGCTTGGCCACGACGTCGATCACGATCGAGTTGGCGGGTGGTTGACCG
Source organism: Caulobacteraceae bacterium (assembly GCA_036494265.1). Taxonomy (GTDB): domain Bacteria; phylum Pseudomonadota; class Alphaproteobacteria; order Caulobacterales; family Caulobacteraceae; genus Acaudatibacter. Next base: position 20,946 of record DASXOP010000042.1, on the reverse strand, counting down.
AGGTCGAGGTAAAGCTTGGCAGCATAGGCAAAGAACCCAAGCGCCAGCAGGAACGGAATCACCATCCAGGAGGTCTCGACCAGCACATTGCCGCTTGGCCGATGGGTCCGGTCGGCGCCACTTCCGCGCCGGTAGCGGAACGCGAACACGGTGATCAGGATGAACACCGGCGCCGTCAGCGCCACGATCAGGAGCGTGAACCAGAAGGTCAGGGCGTCGACTTTCGCCGCGTGCTCTGACGCCGCAACCGGCCAGAACGGCAGGTGACCGTTCACGCTGCCCTCCTCCGTTCGCGCCAGAACGCCAAGCCGACGCCGCCCGCAACGAGCGCCGCCGTGAGCCCGGCTGCGGCCTCGGTCAGGCGCCAGATCGCCAGGGTGTAGCGACCGGTGCTGGGGTCGAAGTGGAAGCAGAGCAGGCGGATGTCATCGGCGAGGCTCGGCGCCTGTCCATGGCGTGCCTCTTCGAGAATCGCCTGCAGCTCGGTCGGCTTGACGCCAAGCCCCGGGAGCCAACGCACTAAGCGTCCGTCGGGCGTGAGCACCGCCACAGCGGCCAGATGTGCGTACTGGCCCGTCGCCGAGATCCACGTGTACCGGTAGCCGAGCGCGCGGGTCACGGCGGCGACCGACGCCGAATCGCCGACGAGCGCTTCGACGCGCGGCCCACCGCCGAGCTGCGCCGCGGACGCAGCGGCGTCGCTCGGCGTCTCGCGCGGATCGATACCGAACGCCACCAGAGCAACGCCGTCCGTGTCGGCCGCCGGCGATCGCCCCCACGCGCTGCGCAACGCTTCCAACGTGAGACCGCAAAGGTTGCGACAGGTGTGCTGCACCGGCACGAGCACCAGCGGACGGCCGGCGGCCAGATCGCCCAGCGTGACGTCGCCGCCGTGCTGGTCGCGGAAGGCCAGGTTCATCGGCGCTTGCGCGTCCGGCGGCGGCGCGATCGACGCCAGGCTCGACGGGTCCTGTGTCGGCGCGGCGCAGGCCGCCGTCGCAGCTGCAGTCGCCAGAAAAGCGCAGAGCCATCGCCCGATCATGGCGCAGGCTCGGCGGCGGCGTTGGATGGGGCGGCGTTCGTCAGCGCGCTATTGCTCTGGACGGTGTTGCTTGGGGCTGCGTTGCTGGGCGTATCGGCGTCCGGCCAACCTTGCCGCGCCTGCAGCTTCATCGCCCCGTCGATAGGAATATGGGCGAGGCCAGCGCGCTGATCGGTCCAGCCATAGCTGGTCAGTTCGGCCTGCACCCGCGCTTCGAGCGCGAGACGGTCGGCGCGTCCGTCTACCTCCAGCCTCGGCGCAGCCGGCTCGGCGGCGGCGATCTCTTCGGCGTTCAGGGCGCGCGAAGGATGGGCGGCGCTGTACACGGCCGTCATCGCCCAGGCCACCAACGCGCCAGCGAGGAGGAGGGCAAGCAGACCCGCAATCACCAGCGCGGCTGGCCCGACGGGCAGATCGGCTGTCTCGTGGCCGGGTTTGGACGTCATCGGCGCTGTCCGACCCAGGCCAAGGCGGGGAGCATCAACGCCGCACAGAGCGCGGTGAACCCCGCCACGCCGATCGCGAACAAGACCCCGCACGTCCCGGTGGTCGCCGCGCCGCCCGGCGGCGACGGCAGCACCAGCCAGGCGGCCTCGGGCGCGCTGCCCAACGCCACCGCGGCCGCGACTGCCAGCAGCCAGCGCCGGTCGTTACGCACCGTGCGGAAAAGCAGCAGGAAGGCTGGAACGAACCGCGTCGCCGCCACCAGCCAGGCCAGGTCGCCCCACACGCCAGCGCCGCGCCGCAAATACCAGACCGCCTCAGCGGGCTCGTTGCCTGACCAGTTGATGAAGAACGGCATGAAGCTGAAGTAGCCCCACATGATCAGCACGGTGAGCAGCAGTCCGCCGAGGATGCCTTGGCGGGGCAGGCCTTGTGCTGGCGCGAGGCCAACGACAATGGCTGCCGAGAGCGCAAGCAGTATTTGCCAACAGACCACATAGAGTCCGAACCCAGAGGAGTTGAAGTCCGGATCCAGCGACTGCACCCAGTCGGTGGCGGCGAAGGTGTCGCCGATCATGAACAGGACGAGACCGACGCAGGACACGGCCCGCGGCGCGTTCGGCCGCCGCACCAGCAAGGCGGCCAGCCCGAACAAAGTCACCAGCCACACCACTGTGAGCGTCACGAACGCCCAGGGCGAAAGCCAAGCGGCCCGGAAACCCGTCGCCTGCGGTTCTTGCACCCATCGGTAAAGCGAAGGCATGGCGACCAGCACCGGAATGAGCGCCAAGGCGCCGAGGGGTATGAGCAGCGTTTCAGCTTCGAGGAGCGGCGAGGTCTCGCGTCCCCAAGCGCCGGGAATGAGCCGCATCATCATGATCAGCGGCAAGGCTCCAATGGGCAGCGACACGACGAGGAAAGCTGCGCCGAGCCAGGCGCGCCACGCAGCTCCGCCAACCAGCGCGCAACCGGCCAGCGACGCCAGCACGGCTACCGCGCCGGCCAAACCGGTCAGCCACACGCCGCGCGGCGCGATCTCGATCAGGGCGGAGCTAGCCGCCATGGCCCGTCTCGACCGCCGCCAGTTGCGCCGGCGTCAGCTGAGCCTTGGGGGTCGCCTGGCTGAGCTGCAACGCGCGGATATAGGCTGCAATCGCCCAGCGGTCGTCTGGCGGGACGCGGTCGCGATAGGCGTACATGACCCCGTAACCGTTGGTGATCACATCGACAAAGTGGCGGGAAGTGGCTTGCCGCAGCCGAGTCGTGTGGAAGCTGGGCGGCCGTGGAAACCCGCGCGAGGGCACGATGCCGTCGCCGTATCCCGCCGCATCGTGGCAGACGGCGCAGTAGATCATGTAGCGATCCTGGCCCCGCTGCAGCAGCGCGGGTGTCAGCTGCGGCCGGGTGTCGAGTTCGGCCCCCGCTTCCAGATCGCCGCGGGCGATCACGCCCTCGGGAGGCGTCTGCATCGACATGCCGTTCGCAAACAATGGCGAGCGTTTGTAGACGTGCTCGCGCGGCTGCAGCGCCATCTGATCGCACGCCGACAGCGCCAAGGCCGCCAGAAAAAGAGCGAACAGGTCTCTCACGGCTCGGCCTCTACCTCGGGGTCGAGCCCCGGCATCGGCTGAATGGCGACTGCGCCCAGACGCTTCAGCAACGCGCGGCTGCGCCGGCGATCGAATCTCTCGTCGTCGGCGTCGATGACCACGAAGAACCGATCGAGGCTGGCCAGGCCGAAGCGCTCGATGTCGAACACCGGATGGTAGAGCTTCGGTAGCCGATTAAGGATCAGCATAGCCAGGACGCACGCCGTCACCGCACCCAGCACCATCAGCTCGAACGTCACCAGGACGAACGCCGGCTGGGCGATCAGCGGCCGCCCGCCGATGTTTATGGGGAAATCGAGGTTGGTGTAGACCTGCATCCCGTAGCCGACCGCGACGCCGACGATGCCTCCGATCAGCGTCGCCCCGGCGATCTTGCTTTCGTGAAAGCCCTCCGCCTCGGCGAGACCCTCGATCGGGAAGGGCGAATAGGCCTCGAAGCGGCGGTAACCCACTTCGCGCAGTTGGCGGACGGCCTTCAGCAGCGCTTCGGCATCGTCGAATTCGGCCGCAAGACCGTTGAGCTTGGTGGCGCGCCTAGCCATGGGCGGCCCCCGTGGCTTCTTCTTCCTCGAACGTCGCTTCCTTGATCTCGAAGGCCGAGATCATCGGCAGGATGCGGATGAAAAGCAGGAACAGCGTCATCCACAGGCCGATGGAGCCGAAGAACAACGCCCACTCAATCAGGCTCGGCCAAAAATGGCCCCAGGCCGAGACGAGGTAGTCTCGATAGAGGGTGGACACGAGCAGCATATAGCGCTCGCACCACATGCCGATGGTGACCGCGAGCCCGACCATGAACAGCGCCACCGGGTTCACCCGCCAGCGTCGCAGCCACAACAGCTGCAGCGGAACGAAGTTGAGAATCACCGCGCCCCAGTAGGCCCACGACACCTCGCCGAAGAACCGCTCGTGCAACGTATGCAACTCGTAGCGCTGTCCGCCGTAGAGGGCGCCGAACACGTCGGCGAAATAGCCGTAGGCGGTCATCATCCCGGTCGCGAGCGTCAGACGCCCCAGCATGTCGAGGTGGAGCTCGGTGATCAGGTTTTGCAGACCGAAGGCGCGGCGGGTGACGGTCGCGATCATCGCCACCACCGCAAACCCGGAGAACGCGGCGCCGAGGACGAAGTAGGGTGGAAAGACGGTGGACTCCCAACCGGGAAGCGGCCCGGCGGCGAAGATCATCGAGATCTCCGAATGCACCGAGACCACCAGCGGCACCGCGATCGCCGCGCACGTGCGGTAAGCTTGCCGCCATCGCGCCCAGTGCCGCGCCGCACCGCGCCAGCCGAGCGCCAGCACGCCGAAGAACACCCGCGCGCTGTGCCGCTTGGCGCGGTCGCGGGTCGCCGCCAGATCGGGGATGATGCCGATGTACCAGAACATCGCCGACACCGTCAGGTAGGTGAGGACGGCGAAGAAGTCCCAAGTCAGCGGGCTCTTGAACTGCGGCCACACGCCCATCGTCGCCGGGTAGGGGGCCATCCAGTAGAAGAACCAGGGCCGCCCGAGGTGGATGATCGGGTAGAGGCCGCCGCAGACCACGGCGAACAGGGTCATCGCCTCGGCGAAACGGTTCAACGAGTTGCGCCAGCGCTGGCGCATCAAGAGCAGCATCGCCGAGATCAGGGTGCCGGCGTGGCCGATGCCGATCCACCAGATGTAGTTCGAGATAGCGATGCCCCAGTTGACCGGGATGTCGTTGCCCCAGTCACCGATGCCTTGGGCGAAGGTGATTCCCGCGGAAATCAAATAGACGCCAAGCAGCACCAGGGCGGCCAGGAACGCCAGCCACCAGGTCCGCTTGTGCGGGAATTCCAACGGGATCCGCGTCACCTCTCGGGTGACGTGACGATATTCGGCCTCAAGCGCGGGCGCCGGCGCGGCGCGCGCCGGTCTAGCCACCGCCCGGCTCCGGCTTTAGCCGCGCGAGGTAAGTGGTGCGCGGACGAGTGTTGACCTCCTCCAGCAGAGCGTAGTTGCGCGCCTGGGCCTTGCGGGCCACGACTTGGCTTTCGGCGTCGGTGATGTCGCCGAAGACGATCGCATTTGTCGGACAGGCCTGCTGGCAGGCAGTGCGCACCTCGCCGTCAGCGATGTCGCGGTCGGCGACCTGGGCGTCGATCTTGCCGGCGACAATGCGCTGCAGACAGTAGTTGCACTTCTCCATAACGCCGCGGGCGCGCACGGTGACGTCTGGATTGCGCGCGGCGCGGACCTCCGGCGCGTCAGCGCTCGTGAAGTCGAACCAGTTGAAGCGCCGGACCTTGTAGGGGCAGTAGGACGAGCAGGTGCGGGTGCCAATGCAGCGGTTGTAGACCTGGGCGTTGAGCCCGTCGTCGGTGTGCACCGAAGCGTTCACTGGGCACGCCATCTCGCAGGGCGCCTGCTCGCACTGCATGCACGGCACCGGCTGGTTGAAGAACGCAGGGGCCGCAGCGTCGCCCTCGACGTAGTGATCGACCCTCAGCCAGTGCATATGGCGCCCTTTCGCCACCTGCGCCTTGCCCACCACGGGCACGTTGTTTTCGGCCTGACAGGCGGTGACGCAGGCGTTGCAACCGATGCACAGGTCGAGATCGACGGTCATGCCCCACTGGGGACGACTCTGTGGCTGGCGCGGGTAAAAGCTGGGCTCGGGCGGCGGCGACGGCTTTGGCTGCATGTCCGTGCGCGCCGCGGTGCGCACGAAGTCGAACCCGTCCAGGGCGGTGAAATCCTGGGTCGCGGCCAACGCCGCGGCATGGCCCGTCGCTGTCAGCACGGCGCCGTCCAACCGCCAGGGCTTGGCCGCGGTGCGCAAGGCGCCGGTGTCGAACCCGACGTTCTGGCCGACACCAGCCGCGGTGCGCCCATAGCCGAGCGTCAGGATCACCGTGGACGGGTCTTGCCCGGCCATGGCCCAGATCGGGCCTTCCAGCGAGCGGACGCCTACGGCGAGCCGGACGACGTCGCCGTTCTTCAAGCCAAGGCGGGCCGCGAGCGCCGGCGCGATCGTGACGACGTTGTCCCAGGTAAGCGACGTGAACGGCCGCGGCAGCTCCTGCAGCCAAGGATTGGTGGCAAGCGACCCGTCCCAGACGGCCGGGTCCGGCTTGATCAAGACCGTGAGGCCGCCCGGGCGGGGCGCCGTGGCCACTGGCGAGACCGCCGGCGTCGAGACCGGCGCCGACGCGGCCGGCGTGTCGATGAACCCCCGCGCCTGCGCCGTCCGCCAGGCTGCGCCCTGCGGGTCGCCTAGCTGGTTCTTCCACGTCTGCGCCAGCAGCCCGCGAGCATCGCCGGTGAAGTCGCCCTGCAGGTTCTGCAGCAAGACGCTGCGGGCGCGAACGGCGTAGAAAGGCCGCACCAGCGGCTGGATCAGACTCGGTCGACCATCGACCGCCAGAGCGTCTCCCCAGGTCTCCAGATCGTGTTCGACCGGCGCGTGCCAGTGACAGTGCGCCGCGGTCTCGTCCTCGTGCAGCCCAGCGTGGATGCGCAGTCGCACCTGCTTCAAGGCGTCGGCCACCCCGAAGTCGCGCGGCGCAGCGTAAGCAGGGTTGGCGTCGAAGATCGCCAGCGTGTCGACGCGTCCAGCGCGGGCGTCCGCGATCAGCGTCGAGAACGATCCGGCGCCGTCTGGCGCGGGCTTGATGAGCGGCTCGGTCGCCGACGCCGCATGCCCGAACGTCCCCAGACGGGTGTTGATGCGCAGGGCGAGCGCCTGGATCGCGGGGTCGTGGAAGGCGCCGACGCCAACGTACGACGCGGCGCCTGACCGCCGCAGCGCCGCGGCCGCAAGACCAAGCCAGCAAGCCTGCGCCGGCGGCAGCAAGGGCGCCACTGCGCCTTCGACCGCGAGGGCCGCGGCGAGCGCCACCACGAGCGCGTCCACCTCGGCGGGCGAGGCGATCAGCCGGTTCTGCGAGACTGCGCCGGTCAGACTGGGCGAAGGCTCGGCGGTGAAGAGATCGCTGCCGCCCTTGCCGACCTGGTAGGCGCCGCGCCGCGCCGCCCAGGCGCGCGCCTGACTGGTTTGGAGTGGCCCGGGGCCCAGCAGGTCGTCGTCGAAGGTGATCACCGTCTCGGCCACATCGAGCTGCGGGCGCACCATCAGCGGACGGCCGAAGGTGAGGCGCGCGGCTTGCAGCTTGAGGTCGTCGTTCACCGCCTCGAACACGTGCCAGCGCGCCAGCGGCCACCGCTGCAGCAAGGCCTCGATCAGACGGCCAAGCGTCGGCGAGGTGATAGCGCCGGTCAGCAACCGAAAGCCCGCGCCCTTCGCGGCGTCGAGGCGAGCCGCGTTGGCGCTCATTGCAGCGTCGAACGCGCCCCAGTCGGTGGGCTGGCCAACGCGGGCGGGGCCTTTCGAGCGGCTGGGGTCGTAAAGACCGAGCAGCGCGGCCTGGGTGAAAGCATCTGTGGCGCCTTGGCTGGCTGGATGTTCGGGCAAGCCTTCCAGCTTGGTCGGCCGGCCCTCGTGAGTGGTTGCCAGCACCGGCTGGGCGTAGCCGCCAAAGGTGACGGCGGTCGCGTAAGCCCGGCTGCGGCCGAGCACGATCCCGTCCGGAGTGCGCACATACGGCAGCGCATCTGGGGCGGGGTCGTGATGGCAGCCGGTCAACCCGGCCAACGCCAGCGAGGCGCCCATCACCTTGAGCAGATCGCGCCGGTCCGCGCGGCTGAGACCGTCGAACGCGGCGGGAAACTCGGCCGCTGCACGCCGCGCGGCGCGAGCCTCGGCGCCGGCGCTGGGGATGAGTGTGTGGGGAGGCGCTGCCATTAGCGGTGGCAAAGTCCGCAGTCGGTAAGCTTGACCGGATCGATGTGAAAGCGCCGCATCTCGGCTTGGCCGAACGCCAGGTGCGCGGGAACCTTGTCCCAACCGCTCCAATCCATGCGAGTGACCTGGTCGGTCGGCTTCAGGTGCGGCGCCGGATCGCGATGGCAGCCGAGACAGAAGCGCATCTCGAGTGCGTTCGCCCGATAGGCCAAGGGCATCTCGTCCATGCGCCCGTGGCACTCGACGCACGGCACGCCGCGATCGACGTGGATCTGGTGATCGAAGTAGACGTACCCGGGGAGCTTGGCCACGCGCCGCCACACCAGCGGCTGGCCGGAGGCCAAGCTGTCGCGCACCGGCGCCAGCATCGGCGCGCCGGTCCAGACCTGCGAGTGGCAGGTCATGCAGGTGTAGGTAGGTGGAATACCGGCGAACGGCCCGCGCTCGACGTCGACGTGGCAGTACCGACAGTCGATCCCGAGATCACCGGCATGGTGCTTGTGGCTGAACGGCACCGTCTGGTCGATCGGCCAGCCCTGGCGCGTGGCGTAGCTGGAGCGCGCCAAGCCGGTGATGAATAGCCCGCCGCCAAGCACAATGAAGAAGACCAGAACGACGGTGAGGCGCAGCCAGATATCCGCTGAGGGCCTGAAAATCTGGGTCACGCGCACCCCTCCCGCCGGAGAGGCGCGATGCCGGCCGCCTGGACGATCTGGTCGTCGCTCGCCCTCCTCGATCCTGGCTTTCCAGCCAAGCCCATCCCACTGCCGCCGTTGCGCTTTGGTCCAACCGCGACTGACGGAGGAACACGGGCCGGCGCTCACGGTTCCCGGGGAACCATCCCGTCATGAGATAATTTTACTGCTGCACTCCGCGCGCCGGCTCGCGGCCAGACGGTGGATGGGATCACTTCGCGGGGACGGCGATTGAAGACCCAAGGCGCGTCGACGGCCCGAACACCGGCTCCAACGGTCGCTGCCCTACCTCACTTCGAGGAACGGGCGAATGCGACGGCCGAGCCCTGCCGTCCGCTGAATGGGCGGCTAGCGATCTGTCGACATCACGGCCTGCTTCTCACCGATGCGGAGGGGCGGCTGCAAGGCAAGCGGGTCGGTTTCTTCTATCAGCAGGCCCGTTTCCTCGCCCGCGCTGATCTGCGCATCGACGGCAAGCGACCTGCCGCCGCGTCGGCGACTGTCGTCGCAGACGACCATCTGGCAGCCTATTTCGTCCATGCACCGCTGCAGGCGCGGGGCGCCCGCCGCGAGGGCCCGAGGCCTTTCATCGAGCTCGTGATCGAGTTTCGGGTCGGCGAGCAATGTCGCCTCAGCTGCCGCGTCGCCAACCGAAGCCTCGTGGCGGTCGACACCACCCTCTCCTGGCGCTTCGACGCCGATTTCATCGATCAGAGCGACTTGAGGGCGCCGCGGCAACGCTCCTTCGGTCCGGTGTCGCGCCAGTGGACGCCGCCTGGAACGCTGGCCTTGCGCTGCGAGCACCCACGGCTTCGGCACGCCACGCGACTTCGCTTCAAGGGACCGTCGCGTTTCAGAAGTGAGCTGGGACGGATCGAAACGCGGCTGTCGCTGGCGCCGCAAGCCGAAGCCCTCATCGAAATCGACATCGAGCCGATGTTCGACCCGCGCTACGCCGCGGAATTGCCGCTACGCCGTCCGCCGCCGGCTGAGGCGTGGATCGACGGCTGCGCCCGTCTTCAGGCCTCCGATCCCCTCGTTCAGGCGGCGTGGGACCGGGCTTGCGACGATCTGCAACGTCTGCAGCTGGGCGACGGCGAGGGCGAGGAAGCGTTCACGCCAGCGGCCGGGTCTCCCAACTACATTGCGCTCTTCGGCCGGGACGCGCTCATGGCCGGCTGGCAGGCCTCGCTGCTCAACCCGGCGGTGCTGAGAGGCAGCCTTAGCCTCATCGGCAAATGGACCGCGACCGCGCTCGAGCCGGCGCTGGACGCCCAGCCGGGCCGCGTGCTGCATCAGCGCCAACTCGGACCGCTGGCCCTGCTCGGCAAGACGCCATTCCTGCGTTACTACGGCGATCACTCTGCCGCCGGTCTCTTCCTGATCGGGCTTGCGCGCGCCTACGCCCAGACAGGCGACCGCGAGTGGTTCCTTGCCAACCGGGACCTAGCCCTTCGAATTCTCGACTGGATGGATCGCTACGGCGATGCCAACGGCGACGGGCTCTTCGAGTATCAGACGAGCGCTACGGGTGGGCTGAAGAACCAAGGCTGGAAGGATTCCAACGAGGCGATCCTCCATCCCGACGGTCGGTTGGCGGCGGCCCCGATCGTCGTCTGCGAAATCCAGGCGATCTTCTTCGCCGCCAGGCGGGCGCTCGCCGAGGCGTTCAAGGCGGCAGGCGAGTTCGCCCTGGGTGACGCGCTGGCGGCGCAAGCCGCGGCGGCGCGGAAGCGCTTCGAGGCGTTCTGGATGGAGGACGAGGGTTTCGTGGCGCTTGGCCTCGATTCGCAGAGGCGGCAGATTTCCAGCATCGCCTCGAACGGCGGCGAGTGCCTGGCCTACGGCGTGTTGCAGCCTGAGCCGGCGCGACGGGTCGCGGCCAGGCTGATGCAACCAGACCTCTTCTCCGGCTGGGGTATCCGCACGCTCAGCGCCCGGCATCCAGCCTACAATCCGCTGGGCTATCACGTCGGCTCGGTCTGGCCCTGCTTCACCGCGCTGACAGCGCGGGGCCTGGCGCGCTACGGGCTGGTGAAGCAGGCGCACACGCTGGCTCGCGCGCTGTTCGAGGCGACCCGGCTCTTCGACGGCCATCGGTTACCCGAGCTGTTCGGCGGTCATGCCCGCGACGCCGCGCATCCACACCCGGGTCTCTATCCTGGCGCCTGCAGTCCCCAGGCCTGGTCGGCAGGCGCTGTGGTGTTGCTGGTGGAGACCTTCGTCGGCCTGAGGCCGGCTGCGCCTCTGGGCGTGGCGCTGTTCGAGCCTTGCTTGCCGAACTGGCTGCCAGAGCTAACCCTCCGCAACGTCTCGCTCGGCGCCGGCCGCATCGACGTCGGCATCCGGCGCGGCGCTGATGGCGGCTGCAGATGCGAGCTGCTGGCGGACAGCTCGGGGCTGCGCCTGATCGGGCCGGGCCTGGACGAGAGCGCCCCCGACGCCGCGGTCCGCGCCTTCGTCGATGCGATGCCGTGAGGAACATGTGATGAGCGCCAGGGAAGTCGGCCGTGTGGTGATTGTGACCGGCGCCTCGGCTGGAGTCGGTCGAGCCGTGGCCAAGCGCTTCGCCCAGGCCGGCGACCGCGTGGGTCTCATCGCGCGTGACCAAGCGGCGCTCGAGGCGGTTCGCCAGGAGCTCGTGCAAGCGGGCGCCGCGAAGGTCGCGCTGGCGGCGGTCGATGTCGCCGATGCCAACGCCGTGGTCGCCGCCGCGCAGGCGCTGCACGCCGAACTCGGGCCTGTCGACGTCTGGATCAACGACGCGATGGAGACTGTGTTCTCGCCGCTGACGCGGATGAGCGCGGAGGAGTTCCGGCGCGTCACCGAGGTGACCTACCTCGGCTTCGTCCACGGCACGATGGCCGCTCTGAAGGCTATGCGACCACGGGGCCACGGCCGCATCGTGCAGATCGGCTCGGCGCTCGCCTACCGGGGCATCCCGCTACAGTCGGCCTACTGCGGCGCCAAACACGCCATCCGCGGATTCACCGACTCCGTGCGCACGGAGCTTCTGCACGAAAAGACCGGCGTCACGGTGACAATGGTCCAACTGCCGGCGGTCAACACGCCTCAATTCGATTGGGCGCGCGTCCACATGGATCACCAACCCCGGCCCATGGGCCAGCCGATCGAGCCGGTGGTGGTCGCCGATGCGGTGTTCAAGGCGGCCGCCGGCACGTGGCGCGAATACTGGCTGGGCTGGTCGACCGTGCAGACCATCATCGCCAACATCCTCTGCCCCGGCGCCCTCGACCGCTTCCTCGCCCGCGAGGCGGTCGCAGGACAGCAGACCGACGAGCCTGTGCAGGCTAGCCGGCGGGACAACCTGGAGCGGCCGCTTGGGCCGCTACACCGCACCCGCGGACGCTTCACTCAGGAGGCGGCGGATCATGCAGTCCTGATCCCGGCGCCCTTGGCCCGGCTGGGAGCCGTCAGCGTCGGCGCGCTGGCCTGCTTCAGCCTGGGGATGGCGATTCAGGCCCTCGGACGGAAGACCCGCCGTTAGAGTTCGCCCCGCGCCGCGAGCGCCTTGATCCGGTCGGCCGTGCGGCACGCGATGGCCTGGATAGTGAGGGACGGGTTGACCCCGCCGCAGGTGGGAAACACCGACCCGTCGCAGACCCAGAGATTAGGGATGTCCCAGGAACGGCAGTCGGCGTCGACCACGCTGTCGCGGGCGTTGTCGCCCATGCGAGCGGTTCCATTCAGGTGGCACGTATCGTCGGTCTCGTCGAACAGCTCGCCGACGCCCGCGGCGGCCAGGTTCTGGCGCATGGCGGCCAGCGCATGCTCGATCATGCGTTTGTCGTTGTCGCAATAGCTGTAGGTGACGCGTGCGACCGGCAGGCCGAAGCGGTCGGTCTCATCGGCCAGGGTGACGCGGTTGCGCTCCTGCGGCAGGCACTCGCCCACCATCTTCACGCCCACCTGGTGATTGTAGCGCTGCATCTCGTCGACCAGCCGCTGGCCCCACAGACCACGCTTGGCGTGAATGCCGGCTGCCACCGTCGGCAGCGTGCCCTGGCTCATGAAACAGTAGCCGCCGAAGAAGTCCTTCGCGTCGTCGTAGTTCCAGTGCTCGGTCAGGGCGAGCGAGGGTGGGCCTTTGTAGGATCGGATCTCGCGCTCGTGCATGCCCCATACAGCCTGATTGGACTGCACCATCAGGTTCTTGCCTACGAGGCCTGAGCTGTTGGCGAGGCCATCCGGAAAGCGCGGACTGGCGGAGTTGAGCAGCAGCCGTGGCGTCTCGATCGCGTAGCCCGCCACCACCACGTTGCGCGCTTTCTGGAAGCGCCAGAGCCCGTCGCGGTGGTAGCGCACGCCTGTGGCGCGGCCGCGGGTGTCGTGCTCGATGCGCCCGGCCATCGCCAAGTCGCGGATCTCGGCGCCGGCCGCGAGCGCCCGCGGCAGCCAGGTGACGAGCACGCTCTGTTTGGCGTTGGTGGCGCAGCCGATCACGCACATGCCGCGGTAAACGCAGGGGTGCGCCAGGCCTCGCGGCGCCGACAGCGTCGCCAGCGGGGTGGTGGTCCACTTGATCCCCGTAGCCTCAGCGCCCTGCGCCAGCACCTGAGCGGCAGCGTTGAGCTGGTGCGGGCGGTAGGGATAGCGCGGCCGCTTCGGCCCCCAGGGATAGGTGATTGGGCCGGAGATCTTCAGCGTCTGCTCGACCTCGCGGTAGTAGCGCCACATCTCGCGCCAATCGAGCGGCCAGTCGGCGCCGTAGCCCAGTTTCGTCCGCGCCTTGAACCACTCGGGCCGGAAGCGCAGCGAAACCATGGCGAAGTGCACCGTCGACCCGCCGACCGATTGGCCGGAGTTGTTGGCGCCCAGCTGCAGCGGGTCCTCGCCGTCGACGATGCGTTCGTCCGTCCAATAAAGCTTGGATTGGTGCCGCTCGTCGGAGGCGAAGTCCTCCAGCGGCCGCCAGTAAGGCCCGGCGTCGAGGGCGACGACGCTGAAGCCATGCTCGGCCAGCCGGCACGCGAGCGTGCCCCCGCCCGCGCCGGCCCCCACGATGACGAAGTCGACCTCCTCGTCGTCCGGGTACTGACGCATGGTCGTCCACCCGCCGACGCGGAGCACGTCCGGCGCGCGTCCGTTGGTGGCGCGGATCTGGTCAGCTGCGTCCGACACGCTGGTTCTCCCGCAGCGCCACAGCCTCGCGGCCGGGCCGGGCTTCGGACGCTTCCCACGGATCGCGGCGGTCGAAGTCGGTCCGCACGTAGCCGCGTGGGGCGGCCGGGCCGCCGAAGCCGATCTCGCTCCAGGCAGTCGGGTGGGCGTAGTAAGCCCCGACGATGTCCGGGATGATCCGCTGCTTGAAGAAGAGCTCGGCGCAGAGGCCGTCCCAGGCGGGATCTGTCAGAAAGCCTTGCTGGGCGGCGCTCAACAGCCCGTCCGCCTCGGCCGCACCGAGCTGCCCGAATGACCGCTGGTGGCGCGCCATCGCCTCGGCGTCCAACGCCCCCAGCCCCCGTCGCCATGCTTCGCCCATCGGCGGCACGCGTGCATCGCGGTAGCCGTCGGTGGCGCCGGTGGTGATCTTCTCATCGACCATCGCGGCGAGGGGGACTGGATGCTGACGATCGGCCGGCTGGGGGATGATCCGTGCACAGATCGCCTTCAGCGTCTCCCACTCGACGCTGTCGAAGAACGCGTGCGCTTCGGGGTTCGTGGCGAGCCGCGCGTCGATCACCGTGCGTGTCTGCTGGTTCCACGACGGCGTCGAGCGCTTGGAGAGCACGTCGTAGCCAGGGAAGCGCTCAGTCATCGTCGCGGCCTCGCATGAGTGCGAGCGCCGCCAGGCCCGCCAGCGCCAGCCCGCTGAAGCTTGGCGGCGCCGGCAGGGGCGGGCCGTTGATGAGGTTCTGTCGCCAGTTGCGCCAGCCCCCCATCGCACGGTGGACGCCGAATGCGTGGAAGCCGACGCCGGCGACGCCGAGGCCGGCGGTGAGTCTGAGCAGCAGGCGCGCGATGCGTCCGAGCGGCTTCGATGGCGACAGCGCCATGGCGCCCAGCAAGCCGGCGGCGACCGGCGGCGCGGCCACCGGCAACACCATGGCCGGGTTCTGGAACGCGCCGCGAAAGTGAAGCAACCCAGCCTCGCCGACCGTGCCTGCGAGCCCGATCGCACTCACCGCCGCCAGCACCCGGTCTGCCGAGAGGCCGAAGACGCGCTCGCCCTCGCGTACTTTTTCCGCCACGCGCCCCAGGACGCCGGCGAGCGCCAGCGCCGCCGGGGCGCCGACCGGGGCCCCATAAAAGAGGTTGTGCCACGACAGCCGGCCAGGGCGCTTGCCGATGTTATAGGCGTGGAAGCCGAGCCCTACGACGCCGACCAGCGCGGCCAGAGCGTAAACGGCGTCTCGACCGGTATGGCGTTGCGGCCGATCGTCGGCGGCGCCCAGCAGGCTGGCCGCGAGCGTCAACGCCGCCGCGCCGAGCGGGGCGACCATGGCCGGGTTGCGAAACGAGCCTCGATAGTGCTCGACACTGCTGTCGGCCAGCACCGACAGCGCCAGCACCGCGGCGGCGACATTGGTCTGGCGACCCGCGCTGGTCGCCTCCTGGCGGCGGTGGCGCACCGGCAGGCGAAACATCCGCGCCGTCGGCCTCGGTGCGGGCAGGCGTTCCTCAAGGTCGGCGAGCGCCCGGCGCGCCATCAGAGTTCTCCCGCCACCCGAAACGGCTCGGCATCCTGGATTTTGAAGTCGAGGCCGTGGCCGGCGCGGCCAAGGTCCGGCTCGATGAAGCCATCCCTGGCGGTGGGGGCGCCGTCGAACAGCATCTGCTCGATGCGGACGTGGTCGTGAAACCACTCGAGGTGCCGCAGCCGATGCGCGGCGCAGGCGACGTGCCGATGCAGCGCCGGCGCGCAATGGCCGGAGAGATCGATGTGATGGGCCTCGCACAGCGCGGCGATCTCGAGGAACCCGGTGATGCCGCCGCAGCGCGAGACGTCGGCCTGCAGCACGTCAACGCAGTCGGCTTCCAACAATCGGCGCGCGTCGTCGAGACAGAAGACGTACTCACCGGCGGCGATGTCCATCCCGGGTGGCGCGGCTTGGCGGACCAGGCGCAGGCCGGCGGGATCGTCAGAGGTGACAGGTTCTTCGAACCAACGGATGTCGGCTTCGCGGGAGCGATCGGCCAGCGCCAAAGCTTGCCGGGTGGAGAAGGCGCCGTTGGCGTCCACGAACAGGGCGCGCCCGTCGATCGCTGCTTTCGCGACCTCGATGCGATGCGGATCGCAATCTGGCTGACTGCCGATCTTCATCTTCACCCATCGGCAGCCGTCCTCCTCGACCCAGGCCGAGAGCTGGTCGCGCAGCTGCGCATCCGAATAGGTGGTGAAGCCGCCGCTGCCGTAGATCGGAATCTGGTCACGACGGCGCCCGAGCAGCAGCGCCAACGGAGCGGCAATTCGTTTGGCCTTCAGATCCCAGAGCGCCGTATCCACGGCGGAGATCGCACAGGCCGCGAGGCCCGAGCGTCCCAGATTGCGAACTTGCCGTTGCATGGCTTCCCACGCGCCGGCGACATCGTCGGCGTCGCGGCCAGTGACGGCCTGGCCGACCGCGCCTTCGATCAGCGACGTGAGGCAAGCATCCGCGTAGGTGTAGCCGACACCGACCTGGCCGCCGCCGCCGACCAGCACCACGACCAAGGTGGTGGAGTCCCAGGCGAAGGTGCCGTCGGCCTCCGGCGCATCGGTGGGGATGCGGTATGCGGCGGCGCGGACGCTGTCGACTGTCGCCTCTGGGCGAGCTGGCATCTCAGTCGTGGTCGCCGGGCAATAGCGCGCCGACCAGCTGACGGGCGGCCCCGACAATCATGCCGGCTTCGTCCGGATCGCCCTTGGCGATGGTCTTGGACAACTTCACCGCTTCGTCGAACGTGATGTGCGGCGGCAGCGGCGGCACTTCCGGGTCGGTCTTGACGTTGATCACCACCGGGCGGTCGGACGCCAACGCCGCGTCCCACGCATCGCCCATCGCTTCCGGCTGGTCGACGTAGATGCCGCGAAGGCCGATCAGCTCGGCGAACTGGTGGTACGGCACGTTGGGAATCTGCTGCGAGGCGTCGAACTTGGGATCGCCCTCCATCACCCGCTGTTCCCACGTGACCTGGTTGAGGTCTTCGTTGTTGAACACGCAGCAAATCCAGCGGTGATCGAGCCACTTGCGCCAGTATTTCGAGACGGTGATCAGCTCGGCCATGTTGTTCATCTGCATGGCGCCGTCGCCAACCAACGCGATCACCGGCCGGTCCGGGTGGGCGAACTTGGCGGCGATGGCGTAGGGCACGGCGGCGCCCATCGAGGCGAGCCCGCCCGATAGCGACGCCTTCATGCCGCGGCGGATCTTCAGATCGCGAGCGAACCAGTTGGCGCAGGATCCGGAGTCGCTGGTCAGGATGACGTTTTCGGGCAGGCGCGGAGAAAGCTCCCAGGTCACGCGCTGCGGATTCACCGGATGCGCCGGCTCCATCGCCCGCTTCTCCAGCAACTTCCACCACTTCCCGAGGCCATCGGCGATCTCATCGCGGAGGCTGGTGTCGCTCTTCGTCTCCAGCAGCGGGAGGAGTGCCTTTAGCGTGGTCGCGGCGTCGCCGACGAGGTTCACCTCCATCGGGTAGCGCAGCGAGAGCATGTCGGGCGCCAGGTCGATCTGCACCCCGCGCGCGTCGCCTTCCTTGGGCAGGAACTCCGAGTACGGAAACCCGGAACCGACCATCAGCAGGGTGTCGCAGTTCATCATGAGGTCATAGCTTGGCTTGGTGCCGAGCATGCCGATCGAGCCGGTGACCCAGGGCAGGTCGTCCGGCAGCGCAGCCTTGCCCAGCAACGCCTTGGCGGCGCCGGCCTGCAGCTTATCGGCGACGGCGATCAGCTCGTCCGTCGCGCCCAGCGCGCCCGCGCCCACCAGCATCGCGACCTTCTTGCCGCTGTTCAGCACTTCGGCGGCGCGGCGCAGGTCGGCATCCTCGGGGACCGTCTTCGGTTTCGAGAATCCCACGCCGGAATGAACCGTGCCGTGCTTGCGCGCCGGCTCCTTGAAGGGCAGCTCCTGCAAGTCGTTCGGGAGTATGATCGCGGTGACCCGCCGTTCGCCCAGCGCGATGCGGATCGCGCGGTCGACGAGGTGGCGCACCTGCGCCGGCGTGGAAGCCTGCTCGACGAAGGCGCCGGCGACGTCCTTGAACAGGCTCTGCAGGTCGACCTCCTGCTGGTAATGGCCGCCGAGCGCGGTCCTTGCCTGTTGTCCGGCGATCGCCAACACCGGCTGGTGGTCGAGCCGCGCGTCGTAGAGCCCGGTGATCAGATGCGATGCGCCCGGTCCCGAGGTGGCGATGCACACGCCGAGTTCTCCGGTGAACTTGGCGTAGGCCGAGGCCATGAACGCCGCCATTTCCTCGTGCCGCGCCTGGATGAACTCGATCTTGCCGTCGGCTCGGTTCAGCGCGCCGAAGACCCCATTGATACCGTCACCGGGGTAGCCGAAGATTCGTCGCACGCCCCAGGCGTGCAGACGTTCGACCAGGAAGTCTCCAACGGTCTGGGACACGGCGCGCGACTCCTCCAAGCTTGAGCTGGAGTGCTGGCAAGCGAGCTTTGAGCGCTCCTACGAGGAAGAACCAATCATATGTCGATCAGTTCCTGGCGTTGCTGTGGCGTGAAACGCCGCACCGAGGCGAACTTTTGCAGCGTCTTTCGCCTTCGAAAACGCTGCATCGCTCGCTCTCGTCGTCGGAAGGGGAGGTGGCTAGCGGATCCTTCTCTGAAATCGCCAGATACGATCCCTGTTCGAGTCCAGCCGAGGCAGGCGATCGAGAGTTGATAAGTCGCTCGTATCATTGATGAAATCTGGACTCGGCAATCGCCCCCCGCTTGCGGGACATCCCTGTAGTTCGTGCTCCACCAGGGAACATCAGGGAATCGCCGGCCGAAGTGTTAGTCCCGTCAGAGCCGGTGGAGACGAGGCGGCGATTTGGCGGCAATAGGGGTCAATAGAGCCGGTTCGAGGCACGGTCCTTGGGGTCGGCTATTCGCTGAAAGTGCGCGCGAAGTCCGCGGGTTAGCGGGGTAGCTCCCGGCGGAGAGGGGTTGGCCGGGACTAGGTGGCGGTGAGAGAGGGATTCGAACCCTCGATAGGCTTTCACCTATACACGCGTTCCAGGCGTGCGCCTTCAACCACTCGGCCACCTCACCAACGCCTACCAGGCGCACGCAACCTCTTCACTCAAGACTCGATCGGCGAAGGCGATCGGGTGGCGCCTTCAACCACTCGGCCACCTCACCAACGTCCGGTCTCGGACGCCCCCTTTCGGGAGCCGGCGAATATACTGATGGCGGCCCGCGCTACAAGCGAGCAGCAGCTCCGAGGCTAATCGGCCGCGTCGGCGGTGTGGAGGCGAGCGTCGGCGCGGGTGATGTTGAGGTGGTAGAGCAGGCCGACCACGGCGCCTTTGATCACCGGCAACGCCGTTAGCGTAATCACGCCGACCGCCGCCAGCGACGAGGGCACCAGGATCCAGAGTGGCGCCTTCCAGATCAGCGGTGCGCAAAGGATCAGGAACGGCACGATCACCAGGTGGCCGACCAGCAGCACGGTGAAATAGGCCGGGCCGTCGTCGGCGGGGTAGCGGTCGAGATCGTGACCGCAAGTCTGGCAGACCGGCTCGACCTTCAGGTAGCGGTAGAACAGCTTGCCCTTGCCACAGTGCGGACAGCGACCGCGCAGACCGCGCTGCAGGGCTGAACCGAGCGGGCCTTGCGACGAGCCGGGCGAGCGTTGTGACCAGGGTCCCATGCGGCCCATATGCGCTTTGAGGCGGCGTTGCGAAAGTCCGCTGCGACGCTTTGATCCAAGCGAGTCGGCAACGCGGCCGCGTCAGGCGAGTTTCGCAGCGGAGAGCCACGGAAGGGACGGTCGATGACCTACGAGCTGCACTACTGGCCCAGCATCCAGGGCCGCGGCGAATTCGTCCGCCTGGCGTTGGAAGAGGCCGGCGTGGAGTACATCGACGTGGCCCGCTGTCCGCCGAGCGAGGGCGGCGGTGAGCGGGCGCTGGTTCAGATCATGGGCCAGCTCGATCCGCCGCCGTTCGCGCCGCCGATCCTGGTGTTCGAGCGCCGCGTGATCGCTCAGACCGCCAACATCCTGCTTTTCCTGGGCGAGCGCCATGGCCTCGCGCCGTCGGACGAAGGCGGCAAGCTTTGGGTCAACCAGCTGCAGCTGACCCTCGCCGACCTGGTGGACGAAGCCCACAACACCCACCATCCGATCGGCGGCGGGCTCTACTACGAGGACCAGAAGGAAGAGGCGCTGAGGTACGCCGCCAACTTCCGCAAAGAGCGGATGCCGAAGTATCTGCGCTACTTCGAGCGCATCCTCGAGGGCGGCGGCGAAAGCGGGGCGGGCCTGGCCGGCGAGGCGCTATGCTACGCCGATCTGTCGCTGTTCCAGGTGGTCCGCGGGCTGCAGTCCGCCTTCCCGAACACGATGAAGGCGCTGGCGCCGAAGCTGGAGGAAGTGCTGGCCCTGGTCGAGCGTGTCGAACGCCGGCCGCGGCTGGCGACCTACCTCGCCTCGGCGCGGCGCATCCCGTTCAACCAGCAGGGCATCTTCCGCCACTATCCGGAGCTGGATGAGGGCTGATGCTTAGGGCGACCTAAGCGGCCTGGCGCGCCTCTCCGCGAAGATGGCAGAGCTTCACGGGGCCTGCCCAGATTTCGATCGCTGCGACGTGGCGCGATGCGGCGATCCGGTCGCGGCAGAATTCGGCGACCCGCGCGTCATGGGCCATCACCGCTTTCCATTCCAGTGGCGCCGGACTGCGATCGTCGTGCACCAATAATCGATAGGCCTTCATGCGCTGAAGCCTCGTCTCTTCACCCGTTCCGATGACCAGGATCGAACCACGCCCAAGGCGCGGATTTGTGGCGAAGTCGGCCACAATTGTGGGGCACGCGGTCGCAGCGGGCTGCTGACGCGCCTTGCCTTCGCCCTGGCCGAATGATCTCGTCCGGCCGACGACGAGGAGAACGCGCCATGCTGAAAGAGAAGCCGCTCGACTACGCCACGGCCACCGCCGGCGGCCTCGCCACGGCGCTTTCCGACCGCCAGGTCAGCGCCGTCGAGCTCTGCGACGAGGCGATCCGGGCGATCGAGGCCAAGGATGGGCCGATCAACGCCGTCGTGGTCCGCGATTTCGACCGGGCCCGGGACGCCGCCAAGGCCGCCGACGCGATGCTGGCCCGCGGCGAACGCGCCCCTCTGCTGGGCGTGCCGATGACGGTCAAGGATTCCCACAACATGGCGGGCTTGCCGACGACGTGGGGAATCGAGGCGTTCAAGGGCTGGACGCCGAAAACTGATT
>DASXOP010000041.1:0-42775 GCA_036494265.1 Caulobacteraceae bacterium | reverse complement strand
CGGACGCTTCCACCTCCACGCTCGCGATCAGCACCCGTCGCGTCGGCTCCACGAACCCGAACAGCCGCCGATGCGCGGCCTCGAACTCCGCCTTCGCCGCGCCCAGCTCGCCCAGCGCCACCGGCAGCGCGGCATCCGCCTCCTCGTAGCTGAGATAGACCCGACGCACGCTCGCCCCGACCTCGGCGCCCTGCTCCGCCAGCGCCGCCGCTGCCTCGCCCTCCAGCCGCGCAGCGACCTCGCCCGCCGCTGCCAACCCGGCATCATCCAACGGCCGCCCCAGCCCCGCCGCCCGCACCACCCGCATCCGCGCCTGGCCGATGCCCCAGGCGGAGAGCACGCTGGCGTACCTCGGCGACAGCACCTCGGTGACGCCCAACGCCTCGGCCACCTGGCAGGCCACCTGGCCCGCCGCGCCGCCGAACGCGACCAGGGCGTGATCGCGGGGATCGAAGCCGCGCTCGGTGGATATGCGCCGGATCGCGCCAGCCATCTGCTCCACCGCCACCGCCAGGAAGCCCTCCGCCGCCGCCTCGGGACTGGCCGCGCCCATCGCCGCCGCCAGCTCGGCCAGCACCCGCCGCGCCGCCGCCGCGTCGAGCGCGCCATCGCCGTTCGGCCCGAACGCGGGCGGGAACTCCGCTGGATCGAGCCGGCCCAGCACCAGGTTGGCGTCGGTCACCGTCGCCGGGCCGCCGCGGCCATAGCAGGCCGGCCCTGGATCGGCGCCCGCGCTGGCCGGCCCAACCCGGGCGCGCAGCCCGTCGAACGCCAGGATCGAGCCGCCGCCGGACGCCACCGTCTCCACGTCCAGCATCGGCGCCCGCACCCTGGCCCCGGCGACGCGGGCCACGTCCTTGCGCTCCAGCACCCCGGCGTAGCGGCAGACGTCGGTCGAGGTGCCGCCCATGTCGAAGCCGAGCACCGCCCGCTCACCCGCCACCCCGGCCACGCCGACCACCCCGCCCGCCGGCCCCGAGACCAGCGCGTCGCGGCCCCGGAAGCTGGCGGCGCGCACCAGAGCGCCGGCCGAGGTCATGAAGTGCAGCGGCGCCCCCGCCACCGCCGCCTCCAGCCGCGCGACGTAGGCCGCCAGCACCGGCGTCAGGTAGGCGTCGACCACGGTGGTCTCGGCCCTCGGGATGAAGCGGGGCAGCGGCGAGACCTCGCAGCTCAGCGAGACGAACCGGAACCCCGCCGCCCGCGCCAGCTCCCCGGCCCGTCGCTCGTGCACGGCGCTGAGGTCGGAGTGCAGGAACGCCACCGCGACGCTCTCGAACCCCTCGGCCGCCGCCCGCGCCAACGCCGCCGCCAGCGCGGCCTCATCCAGCGCTCGCAGCACCGAACCGTCGGCGTTCAGCCGCTCGTCCGCCTCCACCACGCCAGCGTAGAGCGGAGCCGGCTTCTCGATATCGAGCGCGAACAGCGACGGCCGCGCCTGGTCGCCGATCGCCAGCGCATCGGCGAAGCCGCGCGTGGTCACCAGCAGCGTCTTCGCGCCCTTGCGTTCCAAGAGCGCGTTGGTCGCCACCGTGGTGCCGAGCTTGATCGAGGCCACGCGTTCGGCCGGGAACGCCGCCCCCGCCGCCAGCCCGATCAGCCGCCGCATCGCCTCCACCCCGGCGTCCTCGTAGAGGCTGGAGGCCGACAGCAGCTTGGCGCTGGTCTCGCCGCCGGCAGGGTCCCGCCCAATCACGTCGGTGAAGGTGCCGCCACGATCGATCCAGAACTCCCATCCCAGCTGTGGCGAAATGACCACCTCCTTGTGAACCATGTAGCAGGCGGCGCCGTTCTATCAGGCTAGGTCCAGATTTCGACGCATCCGCGGTTGACGTTCGCCGTCAGCGGACTGAACTTATCGACGATAACAACGGGCGAGGAGCCGATGCCAGGCACGGCGCGTTTCGAAATCGGTGGCCCCAGGCGCTCCGCCTTGCGCGGCTTCGCTTGGATCGCGGCCACCATTGCTTGGCTAGCCGCCGCGCTGATCGGCGCGGTGTTGGCCGTCGTCTTCGCCGCCAGCCTGGTGGTGATCGGCCTGATGGCCGCCGTGCTCATCACCCTCGCCGCCGCCGGCATGCGCGCCCGCCGCACGGTGCACGCCCCGGCCGACCCCGACCTGATCGAGGCGCGCCACATCGGCGGCCACTCCTGGGTCGCCTACGGCTGGGACGGCCGCCGCTAAGCCAGCGTCGCCTCCTCTACCCGCTTCCTCCGCGACAGCCTTGCCGGGCGCCCCGCCGGGTCGCTAGATCGCGCCTCATTCCAAAAAACGCACGGGAGAGACACGCATGATCGGCATCGTCGCCACCTTGAAGACCCAGGACGGCAAAGGCCCCGACCTCGAGGCCGCCTTCACCGAAGCCATGGCCGCCGTGCGCGCCAACGAGCCCGGCAACCTTTTCTATTCGCTGGTGAAGAGCCGCACCGACCCCAACACCTACAAGGTGCTGGAAGGCTACAAAGACGAAGCCGCCATCGTCACCCACCGCGAAAGCGACCACTTCAAAGCCCTCGGCCCCAAATTGGGCGGCGTCCTGGCGGGACGTCCGGATGTCGAGGTGTTCGACGGGGTGTAAGCGCTCCTCTGAAGCCGCCAATCCTGGCGGTTCTGACGAACACACTTGACAGTGAACACAACGAGAACATTATTGGGCAGCCGAACTCGAAAGGGAGATCGGCATGCCCAACACGCACCATCATTTCACGCTGGACCGACGGCTCGGCAAGACAGGCCTCACTTGTGAACAAGCCGGCATTACGCTCGCCGGCGTTGCGCTACTTAGACAGACGGACCGTGGTCTCGCGCCCCGACCCGCCAGCGAGATCGAACGCCTGACCAAGGCGGCCTACGGTGTGGCCCAGGACGCAGACGCGCTCGACCGGGGTTTGCGCGTCGCCGCCAGCGCGCTCAACGAGGGCGACCTCAGTCGAGCGATGATTGCGTCGCTCCATCTGAAGCTTCCAACCGTCAGCCCCGACGGCGCCGCGAGGCTCGCCGCTGCCGAGGCGGAGCTGGCGAAATACTCGCCGGAAGAACCGCGCGACTGGCGTGGTCGCTGGACCACAGGAGGCAGCGGGGCGCGGCCGTCGCCGCTCGCACCCTCTCCCGGACACGAAGCCGAGGACGCATTCGCCACCCCGTCCAGCGCTGCGCAGCTGGTGAGCCACCCGACAAGCGGCCACCTTTTTCAAGTTCAAGGCGGCAACGGGCCGCCGCCCGATGAACCTGAAGGCGACGTCGGTCCCGAGCCAGAGCCACCGTCACCGACCGGAGCGCCCAGTGTCCCTCCGGGCTGGGATGTTAGCCCCGCATACGAGTCCTACGGGGTCTTGCACCCCGCCGTGCGCATTCCGAGGCTTCCGGATGGCTCGCTCTGGCCAACAGCGGAGCCGGACGCAATTCTCGCCATCATGTCGTCCGGAAAAGCTCCGCCCGTCGATCTCTACATTCCAGACGACATGGTTGGACCTACGCTTATAGGCTCGACGGACAAGACGCAGTATCCCTTGCCGCCCGGCTACTCACTCGTGCGTTTCATCGGCACGCCACAGGAAACGCGCTCGGGCAATGCTGCAACCCGTCACGCGCTCGAAAGCGTCGTGGAGGCCTTGAGAATGGCGCGGACCAATCTATTCAGCAGCGTTTATTTCAACCGGTCTGTATCGACGATTACTGGACGCGCGATCGCCAGCCCATTGCGTGCGGACGTCATGGGCGTCGTCTGGCCCGAGCTCGACGTCGGATATGCGCTTCGGCCATACGAGATCGTTTCGCCGGGACAGACGCCGGAGCAACAGAGGGCGAGGTTCAGACACCTTCCCGGGATCGGTCCAGGAGATGCTCGTCGGTACGAGAAGTTGCTCAAAGTGCTCCGATCGCTGGGGCTCCAAATCTAAGGCTCAATGTTCGTAACGTCAGACATCTTCGACCTTCCACGCGTCGCCAGGTTCAGGGAGATTCCTGACTGGCGAGAGCACCTCATGTGCGGCGTCGCCGTGTTCGGCGTTGGCTACCGAAGGATCGAAGCGGTGGCATCGTTCCTCCAGGAGGCGGCAAATCTTTGCGGCCTCCTGGAGGAGATGAAATGGGCCGCGTACCAACCACGCATCAACGAGCGGGAGCGGCCGATCCTACCTAAGTCGTTCGCCAAGTTGGCGATCGGTGAGCTCAAAGGTGCAAAAGACGCCGCCTGGGCCGTCCTTCGAGGTAGTCGTTCTGCCGACGGCGCCGATTTGGGAGCCGTTCTCTTCGGAGGGCAGGGGCGCGTAGCACAGATCCCTCAACCTCAACCCTTTCCTTCGTTCGACGCAGATTTCATTTTCCCGCTTGCCGAGCGTCCTACGGTTACAGCCAAGACCTTATTTAGACTCGCGCACGAAATTCTGGAGCCTGAGTACGGATATTACTTCATCAGAGACGAACTCTGCGCGCCGAATATGTACAACGAGGGCGGTCACGCGCCATTGGACTACGGATCTCTTGACGATGAAGATGCGGCAGAGATCGCTCAATGGCGTGACTACGTGAGTAGCGCGGGCTTGTGGACGGGCGAACAGCCGCAGCTGCGCGATCTATTTGAGATCAATCTGCTATCTGAGCGGCATCTCGCGGTTCCGACCGAGCGGCTTGGTCTTTTGGGCGATTGGATCGTCTCAGGCGCTGGAAGAGGGCGGCTTGAGGGGATTGGTGAGGGGCGAGCCCTATGGGTACTCACCGATGCGGAAATGTACGAGACGCGGCCAGTGCTAAGTCGCGCCGGCCTTTTGAAGTCGGCGCGCCCGCGCTACTACCGCGACCTGCCGATCGAACAGCAGCGTCCCGACCCAGGCCTGGTCCGCCGGAGACTGACGCTGCAATGATCGGCCGGCGCCTACCTACTTCCCGATGTAGGTCATGTGGATGGTCAGGGTCTGGTCGCCGGAGACGGTGAACTTGGCGTCGGCGTATTTCGGGGGCCCGATTTTTTCGGGGGGCGTCGTTGGAGGCGCCGAAGCCTTCGGACGGGGGTGCCCATGAAGCCGGTGGCGAGCTTGCCGTTGCCGTTTTCGAACGGCGACCTGCGCTTTGCCGAAGGTGGCGCCCGGCGACTACGCGATCGAAATCGTCCACGGCGGTCCAGAACTGAACGTCGCCTTCGGCCTCCTCGCAACTGACGAACGGGTTAGCGCCCCTTAGCTGCGGAACCGGAAGATATCCTGCTCTGAGTTTCCGAGGTGCTGCACCAGGCGGCGTGTCTCTTGAAACTCACCGCGCGTGAAGTCGCCGATCGCCCGCTTCCAGAATGCATGAGCGCCAGCGTTCTGCGGGATGACCATCACGTCCCAGATGCCGCGGAACCTCTGGAAGCACGCGTGAGCGGCGTGTATGCCGACACCCCGGCGCTTGAACTTCCGGTGGACGAAGAACTGCGCCATGTTGTGGTCGACGTCCGGCGTGCTCCCCTGACAGTTGACGATCGCGAAGCCAGCGAGTTCGCCCTCAACTCGAACAAAGAATGGGCTGGCCAGCGCATCCTGGAAGTAAGGACGGAAATCGTCGCACTCATAGTCACCGGTGTCGGGAAATTCCCAGCCCGGCTCACCGCCGACGTACTCGCTCATGTCGTAGACGTAGTAGCTGCCCATCCGCTGCATGACGGGCAGTTGATCAAGCGTCGCTTCTCTCAGTTCGACCTTCACACATTCAACCTACGCCGGCGGAGGCCCGCAAATCCACCATCCCGGCCCGGGACTAGAGCGTGGCCAGGAAGCGGAGCAGGATCGCGTTGAAGGTGGCGATGTTCTGCCATTGTGGGCAGTGGCCACCCGCGGGAATGACCTTGTACGCCGCGCCGGGGATGGTGGCGGCCAGGCGGTCGGATACGCTGCCAAACCAGGCCGGTTCGTTCTCACCGCAGATCACCAAGGTCTTGCGTGACACGTGCGCCAAGTCGGCCAGAGTAGCGCGTCGTTCTAAGACAGCCTGGCTGCCATAGTAGTAGCCCTCGGGACGGGTTCCGCAGAAGCGCGCCTTGCCCCAGGCCGCGACCTCTGCCGGCATTTCGGTCGACTGAAGCCAACCGCCCTCTCTTTGGTGCAGGTTCCAAACCGCCTCGGCGCCTTCGGCCCAAAAAAGCGCGCGCTCGCGCTCTGCGAACGCGGTGTCTTCCGAAGTCGGCGGCGGCGCGTCCGTATCGCCGGCGCTGTCCACCAGCACGAGGGCTGAGATCGCTTGGGGATGCCGTAGCACCCACTCCTGGGCGACGGCTCCGCCCATCGAATTGCCGACAACAACGGCCGGCGCGAAGGCGAGCTCACTCGCAAACTGATGCGCGAGGTCGGCCACCCGCTCCATGCGGTAAGCCGAAGCGTCCTCGGGCGCTGAGGATTGGCCGTGGCCTGGCAGGTCTAGGGACAGGACCCGCCAGCCGGCTTCAGTCAGCGGACCGATCGTGAAATCCCAGTCGCCCGAGTTCGCCGTCAATCCATGCAGCAGCACGATGGGGCGGCCATCTCGCGGCCCGGCGACTTGCCCCGACAATTCCACGCCGTCGATGACCGCGCGATGCTCCAACCTCCCGGGCTGGTCAGGCAGCGAACCCAGCGCGCCTCGAAGGCGGCCGATCCACGCTTCGTCGTCTGCCACAGCCCAAGGTCCTCAGCCGGTATCCAGTATGCAAGAAGGTCGCGACCGCTTAGCCGTGTTGTGCGAGCGCTGGCGCTCCATCAAGCCAACCCTTGCCGTCGGACCTGGGCTCGAAGCTCGCGGTTAGCGCGTGGCCAACGTGGGTGAGGACAAGGGTTCGATCCCAGAACGGCAGCTTCACCTGACCCTCGGCGTCAAACACCCCATTGCCTCGCCAAATCTCTACAGCTTGCGTTGCCGAAGCGGTTTTAGCGGTGGCGGATAGAGAGACTTGGCTGTCCGTGATCCGCGTTGCGACAAGGCGCAGGCCCAACGGCCAGTCACTGCCCTCAGGCTGGAGAGTAAGCTTCATCGGGTGAAGTAGCGGCCGAGTGTACATGTTCTCGACGCCCACGCTTCCAACCAGCCATGGCGTCCCTTCAGCCGGCGGGAGCTCATACCCCTCCATCGTGCTGCGCACGCAGACAACGTGGTTCGACAATTTGAAAACCGCGCACCATGCCGTCCGGCCATCATCGAGGTTCGGGTCGTCCCAGGGCGTCCGATCCTGATACTCTTGGAAGACCGTTCCGGCGTCGGCTTGAAACGAGCTGAGCGCGATTGAGTCCCGATAGTTCTCGTCGAGAACGGCCGTGCGGCGCAGGCGCGCTGTGCCTGTGAGAACCGCTTGGTTCGCCGCGATGGGACCGTCGGCGAGGGCAAGGCTTTGCGGATCGATTCGCACGGCGCCGACAACGAAGGTGTCATGAGCGTCGGAAGCCTGCGGCAAGGGAGGCGCCGCTGGGATCAGTGCGGTCGCCACGCGGTGCGCGATGTCGCCCGATAGGAACGTGTTGAGCCAGACCTGCCGGGCAGCATCGGCCTGGGCTGCCCCGAAGCTGCGCGCTTCCTCGGCCGAGAGTCTCACTTGTCCATAGCCTCTGTGGCGCATGCACGTCGCAAGACTTCGCGACTGAGCTTGCGCGTTGTAGCCAGGCGTAAGGGCCGCGACGATGACGCTTCCGACTAGTTGGTAACTCGGACTCTGAAAGGATGAATCGCGGCCCTGCCGGGCTTGCGGCATCACGTAGTAGGTCTTGGCCGCAAGAGTCCGGCACTCTCCCTCGTCGCGCTCAACATCAGCAGCCGTCGCACCGACCCGTGCGAAGACCGACGCGTCCGCACCCATCGCTGACGTCGGCCGAACGCTGACCGCGGTGGCTGCGAAAACCACCAGCATCAAGCCTAATTCAAATCTCACACGCGCTCCGTTGGCGAGACCCGGCCGGGACAGACAAAACTACGGCAATTGCACGTGCGCACTCAACCATGTGGTGGCCGGCGCCTCCAGCGGCAGCGCACCAGGGGAGGTTGCGGCTGGAAAGTTGCTCGTGCAGGCTCGCCCGGATGAGACTGGCCCCCGCCTATTCGACCATTTCCGCGAGTTCGATCGCGGCGGTGGTGGACCAAAACTACGAGATCGCACCCGTCGTCGGTTGCCGCCTTTTCCACACGGGCTTCAACGACACCTACGAACTGGAGGGCGCTAACGGTCGAAGCTACATGGCGCGCCTGAGCAATCGCCGCTTTCGCGGCCCGGCTAACGTGGCCTACGAGACCGCGTTGCTCATCCACCTGCATCGCGCCGGGGTCCTCGTCGGCGTTCCGCTCGCAGACCGAGAGGGGCGACTTTGGACGACACATGATGCGCCGGAGGGTCCGCGGGAGCTGGCGGTGTTCGAGCGGCTCGCCGGGCGCGGCGCACTGGTGGCTGGGGTGCGACGCGCAGGAAAGGCGGACGATCAGACGCTGGCAGACGTTGCCGCTCTCGGAGCGAGCCTAGCGCGCATCCACCTCGCGGGTGAGACCTTCGATGGCCCGCCAAGCCTCTACCGGCTCGAAGCTCCGCTGATGTTGGATGGCCCTCTGGACCAGCTCGCCTCGGCCTTTGGCGGCGCGCTCGCCGAGGAAGTCGGCGCCACGGCCGCGCGCCTGAGAGGCCGCCTCGACGCCTGCGCGCCGAGCTTGTCGGTCGGCCATTGTCATGGCGACAACCACGCCGGAAACACCGTTTTCGCCGACGCCGCCGACGGAACGGTGCTGGCGGGCTGGTTCGACTTCGACGACGGCGGACCGGGATTCCTCGCCTACGACCTGGCGACCTTCCTTTGGAGCCTCTTGCTGCGCTCAGCCGCCGGCGACGTGACGGACGAAGTGCCGCCGCTCTGGCGCGTGTTCATCAGGGCCTATCGCAGTGTTCGCGCCACTCCGGTCGCGGATGTCGACGCGGTGGGGCTGCTGGTGGCCGTTCGCCACTTCTGGCTGATGGGCAACTTCGCGAGCCGCCTCTCCCACACGCCGATCCCGGCCGACTGGTTTCGCCAGGCGCTAGGTCTCGTGCGCAAATGGGAGGACCTTGTCGCGCCACTAGTCGAGGTTTGAGCGCCCGACGAATGCGGGCGCTGTCCGCTTTCAGGCATCTTGCGAACGTCGGCTACGACCCAAAGCAGACTCGGAAAGAGGCCCCGCCCGAACTGGTCGGCCCGTCTTGACTGCGATCGCTGAGCGAGTGTCTTGCGGTGGGCGTCCGGTTGGCAACGTGTCCACCTAGAGGGGGCTATGCAACTTTCAATCGCACGGGCTGACGACGACCCCAGGGCTGCCGGTCGGCACGTCTCCACGTTGTTGGGCCAATTCAATGAGGAAGCCGTAGGCCCACCAACCGGTGAGTATTTTGTGCTCACCATCAAGGCGCCCGGTTCGGACGAAATCCTGGGCGGCCTTTTCGCCGTATCCTACTGGGGCTCTTTCTATATCAGCGACGTCGTGGTGCCGCTGACCGCGAGACGGCAGGGCCTGGGACTAGAGCTCATAGCGGCAGGCGGAGCAGGAAGCGCGTGCGCGGCGCTGTCAACACATGTGGCTGGACACATACGCGTTTCAGGCGCGTCAGTTCTACGAGCGCCTAGGCTTCGAGGTCTTCGGGCAGTTGGACGGGCTGAAACCCTTCTTTCCCCGGTACTTCTTGAAAAAGACCTTGGAGCCGCCTCGCGGCAGCTAGCGCTAAGATGCCGGAGTCCGCCAACCACCACCCTTCGCCGACGTTCAGAGCGTCCGCTCTTGGGAATAACCACACGGTCGCCGCGCTCAGCCTACTTCCCGATGTAGGTCATGTGGATGGTCAGGGTTTGGTCGCCGGAGACGGTGAATTTGGCGTCGGCGTATTTCGGGGGGCCAAACTTTTCGGGGGCGTCGTTGGAGGCGCCGAAGCCTTCGGACGGGATGCCCATGAAGCCGGTGTCGAGCTTGCCGTTGCCGTTCTCGTCGTGGAACAGCTCGATTGCGTAGTCGCCGGGCGCCACGTTCGGGAACGCGCAGGTCGCCGCCTGGTCCGCGATCGGCACGGTCAGCTTGGCCGCCGCTTTGTCCGGCTTGCCGGGAAACCCATCGCCGCCGGCGTAGAGGAAGCACTCCACCTGGCCCTTGGAACTGTGCATCCCGACCACCTGCACGGTGACGGTCGCACCGCCCGTGGCTGGGGTGGCCGTATCGGCGAGCGCTGCGCCCGCGCTTGAAGCGATCACGCAAGCCAACGCCAGAACTACCGCTCTCATCGTCCCACCTTCTCTTCGCCTGCGAATGCGTCGCCGACATGCGGCGCTTTTACGTCCGACGGGCCATGGCAGATCAGACGTCCGAGGCATGTTCACGTATTAGTATACGTGTTACAACGGGCCATGCTCAGAAAGCTCACCATCACCGTGGAGGAAGAGGTCTATCTCGGCCTCAAGGCGAAAGTCGGGGCGCGGCGCATCAGCCGGTTTCTCAACGATCTCGCCAAGCCGCTGGTGTCGGACGCCGCGTTGCTCGAAGGCTATCGACAGATGGCGGCGGACGACGAGGGCGAGGCAGAGGCGTCGGCCTGGGTCGATGGCCTGATCGCCGACGCCGCGGCCGATGGCTGACCCACCCCGCCGCGGCGAGGTCTGGTGGATTGCGTTCGATCCGTCGGTTGGGGGCGAGGCGCGGAAGACCCGGCCAGGCGTCGTCGTCAGCAACGACGTGTCGAACCAAGCCCTCAACCGCATTCAAGTCGTGCCGCTGACAACCAATGTCGAGCGCACCTACCCAGCTCAAGCGCTCGTCCTGCTCGGCGGCGAGCCGCGCAAGGCCTGCGCCGACCAGATTGCGACCGCTTCCAAGGAGCGGCTGCGCGGCAAGCTGGGCCAGCTCTCCCGCGCTGATGTGGCGGCGGTCGACCGCGCGATCCGCGTTCAGCTCGGACTGACGACTTAGCGCCGTCAGAAGTCCGCCGCGTCGGATTGTCGCGGTGCCTTTTTCGGCGCGGTTGACGAAATGGCAGCCTCTCTCGCGCGATGCTGGCGGCCGTTTCGTGAGGGTCGCACAGCATGGAGCGTCTCGACGCACTGCTTGACGCGCGCTTCGTCAGGCTCAGCCTGGCGATGGCCGGGCGCCCGGTTGCGCGGGTAGTGACGGCTGTCATCACCGCCATCCTGATGTCGCTCACGGTTGGCCCGGGCGTGGCCGCCGCCTGGGTCGGCGGCTTCGCGCTCTCGGAATTTTGGCTGTGGGCCGCGCGCCGCCCGTTCGCCAGCGGCGCGCCTGGAACCACGCTCCAGCGCCTGCATCTGGCGATCGCCGGCGGCTCCGTCGGCGTGGTCTGGGTGGCGGTCTCGACGATCTACTGGCTTGCCGGCACCGCGGTGCTGCAGTTCGTGGGCGTCTGCGGGCTGGCCACCATCCTCCTCGCTGGCCAGACTCAGGCGATGCGCTCGCCGACGATGCTGGTCATCGTCACCGTTCCGCCGATGCTGGCGCTGATGGTCCTGTCGCTCGGCTTCAGCGGCTTCCACGGCATGGGCGTGACGCTGGTGGTGATCACCCTGGCGACGTTGGTCGCGCACCTGACCCAGAGTGTGCTGATCCAGCTCAAGGAGAGCGCCGCGCTCGACGCTCTGCAGCGCGAGGCGGTCGCCGCCAGCCACGCCAAGTCGGCCTTCCTGGCGATGATGAGCCACGAGATCCGCACCCCGATGAACGGCGTCCTGGGGATGGCGCAGGCGCTGGCGCACACCTCGCTCGACGACACCCAGCGCCGCCAGGTGGGCATGCTGATGGCCTCCGGCGAGGGCCTGATGACGATCCTCAACGACATCCTCGACCTCTCGAAGATCGAGGCCGGACGGATGACTCTGGAGACCACGGTGTTCGACTTGCACGACCTCGTCGAAGGCGTCGCGGCGCTCTGGCTGGGGGCGGCGCGGGAGAAGGGGCTGGGGCTCGACCTTCGGATCGCGCCGGACGCGCCGCGCTGGGTTCTCGGCGATCCCACGCGGGTGCGCCAGATCCTCGCCAATCATCTCTCCAACGCGGTGAAGTTCACCGCCGCCGGTTCGGTCTGCCTGGAGCTATCGCCGCTCGGCGAGGGACGGGTCAGGTTCGCGGTGCGCGACACCGGCATCGGCCTCACCGCCGAGCAGCAGGCCGGTCTCTTCCAGCCGTTCGCCCAAGCCGACGTGTCGATCACCCGGCGCTTCGGCGGCACCGGCCTCGGGCTCTCGATCAGCCGGCAGCTGGTGGCGATGATGGGCGGCGAGATCGAGCTCGACAGCATCGCCGGCCAGGGCTCGGCGTTCACCATCACGCTGGCGCTGCCGGCCGCTGCTGCGCCGCTCGCCGTGGCCGAGGCGCCGGCAGGCGAGGTCGAGCTCAGCCAGCTGCGCGTACTCGTCGCCGAGGACAACGCGATCAACCAGGCCGTGGTCCAGGCGGTGCTGGGCGCGGTCGACGCCCTGGTCGACGTCGCGGGCGACGGCGCCGAGGCCCTGCAGCGTTTGGCCGAGGCGCCCTACGACGTCGTGCTGATGGACATCCACATGCCGAACGTCGACGGGGTCGAAGCGCTGCGCCGGCTGCGGGCCGGGGAAGCGGGCGCCGCGGCGGCGGCCCTGCCGGTGATCGCGCTCACCGCCGACGCGATGACCACCGAGGTCGAGCGCTTCATCGCGCTCGGGTTCGACGCGGTAGAGCCAAAGCCGATCCAGGCCGCCAAGCTGATCCAGGCGATCGCCGGCGTCTTGAGCCGGGCGCCCGAGCCGGCAGTCGCGGCGCCCGTGGCGCAGACCGCCTAAACCCAGCTTAGCGCCCGAACTTCTGGAACTTGATCCGCTTGGGGATCAGGCTGTCGGCGCCCAGGCGGCGCTTCTTGTCTTCCTCATAGGCCTCGAAGTTGCCCTCGAACCACTCGACGTGGCTGTCGCCCTCGAAGGCGAGGATGTGGGTGCAGAGGCGGTCGAGGAACCAGCGGTCGTGGCTGATCACCACCGCGCAGCCCGCGAACTCCTCCAGCGCCTCCTCCAGGTTCTGCAGCGTCTCGATGTCGAGGTCGTTGGTCGGTTCGTCGAGCAGGATGACGTTGCCGCCCTCGGTCAGGGTCTTGGCCAGGTGGACGCGGTTGCGCTCACCGCCGGAGAGCTGGCCGACCTTCTTCTGCTGGTCGCCGCCCTTGAAGTTGAACGAGCCGACGTAGGAGCGGGTGTTGATCTCCCGGGCGCCGACCTTGAGCACATCCAGCCCACTCGAGATCTCTTGCCAAACAGTCTTGCCGGCATCGAGCGCATCGCGGCTCTGGTCGACGTAGGCCAGCTTCACCGTCTCGCCGAGCCGGATCTTGCCCTGGTCGGGCTGCTCCTGGCCGGTGATCAGCTTGAACAGGGTCGATTTGCCGGCCCCGTTCGGCCCGATCACGCCGACGATGCCATTGGGCGGCAGCCGGAAGGTGAGCCCCTTGAACAGCACCTTGTCGCCGTACTCTTTTTCGAGACCCTCCACTTCCAGCACCACGTTGCCGAGCCGCGGGCCGGGCGGGATCTGGATCACGGCATGGGTTTGCGCGCCCCGGGCCTGCTCGGCCTCGCGCATCATCTCGTCGTAGGCGGCGAGCCGGGCCTTGGACTTGGCCTGGCGAGCGCGGGCGTTGGAGCGCACCCACTCCAGCTCCTTGGTCATCGCCCGCTGGCGCGCCTCGCTCTCGGATTGCTCCTGCACGATCCGCTTGGTCTTCTGCTCCAGCCAACCGGAGTAGTTGCCCTCGAACGGGATGCCCTTGCCGCGGTCGAGCTCCAGCGTCCACTTGGTCACCTGGTCCAGGAAGTAGCGGTCGTGGGTGACCAGGATCACGCAGCCGGGGAAGCTCTCCAGGTGGTGCTGCAGCCAGGCGACGCTCTCGGCGTCGAGGTGGTTGGTCGGCTCGTCCAGCAGCAGCATGTCCGGCTTGGAGAGCAGCAGCCGGGCCAGGGCGATCCGCCGCCGCTCACCGCCGGAAAGGTTGTCGACCTTCCAGTCGTCCGGCGGACAGCGCAGGGCGCCCATCGCCATCTCGATCTTGCTGTCGATGTCCCACAGGTCGCCCGCGTCCAGCTTCTCCTGCAGCTGGGTCATCTCTTCCATTAGCTCGTCGGTGTAGTCCACGCCCAGCTTGGCGGCGACGGCGTTGTACTGGTCGAAGATCTTCTTCTCTTCGCACCAGGCGATCACGTTGCCCCAGACGTCCAGCTTGGGATCGAGGTGCGGCTCCTGCTCGAGATAGCCCATCTTGGTGCCCTCGAACGCCTTGGCCTCGCCGTTGAACTCCTTGTCGACCCCAGCCAGGATTTTCAGCAGCGTCGACTTGCCCGAGCCGTTGACGCCCACCACGCCGATCTTGGCGTCCGGATAGAAGCTCAGCCAGATGTTCTCGAACAGCTTCTTGCCGCCCGGAAAGATCTTGGTCAGGCCCTGCATCTGGAAAATGTACTGCGCGGCCATGGCGGCTCCGGGTCGGTCTCGGAAATGAGCGGGAAAGAATGAGGGCGGGAGATAGCCAGCCGCGAGCTCGGACGCAACGTCGGCGGCGAGTCGCACCCGTTTGTTGCGAAGGAGGAAGGTCTAACGCAGAGGTCGCCGAGAAGGCGCGGAGACCGCGGAGCGATCGAGCTGACCGGGTCTCAACGGCGATGCCGCGCGGGGACTCCTCTGCGTCCTCCGCGCCTTCTCTGCGTTCTCCGCGTTAAATCTGGAAGCGCCTGCGGCGCGCGACTTGCGGGCCAGGGAAGCGCTGGCTCCAGCCTGCTGTCGATATCCGGATCGCTTCCACGTCCTAGTCGGGACCGCTACTACTCACGCCGGGCGGAGCCGGTATGTCCGAGATCTTCATTTCCTATGCGAGGAGCGCCGAGGCGGCGGCGCTGCGGTTCGCCGACGCGCTGCGGGCGCAGGGCTATGGTGTCTGGCGCGACGACGAATTGCCGCCGCACCGGCCCTACGCCGACGTGATCGAGGAGCGGCTGCGCGCGGCGAGCGCGGTGCTGGTGATCTGGTCGGCCGACGGCGTGAAATCCGACTGGGTGCGCGCCGAGGCAGATGTCGCCCGCGGCCTCGGCACGCTGGTGCAGCTCAGCCTCGACGGCGCGACGCCGCCGATGCCGTTCAACCAGATCCAGTGCGACGACCTCACCGGCTGGACCGGTGACGCCGCCTCACCGGCCTGGCGCAAGGTCGAGGCGGCGCTGGCGCATCTGGTTCGCGGCGAAGGGCCGGCGGCGAGTGAGCCGGCGCGCCCGGCCCGAGCCGGCGGCAAGCCCTCCATCGCCATCCTGCCCTTCGCCAACCTCTCCGGCGATCCGGACCAGGAATACTTCGCCGATGGCATGGTCGAGGAGATCGGCGCTGCGCTGGGTCGCTTCCGCTCGATCTTCGTCGTCGCCAGCGGCTCCAGCCTTTCGTTGAAGAACCGCGGCGTCAGCCCGCAGGAGGCGGCGCGCAGCCTCGGCGTCCGGTTCTTGCTCGACGGCAGCGTGCGCAAGGCCGGCGGCCGGGTGCGTATCGCGGTGAAGCTGGTCGAGGGCGCGAGCGGCGCGCAGGTGTGGGCCGAGCGGTTCGAGGACGAGGTGGAGGACCTGTTCGACCTGCAGGACCGCGTCGCGCTGCACGTCGCCGGCGCCATCGAGCCGGCTGTGCGCGAGGCCGAGATCCACCGCGCCAGCCAGCGCCCGACCGAGGACAGCTACGACCTCTACCTGCGCGCCATGCCGCACTACCGGCTGCAGAACCGCGAGGGCAACGTCGAGGCGCTGCGGTTGCTGATGCGCGCCATCGAGCGCGATCCGAACTACGGCGCGGCGCTCGCCCTCGCCGCCAGCGCCCACTCCCGCAATGTCGCCTTCGCCTGGACCGACACCGTGGGCGACGACCGCACCCAGGCGGTGGAGCTGGCGCGCCGGGCGCTCAGGGTGGCGCGGGACGATCCGGAAGTGCTGATGCGCGCCGCCAGCGTGCTCAGCCAGGACTCCGGTGATGACGTCGCCAACCTCTTCAAGCGGGCCCTAGCGCTGAACCCGGCCTCGGCGATGGCCCACATCCAGGCCGCCAACTACGAGATCACCTTCGGCGATCCGGCGCTCGCCCAGGAGCACCTGGAGACCTCGATGCGGCTCGATCCGCTATCGCCGATCCGCGCCACCCAGGTCGGCATGCTGGGCGCAGCCTTCTTCGCCCAGGGCAAGTTCGCGGAGTCGGTGCGGGCGCTGAAGGAATCCGGCCAGCTCAACCCGGCGATCCCCCAGCTCTATGCCCAGCTCGCCTCGTGCTACGGCCACCTAGGCGACCTCGCCGCCGCCCGCGCCGCGCTGGCCGAGCTCGCCGACCACACGCCGCTGGGCATCCGCGAAATGGGCGAACAGATGTACCGCGCCCCGGCCCAGCGGGCGCTGTTCCTAGAGGGGGTGGCGAAGATCGAGGCGGCTACTTAGCCGCGAGCGCTGCCAGCAGTTGCCGGTCCGCCTCGGGGACTTGCGTCCAAGGGCGTGACTGGCCGCAATTGTAGTTCACCATCCATGCGCCGGGCGCCGCCTTGCCCCACCCTGACCCTTCGATTGGGTTCAAGAACAGAAGGTATTCGCGTCCGACATCGAGATAAAAACCGCCGCTGTCGCGCTCGCTGAAGTCACGGACAATCGAACCTGTCCGGCCCTTGAAGGTCCGAACAACTGCCAGACGATAAACAGTGCCCCAAGCCCCCTCCGGGTCGAGATTCCACAGATTTCGCTTCGATGACACACGGGCCAGCACCACCAACCTTGCGTCGTGGAACTCTTGCGAAAGGGTCGTCCTGGCGTAGAGGGTCTGCCCGTACATGCAGAGCGCGTGGGCAGACCCTGCCGGGTAGAGTGCGGCGACCGCAACAGCGGCTGTCATGCCAAGCCGCGGCACTTGATCTCTCAGATCAGGCGTTGAAGTTCAGCTTCAACCCTGGCCTCGGCCAGCGGCACTTGAACAGTTTGCCGGTCGACGAGCAGGTCACCCAGGCGTCCTTCATGTCCGCGCCGCCGAAGCAGATGTTGGTCGTGATCAGGTCAGGGAAGGGATAGTGCTCGGTCGTGCCGTCGAGGTCGAACGCGGTGATGCCACCGTTGATGATGGTGGCGACGCAGACCTTGCCGCCGGCCTCCACCGCCAGGCTGTCGAGCAGCTGGTAGTCCGGCAGGTTATGCACCACGCGGCCCGGCCCGAAGCCGACCTGCGGCACCAGTTGGCCAGGGGACTCGACGTCGAACGCCCACAGCCGGCCGAAGTTGGTGTCGGCGAGGTAGACCACCGTCTCGTCCGGCGAGAGGCCGACGCCATTGGGCGAGGTCATGTGGCCGCGCTGGCGGCTGATCGATGAGCCGTCCGGCTTGGCGTAGTAGAGCCCGCCGGCGCGGCGCCCGTCCTCCATGCCGCAGCCGTGGTCGCTGAACCACATGCCGCCCTGCTTGTCGAAGACCAGGTCGTTGGGGCCGTTGAGCCGGCCGCCGGGGCAGGAGTCGGCTGCGTAGATCACCTCGGCCTTGCCGCTCTTGATGTCGACGCGCTGGATGTAGCCGCCCTTGTGGCTGGGCGGCGTCGGGCCGGGGACGTTCATCCCGTTGGCCTTCATGAACTCGAACGAGCCGCCATTGTTGGTGACGTAGATCGCGCCGTCGGGCCCGATCGCCGCGCCGTTCGGCCCGCCGCCGGTCTCGGACACCGTCTCCTTGGTCCCGTCCGGCTTCACCCGGGTCAGGGTTCCGGACTCGATCTCGGTCAGGATCACCGAGCCGTCGGCCATCGCGATCGGCCCCTCCGGAAATCTCAGACCTTCTGTGACGAGCTCGATGTCCATGGTGCGTTTTCCTGGCGCTTCTTGGTTGGCCGCGACCATGCCGCCCCGCGATGACCGCGTCCAGATTGGCGCAGGGGAAAGTCCCCCTCCCACTTGAGGGGAGGGGCTAGGGGTGGGGGGCTGTGTGGGATGAAGTGTGACGCCAGATGGCATCAGCACCGCGCCTTCTCCGGCGCCAGACCCCCACCCCCGGCCCCTCCCCTCAAGGGGGAGGGGAGCGTTCCAGCACCCTGAACACCGTCGCGAACTCGTCTTCCGGCCCTGCGGCCACCGCCTCGCGTAACACCTCCCGCCAGCCGGTTTCGTCCAGCGCCGCCATCACCACGTCGCCGTCCGGCGCGCCGTCGACCTCGGTCAGGTAGATCCGGTGGGCGCGGGGGAGGGAGAGGGCGAAGAGGTCGGCGCCGCCGATCACGCAGACCTCGTTCTGGCCATCCTCGGCCGCCTGTTCGCGGGCGATCTCCAGCGCCTCGGCGAAGTCGTCGCAGACCACGGCGCCCACCGCCTCGTATTCGGCCTGGCGCGAGAGCACGACGTTTAGCCGCCCCTTCAGCGGCCGGTTGGCGCGGGGCAGGCTCTCCCAGGTCTTGCGGCCCATGATCACCGGCTTGCCCAGAGTGAGCTTGCGGAAGCGACGCATATCGGCGCTCAGGCGCCATGGCAAAGCGTCGCCGCGGCCGATCACGCCGTTCCTGGCCCGCGCCACAGGTCCCAAGGTCAGATGGACGGCCAAATTAGATCATCCTAGATAGGGGCCAGCAGGGCAGGGCCGCACGTAATGAACAAATACGTTCCGGGTATTCTGATTGGGATCGGCGTCGCCGTCGCCAGCGCCATTCTACTGAGAATGTTCGTCTGGACCGAGGGCGGTCCGCAGCCACTGATCTACCCGATGTTCTTCGGCGCGTTCGTCGCCTACATCCTCTCGAACCTGGCCGGCAACAAGAAGCTCACGATCGTCGACGGCACGGCAAAGCAGGCCGCGCTGCAGCTGAAGCCGCCGCCTGGCAAGGCGCTGCTGGTGGTGTTCCGCGAAGGCTTCGTCGCCAAGCTGGCGGGCCTCAACATCGCCGTCGACGGCGCCGAGTTCGCGCAGCTGACCGCG
The DNA here is from genome assembly GCA_036494265.1 of Caulobacteraceae bacterium. Lineage (GTDB taxonomy): Bacteria > Pseudomonadota > Alphaproteobacteria > Caulobacterales > Caulobacteraceae > Acaudatibacter. Next base: position 23,863 of record DASXOP010000041.1, on the reverse strand, counting down.
CCGAAGTTCACCGTGCTGACGCTCTCGCCCGGCGCCCATACCCTCACCTGCGGCTTCGGCGGCCTCGCCGGCCCGCAAAGCAAGAAGGGGACGTACGATTTCAGCGTCGCCGCCGACGCGGTCCACACCGTTGGCATCGGCGTCTCGATGGGCCTCATTCAAGGCAACATGACCTTCACCTCGATCGCCGACCTCAACGCCGCCCGCGCCAAGGTCACCAACATGCCGATGGTGCAAGCCGCCCCGGCGGAGATCTAGACCGCGATCGGGGCCCGGATCGGCTTGTGGGCGCGGTAGTCGTCGAGGATCACGTCTTCTTCGGTGAAGTCGAAGATGTCCGCCCTGGGCGACAGGCGCACGGTCGGGAACGGCAGCGGGTCGCGGGTCAGCTGGCGTTTCGCCTGGTCGAGATGGTTCAGATAGAGGTGCGCGTCGCCCAGGGTGTGCACGAACTCGCCGGGTTGCAGCCCGCACGCCTGCGCCATCATCATGGTCAGCAGCGCGTAGCTGGCGATGTTGAACGGCACGCCCAGGAACACGTCGGCCGAGCGCTGGTAGAGCTGGCACGAGAGCCGGCCCTCAGCGACGAAGAATTGGAACAGGCAATGGCACGGCGGCAGCGCCATGTCCTCGATCTCGGCCGGGTTCCAGGCGCTGACCACGTGGCGGCGGCTCTCCGGGTTGGCGCGAAGCTGACGCTGCACGGCCGCGATCTGGTCGATCACCCGGCCATCGGGCGAGGTCCACGAACGCCACTGCTTGCCGTAGACCGGACCCAGCTCGCCGTCGGCGTCGGCCCATTCGTCCCAGATGCTGACGCCGCGCTCGCGCAGCCAGCCCACGTTGGTCTCGCCGCGCAGGAACCACAGCAGCTCGACCAGGATGGAGCGGAAGTGCACCCGCTTGGTGGTGAGCAGGGGGAACCCTTGCGCCAGGTCGAACCGCATCTGCCGGCCGAACACGCCGAGCGTGCCGGTACCGGTGCGATCACCGCGCTCGACCCCGGTGGTCATGATGTCCGCGAGCAGGCCGAGGTACTGCCGCTCCGGATGGTCCAGGGTTGCATCGCGACCAAACTGACGCACCAGAGCGCTCAAGACAGGACTCTCCACGGTTGGATATCTCGTACAGTGCATCACAACATATAGGGTCTACCAGCGGATTTGACCCTAGGACTTGAGGTTTCTGTGGATCGTCCAGCTTCGGCGCTTATCCGATCGGACCACGTTGTCGGCGCTTGCCACTTCGTCGGTCGACGGCTGTTACGTTGAGTGGTTTGGGACTAGGATGCGGACCATGAAGTCGTCCTACTACGTGAAGGCAGTCTGGGATCCCGAGGCGGCCGTCTGGACCTCCGAGAGCGACATTCCCGGTCTGGTCATCGAAGCGAGCACGCTCACGGAATTCGAAGTTCTGGCCTGGGAGCTGGCGCCGGAAATGCTCGCGGAGAACGAGGATGTTGGCGGCGGGGTCGTGTCCGTCGACTTCTCCGCCGCCGTGCGCCGAGACCTGGCGATCGCAAGCTAGAACTTCTTCCCGATCCCCAGCTGCTTCAGCACCTCGTTCGCGGTGTGCCGGCTCTTTGAACGCGGCACGGTCACGGTCCGCCCGTTGATCGGGCTGCGCCACTTCTGATGACTGCCCTTTCCGCCTTCCACGCGCCAACAGCCGTGCTCGGTCATGATCGCTACAAGCTCGTCATAGAAGGTCGGCATCCGGGGGGTTCGTCTAGAGCACTGAGCTTAGGATCAGATCGGGGATGTAGGCGGCGACGGCGTATACCAGTGTCAGGACGATGAAGGCGCCGATCAGAGCGGGCCGATCGTGATCGTACTGCGCCGTCATCTGCCACGCGGCCACCCAGGCGAGGCCGAGCAGCAGCGGCGCCATCGCCCACGGCGGCAATCGCATGAAGCCCCAGAAGAAGCCCAACGGCGCCACCGCGAGCATCGTGACGACGGTGATTGCACGGGTAGACATGTTCGGGCGGCCCTTGGCTTGGCGGCGACCGCCGAGGCTATCCGGCGAAGCCGCCACCGTCGAGGAACGCCTGTTCCTCCGGCGTAGTGGCGCGTCCGAGGGCATGGTTGCGGTGCGGGAAGCGGCCGAAGCGAACGATGACGTCGCGGTGCACGATCGCCCACTTCAGGTTCCCCTCGTCGCCGGTCTCGGCCATGGCCGTTTCGCAGAGTGCGACGGCGCGGTCCTGGTCGGCCAGCGCCTCGGAATGGGTGAACGGTAAGTAGAAGAACATCCGCAGCGGCATGTCGAAACGCTTGTCGTGACCGTGCTCGACCGCCCCGGCGGCGTAGTGTCGGGCCAGCGGGTCGGTCGCGAAGCTGTGGGCCGAGCCGCGGTAGAGATTGCGCGGGAACTGGTCGAGCAGGACGAGCAGCGCCAGCGCGCCGTCGGCGGTCTGGGTCCAGCCATCGCACTCGCCGCGCGCCGCGGCGTGGTGGGTGGGTTCGAACCGCAGCCGAATAGCGGCGTCGAACGCGTCGTCCTTCTCGAACCAGCGCTCGGGTCCCGCTGCGCGCCAGAACTCCAGAACGTCGTTGGCGTGCGCGGTCATGGGCTCAGCTCCCGGTTCTCGCTTTATTTCTGAACCGAAACCGATCAATGCCGTTCAAAGCAGGTTCATCCGGCGAAGGTCAATCTGGCGAAGATCAGTTTTGGGCGCAGTCCGCTGCGCCGCAAGGGAGTATTCCATGCGTTATCTCACCACGGCCGCCGTCGCGCTCGCGCTGATGGCCAGCGCCGCGTCGGCCAGCGCCGACCCTCAGAACGACAATCACCAAGGCGCCAACGGCGCTCACTCGGGCAACGGCGGCCAGAACGGGGGTCAGAGCGGTCATTCTGGCGGTCAAGTCGTGGGCGGTCACACCGGTACGCAAGGCGTGGCCCACACTGCCGGCCAAGGCGGTGGGGCAGCGCCGCAAGGCGTGGTGAACGGCCAGGTCCATACCTTCGGCGGTCAAGGTGGGCAGACCAATCACGGCAGCCGCGGCCCCGGCGTAGTGCAGGGCAGCCAGACCGTCCAGCAGAGCGTCGGCCAGAGCAACGGCGGCCACACCGCTGGACTTAACCACTCCAACACCTTCAACGGCCCCGGCAACGGCCAGAACCACTTCAACGGCGGCGCGAACGGGTTCGCCGCCGGCCATGGCGGCGGACTGCCTGGACAAGGCCACCAGGAGCGGTCCCGCGATGCTGGGCGCGGCTGGTTCAATCCGGGCGCTTTCGCGCACCAGGCTTATGCCCGCCAACGCTTCCATGCCGGGTTCAACCGGCCGCACGGCTGGTATGCCCGCAACTGGAATTTCGGCGACTTCCTGCCGTTCGGCTGGTTCGCCTCGTCGTACTATCTCGACTTCAACGACTACGACCTGCCGCCGCCGCCGATCGGCTGCGAGTGGGTCCGCGAAGGCGACGACGCCGTGCTGGTCAACGTCTGGACCGGCGAAGTCCTCTCGGTCTATCGCGGCATCTTCTGGTAAGGGCCCAGCCCCCTCCGCGCCCCGCCAGCGCCTTGACTGGCGGGGCAAAAACCTATCGATAGCGGCCCTCGCTCGGGGGCGGCGCGCAACGCCATCTCCGAGATCGGCTGACTGGAGATAGAGATATGCGCGTCTACTACGATCGCGACGCTGACCTTGCCCGCATCCTGGACAAGAAGATCGCCGTCGTAGGCTATGGCTCCCAGGGCCACGCCCACGCGCTGAACCTGCGCGATTCCGGCGTGACCAACGTCACCGTCGCGCTGCGCCCTGGCTCGACGTCGGCCAAGAAGGCCGAGAGCGAAGGGTTGAAAGTGATGACCGTCGCCGAGGCGTCGGCCTGGGCCGATGCGATCATGATCCTGGCCCCCGACGAACTGCAGCGCGGCATCTACCTCGATGAGATCGCGCCCAATATCCGCGATGGCGCGGCGCTGCTGTTCGCCCACGGCCTCAATATTCACTTCAAGCTGATCGAGGCGAAATCCACCATCGATGTGCTGATGGTGGCGCCCAAGGGGCCAGGCCACACGGTGCGCGGCGAGTATCTCAAAGGCGGCGGCGTGCCCTGCCTGATCGCGGTCGACCAGAACGCCACCGGCAACGCCCTCGACCTCGGCCTCGCTTACGCTTCGGCGATCGGGGGCGGCCGCTCCGGGATCATCGAGACCAACTTCCGCGAGGAGTGCGAGACCGATCTCTTCGGCGAGCAGTCGGTGCTCTGCGGCGGGCTGGTGGAGCTGATCCGCGCCGGGTTCGAGACGCTCGTGGAGGCAGGCTACGCGCCGGAGATGGCCTATTTCGAGTGCCTGCACGAGGTGAAGCTGATCGTCGACCTGATCTACGAAGGCGGCATCGCCAACATGAACTACTCGGTCTCCAACACCGCCGAGTTCGGCGAATACGTGTCGGGGCCGCGGGTGGTGACCGCCGAGACCAAGGCGGAGATGAAGCGCATCCTGACCGACATTCAGGAGGGCCGCTTCGTCCGCGATTGGATGCTCGAGGTGGGCGCCGGCAAGCCCACCTTCAACGCCATCCGCCGCCGCAACGCCGAGCACCCGATCGAGGAAGTCGGCGCCAGGCTGCGGGCGATGATGCCCTGGATCGCCAATAACAAACTGGTCGACCAGACGCGGAATTGACCAGCCTGGCGCCACCTCACTAAAGGTTGCGCCGGATGGCAATGATCCGCGGATTGCTGACGCCCTTGTGCCTCTTGAGCATGGCGCCGTGCGCTTTGGTCGCGAAACCGGTCGACGACTTTGCCATCTGTGGGCTGCTTTGCAGCGAACATGACCGGCGTGATCTTGAGAGGCAGTTGCGCCTGCACGAACTTTCAGTTGCTTCTGGCCGGACGGTCTACCGGGCGCTGGCTGTCGATGGTTGGGCGCACCCCATGCCCGCCATCACATTCTTCCGCGATCGCGGGGGGCCTCCAGAGGTCGAGATTCGTTGGCTCTCATGGACGGGGAGGCGGCGCAAGCTGATGACCAGCGGGGCGACCATTTCCGAGGCTGATTGGGCGAAGATCACCGATCTGGTGACGAATCTACAGTCCAGACTCGACCGTGACCGAGCCGATCGGCTGCTACGCGAGAAACGGGGGCCCAATGGAGAAGTCGGCGAAATAGAGGTGTGTGCCGATGGATGGAGCTACCGCTTGGAAGTGCTCAGTGGAGGGGAGTCGCGCGCAATTCCGGGGAACTGCCCGGACCTGACGGGCGCGGCGTACCAGACGTTCCAGTCGATCGGCAGGGCCGCAACCGCACATCGCTATGCGCCTGCTGATCGAATAGTCCCCTGAGCCGCGATGACTGGTGGTGCTCAGTTGTTGCCGCCGAAGATCGCGCCCAGGATTCCACCGGCCACGGCTGTCGCCGCCGCCGCGCCGGCGACGTTACCGGCCGCGTTGTTGTTGTTGTGGCCGCCGGGCAGATAGCGGGCGATCTCCTCGGCGAGGTTCAGGATCGGCATCGACTGCAGGTGCACCTCGCCCGGTCCGGTGAGCGTCGCCAGGAAAAGGCCCTCGCCGCCGAAGAGGATATTGCTGAAGCCCGGCAGCATCTGGATGTCGAACGACACGGAAGGTTCGTGCACCCCGACGTGGCCGGCATGCACCAACAGGCGCTCGCCCGCCGCCAGCTGCTTGGTCACCACCTCGCCGGAGAGATCGAGGAACACCGTGCCGGGGCCGGTCACCTTCTGCAGGACGAAGCCCGCCCCGCCGAAAAAGCCGGCGCCGATGCGCTGCTGCCAGGCCAGCTCCACGGTCACCGAGCGCTCGGCGCAGAGGAACGTTTCCTTGCGGCAGATCAGCGACTGGCCGGGGCCCAGCTGGCGCACCAGAATGTTGCCGGGGAACCGCGGTGCGAACGCCACGTGGCCGCCGCGGTCGGCGACGAACTCGGTGATGAAGAAGCTGCCACCGGTCATGCTGCGTTGCAGCCCGGCCAGGAACCCGCCGCCGGTGTTGGTCTGCATCCGCATTCCGTCCGACATCCAGGCCATCGTCGCAGTCTGGCTGTAGATCGTTTCACCGGGCGCGAGGTCGATCGCCACCGTTTGCATCACCGTCCCGGTAATCTCGTACTTCATGGCTGTGCCCTATCGTCATCCTGTCTTGGCGCTGCCTATACAGTGCGCCGGTGGGTTGAACGAGCCTGACTTGGGTCGCGCTGTCGCGAACGTGAGGGCCGCTCAGCCGGCGGCCGGCGCCGCACCCAGCAGCCGGTCCAGCAGCGTCTGAATCGAGGCCTTGCCCAGCGCCGTGGCGGCGGCATGGTCGTCGGCGCGGGCGATCAGCAGTGCGACCTCCATCAGCGAGGCCAGCAGCATGTGAGCGAAGTTGTCGACGAGCTCGGCCGGCAGGGCGCCCCCGGCGCTGGCCTGAGCGAGCGCCGCCTTCAGCAGGCCGAAGGCGTGGCGCTCGTCGATCTCGCGCCATTTCGCCCAGCCGAGCGCGGTCGGGGCGTCGATCAGAGTGATCTGGCGCACCGCCTTCTCGCCGGCGAAATCGAGGAAGGAGTCGCAGCCGGCGCGGAGGGCCCCGGCGGGCGTCTGTGCTCTCCCGGCAACCGCCGTGGTGCGCTCGGTGATGCTGATCTCGACCGCCTCGAACACCGCCTCGAACAAGGCCTCCTTGCCGGCGAAGTGGTGATAGAGCGCGCCGCGGCTGATCTGACACGCCGCCAGCACCGCCTCGATGGAGACCCCGGCGTAGCCAAGCTCGGCGAAGAGCTGGGTGGCCCGCTCGACGATGTCGCGGCGAGTCTCCAGACCCTTTTGCACTTTGAGATTCAACGACGGCATGATCCTGTTTGACAGACCGACAGTCGGTTTGTAAACATACCGACTGTCGGTCGGCAATGGCCGCTCTCATACCTGAAGGAAAGTGCGATGGCGCAGGAAAAGCAGCGCGTGAGGACGCGCGTCGGGGACGTGGCCTATATCGAACGGGGCGAGGGGCCGGTGGCGCTGTTCGTCCACGGCGTCTTTTTGAACAGCCACGTCTGGCGGCATGTGATCGACCGCCTGCACGGCGAGCGCCGCTGCATCGCCGTCGATCTGCTGGCGCATGGCGACACGCTGGCGACGCCGGACCAGGACGTCTCATTCCGCGCCGAGGCCGACATGCTGGAGGCATTCTGCGAGGCGATGGGGTTGGCCGAGGTCGATCTCGTGGCCAACGACAGCGCGACCGGCATCGCCTCGATCTTTGCCGCCCGCCATCCCGAGCGCATCCGCACCCTGACGCTGACTAACGGCGACATCCACGACAACTATCCGCCCGCCGAGTTCGAGCCGACCCGAGCCTTGGCGGCCGCGGGCGGTTTCTCGGCCCAGCGCCAAGCGTTCTTCGACAACCCGGAACTGCTCCGGGCCGGTTTCAGCAGCGGGTTTGAGGCGATTGACCGCGTCTCACCGCAGACCTTGGCGACCTACGTGAAGCCGCTCTTCAAGACACCCGAGGCGACGCGGAACCTCGAACGCTGGCTGGGGGCGCTGGGAGACACCACCCCGACCACCGAGGTCGAGCCGTTGCTGCGCCAGCTGCAGGCGCCGACGTTGATCGTCTGGGGCACGGGCGATGCGTTCTTCCCGGTGTCGTGGGCCTACTGGCTCCAGGGTCTGATCCCCGGCGCCCGCAAGGTGATCGAACTCGAAGGCGCCAAACTGTTCTTCCCCGAAGAACGGCCGGATGAATTGGCCGCGGCGCTGAAAGAGCACTGGCAGGTCGCGCCGGCGCTGGCGCCGGCTTAGCCGGCAAGCAAGGCCGCGAGTTTCGTCACCGTGTTCCAGTTGCGGGCCGTGCCGCGGACTCCGAGCTTGCGCTCGATCACCGAGCCGGTCAGCTTCGAGGTCCCGATCCCGCCCGGGTAGGTGATGTAAAGCTCGCGGCCGACCGCTCCGATCACCTCGGGGCCTTGGACAGCAGCCCGAAGCGCGACCACGGCGTCCGCTGCCGGCGCCGACTTCATCGCCATCACCACCAGATGGGCGGGGTCGCCCTTCGCCATCGCCGCATGCGGGTTGGCCGCGACGATCGCGGCCCATTCCGGGCCCGTGCGCACCATGAAGTCGGTCTCGAAGCCGAAGCGGGCGGCGAACGCCCGCTCGAGCTGGGCTTCCAGCTCCTCGCCGGTCGGCGCACTGCAGAAGACCGCGTTGCCGCTCTGCAGCAGGGTCTGCGGCGCCTCGAAGCCGAGCTCGGTCAGCATCGCCCGCAGTTCCGCCATCACCGCCTTGCGGCCACCGACATTCACGGCGCGCAACAAGGCGACGTGGGGTGTCAGAGCCATGGCAGGTCCGCCTCGCCGCGCAGGATCGCCTCGGCTTCGGCAGTGTGCTTGGCCCCGCCGCGGTCGTGCAGGATCAGCGCCGGCAGCAGCCTCAGCGGCGCTTTGCCGCCGCGCACCGCCCGCACGATCACCCGACCCGCCGGCTCATCGGTGTGTGGCTGCACCGGGCGGATCTGAAACGAACCCGCCTTGGCGGAGAGCAGCGCGAGCAGATCCGCCAGCCGGTCGGCCCGGTGGATCACCGTCAGCGTCCCACCATCTCGCACCGCTCGCAACAGGTAGTGGATCCAGACCGCAAGCCCGTCATCGGCAATATAGGCGCCGCGCTTGGCGGGGTGTGGTCCCCGCAGAGCGGCCGCATCGTCGAAGAATGGCGGGTTGCTGAGCGCGGCGTCGAAGTCCCCGCGCGCCGCCGGTTCGGCGACGTCGCCCGCCTGCGCTTCCGCCCGCTCCGTAAGCCCGTTAAGGGTCAGGTTCTGCTGCGCCAGGGCCAGGGCATCGGGGTCGCGTTCAATGCCGACAATCCGCACCTCGGGTCGGCGCGCCACGACCGCCAGCATCACCGCGCCGGCGCCGCACCCCGCCTCGATCACCCGCTCGCCCGGCCCCGCGTCGCAGGCAGCGGCGAGCAGGGCGGCGTCCATGCCAGCGCGATACCCTTTCGCTGGCTGGCGCAGCGTCAGCCGGCCGCCCAGGATGTGATCCTCGGTAACAGGCGTCACCGTTTCGTTCATCGCCGGTCGCCCGAGCCTTGTCCTCGCCTTGACGCTCCCCTATCCCGCACCCATTGTCCGCTCGCAACGGCGATCGGCTGGGCTCGCGCTGCGAGGAGCAAGTTTTGGACGCAGTCAAAGCGCCCATCGTCCGGCCCGTCGGTTCCGTTGACCGTCTCGTGCGCCTATCGCGCACCGACATGGACGGCGTCGACGCGCTGATCCTTGCCCGCATGCAAAGCCCGGTCAGCGTGATCCCGCTGCTGGCCGAGCACCTGATCGCCGCGGGCGGCAAGCGGCTGCGGCCACTGTTGACCGTCGCCGCCGCGCGGCTGGCCGGCGGCCGCGGCGACGCGGCGCTGAAGTTGGCCGCCGCCGTCGAGTTCATCCACACCGCCACCTTGCTTCACGACGACGTGGTCGACTCCTCTCAGTTGCGGCGGGGCCGCGTCGCCGCCCACCTGATCTGGGGCGCCCCTTCCAGCGTGCTGGTCGGCGATTTCCTTTTCGCCCGCGCCTTCGAGCTGATGGTCGAGACCGGCTCGCTGCAGTCGCTGGATATCCTGGCCCGCGCCTCCCGCGTCATCGCCGAGGGCGAGGTGCTGCAGCTGACCCGCTCGCACGACATGAAGCTCTCGCAGGCGACCTATCTGGAGATCATCGGCGCCAAGACCGCCGAGCTCTTCGCTGCCGCCGCCGAGGCCGGGGCGGTCTCGGCCGGCGCCGAACCGATCCGCGCCGAAGCGCTGCGCAGCTATGGCCAGAGCCTGGGCCTCGCCTTCCAGCTCGCCGACGACGCGCTCGACTACGCCGGCTCGGCCGAGACCCTGGGCAAGAACGCCGGCGACGACTTCCGGGAGGGCAAGGCGACCTTGCCGCTGATCCTGGCCATCGCCCGTTCTGGCGCTCGCGAAGCCGAGTTCTGGGAACGCGTGATCGGCCGCCAGGAGCAGACTGAGCCCGATTTCCGCCGCGCTCGCGAGCTCGTCGTCGGCACCGGCGCCCACGACGCCACCCTCGACCTCGCCGCCGACTATGCCGACACCGCCAAGCGCGCGCTCAGCGTGTTCCCCGACAACGAGTGGCGCGAGGTGCTGCAGTCGCTGGCCGACTTCGCGGTCAGCCGGCGGGCCTAGAAGCCGGAAAAGAGCCGCTGCAGTCCGCGGTCAATTGCGTCGGCGGCGCTCAGCACGTTGCCGACTTTCTGCTTGAGTGAGCGGACGTCCACCGCGATCAGCTCGTGCAATGACACCACGAACCGATCGCCTCCGACGACGACTGGAACGCTGAGGTAGGGAAACTTTTCGGCGGCCGACTCGACGATCAGAGGCGCAACGACCACAGATGGCAGACCGTCCAGATAGTGGGACTGCAGCACAACGACATAGGGAGTGAGGTCAGCGTTGCGGCCGGATGGACTGTCGTAGATGTCGAACCGTTGCACCTACCAGCGGCGCAGGTCTTCGCCGAACATTCCGCGCTCATCGATGCGCCGGCGATAGGCTTCAATCGCCTCGACGTTCTCTTCCGCCCAACGTTTGGCCGCCGCCTCGGCTTCCGCCGGACGAAGTCGTTGGTGGGCCACGGCGGCGACGATGCCGATGGGCGCATCGGAGCTGTCGCTCGTCAGCGCTGCCCGAATACCCGCTTCTAGCGCCGCGTCCAGCACCACGCCCTTCTCGTTCGCCTGAGCCAGCAGCTCAGCGTCGATCTCAAGGTGGAGTTCGACCTTGCCCATCCGGGGCCTCCAAATCACAAGCCGAAGATAGGGCCGTGCAGCGGACCTGTCATCCTGGCCCGATCATGTTCTCCGGCCGCACCACCGCGTCGAACTCGGCGTCGGTGACGTAGCCGCCGCCCACCGCTTCCTGGCGCAAGGTGGTGCCGTTCTTGTGGGCGGTCTTGGCGATCTTGGCGGCGGCATCGTAGCCGATCTTCGGGGCGAGCGCGGTGACCAGCATCAGCGACCGGTCGAGCGCGGCCTTGATGTTGTCTTCGCGCGGCTCGATGCCGACGACGCAGTGCTCGGTGAAGCTCTCGGCCGCGTCCGCCACCAGCCGGATCGACTGCAGCATCGTGTAGGCCATCACCGGGTTGAAGACGTTAAGCTCGAAATGTCCCGAGGCGCCGGCGAAGGTCATGGTCGCCTCGTTGCCGAAGACGCGGGTGCAGACCATGGTCAGCGCCTCGCACTGGGTCGGGTTGACCTTGCCCGGCATGATCGACGAGCCCGGCTCGTTCTCCGGCAACGACAGCTCACCGAGGCCTGAGCGCGGCCCCGAACCCAGGAAGCGGATGTCGTTGGCGATCTTGAACAGGCCCGCGGCGGTGGTGTTGATCGCCCCGTGGGTGAACACCATCGCATCGTGGGCGGCCAGCGCCTCGAATTTATTGGGCGCCGAGGTGAACGCCATGTTGCCGATCTCGCCGATCTTGGCCGCGACCTGCTCGGCGAACCCGATCGGCGCGTTGAGCCCGGTGCCGACCGCCGTGCCGCCCTGCGCCAGTTGCATCAGCATCGGCAGGGTCAGTTCGATCCGGGCGATCCCGTTGGCGACCTGCTGAGTGTAGCCGGAGAACTCCTGGCCCAGCGTCAGCGGCGTCGCATCCTGGGTGTGAGTGCGGCCGATCTTGATGATGTGCGCCCAGGCCTTCGCCTTGGCGTCCAGGGCTTCGTGCAAGGTCCGCAGCGCCGGCAGCAGGCGCTTGACCACTTCCTCGGCGGCGGCGACGTGCATCGCCGTCGGATAGGTGTCGTTCGACGACTGGCTCATGTTGACGTGGTCGTTCGGGTGCACCGGGCTCTTGGAGCCCATCACCCCGCCCAGCATCTCGATCGCCCGGTTCGAGATCACCTCGTTGGCGTTCATGTTCGACTGGGTGCCCGAGCCGGTCTGCCAGACCGCGAGCGGGAAGTGGTCGTCGAGCTTGCCGTCGATCACCTCTTGCGCGGCCGCCACGATCGCATCGCCAATCTTCGGGTCGAGCCGGCCCAGCGCCATGTTCACCTCGGCCGCCGCGCGCTTGACGATGCCCAGCGCCCGCACGACCGGCAGCGGCTGCTTCTCCCAGCCGATCTTGAAGTTCTGCAACGACCGCTGCGTCTGCGCGGCCCAGTAGCGGTCTGCGGGAACCTCGATCGGGCCGAAACTGTCGGTCTCGGTGCGGGTGGCGGGCATGGTTCTCCCCGAAATGACAAGGTCGGGTGGGTTTAGCGGGCCTCGCCCAGCTTACAAGGCTGGGAGATGCGAAGGCTGGGCTATCCAGGCGCGAAGGCCATCAGCGGCAGGATCGGACGCAGGCCGGCGCCGATGAAGAGCTGCGGCTCGGAGGCCGGGCGCATGCCTGTCTCCAGCTCGCGCTGGGCGACGCAGGCCTGCACCGCCGGGCCCAGCGCCATGAAGTCATGCGCGTTCGGCAGCACCTGCAGCATGCAGGCGTCGAAGTAGGGGTACTTGTCGCTCTCGCTGCAGCCGAACGAAGAGCGGTCGGGCCGCGCGGCGGTCAGGATCATGCGGTTGGCGTCGGCCATCTGCGGCACGAATACACCCGAGAAGCAGGCCGAGATGATTACCACGGTAGGGCGCTTGCCGCAGGCGTCGGTGACCATCTGGTCCATCGTCGCCGGCGAGACCAGCCCGCCGTTCACCACCACGCCTTGCGGCGCGCCGTGCGAGCTGAAGTAGACCAGGCAGCCGTCTCTGGCCTGCCCCGTCAACGATTTGAGGCCCTCGTAGATCGGCTGCAGGTCCGCCTTGCTCACCTTCTGCTGCGGATAGAGCTCCGGCCGCACCGAAAACTCGAGCAGGTTCGAGGCCGAGAAGCCCTTGCGGATCAGTTCGGCCGAGACGTCGCGCCGCGCGTTGTCGAACGTCTCGGTCGGATTGTTGGTGTGGGCGGCATGGAAGTCGCCCGAGACCACGATCGCCGCCCAGTTCCGGAACGGCCCGGCGCCGGCCGATGAGGCCGCGCAGGCGGCGAGCGCAAGCGCGGCGAGAGCGACGACCCAGCGAGCCATGCGGCTACTTGTAGTTCTTGAACGGGGTCGGCACCGCGGTGCCGGTGGCCTTGGCGATCAGCCGGCCTTCGCCGTCGTAGAGCTCGCCCTCGGTGAACGCGAGCGTGCGGCCCCAGCGGATCACCCGGCCGATGCCCTTGATCGGGCCGGGCATCACCGGGCGCAGGAAGCTGGTCTTCATCTCGGCGGTCGGGGCCACCGCGGTCATCTTCGAGGCGACCATGCAGGCGACCGACATGCACTCGTCCAGCATGGCGCACAGATAGCCGCCCTGGACCTGCTTCATCGGGTTGGCCAGCAACTCGGCCTTGGCGTCGAACGCCACTTCGACTTCCATCTTCTCCTGGCTGACGCTGACCATCCGGAAGCCCAGGGTCTGGGAGCCGGTGGGCTGGTTCTTGGTGCGCAGGAAACGCTGCAGGATTTCGTCGTCGGTCTGGGCCTTGGGCTCTTCAGCGGCTACGTCGGTCAAATCTATTTCTTTCTGAATTGATCAAGGGAAACAATGTTGGGTCCGTCGGCCTGCGTGTCTGTCGCGTCGGACGCGCCGGCAGCCGCCGGGGTCGTGGCGATCGCCGTCGCGGGCGTCGGTTCAGGCACGAAGAACCGCAGCCGATACTCGACGCTGGGGTCCACGAATTCCGTGATCGCGGCGTAGGGGATCGACAGTGATTTGGGCTGGCCGCCGAAGCTCAGCGTTATGGTGAAGAAGGTCTCGCCGGGCGCCAGGTCCCGGTACTGGTCCCGCAACAACACGCGCATTTCGTCCGGATATTGCTTGAGCAGCTCGGGCGGCAGAGTCACGCCGGCCGCGTTAGTCTTGAATGTGATGTAAAAGTGGTGGTCGCCGGGCATGCCCTTCGCCGCAACCTTCAACGCGGCGCGCACCACCCCGCGCAGGGCTTCCTGCTGCAAGGCGTCGTAGCCAACCTGATCGCGTGGCTTGCCGTCCTGGTCCATCGCGCAAACCTACCCTGCGCCCGCGCCGACGCAAGGTGGCCCGGCTAGAAAACCAGAAAGCAAAACAACAGCCAGCCGCGGGCGGTTTTGGCGCATATATCCGCCCGTGATATTGATGCCATGAGGGCACGCCGCCGCAGAGGTCAATTGCAATGACGCTTCAGGACGACACGCTGGCGGACGATCTCTCGGCGCCGCTCTTCGCCGACCTGGTGCGCGACTTCTACGGTCGCGCCAGGTTGGACCCGATGCTGGGGCCGGTTTTCGAGGCGGGTGTCCACGACTGGGAGGTCCACATCGGACGCGTCGCGGCGTTCTGGGCGCAGGCGGCGATGGGACTGCGCGGCTATCACGGCAATCCGCTCGCCGCTCACCGCAAGCATGCGCTGACGCCGCAGATGTTCGACCGCTGGCTGGAAATCTGGGACCGGACTGTCGATGCCCGGGTCACCCCGGACCTCGCCGAGCCTCTGAAAGCGCGCGCGCGGCTGATCGCCGAGAGCCTGAAGCTCGGACTGTTCTTCACGCCCTAGTCCGGTGACGAGAGGGGTGGGGGGCTTCTGTTGCCAGGCGCCCCCCGAGCCCCGCCTAGCGCTGCTAAGACACTAGGGCTTTAGATCGAGTCTATCCGAACCGCTTACGCGGCCAGGGCGTACTCTTGAGCGAAGTTATCGTTCGCAGTTAGAAAATGGCCCGAAACGGTGAGCCACGCCGAGAGAAAGCTAACGCCTTTACACGTCTGTCGATGCTGATCGGCCCCATGCAAGCCCGCCGATAACGCGGGAAGATGTTGGTGGAGCCGCCGGGAATCGCACCCGGGTCCAGTCCGCTTATTACACGCGCGTTTATCTCCATAGTTCGGACGAAAGTCCGGACAGCCCACATATAGGCCAAAGGGCTTGCCGATTGAAGAACGTCCCGTGCGACTTGTTTGAGAGCTATTCCACTAAGTAGCTTGACGGCTAATTATTAAAATGGCTAAATTCGCGCTATGGACGTTTACGAAGCCCTTGCCGACCCGACCCGCCGCGAGATCGTCACCATGCTGTCTGTCGGCGAACGCAGCGCAGGCGAGATCTCCGGTCGCTTCGAGATGGCCGGTCCCTCGGTGTCGCGCCACCTGAAGGTGCTGCGCGAGAGCGGCCTGATCTCGTACCGCCGCGAGGCCACCAGCCGGTTCTATCGGCTGGAGCCGGACCGGCTTGAGGAAGTGCGCCAATGGATGGACGCCCAGCTCGATGCGGTGAAGGCCAGGTTCGACCGGCTGGGCGCGCACCTCGATCGCATGAAGGCGCTGGAGGAAGGCGATGATTGAGGCCGGGTTCAGGCGCTTCGTCGACGCGTCGACGATCCAGTACGAGCGCATCTTCCCGCACCCAATCGAGCGAGTCTGGCGCGCCATCACCGAGCCGGCGGAGATCGCCGCGTGGTTCGAGCCGATCAGCCTCGAAGCTCACGTCGGCGGCGCCTGGAGCATGGAGGCGGGCGGCTGGAGCGGCCAGATCACGGCGCTTGATCCGCCGCGGCGGCTGCGCTTCGACCATGCGCTGGGCGCGCCAACCGCCGAGCCCGGCGCCTACTTCCAGTACGAACTCGAGCCGGTGACTGGCGGCACCCGGCTGCTCTTCACCCACCACCTGCCCGGTGTCGCTGGCGGCCTCGCCCGCGATCCGGATGGCGTCGCCGGAGGATGGCACGAGATCTTCGACCGGCTCACCGAGTGGCTGGCGGGCGCCCCGATCGGCGCCGGGCTACCGCTCACCGACCTGGCGCGCACGGCCGAGGCTTGGGCAGCGCGCAAGGTGGACTCGGGCGAGTTCGACTCCGAGACCGCGCGGCGCCACGTGCTGGACCTGCGCCGCGACGAGCAGAGCGCCGCGCTTTGCCGACGCTACCGAGAGCGAGAAGCTGCCGGCGTAGGCAGTCTGGCGGACGCCGGCCTAGGACGCTTCGTCAACCGGCGCACCCTGGAGTTTGTGCGCACCTTTCCGCATCCGATCGAGCGGGTGTGGCGGGCGATCACGGAGGCCAAGGAACTGGCCCGCTGGTTCATCCCCACGACCAAATGGGACTTCCAGGAGGGCGGCGCCTATCGCTTCCACGACGACGACTTCGCCGGCGTGATCCTGGCGATCGAAGCGCCGCGCTTCATCCGCTTCGACGGCGGCGCCAACCAAGGCCAAGAACCGGGATCGTTCTTCCAGTACGAGCTGACGCCGATGGAGGGCGGCACGCGCCTGCGCTTCGTCCAGTACGCGGCGCCTGGCCGGGTCTGGGAAGGGCGGCCGGACCACCGCAACGATGTCCCATGGGCCGGCGGCAATCTTGGCGGCTGGCACGAGTACTGGGAGGCCCTGGCGGCGCATCTCGATGGCGTCGGGGCCGACACCCGCATGCCTCAGACGCGGATGAGCGAGCTGGTCGCCGATTGGGTCGGCAAGGTCCAGATCGAATACCGCATGGACCCCAAGCTCGGCGCCCGCATCCGCATCGGCCTGCGCCGCGAGGAGCGCTGGGCCGAGCTGAACGCGATGTACGAAACGCTGATCGACGAAACGCTGCCGGCGGCATGAGCGCGGCATTCGGGAGAACGGACCATGACTGTCGGCTGGCTTGAGACGAGCTTCCCCGTGAAGGACGTCGGGGTGACGCGGGGCTGGTACGAGAAGCTGGGCTTCCAGGCGGTGAGCACGGCGGACGCCGGCAAGAGCGTGACGATGCAGGCGGGCGAATGCCGCCTGGCGCTCTACGAAGGGGTGCTTGGTCCGGCCGAGCCGCAGCTGATCTTCTGGCAGGGCGACGTCGAGGGCTGCGCCGAGACGCTGACCAAGGCCGGGGTGACGTTCGAGCAGGCGCTGAAGACCAACGACAAGGGGACCGCCTTCATGGTCCGCGACCCGGACGGTCAGCTGATCTACGTGATCCGCGAGCCCGGGGTGACCAAGGACATGCCGGCCGCCGCGCCGGTCCCCGACCTCGAACGCGGCTTCGTCCAGGTGTCGCTGCCGGTGAAGGACCCGAACCGGACCGCGGCGTTCTACGAGATGCTCGGCTTCAGGCGCAGCGTGGTTCTCGACAAGGAAGGCGTGACCCCCGACCCGCGCGTCGCGGCGCTGACCAACGGCGAGTGCCGGATCTGCCTCTACCAGGGCTACCTAGACCCGGACGAACTACAACTGAACTTCTGGCAGGGCGATATCGACGCCGTAGCCGCGCGGGTCAGGGAGCACGACCTCGGCTTCCTGCGCGAGCCGCACGGCGACGACAAGGGCGCCGCCTTCATGCTCACCGACCCGGACGGCCGCCCGATCTTCTTCATCAACATGGGCAAGTACACCGCCGCCAACTTCGTCTCGGAGACAGGCGAAATGCTCGCCTGACCGGCGTCGGCCGTTGGCGAAGCGCCAGTGGCGGGGCGAAATTCGCGAACGGACGCCTGGGCTTCGCGGCCGGCCTTGGGCGATAATGCCGCCCCGTCCTAGGTTCGCGGCGCCCAAGAGGAGGGGCGCTTCGTTATGAAAAGCCTGCTGCAGTCCGCGAAATTCTTGGCCCTCGACATGGCCTCGACCATCTTCTTCCTGATCGTCTACTCGACCACCAAGAGCATCCCGCTGTCAGTGGTTCTGGGCGTGGCCCTGGGCTTCGCGCAGATCGGCTGGGAGATCGTGCGCAAGCGGCCAATCGAGACGATGCAGTGGATGAGCCTCTTCCTGGTCGTCGCCGGCGGCACAGCGGCGCTGCTCACGAACGACGCCCGCTTCATCACCATCAAGGCCAGCGTGATCTACGTGATCATCGGCGTCGTCATGCTGAAGCCGGGCTGGATGAACCGCTACCTGCCGGCGACCGCGATCGAGATCGTGCCGGACATCGCCTTCATCTTCGGCTTCGTCTGGTCCGGGCTGATGTTCCTCTCGGCGGTGGTCAACCTGGTGGTGGCGTTCAGCACCAGCTTCTTGGTCTGGACCGCCTTCATGTCGGCCTATGCGCTTTCGACCAAGATCGCCCTCTTCCTGATCCAGTACGCGACCATGCGCTTCATCGCAGTCCGGCGTCGCCGCGCGCTGCCGGAGGCGCTGCCCGCGGCCGCCTGACCCACCGCCCCTTCCGCAAGGCCTTCGGGCTCGCTAGTAGCTTCCCCCATTCAAGAAGCCATTTTCATGGGAGGAATTAGCATGGCCGGAAGACTAGCTGGGAAGGTCGCCGTCATCACCGGCGCGAGCCGCGGCCTCGGACAATATTGCGCGGTCGGCTACGCCCGCGAAGGCGCCAAAGTGGTGATCGCGGCGCGCACCGAGACTGAGAGCGATCCGCGCCTGCCAGGCACGATCCACGACACCGTGAAGATGTGCGAGGCGGCCGGCGGCGAAGGCTTCGCCGTGGTCTGCAACGTCGGCGACGAGGCCAGCGTCGAGGCGATGGCTGAGAAGGTGATGGATCACTGGGGCCGCATTGACATCCTGATGACCAACGCGGCGGTGCAGCCGGCCGGCTTCATCTCCACCATCAAGCCGAAGAGCTGGGAGCTCGAGTTCAACATCAACGTCCACGGCCCGTTCCGCTGCATCCGCGCGGTGCTGCCGGCTATGCAAGCGCAGAAGAGCGGTAACATCATCAACATCTCGTCGGTCGCGGCGCGCGGCGGCTCGCACTACGGCGCGACCAAGCGGGCGATCGAGGCGATGTCGATCGGCCTGGCGCGCGAGCTGAAGGAGCAGGGCATCGCCGTCAACGCGATGAAGCCGGTCGGCGGCATCGAGACCCCCGGGCTTCTGTTCGGCCGCCCGCAGGGCGCTGGCGCGATGGCCCCGGCGCCGGGGCAGAATCCGAACGCGCGTCCGACGCCCCAGGCTTACGCGCCCGGAACCCGGCCGAACCTGCCGTCGCCCGACTCCTACGTCGAGGCCGCGATTCTGCTGGCCCTGCAGACCCCGGAGACCTTCACCGGCCAGGTCTACAACGACGCCCAGCTGATCGAGATCCTCGCCTCCGACGCCGACAAAGCCCGCTACCGCGCGGAGAACCCGGCCAACTGGGTCGAGGCGATGACGGCGGCTTAAGGGGGCAGCCCTCTCGCAAGTTCAGCGCGCGCCGCAGGCGTTGAATTTCACCACGGAGGCACGGAGAAGGACGGAGGTCACGGAGGAATTCAGTTCGCGTCTCCGTGTCCTCACTTCCTCCTCCGTGCCTCCGTGGTGAATCTTGAGGCGCCTGCGGCGAGCCCCACCTATCCCGATGAACCGGCCATCAGAGCGTCTCTTCGCCGCGCTCGATCGAGAGCACGCCCGTCCGGGACACCTCGACCAGACCCAGCGGCCGCATCAGGTCGGTGAACTTGTCGATCTTCGAGGGCGCGCCGGTGATCTCGAAGATGAAGCTCTGGCTCGTCGTGTCGATCACGTGGGCGCGGAAGATATCGGAGATGCGCAGCGCCTCTACTCGCGCCGCGCCCGACCCGCGCACCTTCACCAGCGCCAGCTCGCGCTGAACTCCGTTCGGATCGACCGTCACGTTCATCACATGCCGCGTGGAGACCATCTTCTCCAGCTGCGCCTGGATCTGCGCCAGCACCTGCGAGGTGCCGCTGGTGACGATGGTGATGCGCGAGGTGTGGGCGCTCTCGTCGGTCTCGGCGACAGTCAGGCTCTCGATGTTGTAGCCGCGCGCCGCGAAGAGGCCGACCACGCGGTGCAGCACCCCCGGCTCGTTGTCGACCAGGATGGCGAAGGTGGCGAGGTGCTCGACCTCGACGGCGTGGCCCATGTCGTAGGCGGAAGCGGGCGGTTCGGCGCTCATGCGGACTTCCTAGCGGCGCCTAGTCATCTATGCCAGCAATGCTGGGCGCCCTGGCGTGGCCGGCTTGCCGGCTAGTGGCCAGGTCGAGCGCGATCACCGCGTCGGTCGCGCGCAGCATGGTCTCGAGGTCGCCGTAGAGCCGGGTCAGCACGGCGTCATCGTTCGCCGGTTCGTCGTAGCCGGGCGGACCGAAGAAATCGTCCACGCCGCGTGATCCCACGATCCGGGGCAGGGTGATCAGCAGCAGGCTGTCCTGCGCCAACGCCAGCGGTTTGCCGAACCCGGCGGCCTCGCCCAGCGCGCCGAAGCGCTCCATGAAATCCGGGGTCACCAGGGCCCGCGCCATCACCTGGTCGGTGCCGTAGACCTCGTAGTCCTTCTCGAACTTCGCGCTCTCGAGCCCGACGCGCTCGATCTTCCGCGCCGCCATTTCGTGCAGCAGGTTGCCGAGCGCACCGGCGTCGGCCGCGATGGCGGTCGTGCCGCTGAGGCGGTTCTTCAAGGTCACCTCGATCAGCAGCCCCTGGAACACTCGTTTGTGGGTCGGTCCCCAGCCGCGCCAAAGATCGAGCTGGCGGATGCTGACCTTCAGGCCGCGGTAGTCGCCGGCGATCTCGTCCTCGGACCGCGCCGAGTCGAACCGGCCGAACACGTGAAACTGCCTCAGGCGCTCGAGGTCCGGCGACGACGGACGCTGGTAGGTGAGCGCGCCGAAGAGCGCGGCGAGAGCCGGGAGGACCCGAGCCTTGAAAAGCCGCGCATACTCAGCCCCACGCGATCCCACCGCGACGACCTGCCCAACGCCGCCGCCGATGACGATCGCGATTGGCGGCGCCAGCAGACTGAGAACGCCGCCCAGCAACAGCCACAGGCCCCAGGCCGCGAGCATCACGGCGGCGCCGAAGGGGGTCAGCCAGGCGGCGCGGCGGCGGATGCGGCGTCCGGTGTCCTGCCGCACCGCTTCGAGCTCGGCCAGCGCCGGGGCGAGCAACGCCTGCAACTCAGAGGGATTGTCAGTGTCGGCGCTCAGCGGGCCCTGCAGCCACATCAGCCAGGTGTGGAAGCGGGCTGAAATGAAGCCGACCAGTCCGGCGCTGACCAGCCCAGCCAGGAACCCGTCTATCCACCCGGTGAACCCGTGTTCCTCGATCGGATCGAAGCCGCCGATCAGCACCGTGACGCCGATGAGCCCCGCCGCCGCCAAAACGGTCGTCACCGACCAGTAGATTAGTTCGTGCCGCCACCGCGGCGGCTTTTTGGGCAAGGTCAGCCAATCGAGAAGGCGAGTGACATCGAACATGAACAGCGTCTCGACCAAGAGGCTGCCAAACCCCCCGCCCACCGCGCCATCCGCCCCACCCCGGAAGAACCCGTAGACTGCCAAAAACACCGGTAGGCCCAGGTAGACGGCGACCGTCCACAGCCGCACCCGGCGCGCGTCCTTGGGCCCGACGCGCGGCGCATTCTTCGCCGGATGTTTGACCCTGGCTATGGACCCGCTCCGCCCCGTCTCAAGCGTGTTCGCCCAATCTACTCGTATTCTTCATCGGGGCGATGGGTGGTGATCTCGGAGTAGGGCGCGCCTTCGCGGATGGTCTTGCCGCGATAGACGATCACCCCGATCCGGTTCGGCCCACGGCCAAGCTGCTCGACGAAGCCGGTCCAATGCTCCGCCGGAACCCAGAGGCACGGCGCCTTGCGATTCTCATCGATCGCTAAGTCCACTTGAGCGAGGATTTCCATCGCCGCCACTCTGCTGAAGGCGGCGAAGAAATCCAGGCGCTACACCAGCCGCTTGCCCGCGTCGTCGATCACGCCGCCGATGTCGCCGGCGTCTTCGCCGAGGATCATCTCGTTGTGAGCCTTGCCGGACGGGATCATCGGGAAGCAGTTTTCCGACGCCTCGACCCGGCAGTCGAACAGCACCGGGCGGGGCGTATCGATCATCTCCAGGATCTTGGCGTCCAGCTCGTCCGGATGGTCGGCGCGCAGCCCCAGCGCGCCGTACGCTTCGGCCAGCTTGACGAAGTCCGGCAGGCTCTCGGAGTAGGAGTGGCTGTAGCGCTCGCCGTGCAGCAGCTGCTGCCACTGCCGCACCATCCCCATCCACTGGTTGTTCAAGATGAAAACCTTGATCGGCAGGTTGAACTGGATGGCGGTGGAGACCTCCTGCATCGTCATCTGCACCGAGGCGTCGCCGCCGATGTCGATGACCAGGCTATCCGGGTGCGCCACCTGCACGCCGACCGCGGCCGGCAGGCCGTAGCCCATCGTGCCGAGGCCCCCCGACGTCATCCAGCGGTTCGGTTCCTCGAAGTGGAAGAACTGCGCCGCCCACATCTGGTGCTGGCCGACCTCGGTGGTGATGTAGACGTCGCGGCCGCGGGTCAGAGCGTAGAGCCGCTCGATCGCGTGCTGTGGCTTGATCAGGGTCTCGGAGGGACGATAGGCGAAGCCCTTGCGGGCGCGCCAACCGTCGATCTGGGTCCACCAGTCCTTCAGCGCTGTGGCGTTGGGCGCCAGCCGCTGGCGCTTCCACGAGGCGATCAGCTCGGCCAGCACCCGGCCGGCGTCGCCGACGATGCCGATGTCGGCGCGCACCACTTTGCCGATCGACGACGGGTCGATGTCGATATGGATCTTCTTCGAGCCGGGCGAGAAGGCGTCCAGGCGGCCAGTCACCCGGTCGTCGAAGCGCGAGCCGATCGCCACCATCACGTCGCAGTCGTGCATGGCGTGGTTGGACTCATAAGCGCCGTGCATGCCGACCATGCCCAGCCAGGCCGGGTCGCTGGCCGGAAAGGCGCCTAGGCCCATCAGGGTCGAGGTGACTGGCGCGCGGGTCAGCGCGGCGAACTCGCGCAGCAGCTTGCTCGCCTCGGGGCCGGCGTTGATCACGCCGCCGCCGGTGTAGAGGATCGGCCGCCGGGCGCCGGCGATGAGCGCCGCGGCTTCGGCGATCTTGGCCACATCACCATCGACGCGCGGATTGTAGTTATGGCTGGAACGCGCCGCGCCAGGGCCGACATAGAGTCCGGTGGCGAACTGGATGTCCTTGGGGATGTCGACCACGACCGGGCCCGGCCGCCCAGTGGTCGCGATCTTGAACGCCTCGTGCAGGATGTGCGGCAGCTCGGCGACGCTCTTCACCAGGTAATTGTGCTTGGTGCAGGGGCGGGTGATGCCGACCGTGTCGCACTCCTGGAAGGCGTCGGTGCCGATCAGGTGGGTCGGCACCTGGCCGGTCAGCACGACCATCGGGATCGAGTCCATCAGCGCGTCGGTGATGCCGGTGACCGCGTTGGTGGCGCCGGGGCCCGAGGTGACCAGCACGACGCCGCACTTGCCGGTCGAGCGGGCGTAGCCCTCGGCGGCGTGGGTCGCGCCCTGCTCGTGGCGCACCAGGATGTGGCGCAGCCGCGGCTCGTGAAAGAGCGCGTCGTAGATCGGCAGCACCGCGCCGCCGGGATATCCGAAAAGGTCGGTGACGCCCTGGTCGACGAGGGCGCGGGCCACGATCTCGGCCCCGGTCATGATCTCGGAGGCGGCGGCGGCGGTCTGGGCTTCTAGGGTGGGCTGGATGGTCATCTGGATGGCTCGAATTTTCAGATCGTGGGAGCAAGAAAAAAGGCCCGCGAGGGGGCCTTGGGACGTGCGACCGAGGTCAGTGGGAGGGCTTTAGCCTCCTACCGATACCGGCCGCCTGGTAAGTACGAGGCGCGTCGCGCGCATCGAGGTCGCTCCCAAATCGTCGCCCGAAGACATGCCACCCTCGCCCAGCATCGTCAAGGAAGCCTGAACATCACCTCTCGATCGCGCGCCCGCCGATTGCGCGCATTCCCCCTCCCCCCTGCGGGGAGGGGTCAGGGGTGGGGGTGCAAGCTGGGTATTGGTGGTTTGCGCCTGAGCGACTGATATCGAGCCGACACCCCCATCTGCGCAACCGGGCACATAGTTGACGCTATGGACCGGTCACATGGGTGACAGTTTTCTTGGTCTGTTCGTGTTGCGGTTCGCCTCGCCCCGGCCGGGGTGAGGCGAACCGGCGCATCTTGGTTCCGGCTCGGTTGATGAGGC
>DASXOP010000040.1:0-166777 GCA_036494265.1 Caulobacteraceae bacterium | reverse complement strand
CGGGACGCTTTCGCTAGGGGCGAGGAAGAAGGCGACAAGGACCGTCCCTGCGCGGTCGTGCTCGTGACGGAGGGGCAGAGCGAGGAACGGGTCGTGCTGGTGCTTCCAGTGACCCATTCGCCGCCCGCAGAACCGGACCTTGCGGTGGAGATCCCTGCCGAGACAAAGCGCAGACTTGGACTCGACGATCAGCGGTCATGGATCGTTGTCACCGACGCAAACCGCTTTGTCTGGCCAGGCCCGGACCTGAGACCCATCGCCCGCGGCGACGCGTCCGCGGTTGCCTACGGCTTACTGCCGCGCGGACTCTTCTACGAAGTGCGCGACAAATTCAGCCGCGCCATCGAGCGCCGTTTGGCCGGCATCGTCCGGCGTACGGTTTAGAATCTAGCGTGCGGTTCGAGCGCCTGCTAGGCGTCCGCCGTCGCATGCGGATGTGGCGGAACTGGTAGACGCACTGGATTTAGGTTCCAGCGCCGTGAGGCGTGGAGGTTCGAGTCCTCTCATCCGCACCAAAGTTGGCGTCGCCAGAGCCCGCCACGGTCGCGCGGTCACCCTGAGCGATCATGGTTATCGGACGGGTGGTCAGTCAGCCCCGGAATCGCTAGAGCGTCGGTCATGGCCACGCCTGCCGCACCGATCGACTGGGCCGCGCTCGGCACCTGGACGCAGGCGATCCTGACGCCGATCGCGGTGTTCCTGGCTGCCGGCCTCGCCGAACACCAGGGGCGCAAGGAGCGCAAGGAGTCGGCGCGCGACAGGCTGCGGGCGGTGCAGGCGATCTTCAAGGAGGCGCTGCGGCTGGTGATGCTGGCCTACCAGATCACCCATCCGTCCAGCTTGCAGGTATTCACCGACCCGCCGGACGACGTCGCGTTCGGCGACGTGCTGACCGCACTGGAGAACGTGCCGCTGCTGGAGATCGGCGGCTGGCGGGCGGTGCAGGCGACGTTCGCGGTGGCGCGGGCGGTGCGGCGGGTGCGGGCGGTTTCGGCGCGGTGGCGGGAAGGGGAGAGCCCGGACAGCGTCGACCGCTACTGGGTGGAGACCTCGCGCCGGGAGATCGAGTTCGAAGTCGGCGAGATCGACTCTCTCAGTAAGTGACGCTGCGTTCGTGGGCGGTGAAGACGCCTCGGCAGCCACCTCTTGAGGCCCATCGGCGCCCATGACATAAGGGCCGCTCGTTTCGCGCCGTCGGCCAGGACGCATCTTGGCGGCGGCGTTTTCATTTTCGGAGCCGGGGGCCGATGCGCCCAGAACCGCTCCGCGCCGAGGTTGTGAGCGATGCAGGTTACGCAGATTTCGGGCGAAGGCCTGAGCCGGGTTTACGGGATCAAGGTGGACGCCCAGGAGCTCGGGGCCAAACTCGAAGCCAAGATCGCCGAGATCGCGCCGCGGATGAACCTGAAGGGGTTCCGGCCTGGCAAGGTGCCGCCGGCGCACGTGCGGCGCATCTACGGCAAAGCGCTGATGAGCGAAGTGGTCGAGCAGACCCTCGACGAGACCAGCAAGCAGGTGCTCGAGGACAACGGCCTGCGCATCGCCGCCCAGCCGGACCTGAAGCCGCAGTCGAACATGGACGAGGTGATCGCCGGCCACGAAGACCTGGCCTACGAGCTCAACGTCGAAGTGATGCCGGACTTCGAGCCGGTCGACGTGTCGGGGCTGAAGCTGGAGCGGCCGGTCTACGCGCCGAGCGAAGCCGAGGTCGCCGAGGCGCTCGACGAACTGGCCAAGCAAAGCCGCACCTACGAGACCCGCACCGGCAAGTCCGCCAAGGCCAAGGACGGCGACCAGGTGGTGATCGACTTCATCGGCCGCATCGACGGCGAGGCGTTCGAGGGGGGCGCGGCGACCGACGCCGAGCTGGTGCTGGGTTCGGGGCAGTTCATCCCCGGCTTTGAGGAGCAACTGGTCGGCAAGTCGGCCGGCGACGAGGTCACCGTGAAGGTGTCGTTCCCGGACAACTACAACGTCGAGCGCCTGAAAGGGCAGGCGGCCGAGTTCGAGACCACGGTCAAGGAAGTGAAGGCCCCGGTCGACGTCGCGCCTGACGACGCGCTGGCCGAGCGGCTGGGCATGGGCGATCTCGACGCGCTGAAGAACGCGCTGAAGGTCAACCTGGAGAGCCAGTACGCCGGCGCGACGCGGATGAAGATCAAGCGCGCGCTGCTCGACCAGCTCGACAAGGGCCACGACTTCCCGCTGCCGCCGCGCATGGTCGAGGCCGAGTTCGCCGGCATCTGGAGCCAGGTCGAGGCCGAGCGCGAGCGCGGCGAGTTGGCGCCGGAGGACGAGGGCAAGAGCGACGACGAGCTGCGCGGCGAATATCGCAAGATCGCGGAGCGCCGCGTGCGTCTTGGCCTGGTGCTGGCCGAGATCGGCCGCCGCGGCGAGGTGGCCGTCACCGACCAGGAACTGGCCGACGCGATGCGTCAGGAGGCGATGCGCTACGGCGCCCAGGCCCAGCAGATCTTCGACCTGATGCGCCAGAACCCGAACGCCCAGGCGCAGATGCGCGCGCCGATCTTCGAGGAAAAAGTGGTCGACCTGATCCTCGGCAAGGCCGCGGTCACCGACAAGCCGGTGACCAAGGACGAACTGATGGCCGAGGACGACATGCCGGAGGGTTACGGCGAGGAGAAGCCCGCGGCCAAGGCCAAGCCGGCCAAGGCCGCCAAGAAGGCCAAGGCCGACGCGCCCGCCGAAGCGCCGGCGACCGAAGCTGCGGCGCCTAAGCCGAAAGCCGCCAAGGCCAAGCCGACTGCAGCCGCCGAAGAATCCTCGCCTGAAGCCGCGCCGGCCAAGCCCAAGCGCGCCGCCAAGGCCAAGTCCGAGTAACGCCGATCGTTTTCGCCGCTGGCCGGGGTGGTTGCATCGCCCCGGCCGGGACGCGATATCAAGGTCTACCGTAGCGGCGCTTCATCGGGGCGGGCCGCTCAAATTCGAAGGGTTTCCACGCATGCCTGATTTCTGGCGCGATCCTGACGCCGTTTCCATGAACCTCGTGCCGATGGTGGTCGAGCAATCCAGCCGCGGCGAGCGCGCGTTCGACATCTTCTCGCGGCTGCTGCGCGAGCGGGTGGTGTTCCTCAATGGCCCGGTGGAGGACGGCTTGTCCGCGCTGATCTGCGCGCAGCTGCTCTACCTGGAGAGCGAGAACCCGAAGAAGCAGATCGATCTCTATATCAACTCGCCCGGCGGCGTGGTGACCAGCGGCCTCGCGATCTACGACACTATGCAATACATCAAGAGTCCGGTCTCGACGATCTGCATGGGCATGGCCGCCTCGATGGGCTCGTTCCTGCTGATGGCCGGCGAGCCCGGCCAGCGGATCGCGCTGCCAAACGCGCGGATCATGGTCCACCAGCCCTCAGGCGGCTTCCAGGGTAAGGTCTCGGACATCGAGCGCCACGCCGAGGACATCATCAAGACCAAGCGCCGGCTGAACGAGCTCTACGCGAAGCATTGCGGGCGCACGTACGAGGAGGTCGAGCACACCCTCGACCGCGACTCGTTCATGAGCGCCGAGGAGGCCAAGGAGTGGGGCCTCGTCGACCACATCTTCGATAGCCGCGCGGCCGCGGACGCCGCCTCGGCGACCTAAGACGATGGCGAGCGCCGGGTCCGAGGTTCGGATGCGGCTGGTCCGCGCCGACGACGTCCCGGCGACCAACCCCGAGGGCGACGCCTACGTCTTCGGGCTGCAGGACACCAAGCAAGCAATGATCGCCGGCCAGCGGTTGGCGAACGGCTGGCTGGTCTGGGATTTCTCGCTGACGGTGAAGCCGGGCCAGGACGCCGAGCGCCCGGTCTTCAACGGCCGCTTCGCTAGCGGGCCGGTGCACGACCGGTGCGTCTACCTCTCCTGGGCGTCGATCCCGCGCCGGGTCTGGATCAACCGGCTGAAGCTGAGGCTCGGCGAAATCGACTGGCCCCTGGTCCGCGCCGCCCAGGCCGCCGACCGCCCGCTGGTCGCCGACGTAAGCGGGCGAGGTCCACGGCACTCGATGCAGTCGGTGGGCTGGCGGGTGGCGGAAGACCAGCACTCTCTCGCCGTCGTCTCGCGGGTCGGATAAGAGCCGCGCCATGCCGCCGCTGCGCCGAATGACTTTCGATCTGGAGTTGGACCAGGTCCGCCCGATCGTCGCCGGGCTGGACGCGGCATTGCGGCCGACGGCGGTGAGCCGGCTGCATGGCGGCAGCACCGAGGTCTACCGGATCGACCTCGCCGGCGCAGAACCGATCGTGCTGAAACTCTATCCCGACGAGCCGGTCTGGTCGCCGGGGAAGGAGGTGCTGGTCGCGGGCTGGCTGGCGGCGTGGGGCGAGTTGCCCGCGCCGCGCTGGCTGCGCGTCGACGAGAGCCGGGAGGCGCTGCCGTGGCGGTATGCGCTGACGACGTGGCTGCCGGGCGAGACGGTGCGATCGCTGAAGGACGAGCCGGACGTCCTCGGCCTCTACCGCGAGATGGGCGCCTGGCTGCGGCGCCTGCATCGCCTTCCGATGGAAGGCTACGGCTACGTGCTCGACCAAGGCGTTGTGAGCCCACGCGCCACCAACGGCGACTACGTGGCCGCGGCGTTCGAAAGCGCGTTCCGCGAGTTCGTTGAGCGGAGCGGCGAGGCTGCGCTCGCCAGCCGGTTGGAGCGCGCCGTCCAGCCGCGTTTGCCGCTGGCCAGCCACAGCGCCGGTTCGTTCTTCGCCCACGACGACTTTCAGCCCGGCAACCTGCTAGCGGCCCGCAAGGACGGAACGCTCGCACTCACCGGCCTGCTCGATTTCGGCAACGCGCGCGCCGCCGATCCGCTGTTCGACCTCGCCAAGGCGCTGTTCTGCTGCACGCATGAGGACCCGCGCAGCCCAGGGCCGCTACTCGAAGGCTATGGCGAGATCGATCACCCGGACGTGGAGGGCGTGCTCTGGCTCTACACCCTCTACCACCGGCTGGTGATGTGGATCTTCCTCACCAGGATCGGGGTCGGCCCTGGCGGCGGTCCGGCAGACCTGCTGCGCGATCTCACCTCTATGGCTTGAGGCGTAGGCTGCCCGGCTTAGCGAGGATATTCCAGCGACGGGTACCAGTCCGCGTCGCGGCCTTCCGGGGTCATGTCGAGCACGGTCCACAGCGGGGCGGGGTCGGGGGCGCCGCGGGGGTCCTGGCCAGGGTCGCTGGCGTTCATTTCCTGCGACCAGAAATGGCGGATCACGCCGTCCTTGCGGGTGAAGACGGCGGGTCCGCCGGCATCCAACCCGCCATCCGGCGCGCCGCCATAGTCGTGGGTGAACACGTCGGTGAGCGCACTGGCCAGCCTGAGGTTCTTCCAGCCGCGCTCCGCCTTGACTGCCTGCATCCGCTCCAGCGGCGAGCGGGCGACCACCACCAGCGAGACATGCTGGGCGAGGTCGTCGGCGTTGCCGTCCCAGGCGTCGAGCAGGTTGGTGCACATCGGGCACGGGCGCTTCCGCTCGGGGCCGAACATGTAGTTGTAGACCACCAGGGTGTCCTTATCGCCGAAGAGGCCGGCGAGGTCGCTCGGGCCGTCTTCGGTCTCGAAGCGATAGTCGCCGGTGACGGGTCCGCCGGGCGGCAGCGCTCGCCGCAACGCCGCGACGCGCTCGATCTGACGGCGCAGCTCGATCTCCTCGGCCAGCAGCACCTGTCGCGCGGCGCGGTAGTCGGCGCTCTCGTTGGGCATACGAAGCGGGTTTTCGCTGGCGAGCTGATCGGCGGGAACCAGCGTCTCGGTCTGGGCGTCCATGGGAGGTCTCCGGCAAGGCTGACGTCTTAGGACGATGCTAGCGCGCTCATGCCGACAAGGGCCATGGAGAAATCCGCCGCCGCTTCAGAACCCCGGCGGCTCCCATGGGCCAGCGAGCAGGGTCTCGAACGCCATCGGGGCGCCTTGCAGGTAGTAGGACCTGAGCGAGGCGAACTCTCCGCGTCGGCCGGGATGGGCGGCGGCGAAGCGGGTGGCGGCGTCCTCGTCGATCGAATCCTGGGTGAGGGCGCGGAAATTGCGCGCGAGCTGGCTGCGCATCATGCCGTCCTGGCCCAGCATCTGCTCGCCCAGCGTGCGCGACAATGCATAGCTCTTCAGCTCGATCAGCAGCTGGTCCTTCTGCCGCCCGAACCGGATCGAGTTCACGTCGGGGCCAGCGGGGTGGCCGACGCACTTCACGGTGAGGGCGCGCGCGTCGTTGACTCTGGGCGCGGTGCGCAGCGGCTCGAACGTCGCGGCGACGCGGGCGCCGATCTCCGGCCGGCCCGACGCCTGGGCGACCAGCTCGCCGAGCCCGTCGAACGCCACCCGCCAGTCGTTGAAGACGTGGTCGCCCTGACTATGGATCACCGCACCGCTCCGCGTTTTGCCGGGAGGGTATCTATAGGCGAGCTGTGACGGGTTTTGGACGCTAAGTTGTCTCCGCCAGCCGCGTCGCCGCCGCTTCGAACAGCGCCCGACCACGGGGATCGGCTAGGACTGGGCCGAGGTCGGGGTCAATCTCGAGGTGCTCCAGCTCGCTGCGGCTGGCGGTGGCGAGATAAGGCCTCAGCATCCCCATCGCCCCCTCGACATCGCCGAGGTGGCCGCTGAGCGCGCAGACCAGATTGTAGCGCATGGCCCGATTGTCCGGATCGACCACCAATGCTCGCGCGATCCATTCGCGGGCTCGGTCGCCGTCGCCCAGCACCGCCAGCGCGGAGGCGCCGAAGCCCAGCGCCTGTCCGTTGCCGGGGTCGTTCGCCAGGGCCGCCTCGACCCGGGCGAGCGTGAGGCGCGCCGCGCGCTCCAGCCCTTCTCGGTCGTCAAGCGCGGCGTAGCAGGTGAGCAGCATCGCCGGCGCCGAGAACGACGTTTCCATCGCCGACGCCGCGGCTTCGTAGAACATCGCCGCCTCGTTCATTCGCGCCTGCCGAAACCGGATGAAGGCCGCGCCGACGTTGACCTCATACGATGCAGGATCGAGCCCCAGGGCGGTCTCGATTTCCGCCTCAGCATCGGCCTGCCGGTCCCTCAGGTTCAGGTATCTGGCCCGCACGATGTGCGCCTCGGCCAGGTCGCCGTCGAGCGCCAGCGCGCGCTCCGCCGCCGCCAGGCCGTCCTCGCCGCCAGCGCCGTAGCGAAAGAAGAGCGCGCCCTGCGTCAGGGAGGTCAGCGCCCAGGCCTGGGCGTAGCTGGCGTCGATCTCGGTGGCGCGGTCGCACAGGCGTAAAATTGTGCCCAGTCCGCGCTGGTCGCTGTTGCCGCTGGCCCAGAGCTGCCGCGCCATCAGGAAGAGGTTGTAGGCGTCCGCGCTGCTGGTGCCGCGCCGCGTGATCGCGGTTTTCTCGGCTGGCAGCAGCCGCAAGCGCAACGCCGCGACGATCGCCTGCGAGATCTCGTCCTGCAGCGCGAAGATATCGGTCAGATCGCGGTCGAAGCGCTCGGCCCAGATGTGGCTGTCGCTGCCGGCCTCAATCAGCTGAGCGGTAATTCGGACCCGGGCGCCCGCCTTGCGCACGCTGCCTTCGAGCACGTGGCTCACGCCGAGCTGCCGCCCGACCTGGCGCACGTCGACGTGCCGGCCCTTGAACTGGAAGGCGCTGTTGCGCGAGACCACCGACAGCGCCGACACCTTGGATAGGTCGGTGATGATGTCTTCGCTGATTCCGTCGCTGAAGTACTCCTGCTCGGCGTCGCCGCTCATGTTGGCGAAGGGCAACACGCAGACAGATAGCTTGCCGGAGGACCGGTCGGGCGAAGGAGCGGGTGCGACCGCGGCCGCCGGGTTCGCCCCCACTAGCGTCTCAACGCTGGCCATCACCTTGCGCCAGCCCTGCGCTTCCAGGTCGCCGGACCAGTCGGCCATGTCGGCGCACTGGATCTCGTTGAACGGCAGCGGCGGCGTCGCGCCGTCGAGCCGCAGCTGCACCAGGGTGCCGGCCTCCCGGGCGACGTTGGCCTCGGCCCGCACCCACTGCGACCTGACCGCCTCGGCCGACCAGATCACCACCACTGCCTTGGCGAATTTCAGCCGCTCCTCGATCACCTCGGCGTAGGCGCGGTGCGCGGGCAGTTCGTCGTCGCGCCAGACCCCGTAGCCCAGCGCCCGCAGCGCTTCAGCGATCCGACCCGCTTGGACTGCGGTCGAGCGCGCATAGGAGATGAAGATGTCGCTCAAGCGGTCACGCCCCAAACCGGCGCGACCCTAGAGAGCGACCTCTGCGCCAAGCAAGCGAAAGGTCGCGGAAGATGGGTCGGGCAATGCGCTTGGTCGCGTCTGTACTGTTGTTCCAGCGGCGGCAGACCGCAGCGCCGCCTAACCATAGCGAGGCTATCTGGCCGGATGATCGCCGGCGTCCTCAGCCAACCGGCGCGGCGAGGCTCCTTCTGCGAGCGGCCATCCGCAGCGCGCCGCCTGCCGCGCCGAGACCGAGCAACATCATCGTCCAGGTCGCTGGTTCAGGGGCCGGGCCGACGGGCGTGTTGAAGGTGAGCGTCAGCAAGGGATCGTTCGGGCTGTCGGCGATCGCACCCACCACATACTGCCCTGGCGCAAGATATTGAGAGATCGTCGAGCTGAAGCCGTCGGTGCTGTCGAGCGTGATGTCGTCCAAGGTCGCGCCGCTCTTGTCGAAGAGCTGATACTGGTACGAGCCGTCCGCGGGCGCGCCTTGCACGCTGCCCACGGTCTGGAACAATCCGCCATGCCATTGGAAGGTGTAGAAATCCTGCGAGCCTTCGCCGGTGAGGGCCGCGGTTATCTGGCCGATCTCTCCGTCCGGCAGGATTGCTGGCGCGCCCGGCGTGCCGCCATCGATGTTGATGTTCACGGGAGCGGACGGCAGCGTGAATTCGTAACCCACGTTGAAGTCATCCAGGTTCGCCGGACCCGTATTGGTGACGATAATGTCGGCGTCCATTCCGGTGAATGAATACCCGGCGTTCGGCTCGCCGTAGCCAGCGCCGAAGCCGGCCACGGCGAGGTAAAACCCGGTCTGCTCAATCGGTATCGGCGTTTGACCCAGCGGGTTCGGCGGGCCTGAATAACCGCTAAGGCGCAGGGTCGAGGAGGCGGCGTAAGGTGGTCCGGCGCTGCCGCCGTTGGGCGCGCCCACCGTGTGGAAATCGGCGATGGCGAAATTGCCCGATGTGGCTGTGGTGGTTCCAGGCACCGTGATCGTACCCGTAACAGTGGCATGGATCTGCAGCTCATCGTGGACCATCGGCGTGATCTGGGTCGCCAGCGGGGTGCGCAGAACGCACAGTTCCTCTGTCACCAGTACGCCGCACGACAACGCCGTGGGGTTCACGCTGACATTCTCGACGTAGACCGCCGCGCTCGCGTTGGCCGCCCCCGCAACGCCGATCAGGGCCGTCGCAATGGATAGAACTGATAGCCGCATGTCGCCCCCCGGCAAACTTGACCGTAGTTACACACCACAACCACAGCAGCGGAGCAAGCGGAGGCGCCTGCAACTTGCGCCGAGCTTTGGCGCAAGGCCTTACGATCCAACCGAGCGAACGGGCGTGCCGACGCCTCTGGACTACGATCCTCCCGGCTCGTTCCCGCCGTTGAGGCGGCCGAAGTGGCGGGCGGAGGCCAGGCTGATCAGGAGCGCGCCGAGGACGAGGGCGGCGGCGTCCTTCGGGTCGCGCAGGTCGAAGCTTCCGACGTGGCAGACCAGCAGGTAGGCCGGAACCAGGTTCAGGAAGCCCCAAAGCACGTTGACGGTCGCGGAGGAGAGGCCCTGGCCGGGCGGCTTGGCGAATGGGCTCTGGAACGGTCGGCCCATCATGCCGCTGACGGCGTGAGGGATCGCGTTGGCCAGGAACGCGCCGCCGAAGAGATAGGCGGCCAGATCGAGCCACGGCATGTCAGGCGCTCCGATTGGCCAGCAGGTCGATGATCTGCTGGCTGGTTCCCGTCTCGCCGAGGCGCGGGAAGACGTCACGGATGCTGTAGTCGTGAGCTTCGGTGCGCTGGTCGGCCATGGCGTCGGTGGCCAGGGTGACGTTGTAGCCGGCCTCGTAAGCCTGCCGCGCGGTCGACTCGACGCCGCTGGCGGTGGAGACGCCGAGCACGACAACCTGGGTTACGCCGCGCGACT
Source organism: Caulobacteraceae bacterium (assembly GCA_036494265.1). Taxonomy (GTDB): domain Bacteria; phylum Pseudomonadota; class Alphaproteobacteria; order Caulobacterales; family Caulobacteraceae; genus Acaudatibacter. The sequence goes on along the minus strand of DASXOP010000040.1, from coordinate 156,684 downwards.
TCAGCTGCGCGTCCAGGTCGGTGCTGGCGAACGCGCCGCGGGTCCGCTTGGTCACCACGATGTCGCCTGGCTGTCGGTCCAGCTCGGGGACGAAATCAGTGAAGCCGGGGGGCGCCTGGCCGCCGCGGCGGGCTGGCTGCTCGGTGCGGCCGGGCGCGGTTCCGGCGACGTTGATCAGAACCACCGGCAATCCGTGCGTCCGGAAGGCGTCGATCAAGGCCTTCGCCCGCGCCACCACCTGGGCCAATTGAGGCGCGACCGGCGAGCCGACGATGCCGTTCTGCAGGTCGACGACGAGGAGCGCGGTGTTCGGATCGAGGATGGTCAGGGCCATGATGACTCCCTTCGAGAGAGGTGAACCTCACGCGCCGCGGGGCGTTTGCTTGCCAGCTTGACCAGGACTGGTCAGCGAGTGACAGCGAAGGCCACGGGAACGAGCCATCGCCGGCCTACGACCGGCGCCTACCCCGGATTTGAGTCTCTCTTCGTAGCGGACGGAGCCCATGCCGACGATCAAATACCGACTGCACGGAGATCGGCCGCCACCCCAGGCGGTGCAGCTGGCCATTCCGGGATGGGGTGGGGTGGCGCAGCCCAGGGTCGATGGCAGCCACGAGCAGCCCTGGCACTGCACGCCGTTCTCCGAGAGCGCCCGCTATGGGGTCGAACTGCTCTATCCGTTCGACGAGGAGCTGAGGGTCACTACCTGGCGCGGCAAGGTGCGGCTCGATGCCGAATGGGGCGAACCGCCCGACGACCTGATGTGGCCGCCGTTCCGCAGCTTCGGCGAGGACTACTACTCCTACCAGATATCGCTTGATCTGGAGGCGCCGCCGGGGTGGGCGATCCGCACCGAGCCGCATCCGCGCTACTACACCGACCCCACCAGCACGACGCCGCTGGCGGTGCCTGCGCTAATCCGCAGCGAGTGGTGGCCAATGATGTTCTTCTGCATCTTCAAGGCGCCGCCGAGAGGCGTGACCCACATCTTCCGCAAAGGCGAGCCGTTCATCACCCTCGTCGCGCTTCCGGCCGAACCTGACCTCGTCCTGCTGCCTATGACCGAAGAGGAAGCCGCCGAGCGCGAGATGCGCGCCCGCCGCATCGCCGCAAGTCGCGACGCCCTGGCGGAGGGCAGCCGCTGGATATCCAGCACCGACACCGTGTTCGACGGCACTTACCGGCATCTCTTCCGGGCGGCCAAGGCGCGCGACCGCAACGCTTGACGGTCCGAAGACCACCAACCGTCGCCGTTGCTAGTTGTGGTGGTGGTGGTGGTGATGGCGGCGGGGGTGCAGCACCCAGGCGCCGTTCAGCCACGCATAGCCGTTGTTCATATACCAACGCCGGTTGTGATGATGGTGGTGGTGGTGATGGTGTCGAAACTGCGCCTCGATCAGGCGCGGCTGCTGCGCGTCGGCCCGCGCATCGGCCAATTGCAGGCGCGCCACCGCATCCGGGATCGGGGTCAGCAGGTCGGCGTAGGACGCTGCGAGCGGCACGGGAGACGCTTCCGCGGGCGTGGCGAGCGCGGGGCCGGCCCCAATTACGGCAGCCGCGCCGGCTAGCAACGAAGCGGTCAATCTATCCATCGTTTTCTCCTATCGGCCACGCGGCCAACGTAACAACGGGCTGGGCCGTCAAATTGATCCCGCAGGCGCTCCCGTCGGCTCGGAGCCTGTGCTGGGCAGCAGGAGGCGGAAGAACACCTCCTCGCCGAAGCCGGCGTTGAACGCCAGCAGCACCGCCCGGAGGCTTGGCCGCAATCCGGCAGGCTCACGGACCATGGCATCGATCCGACCCAGCACCGAGAGGCAGACGAAGGCGCCGACGAAGCAGACCAGCAGGCTTTTCAGCACCCAAATGCGTAGCCGCGCGGGCGCTGGAACGTGTCCTGGGGCTGCTTGAACGCGGCGTAGTTCGCGCCGCCAGACAGGCGACCGGCGCGACGGCGGCGAGACTGACGGCGGCAAACATCAGCGCCTGTCCAGAGCATTTAACCCGTTCGCAGAAGCCGGTGTCGCACCCTTCGGCCCATCTTGCCGCCGCCCCGCGCCGCTGCTAAACCACGCGCCCTAGCGGCGATGAGCCGAACGCGCCGGCGGGCTGATAGCCTTCCGGCGCGTTTATCTTTGTCGGCGTATCTAGGAGTGTAGCTCAGCTGGTAGAGCATCGGTCTCCAAAACCGAGGGCCGTGGGTTCGAGTCCCTCCACTCCTGCCACTATATCTACCACTGGAAGGCGCCCGGGTCGGGCGGCCGGACAGCGAGGGAAGGTCTAAGAGCGTACATGGCCAAGGATCAAGGCGCCATCCAGACGTCGCTGCGCCCACGGGGCAAGTCGACCGCCGTCGACGCGCCCAAGAAACCGTTCAACCTCGTCAAGTTCTACAACGAGGTCCGGGCCGAGGCGCGCAAGGTCACCTGGACCAGCTGGAAAGAGACCTGGATCACCTCGGTGATGGTCGGGATCATGGTGGTGGTGACGTCGCTGTTCTTCTTCGCCATCGACGGCGTCTTCACGTTCGCCATGGACTTCGTGCTCAAGATTGGGACGCCCGCACAATGAGCGAAACCGCCACCCACACCTCGACGCGGCACAAGTGGTACATCGTCCACGCCTACTCGAACTTCGAGAAGAAGGTCGCCGAGTCGATCCGCGAGCAGGCGCAGACCCAGGGTCTGGAAGACGCCTTCGCCGAGATTCTGGTGCCGACCGAGGACGTCGTCGAGATCCGCCGCGGCCGCAAGGTCAACGCCGAGCGCAAGTTCTTCCCCGGCTACGTGCTGGTGAAGATGGACATGACCGACGAGGCCTACCACCTGGTCAAGAACACCCCGAAGGTCACCGGCTTCCTCGGCTCCGGCCTGAAGCCGATGCCGGTGTCGGAGCGAGAAGTCGCCCGCATCATCGGCGCGATCGAGGAGGGGGTCGAGCGGCCGAAGCCGACGATCCAGTTCGAGATCGGTGAGACCGTGCGCGTCACCGACGGCCCGTTCGCCAGCTTCAACGGCTCGGTCGAGCAGGTCGACGAAGAGCGCGCCCGCCTCCGCGTGACCGTCTCCATCTTCGGCCGCGCCACCCCGGTGGAGCTGGAATACGCCCAGGTGGAGAAGGTCAGCTAGGTCTGGGTCGGTCCCAATCGGACCCGCTCATCCCGACTTGCGTCGGGATGAGCGGGGATGGGGGTTGGGCTAATCCTTCCGCCAAAGCCACCGCAGCGCATCCGCGAACACGGCCCCGCCGTGGGCCAGGCTGTGGCCGCCTTCGCCGAAGACGAATTTGTGGTCGTACCCGGCGAACGCCAGCGACGCCGCGACCGCCTGGTTGGCTTGCGGCCATGAGCCCAGGATGATGTCTGCGTCGGCGGTTCCACTCTGCATCCACACCCGGATCGGTTTCCGGTCGGTCGAGCGGATCAGGTAGGGGTAATGGTGGCCGCCGCGGATGGCGGTGAACGAGCCGCAATGGCTCAGCACCCGGCCGAACGCGTCCGGCCGATACCAGGCCGCGGTGAAGGCGCAGATGCCGCCGCTGGAGATGCCGCAGATCGTCCGCCAGGCCGGGTCGCTGGTCAGCTTGCAGCCGATCTCGGCTTCGACGAACGGCAGCACGTCTTCCAGCAGGAAACGCACGTAAGCGTCGGTCACGCTGTCGTATTCCAGGCTGCGTTGCTGCGGCGTGCCCTCCAGCCGTCCGGGCATGACGAAGACGCCGATCGTGGGCGGCATTTCGCCCGCCGCCAGCAGGGTGTCGAAGACGGCGGTGGCGCGCACCGGGCCGTCGCGGTTGAGGTAGCCGGCGCCGTCCTGGAACACCATCAGAGCCGGCGCCGGGCCGGCGGGATCGAAGTCGGGCGGGGTGTAGATCCAGAGGTCGCGCACCGTACCGGGATAGACCCTGGCGCCGTCCCAATCGCGATAGGCCTTCACCTTGCCGCGCGGCGTGTCCTCGGCCGGGTAGGCTTCGGCGTTGGGGTGATACTGGCGATCGCCCGGCGTTGCGAGCGCCTGCTGGATCTCGCGGTTGCTGCGGCCGTTGACCGCCCGCGCGCCGCCCTCCTGGTCGCTCATCGACTTGTTGAGGCCGAGGCTCTCGTAGGTCTTGGTGTCCATCGCGTTCGTCCCTCGGTTCAGCGCGCCGCATTGCAGCGGCTTCGACTGTCTGCTACACGCCCGCCCCTTCGCAGCCCAGACCATCGGGCCTGCGAAAACCAAATCCGTGGGAGGGGCGTCACCCCCGCACCACGGCCTCCAGATCACGAGAGGATTACATGGCCAAGAAGATCCTGGGCTACATCAAGCTGCAGGTCCCCGCCGGCGCCGCAACGCCCTCGCCGCCCATCGGGCCGGCGCTGGGTCAACGCGGCGTCAACATCATGGGGTTCTGCAAAGAGTTCAACGCCCGCACCGAGAACATGCAGAAGGGCACGCCCCTGCCGACGGTGATCACCGTCTACCAGGACAAGAGCTTTACCTTCGTCACCAAGACCCCGCCGGCGACCCACTATCTGAAGGAAGCCGTCGGCATCAAATCCGGCTCCGGCAAGACTGGCCGCGAAGTGGTCGGCCAGGTGACGCGCCAGCAGCTGCGCGACATCGCCGAGAAGAAGATGAAAGACCTCAACGCCAACGACCTCGAAGCCGCGTCGCGGATCATCGAAGGCTCGGCCCGCGCGATGGGTCTTCGGGTCGTGGAGGGCTAGGACAATGGCAAAGCAACCCAAGCGCATCACCGCCTGGACCGGTGATCGCAACACGATCCATCCGCTCCCGGAAGCCATCAAGCTGGTCAAGGCCAATGCCTCGGCCAAGTTCGACGAGAGCGTCGAGATCGCCGTCAACCTGGGCGTCGATCCGCGCCACGCCGATCAGAACGTTCGCGGCGTCGTCGCCCTGCCGTCGGGCACCGGCCGCGACGTCCGCGTCGCCGTCATCGCCAAGGACGCCAAGGCGGCAGAAGCCACCGCCGCGGGGGCCGACATCGTCGGCGCCGAAGACTTGGTCGAGCGCATCCAGGGTGGGTTCATGGACTTCGACCGCGTCATCGCGACGCCGGACATGATGGCCCTGGTCGGCCGGCTCGGTAAGGTGCTAGGCCCGCGCGGCCTGATGCCGAACCCGCGCGTCGGCACCGTCACGCCGAATGTCGGCCAGGCGGTCAAAGACGCCAAGAGCGGTTCGATCGAGTTCCGGGTCGAGAAGGCCGGCATCGTCCACGCCGGCATCGGCAAGGCGAGCTTCACCGAGGACGCGCTGGCGGCCAACGTGAAGGCCCTGGTCGACGCTCTGAACCGCGCCAAGCCGTCCGGCGCCAAAGGCGTCTACGTCAAGCGCATCAGCCTGTCGTCGACGATGGGGCCGGGCGTGAAAGTCGATACGGGCAGCATCAGCGCCTGAGCGACGCCACCGATAGAGTAACGGCAAGCCCGGAGAGCGATCTCCGGGCTTTGTCATTTGTGGCCGAAGGGCACTGAAGCCGTCAGTCCGAGGTCTCCCCCATCGACTGGCCGAAGGTGATAGTCCGGCCGTTGCAGTCGCGCACCTCGAGTTCCTTGCCGTTCCAGATCGGGCGGTAGGTGGGGCCTGCGACGATGTCCGCCTGCTTGCTGCGCAACTCGTCGGCCAGCGCCTCGACGTCGTCGACCGAGATGAAGACGTCGGACGGGAAGTGCGGGGTTACGGTCGCGTTCGGCGGCTGCGGCGAGCCTTCCCGCGGCTGGCGGAACATCAGTCGGGCGGTATCCCGCTGCACGATGACGAAACTGGGCGGCTCGCCGTAAATCTGGTCGAAGGTGAAGCCGAAGACGTCGCGGTAGTACTCCGCCGTCTCGAACACGTCCGGCGCCAGCAGGACAGGCGATACGTTGCCGATCTGGACCATTCGAGACCCCTTTGCTATCGTTGGTGATACAAAAAGTATCTTTCAACGGGTCGTTGTCAAGCCGCCATGATCTCCAACCTGCAAATCCGCGCCGCCCGGGCGCTGCTCGGCTGGAACCAGCAGAAGCTGGCCGATGAGGCTGGCGTGTCTGCGATCACGATCAAGCGGCTGGAGGCGGCCGACGAGATGCTGCAGGCGCGGTTCGACACGGTGATGAAGATCAAGTCGGCCGTCGAAACCGCCGGTGTCGTCTTCCGCACCGGCGAAGACGGGCTGATCCACGGAGTGGGGTTGCGCAAAGGCGAATAGGGCGCAACCCCGCCGCCTTGACACATCGACGATCGCCGATCATAAGCCGCGCCTTCCGTTCGGGACCCTCGGGTGCCGAGCGGGCTCTGTCCGAGAACCGCGGGCCTATCGGGGCTTAATCGGCGACGCCGCGGGGAGATGGAGGATGTGAGAGCCGGTTTGCGACGCCCTTAGCGGCGGCGCGGCTCTCCGCCCTTGCTCCCGGACAACCAGGATTTTCGCGCTCCGCCGCCGGCGGGTCGCTGTTGTTACGGAGAACGGCATGGACCGCGCGCAGAAAGCAGAGTCGATCGAGACCCTGAAGGGCGTTTTCGACGGCGCCGCGGCCGTGGTGGTGACCCACAACCTGGGCCTGACCGTCGCCGAGCTGAACGACCTGCGTGGCCGGCTGCGCAAGGAAGGCGCCTCGTTCAAGGTGGTGAAGAACCGCCTCGCCCAGAAGGCGCTGAACGGCAATGGCGAGACCGCTGGCGCGCTCTTCAAGGGCCCGGTCGGCATCGCCTATGCGCCGGACCCGGTCTCGGCCGCCAAGGTCGCGGTCCAATACGCCAAGGACAATGAGAAGTTCGTCGTCGTCGGCGGCTTCATGGGCGACCTGGTGCTCGACGCGGCCGGCATTGGCGAACTCGCCAAGCTGCCGTCGCTCGATCAGCTGCGCGCCAAGCTGGTCGGCCTGCTTCAGGCCCCGGCCACCCGTATCGCCGGCGTCGTCCAGGCGCCCGCCGCCCAACTCGCTCGCGTCATTGCGGCCTACGCCGCCAAAGACGCCGCCTGACCCTTTCAACGCACCTCAGCTTTCTCCCAAGGAACTAGACCCATGGCCAACCTCGAAAAGATCGTCGAAGACCTGTCTTCGCTCACCGTGCTGGAAGCCGCCGAGCTCTCCAAGCTGCTGGAAGAAAAGTGGGGCGTCTCCGCCGCCGCGCCGGTGGCGATGGCCGCGGGTCCGGCCGCCGCTGGCGCCGCGCCGGCGGAAGCTGCTGAAGAGCAAACCGAATTCACCGTCGTCCTCACCGGCGGCGGCGACAAGAAGATCAACGTGATCAAGGAAGTCCGCTCGGTCCGCCCGGACCTCGGGCTGAAGGAAGCCAAGGACCTGGTCGAAGGCGCGCCGCAGAACGTGAAGGAGAACATCTCCAAGCAGGAAGCCGCCGACATCAAGGCCAAGCTCGAAGCCGCCGGCGCCTCCGTCACCGTGAAGTAAGGCTCTCGGCTCAGCCGAAGTCGAACGAGGGCCCGGAGTTCCGCTCCGGGCCCTTTTTCTATGCCTCAGCCTTCTGTGTCTCAGTGGGCGTGACCGTGGTGGTGATGCAGGTCCGGATAGTGCGGATGGCGGTGGGTCATCGGCGCGTGGCGATGCCAGTGCGTGTGGGGTTCGCTGGGTGGGTCGCCGGGTCCGTGAACATGGTGATGATGCGCGTCATGCACATGGCGATGCTCGTGCGCCGTCGCCTCGTGGACATGGTCGTGTTCGTGCTGTTCGGCGAGATGCAGAGAGAGGCCGACCGCCATCAGCGCGCCGGCCGCGATGAGCTGGATGGTCAGCGGCTCGTGGAAGAGGCCCAGCGCCAGCACAGCGCCCAGGAACGGGGCGGCCGAGAAGTAGGCCCCGGTCCGCGCCGCACCGAGGTGACGCAGCGCCAGCACGAAGAGCACCAGACTGACCCCGTAGCCGAAGAACCCGACGACGCCGGCCGCCGCGATGGCCGTGGTCGCCGGCAGATGCGCGCCGTTCGCCAGGGCCAGACCGAAGTTCACCGCGCCGGCGACCAGCCCCTTGATCGCCGCGATCTGCACCGGGTCGGCTGACGAGAGCTTGCGAGTCAGGTTGTTGTCGATCCCCCAGGCGATGCAGGCGCCGACGATCGCCAGGGCGCCCAAGCCGACGCCCGCCGGCCCGCCTTGCCACGACAGGATCAGCGCGCCGGTCAGGATCGCGGCGGCGCCCATCAGCAGGCGCCGGTCGACGTTCTCTCTGAACACCACCCAGGCGATGCCCATCGTCGCCAATCCCTCGACGTTGAGCAGCAGCGCGGCCGAAGAGGCGGGGGTGCGAGCCAGACCCAGCATCAGCAGCAACGGCCCGACGACACCGCCGCTCAGCACCACCAGGCCAAGCCAGGGCAGGTCGGCGCGCCGCAGCGGCGCCTCGGCGGCTGGGACAGCTAGCAAGCCGCGGGCGAGGTGGGTCAGGCCAAGACCCAGCCCGGATCCGAGATAGAGCAGTCCCGCCAGCAGCCAGGGATCGACGCCTTGGCCCAGCAGCAGCTTGGCCAGCGGCGTGCTGGCGCCGAACAGCGCGGCCGAGAGCAACGCCATCGGCACGCCGGGCCAGAGGAGGCGGGAGGTCACGGGGCGACCAGACTTTCGCCGCTAAGGGTTCACGTCGCCCGGCTGCAGGTCCCAGCCTGGCAGGTGCGGGGGCTGGTGACCTGGTGGCTGGCCTTGCACTTGCGCATCGCGCCGGCCTCGGCGGCGGTCTTCGAGGTGCTCTTGTCGGAGAAGAAGATGCGCTGCGGCGCAGGCAGCCGCGGGCCCTCGCGCAGACCGATCGCCGAGCAACTCCAGTCGGAGAGCAGGATCGGGTGAGCGATCAGGTGACCAGCGCCCGCCGGCGGGGCGGCGACCAGTCCGAGGGCGAGGACCGACAGGGCGGCGATTTGAGCTCTCATTTGGCGGGCCTTGCGACGTTATGGCTGCGCTAGATTAGTCGCTTGCCAGGGCGAGGGAAGGGGTGTCACATGCATCTCGCAACGCCATTTCAACGATCGCGCGGAATCCCCCTTTTCATATCCGCGGCGAACGCCTAAATACGCGTTTCTCTCAAACCCAGAGACTCCTGATTCCTGCACTCGCGCTCTTCGCGAAGAGGCGCGTTTCGTCATTCCGCCCCGAGGCGCTGGTCATGCCCTCCGACCAGCACGAAGGGGCGCCGGAGCCACCCTGCTCCGGACTTTCCCGGCGTCCCGCGACCGGCGAGGCCAATTTCAGGCCCGCCGTTCGATCAGAGGGCGGACGCAACGGATGAAGACTGATCTGCGCGCGAGGACCACCTCGTCGCGCGCCCAAGGGAGCCACGATGGCGCAAACGTTCACCGGTAAGAAGCGGATCCGTAAGTCTTTCGGCCGCATCCCCGAAGCTGTGCAAATGCCGAACCTGATCGAGGTTCAGCGCTCTTCCTACGAACAGTTCCTGCAGCGTGAAACCCGCTCTCACGAGCGCCGCATCGAGGGCATCGAAGCGGTGTTCCGCTCGGTGTTTCCGATCAAGGACTTCAACGAGCGCGCCACGCTCGAATACGTCTCCTACGAATTCGAAGACCCGAAGTACGACGTCGAGGAGTGCATCCAGCGCGACATGACGTACGCGGCGCCGTTGAAGGTGAAGCTGCGCCTGATCGTGTTCGAGACCGACGAAGAAACCGGTGCCCGCTCCGTGAAGGATATCAAGGAGCAGGACGTCTACATGGGCGACATCCCGCTCATGACCGACAAGGGCACGTTCATCGTCAACGGCACCGAGCGGGTGATCGTCTCCCAGATGCACCGCTCGCCGGGCGTCTTCTTCGACCACGACAAGGGCAAGACCCACTCGTCGGGCAAGCTGCTGTTCGCCGCTCGGATCATTCCTTACCGCGGCTCCTGGCTCGACTTCGAGTTCGACGCCAAGGACATCGTGTTTGTGCGCATCGACCGGCGCCGCAAGCTGCCGGCAACCACCTTCCTCTACGGCCTCGGCATGGATGGGGAAGAGATTCTCACTACCTTCTATGACGTTGTGCCGTTCGAGAAGCGTCCCGGCGGCTGGGCGACGCCCTACAAGCCCGAGCGCTGGCGCGGCGTGAAGCCGGAGTTCCCGCTCACCGACGCCGACACCGGCGAGGAAGTCGCCGCGGCTGGAACCAAGATCTCTGCCCGCCAGGCCAAGCGCCTGCAGGACACCGGCCTGAAGACCCTGCTGCTGTCGCCGGAGGCCTTGATCGGCCGCTACCTGGCGCGCGACGAAGTCAATGTGACCACCGGCGAGATCTACGCCGAGGCCGGCGACGAACTGGACGCCACCTCGATCGCCACCCTGGAAGACCTCGGGTTCACCACCATCGACGTGCTCGACATCGACCACGTCACGGTCGGCCCCTACGTCCGCAACACCCTGCGGGTGGACAAGAACTCGGTCCGCGAGGACGCGCTCTTCGACATCTACCGGGTCATGCGTCCGGGCGAGCCGCCGACGGTGGAAGCCGCCGAGGCGATGTTCAAGAGCCTGTTCTTCGACCAGGAACGCTACGACCTGTCGTCGGTCGGCCGCGTGAAGATGAACATGCGGCTCGAACTCGACACTTCCGACGAGGAGCGCGTCATCCGCAAGGAAGACGTGATCGAGGTGCTGCGCACCTTGGTCGGCCTGCGCGACGGCCGCGGCGAGATCGACGACATCGACAACCTCGGCAACCGCCGGGTCCGTTCGGTCGGCGAGCTCCTGGAAAACCAATACCGTGTCGGCCTGCTGCGGATGGAGCGGGCGATCAAAGAGCGGATGTCCAGCGTCGACATCGACACGGTCATGCCGCACGACCTGATCAACGCCAAGCCGGCGGCGGCGGCGGTGCGGGAGTTCTTCGGCTCCTCGCAGCTCTCGCAGTTCATGGACCAGACCAACCCGCTGTCGGAAATCACCCACAAGCGCCGCCTCTCGGCGCTTGGCCCGGGCGGTCTGACCCGTGAGCGCGCCGGCTTCGAAGTGCGCGACGTGCACCCGACCCACTACGGCCGGATCTGCCCGATCGAGACGCCGGAAGGCCCGAACATCGGCCTTATCAACTCACTGGCCACCCACGCGGTGGTTAATAAGTACGGCTTCATCGAAAGCCCGTACCGGCGCGTGAAGGACGGCAAGATCACCGAGGAGGTGATCTACATGTCGGCCATGGAAGAGGCGAAGCACATCATCGCCCAGGCCAACATCAAGCTGAGCGGCGGCGAGATCGTCGACGATCTGGTCCCCGGCCGGATCAACGGCGAGCCCACTTTGCTGCCGAAGGACCAGGTCGACCTGATGGACGTCAGTCCCAAGCAGGTGGTTTCGGTCGCCGCGGCGCTGATCCCGTTCCTCGAGAACGATGACGCCAACCGCGCGCTGATGGGCTCCAACATGCAGCGCCAGGCGGTGCCGCTGATCCAGACCGACGCACCGCTCGTGGGCACCGGCATGGAGTCGGTGGTGGCGCGCGACTCCGGCGCGGTCGTGGCGGCGCGCCGTCCCGGCATCGTGGAGCAGATCGACGGCACCCGGATCGTCATCCGGGCCACGGAAGAGACCGATCCCACCAAGCCGGGCGTCGACATCTACCGGCTCTCGAAGTTCCAGCGCTCGAACCAGAACACCTGCATCAACCAGCGTCCGCTGGTGCGGGTGGGCGACAAGCTGAACGCCGGCGACATCATCGCCGACGGTCCCTCGACCGACCTCGGCGAGCTGGCCTTGGGCCGCAACGTGCTCGTCGCGTTCATGCCCTGGAATGGCTACAACTTCGAAGACTCGATCCTGATCTCCGAGCGCATCGTGCGCGATGACGTCTTCACCTCGATCCACATCGAGGAGTTCGAAGTCATGGCTCGCGACACCAAGCTTGGTCCGGAAGAGATCACCCGCGATATCCCGAACGTCGGCGAGGAAGCCCTACGCAACCTCGACGAAGCCGGCATCGTGGCGATCGGGGCCGAAGTGCTGCCGGGCGACATCCTGGTCGGCAAGGTCACGCCCAAGGGCGAGAGCCCGATGACCCCGGAAGAGAAGCTGCTGCGCGCCATCTTCGGCGAGAAGGCTTCCGACGTGCGCGACACCTCGCTGCGGCTGCCACCCGGCGTCGCCGGCACGGTGGTCGAGGTGCGGGTGTTCAACCGGCACGGCGTCGACAAGGACGAGCGGGCGCTGGCGATCGAACGCGAAGAAATCGAGCGGCTCGGCAAGGACCGCGACGACGAATTCGCGATCCTGAACCGCAACATGACAGCTCGTCTGCGTGAGCTGCTGATCGGCAAGGCCGCGGTCTCCGGGCCGAAGGGCCTCGGCCGCGGCGAGATCACCACCGAGAAGCTGGCGGACATCTCGCCCGGTCTCTGGTGGCAGATCGCGCTCGACGACGACGCGGCGATGACCGAGCTGGAGGCCTTGCGCCGCCAGTTCGACGAAGCCCGCCGCCGCCTCGACCGCCGCTTCGAAGACAAGGTCGACAAGCTGCAGCGGGGCGACGAGCTGCCCCCCGGCGTGATGAAGATGGTCAAGGTGTTCGTCGCGGTGAAGCGCAAGCTGCAGCCCGGCGACAAGATGGCCGGCCGTCACGGCAACAAGGGCGTCATCTCCAAGATCCTGCCGATCGAGGACATGCCGATGCTCGACGACGGCACCCCTGTCGACGTCGTGCTCAATCCGCTCGGCGTGCCGTCGCGGATGAACGTCGGCCAGATCTTCGAGACCCACCTCGGCTGGGCCTGCGCAGGCCTCGGCCGGCAAATCGGCGACTTGCTGGAAGCCTGGCAAGCCGGCGGCAAGCAGGACGGCCTCGTCAATCGCCTGAACGAGATCTACGGCCCCGAAGATGTGCCGGAAGACCCCGCGGAACTGGCCGAACTGGCCAGGAACCTCACCAAGGGTGTTCCGATCGCGACCCCGGTGTTCGACGGCGCCCACATCGACGACATCGAGCGGCTGCTGGAAGAGGCGGGCTTGTCCCGCTCCGGCCAAGTCTATCTGACCGATGGCCAGTCGGGTGAGCAGTTCAAGCGGCCGGTCACCGTCGGTTACATCTACATGCTGAAGCTGCACCACCTGGTGGACGACAAGATCCACGCTCGCTCGATCGGTCCCTACAGCCTGGTTACTCAGCAACCGCTGGGCGGCAAGGCCCAGTTCGGCGGCCAGCGCTTCGGCGAGATGGAGGTCTGGGCGCTGGAAGCCTACGGCGCGGCCTACACCCTGCAGGAGATGCTGACGGTGAAGTCCGACGACGTGGCCGGACGCACCAAGGTCTACGAGAGCATCGTCCGCGGCGACGACGCCTTCGAGGCCGGCATCCCCGAGAGCTTCAACGTGCTCGTCAAGGAGATGCGCTCGCTGGGCCTCAACGTGGAGCTCGAGAACAGCTGACCGACGCTCGTTTGCGTCGAACCCGTGCGAGGGGAGGGGCCGTCAGCCCCTCCCACTTCGCCTCCCCGAACTACTGACGGTCTGGAAAGTCCATGAACCAGGAAGTCCTGAATATCTTCAATCCGGTGGTCGCGGCGCCGACCTTCGATCAGATCCGCATTTCGCTGGCGAGCCCAGACAAGATCCGGTCGTGGTCGTTCGGCGAGATCAAGAAGCCGGAGACGATCAACTACCGCACGTTCAAGCCCGAACGCGACGGCCTCTTCTGCGCGCGGATCTTTGGCCCGACCAAGGACTACGAATGCCTGTGCGGCAAGTACAAGCGCATGAAGTACAAGGGCATCATCTGCGAAAAGTGCGGCGTCGAGGTCACCCTGGCCCGCGTCCGGCGCGAGCGGATGGGCCACATCGAACTGGCCAGCCCGGTCGCGCACATCTGGTTCCTGAAGAGCCTGCCCAGCCGCATCGCGATGATGCTGGACATGCCGCTGAAGGACATCGAGCGCGTCCTCTACTTCGAATACTACATCGTCACCGAACCGGGCCTGACCCCGCTGAAGCAGAACCAGCTGCTCTCGGAAGACGACTACATGCGGGCCCAGGACGAGTACGGCGACGACGGCTTCACCGCCGAAATCGGCGCCGAGGCGGTCCGCGGCCTGCTGCGCGGCATCGACCTGGCCAAGGAAGCCGACAACCTCCGTGAGGAGCTCTCGACCACCACCTCCGAGATCAAGCTCAAGAAGGCGTCCAAGCGCCTGAAGATCATGGAAGCCTTCATCGAGAGCGGCAACAAGCCGGAGTGGATGATCCTGACCGTGGTGCCGGTGATCCCGCCTGAACTGCGTCCGCTCGTCCCGCTCGACGGCGGCCGCTTCGCCACCTCGGACCTGAACGACCTCTACCGTCGGGTGATCAACCGCAACAACCGCCTGAAGCGGCTGATCGAGCTGCGCGCGCCGGACATCATCATCCGCAATGAAAAGCGGATGCTGCAGGAAGCCGTCGACGCCCTGTTCGACAACGGCCGTCGCGGCCGCGTCATCACCGGCGCCAACAAGCGTCCGCTGAAGTCGCTGGCCGACATGCTGAAGGGCAAGCAAGGCCGCTTCCGCCAGAACCTGCTCGGCAAGCGCGTCGACTACTCGGGCCGTTCGGTCATCGTGGTCGGTCCGGAGTTGAAGCTGCATGAGTGCGGGCTGCCGAAGAAGATGGCGCTCGAGCTCTTCAAGCCATTCATCTACGCGCGGCTGGACGCGAAGGGGCTCTCGGGCACCGTCAAGCAGTCCAAGCGCATGGTCGAGCGCGAGCAACCGCAGGTGTGGGACATCCTCGAAGAGGTGATCCGCGAGCACCCGGTGCTGCTCAACCGCGCCCCGACGCTGCACCGCCTCGGCATCCAGGCGTTCGAGCCGAAGCTGATCGAAGGCAAGGCGATCCAGCTTCACCCGCTGGTCTGCACCGCCTTCAACGCCGACTTCGACGGCGACCAGATGGCCGTGCACGTGCCGCTCTCGCTGGAAGCCCAGCTGGAAGCGCGCGTCTTGATGATGAGCACGAACAACATCCTGTCGCCCGCCAACGGGCGCCCGATTATCGTGCCCAGCCAGGACATCGTGCTCGGCCTCTACTACCTCTCCATGTCCAAGGAAGGCGAACCCGGCGAGGGCAAGCTGTTCGCGGACCTGGGTGAGATCGAGGCGGCGCTCGAAGCCGGCGTCGTCACCGTCAACACCAAGATCAAGGCCCGCTTCGCCGAGTCGAACCCCGAAGGGGTTGTGGTGCGCAAGGTGATCGACACGACGCCTGGCCGGATGAAGATCGCGGCGCTGCTGCCGCATCACCCGGCGATCGGCCACCGCCTGGTCGAGAAGAGCCTGACGAAGAAGGAAATCGGCAACCTGATCGACGCCGTCTATCGGCACTGCGGTCAGAAGGCGACGGTGATCTTCGCCGACCAGGTGATGGGTCTGGGCTTCCGCGAGGCGGCCAAGGCCGGCATCTCGTTCGGCAAGGACGACATCGTCATCCCCGAGCGCAAGAAGGAGATCGTCGCCACCACCCGCTCGCTGGTCGAGGAATACGAGCAGCAATACGCGGACGGCCTGATCACCAAGGGCGAGAAGTACAACAAGGTGGTCGACGCCTGGGACAAGGCCACCGACCGGGTCGCCGACGAGATGATGGCCGAGATCTCGACCAAGAAGCTCGACGAAAACGGCCGCGAGACCGAGATCAACTCGATCTGGATGATGGCCAACTCCGGCGCCCGCGGTTCGCAGGCCCAGATGAAGCAGCTCGGCGGTATGCGCGGCCTGATGGCCAAGCCCTCCGGCGAGATCATCGAGACCCCGATCATCTCGAACTTCAAGGAAGGCTTGACCGTCCAGGAGTACTTCAACTCCACCCACGGTGCGCGTAAGGGCCTCGCCGACACGGCGCTGAAGACAGCCAACTCCGGCTATCTGACCCGCCGCCTGGTCGACGTGGCGCAGGACTGCATCATCGTCGAGGAAGACTGCGGCACCACGCGGGGCATCACGCTTCGCGCCGTGGTCGAGGGCGGCGACGTGCTGGTCTCGCTGGGTCAGCGGGTCCTGGGCCGGTTCACGGCCGAGGACATCAAGGACCCTGGCACGAACGAACTGGTGGTTCCCGCCGACACCTACCTCGACGAGAACCAGATCGAGCTCATCGAAACCGCCGGCGTCCAGCAGATCAAGGTGCGCTCGGTGCTCACCTGCGAAGCCAAGGTCGGCGTCTGCGGCGCCTGCTACGGGCGCGATCTTGCCCGCGGCACGCCGGTGAACATCGGTGAAGCGGTGGGCGTCATCGCCGCCCAGTCGATCGGCGAGCCCGGCACCCAGCTGACGATGCGGACCTTCCACATCGGCGGCACCGCCCAGGTGGCCGAGCAGTCGTTCTACGAGAGCGCCAACGACGGCATCGCCCGCTTCGTGGGCGGGGCGACGGTGGAGACGCCGGAAGGCTACCTCATCGTCATGAGCCGCAACATGCAGGTCGTGGTGCAGGTCGATGGCAAGGACCGCGAAGCCTACCGTCCGCCCTACGGCGCGCGTCTGCGCGTCAAGGACGGCCAGGAGGTCAAGCGCGGCGCGCGTCTCGCCGAATGGGACCCCTACACCACCCCGATCATCACCGAGGTGGCCGGCAAGGTCCGGTTCGAAGACCTGGTCGAGAACCTGTCGTTCCGTGAAGAGGCCGACGAAGCCACCGGCATCGTCAACCGCGTCGTGATCGACTGGCGCGCATCCACCAAGGGCACCGATCTGCGCCCGACGATGGCCGTGCTCGACGCCGACGGGAACTACAAGCGCCTGGCGACGGGCGTGGAAGCCAAGTACCTGCTGCCCGTGGGCGCGATCCTCTCCGTCGGCGACGGCGACGAGGCCCGCCCCGGCGACGTGCTGGCGCGCCTCTCCACCGAGAGCGCCAAGACGCGGGACATCACCGGCGGTCTGCCGCGGGTGGCCGAGCTTTTCGAAGCTCGCCGGCCGAAGGATTGCGCGGTGATCGCCGAGATGGACGGCCGGGTCGAGTTCGGACGCGACTACAAGAACAAGCGCCGGATCAAGATCACGCCCGAGGCCAGAGATGGCGAACAGGCGGATCCGGTCGAGTTCCTGATCCCGAAGGGCAAGCACATCGCCATCCACGACGGCGACGTGATCCGCAAGGGCGAGTACCTGATCGACGGCAATCCCGACCCGCACGATATCCTGCGGATCCTCGGGATCGAGGCCTTGGCCAACTTCCTGGTCGATGAGATCCAGGAGGTCTACCGGCTCCAAGGCGTGCCGATCAACGACAAGCACATCGAGACGATCGTTCGTCAGATGCTGCAGAAAGTCGAGATCCTCGAGCCCGGCGATACCGGCCTGCTCCGCGGCGACCACCTCGACAAGCTCGAGGTCGACGAGGAGATCGCCAAGGCGGAAGCCCGCGGCGGCCGTCCGGCGATCACCCAGCCGGTCCTGCTCGGCATCACCAAGGCGTCGCTGCAGACCCGCAGCTTCATCTCGGCGGCGTCGTTCCAGGAAACCACCCGCGTCCTCACCGACGCGGCGGTGCACGGCAAGCGTGACACGCTGGAAGGTCTGAAGGAGAACGTCATCGTCGGCCGGCTGATCCCGGCGGGCACCGGCGCCTACCTTCGCACCCTGCAACGGGTCGCCGCCAAGCGCGACGAGGCGCTGGCCGCCAGCCGCGAGGTCCCAATGGAGCCGCTCCCCATCGAGATCGCCGAGGAAGCCGCCGCCGAAGCCTAAGCTTCGTCCAAGGCTAAGATCGAGCGCCGGCTTGGGGAACCAAGCCGGCGCTTTTTCTTGCCTGACGGCGTGTATCCGGACTGTAATGCCCCATCGATCAGGCGAAAGGGCCAGCGAATGCAGATGAATTCAACGGCAGGAGGGCCGATGCAATCGGTCGGCGGCCCCGGCGCCGGCGCCAAGGCGTTGGGGATGGCAGGCGTGACGGTGCAGCCGCCGACGCCGCCGGCGCCGCGACTTTCGTCGGCTATTCAGCAGCAAGTTCAGGTTATCGCCGGGGCGGTGGCGCAGGCCTCGATGGCTCAACCGACGACGGCGGATGTCCTCAGGGCGCTTCAGGATCTCGGGACCAAGGTCCAGCAGCTGAGTCAGAACCAGAAGGTGATCGAAGCGAAGCTTGACGCCATCATCACCACGTCGGCCGCGATCGACCACAACGTCATTGCTGGCGCGAACTGGCTGCGCAACTGGAACTACATGGTGTTCATGAATCTCGACAACCCGCCGCATCCGTTCATGGTGTCGGGTATCAACAAGCCGCACTGGAAGTAAGGGCCGCCTACTTGATGTGTTTGGCGCCAGCCGGGCAGGTCTCGGTCAGGAAGTGCGCCTTCATCGAGGCGTGCGCGCCGATGACCGGGATGATGTGCCAGTGGCCTGCGCCCGTGACTCGCATGTCCATGGTGGTCTGCGAATAGGTGCCGCCGCCACGCACGTGGTAAAGTTCGTCGTTGCCGCGGATGTCGCCTTCGAAGGTCGCCTTGCCGTCGTGAAAATTCTGCACCGGATAGGTGCAGTGGTAGATGTGGTTGCAAGGCCCGGCCAGGAAACGCGGAATAGCCTTGGGATCGACGCAATAGCGCTCGGTCTTGACCACCAGCCCCAGCCAGTTGGTCGCCACTTCCCAATAGCCCGGGTTGATCGGATAGGCTTCGCTCTGGACGCTGGCCGGCAGGGCCAGGACGGCGAGAGCGAACGCGGCGGCAAGTTTCATTGACGTCCTTGAGGTGGGCCGCGCTTGATAAGGCGCAAAGCGGCCGAACTGTGTCGCCGCGACCGTTTCGCCTGAGTCGGCCCCCTCGAAGGCAGCTGAATTAAGGTCCGCGTTGCCGACATTCAACAGCACTCGGCGCTCGCGGCGGAGCGACGCTGCGTCAAGCGCGAGGCGTCCAGAGCCGGACGAGTACGGATGACCTAGTTGTCGCCGGCCGGCGAATGGCCCGCTCTCGGCTGGCCGGCGATCGGCCGGTCGACTGTGCCCGTCGGCATCGAGTCGCGGTACTTCTGCGCGGCGGCGGCGCCGGCGGCCTGGTGGTCGAGCTCCTGGCGCTTGCTGGCGTCGATGGCGTCCATCTGCGGCGACTCTTTAGCGCCTTCGCCGAACTGCTCAGCGCAGCGCGCGCGCTCCGCTGGGGTGAAGTGCAGCGCGTCGGCGTTGGCGCAGCCGAGCACCCCGCCGCGCAATCCTTTGCCAAACCCTGGCAACGCTCCGCCCGGCAGGCCGGCGACGCCGCCGGGGCCGCCGCCAGGACCGCCTGGCGCGCCACCGGCGGGTTGGCCGGCGGCTTGCGGTGCCGGCGGGGCGAAGATCGCGCCTGGGATGCTCACCGACGGGGCCAGCGGCGAGGCGTGATCGCGGTCGCGGTGCAACACGATCTTCGGCGCCTGGCTGGCCGTCGCCTCTTGGGTTTTCAGCAAGGTCGAGCGGGAGACGGTCTTCGGAGGACCGGGCTGCGGGGCTGGCGGCGCGGGCGCCAGTGGCGTCGGCGCGGGGGCGGGCTTGGGCGCGGGCGTCGGGGTCGGCTTCGCGGCCGCGGCGGTCGGCGCGGTCGGCTTGACTGCGGGCTGCGGGGTCGGGCGCTCCGGCGCGCTCTGGACCGGCGGCTGCGGCGTTGGCGGCTGGGGTTGAGGCGTTGGCGGCGGCGAGGGCGGCGTCTCGGTCGGCTTCACCTCAGTGACCGGCGGCAACACGATCGGCGGAACCGGCTGCGGCGGCTCCGGCACGATCTCGACGACGACCGCCTGCTGGGTCTCCTGGTATTCGGGATAGAAGTGGAAGCTGGTCGCCACCAGCATGAAGGCGATGACGTGCGCCGTCAGCGAGCCGAGGAAGACGAGGACGTTGCGGCGGAAATGGCGATTTCGCCGCTGAGCCATTCGTCTCTCCGACCGAGCGCGTCCGCCCGTGCTACCTATGCCTCATGGCGACGCGTTGCGGCGGAATTTCGGCTGTGACTTCACTCCCCGCAAGCCCTTGACTACGAGGGGGGGCGAGGGTAGACACCGCGCCTCTTCGAGAGCCGGCTGTGTCGCGCAAGCGGCAGACGCGGTTCGCAAATTGAAGCACGGCCCTCGCGGGGACCTCGCGCAGGGCCATTCGTTTTTTGCGGGCGTAGCGTTTCCGGGATGCCTTCGGGTGTTCCGGGTCGGTCTTTGAAATGGTCTGGAACACGCGGGGACGCCCACCCGACTTGGGACACCCGGAGGAATTGCGAGCGATATGGATCGTCAGAATATCCGCATCAGGCTCAGAGCCTTCGATCACCGCGTGCTGGACCATTCCACACGCGAGATCGTCAACACGGCCAAGCGCACGGGCGCGACCATTCGCGGACCTATCCCGTTGCCCACCCAGATCGAACGATTCACCGTCAACCGCTCGCCGCACATCGACAAGAAGTCGCGCGAGCAGTTTGAAATCCGCACGCACAAGCGCGTGCTCGACATCGTCGACCCCACCCCGCAGACCGTGGACGCGCTGATGAAGCTCGCCCTGTCCGCCGGCGTGGACGTCGAGATCAAGCTCTAGGGTCTGATTGCGATGCGAACCGGCTTGATCGCCAAGAAACTCGGGATGACCCGCCTCTTCGACGAGGCCGGAACCCACACGCCCGTGACCGTGCTCAGCCTCGAAGGCTGCGCCGTCACCGCCCAGCGCACCCAGGAGAAGGACGGCTACGTCGCCCTCCAGCTCGGCGCCGGCGCGAAGAAACCCAAGAACACCTCGAAAGCCGAGCGCGGCCATTTCGCCAAGGCCCTGGTCGAGCCCAAGCGCCACGTGGTCGAGTTCCGCGTATCCGAAGAGAACCTGATCGATGTGGGCGCGGAGTTCACCGCCGACCACTTCGTCGCCGGCCAGAAGGTCGACGTATCGGGCCTCACCGTCGGCAAGGGCTTCGCCGGCGCGATGAAGCGATGGAATTTCGGCGGTATGCGCGCCACCCACGGCGTTTCCGTATCGCACCGCGCCCACGGTTCGACCGGCCAGCGCCAGGATCCAGGCAAGGTCTTCAAAAACAAGAAGATGGCCGGCCACATGGGTCAGGACAACGTGACCACCCTCAATTTGACCGTGTTCCGCGTGGATGTGGAACGCGGTCTTGTTCTTATTAAGGGGGCGGTTCCGGGCACCGAAGGCACCTTCGTGAAGATCCGCGACGCCATCAAGCACGCGGCGCCGGAGGGCCTTCCCACGCCCGGCGCGATCAAGAAGTCCGGCGGCGCGGCGCAAGCGGCCGACACGTCAGTTGAAGAGGCCCCCGCGGCCGAAGCCGGGGGCGACGACCAATGAAGATCGATGTGATCAAGCTGGACGGCGCCAAGAGCGGCTCCGTCGACCTCCCGGACGATATTTTCGGCATCGAAGAAATCCGCGGCGACATCCTGCAACGGTGCGTGACCTGGCAACTCGCCAAGCGCCGCGCCGGCACCCACAAGATCCAAGTGCGCAACGAAGTCTCGCGCACCGGTAAGAAGATGTACCGCCAGAAGGGCACCGGCGGCGCCCGTCACGGCTCGCGCCGGGCGGCCCAGTTCGTCGGCGGCGCCAAGGCCCACGGCCCGGTGGTTCGTAGCCACGAGGTCGGTCTGCCGAAGAAGGTGCGCGCGCTGGCGCTGCGCCATGCGCTCTCGTCCAAGGCCAAGTCCGGCGATCTGGTGGTGCTCGACGCCGCCGTGCTGGAAACGCCGAAGACCGCCGGCCTGCGCGCCGACTTCGCCAAGATCGGGGTCAAGAACGCCTTGGTGATCACGGGTGTTGAGGTTGACGCCGGCTTCAAGCTGGCCGCCCGCAACATCCCGCACGTCGACGTGCTGCCGAACGCCGGCCTCAACGTCTACGACATCCTGCGGCGCGACACGCTGGTGCTGACCAAGGCCGCGCTGGAAGGCATCGCCGCCAGATTCGCCGCCGAAGGGGAGGCCGCCTGATGCCCGCCGTCCGTCACTACGATGCGATCCTGGCCCCGGTGATCACCGAAAAGGCCACGATGCTGTCCGAGCAGAACAAGGTGGTTTTCCGCGTCGCCAAGGACGCCACGAAGCGCCAGATCGCCGAGGCGATCGAAAACTTGTTCAAGGTGAGCGTGGTCAAGGTCAACACCCTCAACGTGAAGGGCAAGACCAAGCGCTTCCGCGGCCGGGTCGGCCGGCGCTCGGACGTGAAGAAAGCCATCATCACGCTGGCCGAAGGCCAGTCGATCGACATCACGACGGGGCTCTAAGCGATGGCTCTGAGACAATTCAATCCGACGTCGCCTGGCCGCCGTGGCCTGGTGCTGGTCAATCGGGACGAGCTCCACAAGGGCAAGCCCGAAAAGAGCCTGGTCGAAGGTCTGACCAAGACCGGCGGGCGTGGCGGCGGCGGGCGCATCGCGGTTCGCTTCCGCGGCGGCGGCGCCAAGCGGCTCTACCGCGTGGTCGACTTCAAGCGTCGCAAGTTCGACATCCCGGCGACCGTGCAGAGGCTCGAGTACGACCCGAACCGCACCGCGTTCATCGCGCTGATCAAGTACGCCGACGGCGAGCTGGCCTACATCCTCGCGCCGCAACGTATTCACGCCGGCGACGAAGTGATCGCGGCCGAGAAGGTCGACCTGAAGCCCGGCAACGCCTCGCCGCTGCGCAGCCTGCCGATCGGTTCGATGATCCACAACATCGAGCTGAAGCCCGGCAAGGGCGGCCAGATCGCCCGCTCGGCCGGCGCCTACGCCCAGCTGGTCGGCCGCGACGCCGGCTACGCCCAGATCCGCCTTGGGTCTGGCGAACTGCGCATGGTGCAGGACACCTGCATGGCCACGGTCGGCGCGGTGTCGAACCAGGACCACATGAACGAAGTGCTCGGCAAGGCCGGGCGCGTCCGGCACAAGGGCCGCCGCCCGCACGTTCGCGGCGTGGCCATGAACCCGGTCGACCACCCGCACGGCGGCGGCGAGGGCAAGACCTCGGGCGGCCGTCACCCGGTGACCCCGTGGGGCCAACCCACCAAGGGCCACAAGACCCGCACCAACAAGGCTACGGACAAGTACATCATCCGCAGCCGCCACGTGAAAAAGGCCCGCTAGGCGATGACACGCTCGGTTTGGAAAGGCCCCTTTGTCGATGGCTACCTGCTGAAGAAGGCAGACGCCACGCGCAATTCAGGGCGCAAGGACGTGATCAAAACCTGGTCGCGTCGCTCGACCATCATGCCCGACTTCGTCGGCCTGACCTTCGGCGTCCACAACGGCCAGAAGCATGTGCCGGTGCTGGTCAGCGAAGACATGGTCGGGATGAAGTTCGGCGAGTTCGCACCGACCCGCTATTTCCCGGGCCACGCGGCCGACAAGAAGGCCAAGAGGAAGTAGCATGGGCAAGCAAGCCAAAGAGCGGCGTCTGCCGCCGGCCGAGGCGATGGCCAAGGTCCGCACGCTGCGCACCAGCGCCCGCAAGCTGAACCTCGTCGCCGCCTCGATCCGCGGGATGAAGGTGCAGCGCGCGCTGAACGAACTTCAGTTCAGCCACCGGCGGATCGCCGCTGACGTGCGCAAGGCGCTCTACTCGGCGATCTCCAACGCCGAGAACAACCACAGCCTCGACATCGACGCGCTGGTCGTCGCCGAAGCCTTCGTGGGCAAGAACCTGGTGATGAAGCGCTTCTCCGCCCGCGCTCGGGGTCGCGCCTCCCGGATCGAGAAGCCGTTCTCCGAGATCACCATCGTGGTGCGCGAACTGGGTGAGGCAGCGTAATGGGCCAGAAGGTAAATCCAATCGGTCTGCGGTTGGGCATCAATCGCACCTGGGATTCGCGCTGGTTCGCCCGCAAGGACGACTACGCCCGGCTGCTGCATGACGACCTGCGCATGCGCAAGGTGCTCAAGCAACGCCTGGGCCAGGCCGGCGTGTCACGCATCATCATCGAGCGCCCGCACAAGCAGTGCCGCGTCACCATCTATGCCGCGCGCCCCGGCGTGATCATCGGCAAGAAGGGCGCGGACATCGACAAGCTGCGCAAGGATCTCGCGGCGATGACCGATGGCGATGTCGCGCTGAACATCGTTGAAGTCCGCAAGCCCGAGACCGACGCCCAGCTGGTGTCCGAGAACATCGGCCAGCAGCTCGAGCGCCGGGTCGCGTTCCGCCGCGCCATGAAGCGCTCGATGCAGAGCGCCACGCGCCTCGGCGCGAAGGGCATCCGGGTCGAAGTCGCTGGCCGCCTCGGTGGCGCTGAAATTGCCCGCACCGAGTCGTATCACGAAGGACGGGTGCCGCGGCACACGCTGCGCGCCGACATCGACTACGGCTTCTCCGAAGCCCACACCACCTACGGCGTGATCGGCGTGAAGGTGTGGATCTTCAAGGGTGAAGTGCTCGAGCACGACCCGATGGCCCAGGACAAGCGCCTGGCCGGCGAGTCCGGTCCCGCCGGCGAAGGCGGTGGCCGCGAACGGACCGAACGCGAACCGCGTGGCCCCCGTCGCGACCGCGGTCGTGGCGGCGAGGCGAACGCGTAAGGATCCGCCGCCATGATGTCGCCAAAAAAGACCAAGTTTCGCAAGCAGTTCAAGGGCCGCATCCACGGGATGTCGAAGGGCGGCACCGCGCTGAACTTCGGCTCGCACGGCCTGAAGTCGCTGCAGCCGGAACGCGTCACCGCCCGTCAGATCGAGGCCGCGCGCCGTGCGATCACGCGGCAGATGAAGCGCCAGGGCCGGGTGTGGATCCGCATCTTCCCGGACCTGCCGGTCACCGACAAGCCGGCCGAAGTGCGCATGGGCAAGGGCAAAGGCGCGGTCGAGTACTGGGCCGCCCGCGTGGCGCCTGGGCGGATCATGTTCGAGGTCGACGGCGTGCCGGACGACATCGCCCGTGAAGCTCTGCGCCTCGGCGCGGCCAAGCTGCCGATCCGCACCCGGGTGGTCACCCGCCTCGACGCTGGCGCGGAGCACGCAGCATGAAGATCGACGAAGTCCGCCGCCTGACCTCGGACCAGCTGTCCGAGCAGCTGCTGAGCCTGAAGAAGGAGCAGTTCAACCTGCGCTTCCAGGCCGCGACCAGCCAGCTGGAGAAGACCCATC
Organism: Caulobacteraceae bacterium; assembly: GCA_036494265.1. GTDB lineage: Bacteria > Pseudomonadota > Alphaproteobacteria > Caulobacterales > Caulobacteraceae > Acaudatibacter. Next base: position 131,722 of record DASXOP010000040.1, on the reverse strand, counting down.
GCGTCGACGAGGTCCGCAAGGATATCGCGCGCATCAAGACTGTATTGCGCGCCAAGGCGCCGAGCGCCTGAGGACGAATAGAAGATGCCGAAGCGAATTCTCGAAGGCGTGGTGGTCTCCGACAAAGGGGACAAGACGGTGGTGGTGAAGGTGGAACGCACCTTCCTGCACCCGCTGCTGAAGAAGACTGTCCGCCGCTCCAAGAAGTACCACGCTCACGACGAGACCAACGCCTATCACCCAGGTGACGTGGCCAAGATCGTCGAGTGTGCGCCGAAGTCGAAGTTGAAGACCTGGGAGGTCCTGCCGAAGGACGCCCGGGGCGCCGAAGCCTAAGCGCGTCTGGAAGGGATAGAACGCCATGATCCAGATGCAGACCAACCTCGAGGTCGCCGACAACTCGGGCGCGCGCCGCGTGATGTGCATCAAGGTGCTCGGCGGCGCCGGTCGGCGCTACGCCTCGGTCGGCGATCGTATCGTCGTGTCGGTCAAGGAAGCGATTCCGCGCGGCCGGGTGAAGAAGGGCGACGTGCTGCAGGCGATCGTCGTGCGCACCAACCAGGCCATCAAGCGCAAGGACGGGTCGGTGATCCGCTTCGACCGCAACGCCGCGGTGATCGTCAACAAGCAGTCCGAGCCGATCGGCACCCGCATCTTCGGACCGGTTCCGCGCGAACTGCGCGCCAAGAACCACATGAAGATCATTTCGCTCGCGCCGGAGGTGATCTGACCATGGCCGCCAAGATTAAGAAGGGCGACCGGGTCATCCTGCTCGCCGGCAAGGACAAGGGCCGCACCGGCAATGTCACCAAGGTGCTGCCGAAGGACGAGCGCGTGTTCGTCTCCGGCCTGAACATGGTCCAGCGTCACACCCGCCCCTCGCAAGGCGATCCGCAGGGCGGGATCAAACACAAGGAAGCCTCGGTGCACGTCTCCAACGTCGCCATCGTGGACTCCAATGGCAAAGCCACCCGCGTCGGTTTCGAAGTGCGGGACGGCAAGAAGGTCCGAGTGGCCAAGACCACCGGCGAGGTCATCAATGCCTGAGACAACGTACGAGCCGCGGCTGAAGGGCGACTATCGCGCCCGCATCCGTCCGGCCCTGAAAGAGAAGTTCGGCTACACGAACGAGATGCGCATCCCGAAGATCGACAAGATCGTCGTGAACATGGGCATCGGCGAAGCCGTGGGCGACTCCAAGAAGGCCGCTTCGGCGATGAAGGACCTGGCCGCCATCACCGGCCAGAAGCCGTTGCCGACCAAGGCCCGCACCTCGATCGCCGGCTTCAAGCTTCGTGAAGGCATGGTCGTCGGCGCCAAGGTGACGCTGCGCAAGGACCGCATGTACGAGTTCCTCGACCGGCTGATCACCATCGCCCTGCCGCGGGTGAAGGACTTCCGGGGCCTGAAGCCGACCAGCTTCGATGGCCGCGGCAACTACGCCATGGGCCTGCGTGAACACCTGGTGTTCCCGGAGATCAACTACGACGAGATCGATCAGATCTGGGGGATGGACATCATCGTCTGCACCACGGCCGAGACCGACGACGAGGCGCGCGAGCTCCTCCGTGAATTCCAATTCCCGTTCAACGCGTAGCGGGAGAAGAGATCCGATATGGCCAAGAAAAGCGCCGTAAACCGCAACGAAATGGTCCGCCGCCTGGTGAAGGCGAAGGCCGCCAAGCGCAACGCCCTCAAGGCGACCGCCAACAACGAGAGCCTCTCGTTGGAGGAACGCTTCGACGCGCGCCTGAAGCTGGCCGAGATGCCGCGCAACTCGTCGCCGACCCGCATTCGCAATCGCTGCGAAGTGACCGGCCGGCCGCGTGCGTTCTATCGCAAGCTGAAGATGAGCCGGATTGCGCTGCGCGAGCTGGGTTCCCAGGGCCAGATTCCCGGCCTTGTGAAGTCGAGCTGGTGAGGAGGAGCTGATGCCCGTCAACGACCCCATCGGCGACATGATCGCCCGGATCAGGAACGCCGGAGAGCGCAAGCGCTCCAAGGTGATCACGCCCGCCTCGACGCAGCGCCAGCGCGTGCTCGATGTGCTGCAGGCCGAAGGCTACATCCGCGGCTATTCCCGCGCGACCGACGCCCAGGGCTTCGCCCAGTTCGAGATCGAGCTGAAGTACTATGACGGCGAGCCGGTCATCGCCGAGATCGCCCGCGTCTCCAAGCCGGGCCGCCGGGTCTACACCTCGATCGGCGATCTCGGGCCGATCAAGAACGGCCTCGGCATCTCGATCCTGTCGACGTCCAAGGGCGTCATGTCCGACACCGCCGCCCGCGACGCCAACGTCGGCGGCGAAGTTCTCTGCCGCGTCTACTAGGGCAGGGGAGGAGAGAAGAGACATGTCGCGTATCGGCAAGAGACCCATCCCGATCCCCGCCGGCGTCACCCTGACGCTGGACGGCCAGAATGTCAGCGTCAAAGGCCCCAAGGGCCAGCTGGCGTGGACCGTGGTCGACGAGATCGAGATCAAGCAGACCGAGGCCGGGCTGGAACTCACCCCGCGCAACGACAGCCAGCGCTCGCGCGGCATGTGGGGGCTCTCGCGCACCCTGGTCGCCAACATGGTCCAGGGGGTCACCCAGGGCTATGAGGAGACGCTGGAACTGGTCGGCGTCGGCTACCGCGCGGCGATGAAGGGTCAGGCGCTCTCCATGCAGCTCGGGTTCTCGCACGACGTCGACATCCCGGCGCCCGTGGGCATCACGTTCGCGACGCCCCGTCAGACCGCGATCATCATCAGCGGGATCGACAAGCAGCTTGTTGGCGAAACCGCCGCCCGCATCCGCAAGATCCGTCCGCCGGAACCCTACAAGGGCAAGGGCGTGCGGTACCTCGGCGAGAAGGTTCGCCGCAAGGAAGGCAAGAAGAAGTAATCGCCATGGCGCTTTCCACTCGCAAACCCACGCTGCGCCGCGCCGCCCGCGTCCGCCGCCGCCTGAAGTCGGTCGGCGCCGGGCGTCCGCGTCTGTCGGTCTTCCGTTCGGCGAAGAACATCTACGCCCAGGTGATCGACGACGTCCGCGGCGTCACGCTCGCCCACGCCTCGACGCTCGAGGAGAAGAGCCAGAAGGGCGCGGACAAGGACGCCGCCGCCCGCGTCGGCGCCCTGGTCGCCAAGCGCGCGCTCGACAAGGGCGTCACCCAGGTCGTGTTCGACCGGGGTGGCTACATCTATCACGGCAGGGTCAAGGCGCTCGCGGACGCCGCCCGCGAAGCCGGCCTGGATTTCTAAGGAACAGCTTATGGCCCGTGGACCCGAGAACAGAGACCGGCGCGACCGAGGCAACCGGAACAACGACGACCGCGCCGATTCCGACATCGTCGAGAAGCTCGTCTACATCAACCGCGTCGCCGCCACCGTGAAGGGTGGGCGTCGGTTCTCGTTCGCCGCACTGATGGTGGTCGGCGACCAGAAGGGCCGCGTCGGCTATGGCCACGGCAAGGCTCGCGAGGTCCCCGAAGCGATCCGCAAGGCGACCGAGGAAGCCAAGAAGTCGATGATCCGCGTGCCGCTGCGCGAAAGCCGCACGCTGCACCACGACGGCGCCGGCCGCTGGGGCGCTGGCAAGATCATGGTCCGCGCGGCGCCTCCCGGCACCGGCATCATCGCCGGCGGTCCGATGCGCGCGGTGCTGGAAGCGCTGGGCGTGCAGGACGTGGTCGGCAAGCGGCTGGGCTCGTCCAACCCCTACAACATGGTGCGCGCGACGTTCGAGGCGCTGAAGGTCCAGGCCTCGCCGCGTCAGGTCGCGTCCAAGCGCGGCAAGAAGGTCGCCGACATCATCGGCCGCCGCGCCGACGGCGCCGAAGCGGAGGCTTGAGAGCGATGGCGAAGGTAACCGTCAGACAGACCGGCAGCCCGATCCGCCGCAAGGCAGATCAGCGGGCGACCTTGATCGGTCTCGGCCTCAACCGGCCGGGCCGCACCTCGACGCTGGAAGACACCCCCTCGGTCCGCGGCATGATCGCCAAGGTCGCGCACATGGTCGAGGTGGTGGAGTAGCCTCTCTGCTCGCCCTCGGGGGAGCTCCCGGCAAGGCCGGGTGAGGGGCCTGGACCGACCCCTTCGGCCCTCCGGGCTACTTCCCCCAAGGGGGAAGAGAACAAAAGCCGAGTCGGGCGGTCGCCCGGCGCAAACTCCGAGGAGAGGCACCGATGAAGCTCAATGAACTGTCGCCCCGCGAGGGCTCAACCAAGAAGCGCATGCGCGTCGGGCGTGGCCCCGGCTCCGGCAAGGGCAAGACCGCCGGGCGCGGCGTGAAGGGCCAGAAGGCGCGCTCCGGCGTCGCCATCGCCGGCTTCGAAGGCGGTCAGATGCCGCTGCACATGCGCATGCCCAAGCGCGGCTTCAACAATCCCTTCGCCAAGGAGTTCGCCGAGGTGAACCTGTGGCGGCTCGAGCAGGCGATCGCCGCCGGCAAGCTGGACGCCAAGAAGCCGATCGACGCGGCCGCACTGATCGCCGCCGGTGTCGTGCGCCGCGCCAAGGATGGTGTGAAGCTGCTCGGCAAAGGCGAGCTCAAGTCGAAGCTCGACATCACCGTCTATGCCGCCACCGCCTCGGCCCGCGCCGCGGTGGAAGCCGCCGGCGGCACGCTGACCGCGACCAAGCCGGAACCGGTCGCCGCCGAGGCCTGAGCCGCAGCGTCACACCGGCCGCCTTTCCAAGCGCGGCCGGGATGACGAAGCCGCGACGAGGCCCTATGTGTGGCCTCGCATCTCTCCAAGGGATTCCAGATGGCTTCGGCCGCCGAGCAGCTTGCAGCTAACCTTGATGTCGGCGCCTTCCAGAAGGCGACCGAACTCCACAAGCGTCTTCTCTTCACCCTGGGGGCGATGATCGTCTACCGGCTCGGGACCTACATCCCGATCCCCGGCGTCGACACCCACGCCATCGCCGCCCTGATCGAGAAGCAGCAGAACGGCATCTTCGGGATGGCCAATCTGTTTTCGGGCGGCGCCGTCTCGCGGATGGCGATCTTCGCGCTGAACGTGATGCCCTACATCTCGGCGTCGATCATCGTGCAGCTGCTCGGCACCATGTATCCGCCGTGGGAGAAGCTGCGGAAAGAAGGCGGCGAGGCCGGCCGCAAGCAGCTGAACCAGTACACCCGGTATCTGACCGTGCCGCTGGCGATCTTTCAGGCGGGCGGAATCGCCATCGCGCTGCAGGGCAGTCAGGGGGCGGTGCTGAATCCGGGCCCGTTCTTTGTCTTATCGACCGTCGTCACCCTGGTGACCGGGACGCTGTTCCTGATGTGGCTGGGCGAGCAGATCACCAGCCGTGGGGTCGGAAACGGGGTCTCGCTGATCATCTTCGCCGGCATCGTCGCGCGCCTGCCGACGGCGCTCTTCCAGTTGCTGACGCAGACTCACAACGGCACCCTGGGCGCGGGCACGCTGCTGTTCTTCCTGGCGCTCGCCGTGGGCGTGATCATCTTCATCGTCTTCATGGAGCGCTCGCAGCGGCGGCTCCTGGTACAGTACCCGAAGCGACAGGTCGGCAACCGCATGTTCGGCGGTGAGACAAGCTTTCTGCCGCTGAAGATCAACGTCTCGGGCGTGATCCCGCCGATCTTCGCCTCGTCGCTGCTGGCGCTGCCCTACACGCTGACGACGTTCCTGAACCAGGCCAACCTGCCCAGCTGGCTGCAGTGGCTGCCCGGCGCGGCGGCGACGCTGAACCACGGCCAGCCGGTCTATATGATCGTCTACGGGCTGATGATCCTGTTCTTCACCTTCTTCTACACGTCGGTCGTGTTCGATCCGAACGACGTGGCCGAGAACCTGCGCAAGTACGGCGGCTTCCTGCCCGGCATCCGGCCCGGCAAGCGGACGGCGGAGTACATCGATTTCGTGCTCACGCGATTGACCGTGCTCGGCGCGGGCTACATCGCGGCGGTCTGCCTGCTGCCCGAAGCGCTGATGGCCTCCAACCAGATCAGCACCTATTACTTTGGCGGCACCTCGATCCTGATCGTCGTTTCGGTGACGATGGACACGGTGGCCCAGATCCAGTCGCACCTCCTGGCCCACCAGTACGAGGGCATGATCAAGAAGTCGAAGCTTCGCGGCGGTCGCGGCGGTCGCTGACAGTCGCGGGTTGCCTGACGTAGCGACGGCGGCTCAACTAGGCAGAATCAGGGATGGTCGGCCGCTGGCCGGCCCGCGCCGACAACGGCCCTGAGCAGAAGAGCGTACGAGGGGGGTTCATGAACCTGATCCTGTTTGGCCCGCCGGCGGCCGGCAAGGGCACGCAGGCCAAGCGCCTCGTCGAGACCCGCGGCATGGTCCAGCTCTCAACCGGCGACATGCTGCGCGCGGCGATCGCCTCCGGCTCCGAACTCGGCCAGCGCGTCGACGGGATCATGAAGCGCGGCGATCTCGTCTCGGACGCGATCGTGATCGAGCTGATCGAGAGCCGCCTGCCAGAAGCCGAAGCCGCCGGCGGCGCGATCTTCGACGGCTTCCCGCGCACCATCGCCCAGGCCGAGGTCCTGGACCACATGCTGGACGCGCGCCGCCGGCCGGTGGACCTGGTGATCCGGCTGAAGGTCGACGACGCGGCGCTGATGGAGCGCATCGCCGGCCGCTATGCCGAGTCAGGCCGCCCGGACGACAATCCCGAGACCTTCAAGGTGCGTCTGGGCGCCTACAACGACCAGACTGCGCCGCTGCTGCCCTACTACCAGCGCCACAACAAACTGATCGAAGTCGACGGCATGGGCTCGATCGAAGCCGTCGCCGCCGCCATCGACGCAGCGCTGGACGGACCGCGGGTGTAGCGCGGTCGACCTAGCTCCTGAGGGCTGAGCTGGGATCGAGCGGCGGCTTGCCCAACTCTGCGCCTCCGCCGCCTATCCGTATCCCTCTCACCACCGAAGAGTGGGGAGAGGTGAGGTGAGGGGTGGTCGAGGCCGAGCACAGCCGCTAGATGTTCTCGTATTGTTCACGGGGGCGAGGGCATGCCCAAAAGTCATCTGCTATCCCGCGCTCGCGACCTCAGAGCGCGCCAGACCGACTCGGAGGGCCGGCTATGGGGCGTGTTGCGAAATCGCAGGCTCGGCGGTTGGAAGTGGCGGCGGCAAGCGCCGATAGGGCCATTCATCGCCGACTTCTATTGCCCAGCCGCCCGACTGATCGTCGAACTTGATGGCAGCCAACATGCCGACAATGCCGCCTACGACGAACGCCGGACGAAGTTCCTCAACGCTCAGGGACTGCGGGTCATTAGGTTCGACAGCGACTGGGTCTGGGGCGGCGCCCTCGATCACATCTGCGATGCGATCCTCGCCGCCTGCGGCGGCGAGACCCCTCACCGTCCGGCCGCTGGCGCGTCCGGCCACCTCTCCCCGACGAGCGGGGAGGGGGATACCGAATGAGGTGGACGAAGCGCTGGGTCGCGACGGATAGATGCCGGCAATGGCGCTGCGCGGCGGCTATCCGCCAGTGCCGGTTCGGCCGGAGGATCGCAGCGCCTATTTAGCTGCGCTCGAAACTGCGTCGACCACGGACGACTTGAGCCCGTTCCACCGTCTGATGAGCGAGCGGTTGGCCGATACGCTCGCCGCCTACGTGGCGGCCCTCCGCGAGGGCGCCGAATAAGCCGGATAAGTAGAGCAGCTTGCCCCTTCGGCATTGACGCGGGCGCCCCGATCCCTATATGGGGACCTTTCCGCGAAAGGGCGCGTCGCCGCGCCGGCGCCGCGCCTTTGATGGTGCGGATGCCGGGCGCGTGCTTCGCGCTTGTTTGGCGTGACCAGGAGAAGAGCGCGCGTGGCCCGTATCGCAGGCGTAAACATACCTACCAACAAGCGCGTCGTCATCGCGCTGCAGTACATCCATGGCATCGGCCAGGCGAAAGCCCGGCAGATCGTCGACAAGGTCGGCATCGAGGATGCGCGCCGGGTGAACCAGCTCACCGACGCCGAGGTGCTGCAGATTCGTGAGACCATCGACCGCGACTATCAGGTCGAAGGCGATCTGCGCCGCGAGACCGCGGTCAACATCAAACGGCTGATGGACTTGGCCTGCTACCGCGGCCTGCGCCACCGCAAGGGCCTGCCGGTCCGCGGCCAGCGCACCCACACCAACGCCCGCACCCGCAAGGGCCCGGCCAAGCCGATCGCCGGCAAGAAGAAGTAAGAGGCGTCACGAATGGCGAAGGAACCCGCACGCGTCAAAAAGCGCGAGCGCAAGAACATCACTTCGGGCGTGGCGCACGTGAACGCCTCGTTCAACAACACCATGATCACCATCACGGACGCCCAGGGGAACACGATCTCCTGGTCGAGCGCCGGAATGATGGGCTTCAAGGGCTCGCGCAAGTCGACCCCGTACGCGGCGCAGATGGCCGCCGAGGACGCCGGCAAGAAGGCGGCCGAGCACGGTGTGCGCACGCTCGAAGTCAACGTCTCCGGTCCTGGCTCCGGCCGCGAGTCGGCGCTGCGCGCGCTGCAAGCCGCTGGCATGACCATCACCACCATCCGCGACGTGACTCCCATCCCGCACAACGGCTGCCGGCCGCCTAAGCGCCGGCGCGTCTAGTACCCATCATCCTGCTCCTACGCCGGCGCGGCTGCGGCCAAGCCGCCGGCGAACCCCGTCCGAGGGAAATCTGCCTGTGATCGAACGTAACTGGAACGAGCTCATCCGCCCCGAGAAGCCGCAAATCGAGTCCGGCGCTGACGGCGTGCGCAAGGCGCGCATCGTCGCCGAACCGCTCGAGCGTGGCTTCGGCGTGACGCTCGGCAACTCTCTGCGTCGCGTGCTGCTGTCGTCACTGCAAGGCGCGGCCGTCACCGCGATTCAGATCGACGGCGTCGTGCACGAGTTCTCCTCGCTCGAGGGCGTGCGCGAAGACGTCGTCGACATCGTGCTCAACATCAAGCAGCTGGCGCTGCGCATGCACGCCGATGGCCCTAAGCGCATGACCCTGCGCGCGACCGGCCCCGGCGCGGTCACCGCCAGCCAGATCGAAGCGCCGTCGGATATCGAGATCCTCAACGGCGACCACGTGCTCTTGACGCTGGACGACGGCGCCTCGGTGCGGATCGAATTCACTGTCGATACCGGCAAGGGCTACGTCCCGGCCGAACGCAACCGTCCGGAAGACGCGCCGATCGGCCTGATCAGCGTCGATGCGGTCTATTCGCCGGTGCGCCGCGTGGCCTACCGCGTCGAGCCGACCCGCCAGGGCCAGAGCCTCGACTACGACAAGCTGATCATGGAAGTCGAAACCAACGGCGCGGTCACGCCCGTAGATGCGGTGGCCTACGCTGCGCGCATCCTGCAAGACCAGCTGCAGGTGTTCATCACCTTCGAAGAGCCGAAGAAGAAGCTCGAAGGCGAGGCCAAGCCGGAACTGCCGTTCAACCCGGCGCTGCTGAAGAAGGTCGACGAGCTGGAGCTGTCGGTCCGTTCGGCCAACTGCCTGAAGAACGACAACATCGTCTACATCGGCGACCTGATCCAGAAGACCGAAGCGGAGATGCTGCGCACCCCGAACTTCGGCCGCAAGTCGCTGAACGAAATCAAGGAAGTGCTCGCCAACATGGGCCTGCACCTCGGCATGGACGTCACCAACTGGCCGCCGGAAAACATCGACGAGCTGGCGAAGAAGTTCGAAGACCAGATCTAGGTATAAGGCCCGTCGCGAGGCGGCCCGGTTGAGAGAAGAGGACGAGGAACTCCCATGCGCCACGGTTACGCGCACCGCAAACTGGGCCGCACGTCGGCGCACCGGACCTCGATGTTCGCCAACATGGCGGCCTCGCTGATCAAGCACGAGCAGATCGTGACCACGCTGCCGAAGGCCAAGGAGCTGCGGCCGTTCGTCGAGAAGCTGGTCACCCTGGCCAAGAAGGGCGACCTGCACGCGCGCCGGATCGCCATCTCCCGCGTCCGCGACGTCGACCAGGTCGGCAAGCTCTTCGCCACCCTCGGCCCGCGCTACAAGGCCCGCAGCGGCGGGTACGTCCGCGTGCTCAAGGCCGGCTACCGCCACGGCGACAACGCCGCGATGGCGGTGATCGAGTTCGTTGACCGCGACGTCAGCGAGAAGGGCAAGGACTCCGGTCCAGTCCAGGAACGCGCCGCCGCCGAGGACTAGGTTAACTTCCTTCTCTCCTTGCGGGAGAAGGTGGGCGCGCAGCGGTCAGATGGGGGTCTCTCCGGCTGCGACTAGGTTATGATGGGTCACTTCGAAGACCCGTCGACCCCTTATCCGTCGACTTCGTCGCCACCTTCTCCCGCAAGGGGAGAAGGAACACGCTTGACCAGTTAGTTGCCATGTGCGTCAAATATTGCGCTACTTGCAACGGAGTTCCGCCATGCCCTCGTTCACGCCTGTCGTCTTCTATCGCGACCCCATGGCGGCGCTGAAGTGGCTGGAGCGGGCGTTCGGGTTCGAGACTAGCCTCCTCGTCACCGACGATGCCGGCCGCGTCGGGCACGCCGAGATGACGTTTGGCGATGGCCATGTCGGCATCGGCGAGGAGTGGGGCGCGGCGGCGCTGATTGGGCCGGCGAAAATGCGCAGCCCGGCGTCGCTCGACAACGTGGGCACCCAGTTCATCCGGGTGACTCTCGAGAACGGCATCGATGAGCACTGCGCCAAGGCCGAGGCGGCGGGGGCGCGGATCACCCAGCGGCCAGCGGATCAGTTCTACGGCGCCCGCGTCTACCGCGCGCTCGATCCTGAAGGGCATGTCTGGAACTTCGACCAGACCATCGCCGACCTCTCGCTGGCCGAGATGGAGCAGGCGAGTGGCCTTACGTTGAAGACATCGCTTTAAGCGGAGGAAAGATATGATGGAACGTCCCAGCATCACGCCGCTACTCTTCTACCGCGACCCGAAGGCGGCGCTGGCTTTCCTGGAAGCGGCGTTCGGCTTTGAGACCACCCTGATGGTCGATGATGGCAAGGGCGGCGTCATCCATTCCGAGACCTGCTTCGGGAACGGGATGGTGATGGTCTCCGGACCGCCGTTCGACGTCTGGGCCTCGCCGGCGGATCTGGAAGGCCGGCGCACCGGCTCGGTGCACATCCAGCTGAAAGACGGCCTCGACGCGCACTGCGCCCGGGCCAGGGCTGCTGGCGCCACCATCGACCGCGAGCCGGCCGACCAGGCTTACGGCGATCGCTCCTATGTCTGCCGCGATCCGGAAGGTCACAGCTGGTCGTCGGACAGACGATCCAGGATATGTCGGTCGAAGAGGTCACCCAGGCGACGGGCCACAAGGTGAGCACCTCGCTGGACGCGGGCTGAGCATGGCGAAGAGCGACGCGAAGAAGGCCGAGGCCGACCTGATCGCCTTCGCGGCCACCTTTCCGGGCGCCTGGGAGGATCACCCCTGGGACCACACGGTGATGAAGGTCGGCAAGAAGGTGTTCGTGTTCTTCGGCGGCGCGGCCTCGCCGCCCGGCGAGCTGTCGCTGACGGTCAAGCTGCCGGTGTCCTACGAGATGGCGCTGACGCTGCCCTACATGAGCCCGGCCGGCCACGGGCTCTGGAAGGGCGGCTGGGCCAACCTGCGCCAGCGCGACGGCGACGATATCGATCAAGAGACGATCAAGGGCTGGATCACCCAGAGCTACCGCGCGGTCGCGACAAAGAAGATGGTCAAGCTGCTGGACGCGTGATGAAGAGTGTGGCGGTCGTTCAGACGGAGCGGGGCGAGGGGCTAGATCGCATCCTGGCCGCGCTCGCCGACCCGCATCGGCGCAAGGTGGTCGAGGTGCTGCGCGCCGGCCCGCGGCCCGCGGGCGAGATCGCCAGGGCCGTGGGGCTGGCGCCGCCGGCCATGAGCCGCCACCTGAGAACGCTCAGGCGCTCGGGCGTGGTCGAGGAGTCGTCTCCTGACTTCGACGCGCGCGTCAGGGTCTACGCGCTAAGGACCGAAGCGATGGCTGATCTGAGGGCGTGGCTGGAAGAGACCGAGCGGATGTGGGCCGAGCAGTTGCTGGCGTTCAAGGCGCACCTCGAAGCGCCGCCACCCGAGACGCCGGGCGAGTAGCAGATGGGTTCGAAAGTCCTGGTGTCGCTGCGCGTGAAGGCGCCGCCGGAGCGGGCGTTCGACGCGTTCGTGGGCGGCATCGGCGCGTGGTGGCGACCCAACCCGCTCTTCACATTCACGCCGCGCGATCCGGGCGTGCTGGCGTTCGAGCCAGGTGAGGGCGGCCGCCTGATCAGCACGCTGGCGAACGGCAAGGTGTTCGAGATCGGCAAGATCCGCGCCTGGGAGCCGCCGACGCGGCTGGTGTTCGGCTGGCGCCAGGCGGCGTTCACGCCCGACCAGGACACCGAGGTCGAAGTGCGCTTCGAGGAAGTCGGCGACGAGACCCGGGTCACCGTCGAGCATACGGGCTGGGACAGCGTGCCACCCGAGCACGTCGCACGGCACGGCTTCGCCAACGCGCTGTTCCTGACACGCCATGGCGAGTGGTGGCGGACGTTGCTGGGTTCGTACAAGGTGAAGCTCGGGGGATCTGAACGGTGAACGCGTTGGCCGAGGGTGTTTTGGAGGCCGAGCCGGTGCGGCCGCGCGGGCGGCAGGCAGGGTTCGGCTTCATCTTCGCCACGTCGGTGATGAACGCGATCTCGTTCGGGCTGATGATCCCAGTGCTGCCGAACCTGATCCGCTCGTTCTTCGGCGCCCCCACCGCCGCGACGACGGCGTCGGCGGCCGAGTGGCAGGCGATCTTCGGGGTCACCTGGGGGGCGATGCAGTTCATCTCCGGGCCGGTGCTGGGGATGCTATCCGACCGCTTCGGCCGGCGCCCCGTGCTGCTGATCTCGATCTTCGGCCTGACGCTCGACTTCCTGGTGATGGCGTTCGCCCCGACGCTGCTCTGGCTGATGGTCGGGCGGGTGCTGAACGGGCTGACCGCCGCCAGCTTCTCCACCGCCAACGCCTATGTCGCCGATGTCTCGACCCCGACGACGCGGGCGAGGAACTTCGGCTGGATGGGCGCGGCGTTCAGCGTCGGCTTCCTGCTCGGACCGGCGATGGGCGGGGTGCTGGCGACCTACTCGGTGCACCTGGGCTCGCTGCACCTCGACCCGTTGCGCACGCCGTTCCTGGTCGCCGCCGCGCTCTGCGGGCTCAACTGGGTCTACGGCCTGCTGGTATTGCCGGAATCGCTGCCGGCGGAGCGCCGCATCCCGGCGTTCATCTGGGGCCGCGCCAACCCGGTCGCCTCGCTCTCGCTGCTGAACTCGCACAAGGATCTGCTGCCGCTGGCGTTCGTGAACTTCCTGTTTCAGCTCGCCCAGCAGGTGCTGCCCAACGTCTTCGTGCTCTACACGACGCTGCGCTACCACTGGGACCTGAAGTTCCTCGGCCTGACTTTCTTCTTCACCGGCGCCCTCGGCATCCTGGTGCAGTTCTTCGTCGTCGCGCCGGTGGTCAAACGGATCGGCGAGCGAGGCGCGGTGCTGGCCGGCGCGATGTTCGGCTTGAGCGGTTTCGTGATCTACGCCCTGGCGCCTACCGGGAACCTCTACTTCGTCGGCATGCCGGTGTTCGCGCTGATGGGGCTGATGCAGCCTGGCCTGCAGGGGCTGATGACCCAACACGTCTCCGGCTCGGAGCAGGGACGGCTGCAAGGCGCGAACCAGTCGACCGGCGGCATCGCCGCGATCGTCGGCCCGACTGTCTTCCCGCTCAGCTTCGCCTGGGCGCTGCGCAGCCTGCCGGCGCTGCCCGGCCTGCCGATCCTGATCGCGGCGTTCCTGCTCGGCATGGCGCTCATCGTCGCGCTGCGCTTCGCCCGGCCCGATCCAACCGCTGCGGCGGCTACCGGCGCGGCGTGAACGGCGGATAGGCGGCGAGATCGACGTCGGCGTCAGGCCAGCGGCGGCGCAGCGCGGCGGCGACCCCTTCCAGCCAACCGCCGAGTTGCGGCAAGGTGGCGTGGCGCGCTGTGACGGCGGCTGCGGCCTCCAATGCCGCCACCATCTGCACGCGGCTGGGATCGCCGGCGGGCCGCGCGTCGAGCCTGGGGAACCGGTTCAGCCGCTCGTAGGCCAACGTCGCGCACGCCGCCGCCATGCCGAAGCCGAACAACCGGTCGTCCTCGGCGTGCGGGATAACCGCCGACATCGCTCGGCGGCAGGCGTCTTCGAGGCCGCCGCGCATCGCGTCCGGTGCGACGGTGATCCAGTGCGGACCGGGGACGTGGATCCAGGTCGCGGAGATCAGCGCGTGACGGAAGGCGGCGGTCTCGAAGTCGATCAGCCGCGCGCCGCCGTCGCCCACCATTATGTTGTTGGCCTGTGGGTCGCCGTTGGTGAGCACGAGGAAAGGGCCGCTCGCCACCAAAGTCTCGACACCCGAGGCGAGCTCGCCAGCTACGTCTCCCGACATCGCCAGCCCGCAAGCCTCCATCGCCCGGCGTGTATTGTCCCAGCCCGCGCCGAGGCCCATGGCGCGGCCGGCCAATGGGTCCGGGTCGCCGTAGCTGGCGCGAACCGCGTCGTAGTCGGCGGATCTGCCGACCGTGGCGGCGGCGAGTTCGCCGGCGACCCGGGCGAACGCCAGCAACTCGGCCATATTGGCTTCGGCGCCGTCGCGCCGCAGGCGTTCGGCCAGCGGCTCGCGCGGCGCGAGGTCCTCCATGATCACCACACCGGCGACGGTGTCAGCGGCGATCGATCTCGGAGACGAGCGAAACCCGATCGCGGCCAGGAACTCCAGCGCCGCCCGCTCGGTCGCGATCTGGCGTGGATCGATGCGGAAGCCGTTCGGATCGTCGCGCAGCCACTTCACGATCACCGAGGCCGGCGCGCCCGCGCCGTCCAGCCGGCAGCGCGACACCGCCCAGGGCGCGAGGTCGCTGACGTCCACGACTCTGAGCGCGGGTCCGAACGTCGCGGCGAGCAGGCGTTCCAGCTGGGCGAGCGATGGCGCAGGCAGGGCGCGGGCTCCAGGATATGTGACGTGGGAGCCGCGCATATAGCCGACCCGCGTCCGCTCGCCGAGACGGCTTCGGAGATACGGCGTGAGGTGCTAAGAGCGCCGCTCGGCTGCCGTTGGATCGGGGGAGGGCGTCGTGAGCGAGACGACGTCATCCAGGTTTAGCGCCAAAGGTCCGCGAGCGCGGCCAGCCGCGCTTGGCTTTATCTATGCCGCCATCCTGATGAACACGCTCTCGATGGGCGTGATCGCGCCGGTGTTTCCGGTGCTGGTCAAGGGCCTGACCGGTCAGGGCGACGCCGGGGCGGCGACGATCATGGGTGTATTCGGCGCGGTCTGGGCGCTGATGCAGCTGACCTTCGCGCCGATCTTCGGCAACCTCTCCGACCGGTTCGGCCGGCGGCCGGTGTTGCTGGTCTCGATGTTCGGGCTGGCGTTCGACTATCTGATCATGGCGGTGGCGCCCAACATCGCCTGGCTGTTCATCGGCCGGCTGATCTCTGGCATCACCGCCTCCAGCGGCTCGGCGGCCGGCGCCTATGTCGCCGACATCTCGACGCCGGAGGACCGCGCCAAGAACTTCGGCCGCTTCCAGGCCGCCGCCAACGCCGGCATCCTGCTGGGACCGGCGCTGGGCGGCTTCGTCGGCGTGCTGGACCCGCGCGCGCCGTTCTGGGTGGCCGCGGGGCTGGCGTTCGCCAACGGGCTCTACGGTTACTTCGCGGTGCCGGAATCGCTCTCGCGCGAGCGCCGCGCGCCGTTCCGCTGGCGCCGGGCCAATCCGATCGGCGCGGCGGCGCTGCTGGTCAGCCATAAGGGGCTGCTGGGGCTAGCGCTGATCGTGTTCATCGCCCAGTTCGCCGGCGCGTCGTTCAACAGCATCTTCCAGTTCTACACCCACTTCCGCTTCGGCTGGGGCCCGCCTCAAGTCGCGGTGCTGCTGATGGTGCTCTCGGGTGGCAACATCCTGATGCAGAGCCTGGTCGCGGGCTGGATGGTGCGCAAGATCGGCGAGCGCGGCGGGGTGATCCTGGGCGTGGTGCTGGGCATCGCCGGCTTCGCGGCGCTGGGCCTGGCGCCGACCGAGCCGCTGTTCTGGGGCGCGATCGCCATTGTCATCGGCGCTAACCTGACCTTCCCCAGCCTGATGTCGCTGCTGTCGAAACGGGTCGATGTCGACGAGCAGGGGCAGCTGCAGGGCTCGCTGGCGATCCTGTTCGGGCTCAGCCAGTTGATCGGGCCGATCTTCTTCACCCGGGTGTTCGCCTGGTCGATCGGGCCGGGCGCCGGGCTGCACCTGCCCGGAATCTCGCTGTTAATGGGCGCCGGCCTGATCGTGATCAACCTGGTGCTGGCCATCGTCTATGCGCGCGAGCCGGAGGGGCCGTCACATTTCATTACGGAAAAGCCACTGGAAGTGCTTCACGGCTGACGCCATCTTGCCGGCCACACCGTCAACTATTCCCCACGAGCAATGCACCCGAACGCCAGACCGCTTCTCCTCGTCTCGCTCCTGAGCGCCAGCCTGGGCGCCGCCTCCTGCGCCAAGTCGCAGCCGGCCAACCTGCCGCCTCCGGACCATCGCGAGGTTCCGGGCGACGCGGCGACGATGCGCCTCTCCTTCTCGCCGATCGTGAAACGCACCGCACCGGCGGTGGTGAACGTGTTCTCGAAGCGCATGGTGCGCACCCAGGTCGATCCGTTCTGGGGGATGTTCATGGGCGGCGGCGGGGTGCCGCAGCAGCGCGTGGCCCAGTCGCTCGGCTCCGGCTCGATCGTCCGCGCCGACGGGGTGGTGATCACGAATCACCACGTCATCGACGGCGCCCAGGAGATCACCGTCGTCACCGCCGACCGCCGCGAGTGGCCGGCGACCGTGCTGCTGGACGATCCGCGCGCCGACCTGGCGGTGCTGAAGATCGACACCAAGGGCGAGCGGCTGCCGACCATCTCCATCGACGACACCAGCGACGTGCAGGTGGGCGACCTAGTGCTGGCCATCGGCGACCCGTTCGGCGTCGGTCAGACGGTGACCAACGGCATCGTCTCGGCGCTGGCCCGCTCCGATGTGGGCGTGAACAACTTCTCCTCGTTCATCCAGACCGACGCGGCGATCAATCCCGGCAACTCCGGCGGCCCGCTGGTGGACATGAACGGCGACCTGATCGGGGTGAACACCGCGATCCTCTCCGGCTCCGGCACCTCGTCCGGCGTCGGCTTCGCGATCCCGGCGGCGCTGGTGAAGCAGGTGGTGACGACCGCCCTCGGCGGCGCCCACGCGGTGGTGCGGCCGTGGCTCGGCATCAAGCCGCAGGCGCTGACCGGCGACATGGCCAGGAGCCTCGGCCTCGCCGCGCCGCAGGGTGTGCTGGTGGCCGACATCTGGCCGGATGGTCCCGCGGCGAAAGCGGGCGTGCAGCGCGGCGACGTGATCGTCTCGCTGAACGGCCAGGCGGTGAACGATCCGACCAGCCTCAACTATGCCGCCGCCACCCTGGCCCCCGGCGCTTCGGTGAGCCTGGTGGTGCGCAAGGCCGGCGGGGCGGACCACACCGTGAGCGCCCGTCTCTCGACCCCGCCGGACGCGCCGGCGAAGGATGAGCGCACGCTGACGGGAAACAATCCGCTGAACGGCGCGACCGTGATCAACCTCTCGCCGGCCGCGGCCACCGACCTCGGCCTCGATCCATTCGCCGGGACCGGCGTGATCGTCACGGGCATCGCCGGCGGCTATGCAGCGCGGCTAGGCCTGCAACCCGGCGACTTCATCCGGTCGGTCAACGGCTTGTCGATCAACACGGTCGCTGGATTGTCAGCGGCGATCTCGGCCCCGGCTCAGACCTGGACGTTGGTGATCGAACGCAACGGCCAGCGGATCACGGCGCAGGTGCAGGGGTAGGCTTATGCTAGGTTGAGTAGCCGCTCGCGAAATCGAGCGCGATCAAGCCTAGAAGACAGAGCGCCAACAGCGCCAGCCCGCCGACGATCGACCAGAAGGCCACTGGTCGAGTGCTGGAGTCGATGAGGCGATTTCCGGGCAGCCAAATCTTCCTTGAGCGTAACGTCAGGAGGAGAAACAGCCCCACCATGACTGTGGCAGTGAAGAGGGCTGGGCCGCCATGCCGCATGAGCTCTCCAAGTTGCTGTTCTCTAACTCGATCTTAGATACCCTAGCGCCATGACTGACCTCTTTGAAGCCGCCGGGATTGTGCCCGAGGCGCCGCGGCCGCTGGCCGACCGGCTGCGGCCGCAGAGCCTGGGCGAGGTGGTCGGGCAGGACCACCTGCTGGGCCCGGATGGGCCGATCCGACGGATGGCGAACGCGCACCGGCTGTCGTCGATGATCCTCTGGGGGCCGCCTGGCACCGGCAAGACCACGATCGCGCGGCTGCTGGCCAAGGAGGCTGGCTATGAGTTCCAGCAGCTGTCGGCGGTGTTTTCCGGCGTCGCCGACCTGAAGAAGGCGTTCGAGACCGCGCGCGGCCGGCGGCTGGCCGGGCGGGCGACGGTGCTGTTCGTCGACGAGATCCATCGCTTCAACCGCGCCCAGCAGGACGGCTTCCTGCCGTTCGTCGAGGAGGGGATCGTCACCCTGGTCGGCGCGACGACCGAGAACCCGAGTTTCGAGCTGAACGGCGCGCTGCTGTCGCGGGCGCAGGTCTATGTGCTGAAGCGGCTGGACGACGAAGCCCTGGGGAGCTTGCTGGCCAAGGCGGAGGACTACGAGAAGCGGACGCTGCCGCTGACCGCCGAGGCCCGCGACGCCATGATCGCCATGGCCGACGGCGATGGTCGCTACGTGCTGACCCTGGCCGAGACCTTGTTTAACATCGCCGCCCCGACGCCGCTCTCGACCGCCGAGCTGGCCGGCGTGCTGCAGCGGCGCAGCCCGGCGTACGACAAAGACCGAGAAGAACACTACAACCTCATATCGGCGCTGCATAAATCGGTCCGCGGTTCAGACCCGGATGCGGCGCTCTACTGGCTGGCGCGCATGCTGGAAGGCGGCGAGAACCCGCTCTTCGTCGCGCGGCGGCTGGTACGGATGGCGGTGGAGGATATCGGTGAGGCCGACCCCACCTCGCTGATCCTGGCGATCGCCGCCAAGGACGCCTACGACTTCCTCGGCAGCCCTGAGGGCGAGCTGGCGCTGGCGCAGGTGTGCGTGCACATGGCGGCGGCGCCGAAGTCCAACGCCGTCACCACCGCGTTTGGCGCAGCCTCGAAGATGGCCAAGGAGACCGGCTCGCTGATCCCGCCCGCCCATATCCGCAACGCGCCGACGCGGCTGATGAAGCAGCTCGGCTACGGCAAGGGCTACCAGTACGACCACAACGCCGAGGACAGCTTCTCCGGCCAGAACTACTTCCCCGACGGCGTCGAGCGGCAGACCTTCTATGCGCCGAAAGGTGAGGGCGCCGAGGCGCGGGTGAAGGAGCGGCTGGCGCGCTGGGCCGAGCTGCGGGCGAAGAAGGGCGGGTCGTGAGCTACGGGCCGCTGACCGCCGAGGACATTGCGTTCATCCGCTCGCTGGTGATCAGTGAGGACGAGGCGGTGATCGCACTGGCCAAGCCGCCGGGGCTCTCCAGCCAGGGCGGGCGGATCAAGGCGGCGACGCTGGACGATCTGCTGGCGGCCTTTGCGCGCTCAAATGGCAAGCGGCCGGCCCTGGTCCACCGGCTCGATCGCGACACCTCCGGCGTGATCCTGGCGGCGAAGACCAAGCCGGCGGCAGCGTTCCTTGGCAAGGCGCTGATGGCCAGACGCGTACAGAAAACCTATCTCGCGATCGTGGCCCCCGGAGCGCCGACGCCCCGCGACGGCCGGATCGAGACGCCGCTGCGGCGCGTCTCCGAGGGGCGCGAGGTGCACACGGCGACCTGCGAAGCCAATCACCCCGACGCCGAGAGCGCTTCGACCGGCTACCGCACGCTGGCGGCGACCGACGAAGCGGCGCTGGTCGAGCTGCGGCCGCGCACCGGCCGGATGCACCAGCTGCGCGTCCATCTCGCCTCCGTCGGCCGTCCGATCGCCGGAGACAGTCGCTACGGCGGGGCGCTGATGCTGGGCGGCGCAGCGGTTCCGCGGCTGATGCTGCACGCCCGGTCGATCCGGTTTCCGCACCCCTCCGGCGGGGAGGTGACGATCGAGGCGCCCGTGCCGTCGGACTTCGCGGCGTTGAGCCGGGCATTGGGTCTCGCTACCGAGGAGGCCGCCCTTGCCTGAAGTTTTCACCCTGACCGTCGGCGCGGCCGAGGATGGAATCAGGCTCGACCGCTGGTTCCGCCGGCGCTGGCCCCACCTTTCCTTCATCCAGATCCAGAAGCTGGCGCGCTCCGGTCAGATCCGGGTCGATGGCGGCCGGGCCAAGCCGGAGACGCGGCTGGCGGCGGGCTCCCAGGTTCGCGTGCCGCCGCTGCCGCAAGCTGGTCCCCGCGCCGCCAAGACTGACGACAGCCTCACCGAGCGGGACCGGGCCTTCGTCCGCGGCCTGGTGCTCTACGAGGACGACGAGGTGCTGGCGCTGAACAAGCCGTCGGGCCTGGCGGTGCAGGGCGGCACCAAGACCACCCACCACATCGACCGGCTGCTGGGCGCGTGGGGCGAGGGGGTCGACCGGCCACGGCTGGTGCACCGGCTCGACCGCGACACCTCTGGCGTGCTGGTGCTAGGCAAGTCGCCAGCGGCGGCGGGACGGCTCGCCGGCGCGTTCGCACGGCGGCGGACCCAGAAGACCTACTGGGCGATCGTGCTCGGCACCCCCAAGCCCGGCGAGGGGATCATCGACGTGCCGCTGGCCAAGATCGGCTTTGGCGACCGCGAGATGGTGGCGGTGGTCGACGCCAGCGACGAGCGGGGCGAGAAAGCCCAAACCGAGTTCGTCACCGTCTCCCGCGCCGCCCAGACCGCCGCCTGGATGGCGCTGCGACCGATCACCGGCCGCACCCATCAGCTCAGGGCCCACATGCTGGCGATCGGCCACCCGATCCTGGGCGATCCGAAGTACCACGACGCCCGCTCGACCGAACTCTCCGGCGAGGAGCTGAAGCTGCAGCTGCACGCCCGCTCGATCGTGATCCCGCACCCGACCGGCGGCGATCTGGTGCTGGAGGCGCCGCTGAGCCCGGAGATGCGGGCCGGGTTCGAGCGGTTCGGCTTCGAGGAGCACGAGGCGGTGGCCGACCCGTTCGGCGCCAAACGCCGGGCATGACCAGCGCCTTCGACGTCGGGCCGGCATGACCGAGCCCGAGGTGGCGGAACTGGCGCGGGCCTTGATGGCCGCGGCGGCGATCGAGGACTTCGGCAGCGTCGCACGGGTCGGCCACGGGGAGTCCGGGGACGTGGTGGTGCGCATCGACGGCGCGCCGGTGATGTTCGCCAAGTTCGCCGACGCGAGCAAACGCGTGAACGTCGTTGAGATCGCTGCGGAAACGGCGGCGTTGAGGTGGCTTCAAGGCCGCGCGCCGGTCCCGAGGTTGATGTGGGCGGGCGAGGTGGAGGGACGATCAGCGATCCTGACCGAAGCGGTCATGGGCACGCCCTTGCACGAGCTTCTGGCCGATCAGGCGGAAGCGGGCGCTGTCGCCGCGCTACACGCGCTGGCTCAGCTGCATGCGCTGCCGGTGGCGGACTGCCCGCTCGACCAGCGCCTGGACGTCAAGCTCGCCGAAGCGCGGCGGCGCGTCGAGGCTGGCGAGATCGATGTCTCTCGGCTCGACCCCGACCACGCCGGCAAGGCCCCCTTGGCGATCTTCGAGGCGCTGATCGCGGAGCGGCCGACCGCCGAGGACCTGGTGGTCACCCACGGCGACGCCTCGTGGCCGAACTTCATCCTGCGGCCGGACGGCGCTGTCGTGCTGATCGACGTTGGGCGGGCGGGCGTCGCCGACCGAAGCCAGGACCTGGCGCTCTTCCGTCGATCCGCGATCCGCAACTTTCCGGACCTGCCGATCGATGAGGTGATGGCGCAGGCGTACCCGGTTCCGACGGGTCGCAAGACGCTTGAGTTCTATCGCCTGCTCGACGAGCTTTTCTGAACCCTGCAGCGTGGCATCAAGCGGCTTTGGCCAGCCGGTTGATCATGCGGGCGAGGGCGTCGCAGTTGACCGGCTTGCCGAGGTAGCCGTCGTAGGCGAGGTCGGCTGGCAGCCTGGTCTCAGGGACGGCGGTGATCAGGATGATCGGGATCGCCGGGCCCGGGCGTCGCCGCAGCCGCCGGATCAGTTCATAGCCGTCGACATTGGGCATCATCAGATCGGTGACCACGATGTCCGGCTCGAAGGTCTCCAGCACCGTCAACGCCTTGGCGCCATCCGGGGCGTCGCGCACGGTGTGGCCCAGGTCTTCAAGGTGATCGACGACAGCCAAGGCGGTGAAGGGTTCGTCTTCCGCTACCAGAACCTGGACCATTGACGCTGCTGCGAACCTCGCTCGCGTTCCGAGAGCGTTCGACTCTCGAACATCATAACGCGCGACTAAGCCTTAAAGTCGATTCTCCAAACAAGACCTTCTCGGCCGAACGAAAAGGACGCCTCGCCGCCAAGGGCGCGCGGCACCAGCCGCTCCAGCAGTTGGCGGCCGAATCCGGCGTGGCTGGGCGCCGCGACCTCGGCGCCGGTCTCCGTCCAGGTGAGCTCGACCCGCGGTTCGTTGGGCGGTCCGATCCGTCGCCAGGCGATGATCAGCCAGCCTTCGGCGCGCGACAGCACGCCATATTTCGCCGCGTTGGTCGCCAGTTCGTGCATCGCCAGGGCGAGATATTGGGCCGGCTGCGACTCGAGCCGCACCGGCGGCCCGCCGATCTCGACCCGCTCGCCCGCTTCCGGGAGCAAGTGGGCGATCTGCGAGCGGACCAGGGTCTCGAGATCAAGACCGTGCCAGTCGTTGCTGAGCAGCAGGTCGTGGGCGTCGGCCAGCGCGCGCAGGCGTTCGCCGAACCGATTGGCGAAGGCGTCGGGCAGCCCCTCGGCCTTGGCGGTCTGCCGCGCAACGCCTTCCACGAGCGAGAGCAGGTTCTTGGCGCGGTGCGCCAGCTCACGCATCAGAAACTGTAGTTGCTCCTGCTGGCGCACTTGCTCGGTGATGTCGACCGAGGCGACGAGCAGGCCAGCGCCGCCGCCGTCGACTTCGGACGGGGTGATCTGGATGTCGAAGTGGCGGGTGGTCTCGGCGACGGCGAGAGCGACGTCGGCGCGCAGCGCCTCGCCGCTCTGCAGCACCCGCTGTTTCAAGGGCACCAGCGCCGCCGCCGCCGCGGGCTGCAAGGTCTCGACGTCGGATCGGCCGAGGGCACGGTCGGAGAATGGGGGCAGCGGGTTGTGCAGCCAGGTGTAGCGCAGCGCCTCGTCCTGCTCGGAGACGGTGATCACCGAGCCCGAGGTGGCGATCTCGAACCGCCTGGCCAGCGCCTGCACCTCGCGGGTGCGCCGGACCACCTCGTCTTCCAAGGAGGCGCGGATCGCCTGCAGCGCCTCATGCGCGGCCAACCTCGCAGTGATCTCGTCCTGCAGCCGCTCGTTGGCGGCGGCCAAAGTAATAGGCGAGGGGATCTTCAGCAGACGCGGCAGCAAGGGCCAGAGCGCGATGGCGGTGACGATGGAGGCGAAGGCGGTGAAGCCTTTGATCAGCCCGTCGAGGCCGTAGGCTGGGTACCAGAGCACGACCACGCCCATGATGTGGGTGACGCCGCAGCCAAGGATGAACACGCTGAACAGCACCGCCACTCGCCTGTGCTCGGGCATCAGGTCGGTGCGGCGCCGGACAAAGGCGAAGATCGCCAACGGTATGCTGAAGTAGGACGCCGCGATGATCAGGTCGGAGATCACGTGCAGCGCCAGGATATCGGGTCGCCACAGGATGCAGAATCCGTGCGGCACGAACCCGGCGGTTCCGAAGAACCGGGTCAGAGATTCGATGTTCGCCTCCCCAGGCAAGTCCCGGCGCGGAACGACCGCGCCGACCTCAATCCCAAGTCAACCAGAACGAGCCCGCTACCGCAATGAGCGAGGCCCGACGCGGCTCCGTCAAGCGATGAGCCCCGTCCCCGGCGCAACCGCGGCGCTGTCGGGGAAGACGGCGGTGTCGAGGGCGCGGCGGTCGACGCCGAATTGCTCCGCCAGTAAACCCTTGAAGAGGCCGCGCATGTCGAGGGTGGGGGCGGTGTCGCGGTTCTCGAACAGCTTGCCTTGCGCCAGCGTCGGCCAGTCGCCGTAGATGCCGCCTTTCTTCAGGGCGCCGCCGAGCAGGAGCGCGGTGGAGGCGGTGCCGTGGTCGGTGCCGCCGGTGCCGTTGACGTGGGCGGTGCGGCCGAACTCGGTGACCACGACGACCGCGGTGTCCCTCCAGCCCGCGCCCATGCCGTCGGCCAGGCCGTCGAGCGCTGCGTCGAGGTAGGCGAGGCGCGTGGCAAGCTGGCCCTGGCTGGACCCTTGGTTGGCGTGGGTGTCGAAGCCGTCGATCGAGACGGCGGCGACCTGCGGTCCGCCGGGCTGGATCATGAAGCCGGCGAGGGTGGCGCCCAGCTGGCGCGCCGCGGGCAAGCCCTGCTTCAGCACCGGCCGAAGCGCGGCTCCGCCGGCATCCATCTGGGCGTTCATGTCGGGCGCGGCGGCCATGGCTGGATCAGCCGCGGGCGCCGAGGCGACGTCGGCCTGGGTGATCGCGGCGGTGGCGTCGGCGCGGGCGACCTTGGCCATCGCCTCGGTGGCGAGACCGCTGGCCAGCGCGCGGCTCAGCATCGGATCATTGGCGTAGAGGTCCTGCAGGATGCCCGGCAGGCGCGGATCGCGCCCGGCGCCAGGTCCCGGCGACCATGACGCCGCCTCGACGCCGCCGCGCAAGATCAGGGGTGCGGTCGCGCCGACCGAGATCGCCTTCACCTGGCCCGGCCCCATCGCCTGCAGCGCCCGGTTCAGCCAACCTGAGTCGGTGCCGTAGGCGGCGGTGGCGCCGTTCTCCAGCACGTCCTGCGCCTCGAAGTGCGAGCGTTCGCGGTCGGGACTGGCGACCGCGGGGACGATCCGCGCCTCGCCCTTCAGAGCCAACCGGTGGACTGACGCCAGCGATGGGTGCAACCCGAAGGTGTCGTCGAGCTTCAGCGCCCCACCGGTCTGCCCGAAGCCGGGGATCGCGATCGCACCGCGAAGCGCGGCATAGTTGGGGTCGCCCACCGGGGGCGAGAGCGAGAGCCCGTCCATGCCGCCGCGGCAGATCACCACGATCAGCTTACGGGTCTCCAGCGCGCCATCGGCGGCGGCGAAGGCCTTGTGGCCGAGGAACTCGACCGTGAGGCCGAGGCCGAGCGCGCCGGCGAGCGCCTGGCGGCGGGAGAGAGTTGCGAGGTCGCTCATCGGCGTTGGAACTCCGGGGACATCAACAGGATGGCAAGGCCCTCTTCGCGGGTCTCGGCGCGCGAGATAGCCTTGGCGACGAGCGGGGTGAGGCGCGCGCCCAGTGCGTCGGCCGCCAGCTGCGAGGGATCGCGTCCGTTCAGCGAGGTCGACGCCAAGGTCTGGGCCCAGGCCATGCGCTTGATCACCGCATCCGGCGCGCACCAGACGCTGGCTTCTTCCGGCCAGCCCTTCGGGGAAGGCGCGCTGTACGGCTTCTGGCCGAGCTCGTTCAGGATCGGGCCGATGTCGGTCAGCGCCTGCGGATCGACCGCGGCGGCACGCCAGGCCGAGACCACGAACTCGTACGGGGTCTTGAACTTCACCGCGTCGGGCGACCAGGCTTCGGGCGCGAGCACCAAGGTCTTGGCCACCTCCGCGAGATCGCCGCCGGTGCCGTGGAAGGTCTGCTGTAGCCGCGCCACCAGTTGCGGCGGCGGATCGTCGGCGACGAAGTGGCGGGCGAGCTTGACGGCGATGTGATGGGCGGTGTGC
Organism: Caulobacteraceae bacterium; assembly: GCA_036494265.1. GTDB lineage: Bacteria > Pseudomonadota > Alphaproteobacteria > Caulobacterales > Caulobacteraceae > Acaudatibacter. Next base: position 105,907 of record DASXOP010000040.1, on the reverse strand, counting down.
GGGCTGGCGGCGAGGTCCTTCATCACCGCGAGCGCCTGCTGCACGCCGCCGTCCGCGTATTGTTTGCCCATGATGGTGCGCACGCCCGCCTCGTGGGCGGCGGGGCGGAACAGGAACTTGCCGGCGACCTCGTCGCGCTCCTTCAGGCCGCCGATGCTCCAGCCGGTCATCGCGCGGGCGAACTCAGTGACATCGGCCTGGGTGTAGCCGGCTTCGACGCCGACGGTGTGTAGCTCCATGATCTCGCGGGCGAGGTTCTCGTTCAGGCCGGCGGTCTTGCCACCGCGCGAGAGGAACATCGCCGCCATGGTGTCGGGACCGACCGATTGGGCCTGGTCGAGATAGAGCAACATGCCCGGATGGCTCGACGAGGCGACCAGCATGTCCTCGAACTTGCCGAACACGTGCGGGCGGATCGCCTCCTGCTCGAACGGGCCGACCAGCGTGGCGGTCTGCAGCTTGGTCGCCGAGACAGTGAAGTGGTTGCACCAGAACAGCGCCCACCGCTCGCGGAAGTCGGCGTCGGTGGTGGCGGCAAGCTGGGCGCGGGCGACGAAGTCCTGGCCGGCGTCGTCGACGATCAGCTTGCGGGCGTATTTGACCGGATCGAAGGTCTCGCCGGCCTGCTTGGCCGCCTGCTGCTCCTTCTGGTAGGTGCGAAACTCCATCACCCGCTCGGCCGACGACGGGGCGTCCGGGCGGGGCAGGTCGGCGCCTGCGCCTGGGCGAATCTGCGCGAGCAGCCAAGCCTTGGGATCGGCGCCGACGGTGAGCAGCTCGCCCGGCTTGGCCCCCAGGCCGAAACGGGTGACGGCGATGGCGGCGGCAAGGTTGCGATCGAGGGCCAAGGCGGAACTCCTTGCGTGGGCAAGCCTTGCGTCAGGCGGCTCATTTTGCTCGTTGCACGGGCGATGATGCCGCTTCCGTCGTTGCATCGAGATTACCGTTCTCAAGGAGCGATCTTGGCGCTACCAGGCCACCAGTCCGAACGCCGCAAGCGCTTCTACAAGGCGGTGGGAGTCGCCGAGGTCGACGGTGGCTTCGCGGTGCAGCTCGATGGACGGACCGCGCGTTCACCCGGCGGCGCGCCGCTGTTACTGCCGACCCAGGCGCTCGCCGCGCTGGTCGCGGAAGAGTGGGCGGCGCAAGCGACCGACATCGAGCCCGCGACCATGCCGGCGACCCAGCTCGCCTCGGCCGCACTTAGCGTCGATGCGTCCGGCCGGATCGCGGCGGCTGAGCGGCTGGCCTCGTTCGCGGGCTCGGACCTGCTCTGCTACTTCGCCGACTGGCCCGCTGGCCTGGTCGAGCAACAGACGCGGCGCTGGGGCCCGGTGATCGACTGGGCCGAAGCGGCGCTGCAGGTGAGCTTCCACCGCGCCCAGGGCATCGTCCACCAGCCGCAGCCGCAGGCGACCCTGGATCGGATCGCCGAGCGCGCTGCGGCGGAGGACAACTTCGCCCTCGCAGGCCTGCTCGCCGCAGCTGCGCTGTTCGGCTCGGCGATCCTGGCGTTCGCGGTCCGCCACGACCAGCTGACCGCCGACGCCGCCTTCGCTCTCTCTCGCCTCGACGAGACATTCCAGGAAGAACGCTGGGGCGTCGACGCCGAGGCCGCGGCGCGCACCGACACGATGGCGAAAGAGGCGGTGATGCTGGGGCGGTGGTTCGAGGCGCTCGGCAGGCATTGAATTGGGCATCACTTGATGCCAACATCGAAGCCTAGGAGTCACCATGCGCACGACGCTCTCCCTCGACGACGACTTACTGCATGCGGCGCAAGAGTTGACGGGCCTGAAAGAAAAGTCGGCGCTCGTCCGGGAAGCCTTGAAGGCTCTGGTCGAGCGGGAGGCGGCTCGCCGTCTCGCAAGACTCGGAGGCATTGCGCCAGACTTCGAGGCCGGACCGCGTCGACGTCCGACGTGATTCTTGCGGACACATCTGTCTGGGTCGACCATATCCGGCACGCGGATGCCGACCTGATCAAAGCCCTCCAAGCCAACAATATTTTGACCCATCCGTATGTGATCGGCGAAGTCGCGATGGGTAACCTGCCGCGACGAGCCGTTTTCATTCGCAACATGCGCCGGCTGCCTTCGGCGCTCCTCGCAACGGATGATGAAGCGATGTCACTCCTTGAGCGTGAAGGGCTCTTTGGTCAGGGCATAGGATACGTCGATCTCCATCTTCTTGCCGCGACGCGGCTCACGCCTGGAGCGACGCTGCTGACCCGCGATCGTCGCCTTGAGTCCATGGCCGTCCGTCTCGGACTCGCTGCGCCGTCGGCCTGACCCTAACTTGCCACCGCCAAGCCCCCCGGCTACGCCTCGGCGGTCAAGCAACCGAAGGCGGGGCGTATGAAGCGGATCCTCGAGGAGCTCGAGCAGCGGCGGGCGCAGGCCAGGGCTGGCGGCGGCGAGCGGCGGATCGCCGCCCAGCACGCCAAGGGCAAGCTCACCGCCCGCGAGCGAATCGACCTGCTGCTCGACGAGGATTCGTTCGAGGAGTTCGACATGTTCGTCGAGCACCGCAGCCACGACTTCGGCATGGAGCAGCAGCGCGTGCCGGGCGACGGCGTCGTCACCGGCTGGGGCACGATCAACGGCCGCGTGGTCTACGTTTTCTCCAAGGATTTCACGGTCATCGGCGGATCTCTTTCCAAGGCCAATGCCGAGAAGATCGTCAAGGTGCAGGAGATGGCCGGGCGCAACGGCGCGCCGATCATCGGCCTCTTCGACGCGGGCGGCGCGCGCATCCAGGAGGGTGTCGACAGCCTGGCCGGCTATGCGGACATTTTTCTGCAGAACGTGCTCTTCTCCGGCGTCATCCCGCAGATCAGCGTGATCATGGGGCCTTGCGCCGGCGGCGACGTCTATTCGCCGGCAATGACCGACTTCATCTTCATGGTGAAGGACACCTCGTACATGTACGTCACCGGCCCCGACGTGGTGAAGACGGTGATCAACGAGGACGTCAGCCACGAGGACCTCGGCGGCTACCGCGTCCACGCGCTGAAGAGCGGCGTCGCCGACGGCGCGTTCGACAACGACCTCGAGGCGCTGACCCAGGTACGGCGGCTGGTCGACTTCCTGCCCTCATCTAACCGCGAGAAAGCGCCGCCGCGCGAGAGCTTCGACGATCCGGATCGCGCCGAGGCCTCGCTCGACACCCTGGTGCCGGAGAGCCCGAACAAGCCCTACGACATGAAGGAACTGATCCTGAAGGTCGCCGACGAGGCCGACTTCTTCGAGATCTCGCCCGACTACGCCAAGAACATCATCACCGGCTTCGGCCGCATGGACGGCGAGACGGTGGGCTTCGTCGCCAACCAACCGCAGGTGCTGGCCGGCGTGCTCGACATCGACTCAAGCCGCAAGGGCGCGCGGTTCGTGCGCTTCTGCGACGCCTTCAACATCCCGATCGTCACCTTCGTCGATGTGCCGGGCTTCATGCCGGGGACCAAGCAGGAGCAGGGCGGGCTGATCAAGCACGGCGCCAAGCTGCTGTTCGCCTACGCCGAAGCGACGGTGCCGAAGATCACCATCATCACCCGCAAGGCCTACGGCGGGGCCTTCGACGTGATGAGCTCGAAGAACCTCCGCGGCGACCTCAACTACGCCTTCCCGACCGCCGAGATCGCGGTGATGGGGCCGAAACAGGCGGTCGAGATCATCTTCCGCGCCGACATCGGCGATCCGCAGAAGCTGGCCGAGCGCGAGGACGACTACCGCAACCACTTCGCCAACCCCTATGTGGCGGCTTCGCGTGGCTACCTAGACGACGTGATCGTCCCCCACGGCGCGCGCAGGCGGATCGTGCGGGCGTTGAAGAGCCTGAAGAACAAGCAGCTCACGAACCCCTGGAAGAAGCACGACAACATCCCGCTTTAGGCGGCGCTCGCCCGGAACATCGCGTGTGGCCTTCAGGTTGGTCTGGCGCAGCCAAACCCATCAGGAGGATGACGCCATGGCCGAGATTCATCGCCGCGACGAGCGCTGGGAGCGTGACCGCGAGCAGGACTGGTACGAGGGCCCCGATCGTGCGCCGCGCCGCGACGACGGCAGCTATGCCTACGACCGCGGCTACGGCGCTGGACCCGGCGTCACTCCGGCCACCGGCCGGCCTGTCGCCCGGAGTCGCGATCCTGCTCAGCGGCCTTCGTACGACGAGCGCAGCTATCTGTGGGCTCAGAACGACTTCGGCGGGCCCTACGCCGACTATGGCCGCGCCCATGGCGGCTATGGCGCGGGAGGCGGCTATACGCCCAACCCCGAGGAGGGGCTCGGGCGCGAGCAGCGCAGCTGGGGCGATCGCGCCAGCGATGAGGTGCGCACCTGGTTTGGGGACCGCGCGGCCGAGCAGCGGCGCGACTGGGATGCGATGGGCCAGCATCGCGGTCGAGGGCCGAAGGGCTACACGCGTTCGGACGAGCGCATTCGCGAAGACGTCTGCGACCGGCTCACGGACGATGCGGTGGTCGATGCTTCCGAGATCGAAGTGCTGGTCTCAGCTGCGGAAGTGACGCTGAACGGGTCGGTCGGCAGCCGCGCCGAGAAGCGCCGGGCGGAAGACTGCGTCGAGAGCGTGATGGGTGTAGGCCACGTGCAGAACAATCTGCGCGTCAGCCACGCAATCAAGCCAGGGTCGATCGCCGCCCAGACCGATCCGCACATCGCGGCTATCGCTGAGGGGCGCGACGCGGGCGACGTTGCTCGTGACTATGCTGACGAGCGGCTTGGTCCGATGGACCGAGGGCGCGGCCGCAACTAGCGCTGCGCTGCTCGACCGAAGGCAGCCGGGGACAAGTTAGAGCTTGTCCCCGCGCCCCAGCGGGTCGGGCAGGGCGTCGCCGGTCATCACGAACTGCAGCGAGACCGAGTTGATGCAGTAGCGCAGACGGCTCGGCGGCGGGCCGTCGGGGAAGACGTGGCCCTGATGGCTGTCGCAGCGTGCGCAGCGGGTCTCGATGCGGACCATGCCGTAGCTGGTGTCCTTGATCGCGAGCACGTGGTCTTCCGAGAACGGGGTGTGGAAGCTCGGCCAGCCGGTGCCGCTCTCGAACTTGGTCACCGAGCGGAACAGCGGCAGGCCGCAGAGGCGGCAGCAGTAGGCGCCGTCGGTCTTGTTATCGAGGAGGCCGCCGCAGAACGGCGCTTCGGTGCCGTGGTGGAGCAGCACGTCGCGCTCTTCCTGGTTCAGCGAGGCCTCGAGCCGCTTGCGCTCGTCAGCGGTCGGCGGAGTCAGATCGAAGCCCGATGCGGAAAGGGTCGGGTGGGTGGCGACATCTGTCATCTAGGGCTTCCCTCACGGATCATGACGCCGCGTGACGGCTTGTCAGGCGCGGCCTCGGTCTCTAACCCCCAAGATAATGACAAAGACGGCCAGCAACAGCCGCCTCTTCCCCAAAATCCTCATCGCGAACCGCGGCGAGGTGGCGGTGCGGATCATCCGCACCTGCCGTCGGCTCGGAATCGCGACCGTCGTGGTCTATTCCGAAGCGGACGCCGGCAGCCTGGCGGTGGAGATGGCGGACGAGACCGTGGCGATCGGGCCGTCGCCCGCCGCCCAGTCGTACCTCGTCGCCGACAAGATCATCGCCGCCTGCAAGGCGACCGGCGCCGAAGCGGTGCACCCGGGCTTCGGCTTCCTCTCCGAACGCGCCGATTTCGCCCGCGCCTGCGCCGACGCCGGCATCGTCTTCATCGGGCCCAATCCGCACGCGATCGACGCGATGGGCGACAAGATCGCCTCCAAGCGCGCGGCCGCGGCGGCGGGCGTCTCCTGCGTGCCGGGCCACATCGGCGAGATCGAAGGGGCCGAGCATGCCGGCCGGATCGCCGCCGAGATCGGCTATCCGGTGATGCTGAAGGCCTCGGCTGGCGGGGGCGGGAAGGGCATCCGCGTCGTCCATTCGGGCGCCGAGATCGCCGAGGCGCTGGCGGCGGTGAAGGCGGAGGCGACCGGCGCGTTCGGCGACGACCGCATCTTCATCGAGAAGTTCATCGTCAATCCGCGCCACATCGAGATCCAGGTTCTCGGCGACAAGCATGGGCACGTGGTGCACCTCTTCGAGCGCGAATGCTCGATCCAGCGGCGCAATCAGAAGGTCATCGAGGAGGCGCCGTCGCCATTGCTCGATGCGGCGACCCGCGCGGCGATGGGCGCGCAGGCGGTGGCGCTGGCGCAGGCGGTTTCCTACGACTCTGCCGGCACGGTCGAGTTCGTCGCCGGGCAAGATAAGTCGTTTTATTTCCTGGAGATGAACACGCGTCTTCAGGTGGAACACCCGGTTACCGAGCTGATCACCGGGCTCGATCTGGTCGAGCAGATGATCCGCGTCGCCGCTGGCGAGGCTCTGGCGTTCGGGCAGGACGATCTGGCGATCAAGGGCTGGTCGATCGAGAGCCGGCTCTACGCCGAGGACCCCTACCGAGGCTTCCTGCCGTCGATCGGACGGCTGGTGCGCTACGCCTCGCCGGACGAGGGCCCACGCGGCGAGGGGGTGGTGCGCACCGATAGTGGCGTGCGCGAAGGCGACGAGATCTCGATGTTCTACGACCCGATGATCGCCAAGCTGGCGACCTGGGGCCCGACGCGCGACATCGCCATCGAGACCATGGCCGGGGCGCTGGAAGATCTGCACATAGAGGGACCGGGCCACAACGCGCCGTTCTTGTCGGCGGTGATGGACCAGCCCAGGTTTCAGGAGGGGCGGCTCTCCACCGGCTACATCGCCGAGGAGTTCCCCGAGGGTTTCAAGGGCCTGGCGCCCAGCGCTCGCCAGCTAGACCTGATCACCGCCACCGCCTGCGCGATGCAGCGGGTGCAGGCGCAGCGCAACGGCCGGAGCCACCCGGTGCTCCGGTCCGCCAAGCCGCGCAGCGAGTGGGTGGTGGTGCTGGGCCACGAGCGCCGGCCGGTGCGGTTGGCCGAGATCGACGAAGCGTTGGTGATCGCGCTGACAGGCGAAGAGCGCACCCTGCGCCTGACCGAGATCGACTGGCGGCCGGGGCAGGCGCTGTTCCGCGCCGAACTGGACGGCGAGCCGTTCGCCGCCGAGGTGGCGCCGGCCGCCGAGGGCTACCGCATTCGTCACCGCGCGGCGTCAGTGCATGCGCTCGTGCTCACGCCGGTCTCGGCCGACCTGCATGAGCGGCTGCCGCCGAAGAAGGTGGCCGACACCTCACGTCTGGTGGTTTCGCCGATGCCGGGGTTGGTGGTTTCGGTCGATGTGGAGGCCGGCCAGCACGTCAGCGCCGGTCAGACGATCTGCATTATCGAAGCGATGAAGATGCAGAACATCATCCGCGCCGAGCGTGATGGGCTGCTGAAGTCTCTGACCGCCAAGGCCGGCGACAGCGTCAGCGCCGACGAAGTGCTGGCGGAATTCGCCTGATCAGGGGACTTCGTTGCCTGCGACGCCGCTCAGCGTCGACGGCCGGCGAACAAGAACAAGAGGCTCCCAAGCAAGGCGACGGCGATGACCTTGCTGGCGAGAGAGATCGCCGGTCCCAATGACCCTTTGCCGAAGACGTCCCCACAGACCAGCGTGATGGCGAACAGCACAAAGACGCCCAGGAACAGGCGCAACCGTGGCGATTTCAGATATTCCGAGGTCGACGTGCGCATGAGGGTCTCTTTTTGCCTGAACAGCTTGCGCCGCGCAAGGCGCCGCAAGCTGACCACAGACTGGCTTCTGTTCAGTTCGAAGTCAGTTTGAGCCCGGCGCCGAACGCCGCAATACAGGCAGCGACGGGCAGCGCTTCGGGACCCATGCAAGCAACGGCGGCGGCGACTGCCAGAACGGCGTCGCCGGTCTGTTGTCCATTGCCGGCGCCGCAGGCGGCATCCACTTCAATACTGTTGAGTTCGCGCATCGATAACCTCACATTTGAAGAGTTTCTAAGTTCTCAGGGTCGCAGCCGTCAGTTCGAGAGCTTGCCGGCGACGGCGCCGGCGATCAGGCAGACGCCGGCGGCGATAGCCAGCCCGCCACCGGTGGCGACGATGCCGAGCGCGACGAGCGCCACGCCGGCGCCCGCCGCCAGGATGCCGGGATCCGCGCCGGCGCCGTTCACGTCGTCGATTTCGCTCTCATCGAGCGCACGCACATCAGTCATAGTGTTCTCCCACAATTGGCGTGTCCCCAATGGACAGGCTCACTGAAGTCATTTGGAGTTGAGTTTGCAGCGTGGCGTCAGGCGCTCCTTGCGATGGCGGTGAAGGAACCTCTCGGCCTGATAACGCCGTTCGTCAGCTCGAATACTTTGTCGGCGCGTCGCACCAATGCCGGACGATGGGCGACGATTATCCGAGTGATCGGCAATGCTGAGATGAGATCCGCGATACCTTCCTCCGCGGTCTCGTCGAGGTTCGCGGTTCCCTCGTCGAGGAACAGCACCGCTGGCTTGCGATAGAGCGCCCGCGCAAGGAGCACGCGCTGGCGCTGGCCGCCGGAGAGGCTGGATCCCATGTCGCCGATCAACGAGAGGTACTGCATCGGCTTGGCCATGATCTCGGCGTGGACCTGAGCGGCCGTCGCCGCGAGATGCACCCGCTGCATGTCCAGGTCGGGGTCGAAGAAGGCGATGTTGTCGGCGATCGTGCCCGACAGCAGCCGGTCGTCCTGCGCGACCACGCCAACCCGTTCACGCCAGGCTCGCCAAAGCTCGGGGCTGGCTCGCTGACCGTCCAGCACCACGTCGCCCCCGGTCGGTGCGCAGAGGCCCAGCATCAGCTTCAGGAGCGTCGTCTTGCCGCCGCCGGACGCGCCGGTGATCGCTACGAACTCGCCCGGCTCGATCACGAGGTCGACGCAAGCGAGCACCAGGGGGTCCGCCGCGCCATAGCGAAAGGCGACGCCGCGCATCTCGATCCCGCCGGCCACCGCCACAGGCGCCAGGGCGCCGGCGATGACCTCAGGCGCGGCGGTCACGATGTCGCCCAGCCGCTCAAGGTGCACGCCCAGCAGCCGGAACTGAACCGTCTGGTTGATCAATGAGATGGTGCGGTCGGTGAAGGTTTGCCGGAATGACAGGAACGCCAGCAGCATGCCGACCGAGAAGCCCGCGCCGGCGACAATCATCTGAGCCCCGAAGTAGATCACCAGCACGGTCTGCAGGCCGACGATCGCCGTCTGCAGGAAGGTGACGCAGATCTGATATTTGCCGATCTGCAGGTTGGCGTTGACGACGCCGGCGAACAGATTGCGCCATGCGCTTTCCCGCGCCGCCTCACGCCCGGAGAGCTTGATCGTGGTCGCGGCGCGCACCGTCTCCATCAGGTGCGACTGCTCCTTGGCGGAGGCGAGCAGCCGCTCCTGGGTCTTCGCACGGGAGATTGGATAGAACCCGAAGGCGACCCCTAGATTGAGCGCCACCGCCGCCATGACGATACCGGCCAGCACCGGCGAGTAGACGAACAGGATCGCTCCCACGATCAGCACCATCAGCCCGTCGATCAGCGCCGCGACGAGACCCCGCGTGAGCGCATCCTGGATCGCGCCGGTCGAGCCGATCCGCGAGAGGATGTCGCCAACGTGGCGCTTCTCGAAGAAGTCCGAAGGCAGGCGCAGCAGATGGCGCACCAGGTTGCCAACCATCTGGTAACTGAGGGTGTTGCCGAGCACCTGGATCGCCCAGCCTCGCAACGCCTCGATCGCCGCCTGCACGATGATCAGTCCGCCGAATCCTAGCGCCAGGACGTTGAGCAGCGCGACGTCGGACTGGTTGATGGCGTCATCGACGACCAGCTGGATCTGCAGCGGCCCGGCGAAGACCGCCACCTGCAGCGCCAGCGAGAGCGCAAGCACGTGCGCCGCCGCGCCCCAGAGGCCCTGCGAGTGAGACCACAGGCTGGAAAGGCTGACCGGCGCCGTCGCCTCCAACTTGCGGAATTCGGCTGATGGCGAGACCTCGAGCACGACGCCAGTGAAGTGCTTGGAGACCTCGGCCAGCTTCAGCGTCCGCGCGCCCTGCGCCGGGTCATGGATTGTCGCGGTCCCGCGGACGGCCGACTTCAGCACCACGAAGTGGTTCAGGTCCCAATGCAGCACCGCCGGGGTCTTCACCTTGGCGAGCGCCTCCAGTTCGACCCGCAGCGCCCTGGTGGAGAACCCGAGCTGGTCCGCCAGGCCCATCAGGCTGCGGAGGGAGGCGCCGCTGAGCGATATGGAGAAGCGCTGGCGCAGGCCGTTCAGGTCGACGTCGTGGCGATGATAGCGCGCCAACATCGTCATGCAGGCGAGGCCGCACTCCGCGGCTTCGGCGGCGACCACCACGGGCAGGCGTGGGCGAGCCGCCAACTGCAGTTCGCCGATCAAGAGCGACGCCCCACGGCGTAGAGGGGATCGAGGATCCACTGCAACAGGCTGCGGCGGTCGATCACGATGTCGGCGCTGAGCAGCATGCCGGGTTGCAACGGGACGGCGCGGCCGTACGCGGCGACGTCAGCGCGTTCCAACGTGACGCGGACGCGAAACACCGGCTCCTTGACCGAGAGCCCGGGGATCGCGACTTCGCCTGGCGCCAGCACGGTCCGAGAGATGGAACTGACCACGCCGCGCCCCGTCCCAAACGTCTGGTAGGGGAATGGCTGGTACATCAGGCGGACTTGTTGGCCGACCTTGATGAAGCCAGCCGCGCGAGACGGCGCATAGAGTTCCGCCGTGAGCTGCGATCCTTCAGGCGTGATCACCGCGATCGCCCCGCCGCTGGCGATGGCCTGGCCTCGTTCGACCGGAATGGCGACGACTCTGCCGGGGACAGGCGCGGTCGCGACCTGCGTGGCCTGCGCCTCCGCAGCCACTTGTCGTTGCGACAGGACGGCCTGGCTTTGCTCTGCCTGCGCGTCCACCGTCGCTGCGTCGGCCGCGAGGCCGGCGCGCTGGTGGTCGATGTCATCGATCTGCCGCTGGAGGTCCAGGGCCTGGCTTCGCGTCGCCGAGGCGTCCTGCGCCGCGGTGAGCACGGCCAGCTTCAGCTGATCCATCGCCGCAGCCGAATAAAAGCCGCGCGCCAGCAAGGGCTCGACGCGCGAGACCTGGGTTTCGGCTATTTGCTGCTTCTGCACCAGCACATCGACGCGCGCCCGCGTCTCCGCCAGCTCCTGCATCAGGACGGCCCGCGTCCCGGTCATTTCGGCGCTGTGGGAGGCGATCTTCTCGCGGCCGGCCCGCGCCGTGGCGAGGTTCGCCTCGCCCTCGGCCGTCATATCTTTCATCAACGACGCCCCGGCGTCTCCGCCGGCGACATCCGCGGAGAGGCGCACCGTGGCCAGAGAGTCGCCCGCCCGAACCTCGGATCCCTCGGTGACGTTCAACGCTTCGACGATTCCGCCCTCGCGGGCGGTGACCCGGATCAGCCCGCGATCCGGCACGATCCATCCCGGTACGGATTCCCGCCGCGCATACGACGCCGTCGCCGCAAACACGGTCGCGCCGCAGATCACGACGACGAGCAACCCGCCGAGCACGACTGTCGACGCCGGCGAGCCGAGCACGACGCTCCCGTCGAGTCTGCGCCGCTGGTGGGATACAGCTTCAGGACGAAACAGGTCGCTCATGGAGCGCATGGTCCCGGCGTCTGAGGCGGCTGTCTGTCCTGATCGGCGCTGTCGTATGGATATCGGTACAGAGGAGCAGACGGCGCCGCCGGCTCAGTTTTTGGCCAGCCGCCGGTGTGATCGCTTCACTTCAACGTGCGACCGCGGAATGGTTGTAGAACGGGCCGCCGCGCGATTGACCGATCCGCGAACGCCTGACAAACGGCTGGGACCATGCATCTGTTTTTGATCCCGACCTGGGTGACAGCGATATTCTTCGTCGCAGTCAGTTGCGCGTCGCTTTGGAAGGGCGGTTGGCGGGAGCGCACCGTCGCTATCGTGCTCACCGGCGAAATCATCTTCTCCACCTTCATTTGCGGACCTTGGTCCTGCAAGCTTGGCTTCCTCAACGCCTGGGCGCCTGACCCGTGGCTCTGGCGGCCTACGCTCGACGACGTCGTCGTGCTGGCGGTGTGCTTCGCCTGCGTGATCAAGGCGGAGCGATATTGGACCGTTGCGGCCTGCTCGGTCGCGCTCCTTGGGGTGGCGGCTGACTTGGCGGCGCTCGCACCGGGCGTTACGCGCTGGGCCTATTCGTCCGCCACCCTCGTGTTCAGCTATCTGGTGGCGTTTACGGTGCTCTGGGGCGTGTGCTCGCAGCCGCGCGCCGGTGTTCCGGCCGGCCGGGAACTGCGCGGCGCTGGCGCGCTCACGGCCTTCGCCAGGACACGCTCGCAGATGATAGGGCGTTGGATCGGGCGCGGTCTCGACTGGGCAGCACCGACCTTTGCCCCGGTGAGTCGCTTGGCGTGGCGAGGACGTCAGAGCCCGATTGGTTCGTTTTGAGTCCTAGAGCCTGTCCTGCTTTGATTAGATCGATCAAGAACGGGATGGAACAGGCTCGTCACATCGAGTTGCGAGCACGATTCAGCGTTTTGGTGGTTCCACCAAAACGCATCTGCGCTCTAGCGAGCCTCCGCGCGCTCGAATCTAAAGGGCGGCTAGCGCGGTCAGGAGCGCGCCGAACGCCACCGCCCCAATCACGGCGCCGACCAGAATCAGAACCAGTCTCTGAGCAAGGTTGAGTTCGGCGAGAGGCGGCAGGCGCCAGCCGCGTTCTCCAACACCCGCAAGTACAGGGACTGATGGCGCGGACAGCGAGGGCTGAGCGACGGCGGGTCCGCGCTCCCATTGGTCGAACAGTTTCGCCGCCACGAACCGGTCGTTAACGCCCAGTTTGAAGAGCGCGCGGCGCACATAGGTGTCGACCGAGGTTATGGAGACGCCGAGCAGGCGGGCGATCTCCTTTGACGAGTGGTGATCTCGAACGAGCCGCAGGCACTCGCGTTCGCGCATCGTCAGCGCTTCGCAGCCTCGATCAGTCGCCCTCTCGGCGTCCATCACTTCGCATGCGTCGAGACAGCCGCCGACGCGTAGGCGGCCGGGGCCATCGCGTCCAGCGCATGCAGCCCTGCGAGGAGCGAGCCGAGCGTGAGCGCCAAGGCGAAGCCGGTCAGCAGCAACAATCCAAGCGTCTTGCCGACGCCAGAACGCAACGGCGCGCCAAACTCGCTCGTCTTTGGATTGGCGCTCGCCAGCAGCGCCTCCGGCTGCGAGCTCCGAGGCTCCGCCTGCAGGACGAGCCGGGCGGCCTCGCTGCGGCGGCTCACGCCAAGCTTCGCCCGAGCACGGTCGCAATAGGTGTCAACCGAAGTCTTGGCGATCCCAAGTTCCGCCGCTATTTCATCAGACGAAAGCCGCTTGGCTACAAGCCGCAGGCACGCGAGTTCCTTTGGCGTCAGCCTGTCAAGTCGCGCTGCTCCAACCGAAACATCGTCCATCTGCTCAGCTTTGACTGCAGCGTGACTACGAGGCGCGCGACCGGCATGCCTCGGGCCGAGCTACTCGGCGCGCGAACGCCGTTATGGCTCGGGCGATCTGCCCTTGCAAGCGGCGGCCGTCGTCGCGCGGGCGACGAATGCAGGCCGCCTCGAATCGGCGCTCAGTCAAGACGCTGGGGCCGCAGAACATCGTCCGCTCGTAACGAGATCGCGTTCTGCAGACCCTGACCGTTACAGCCGGCGACAGTGCGGGCGCCAGCGACCTCGCCTAAGCTTGACCCTCTCGGCGAGCAAATCGGCCGCCGAACTTCAGGGATCGCCGTTCTTTATCTTGCTGGGCGCCGCCGGTTGGGTGTTAGCTCGGCTTGCACAACAGGGGGGAAGCCCAAAATGATGCAACTACTGTTCAATTTTAACGGCCGAATTCGGCGCAGCACCTATTGGCTCGCAGCGCTTGGCGCTGGTCTGGCTTACGGCGTGGTGCTCGGCCTCTGCATCGCCATCATGGCGATGGGGCGCGATGGCCCGCTCGGCATGGTCGGCGGACTGCTCTGCTTGGTCGTCTACGTCTTTCTGATCTGGACGGGCCTCGCCTTGCAGATCAAGCGCTGGCACGACCGCGACAAGTCGTGGACCTGGATCTTCATTGCCTTCATCCCCTTCGTCGGCGCGATCTGGTCGCTGGTGGAATGCGGGTTCCTGGACGGCACGCCGGGCCCGAACAAGTACGGCCCATCGCCCAAGGGTCTGACCGGCGCGGCGGTCTCGCCGGCGATCTGACGACCCTCGCCTGGCGCGGCCGACCGGCTGCGTCAGGCGACGATCGCCTCGCTTCGAGGCTTATGCGAGGCTCCGAACCAATGTCGCTGATCCAAATGCTGTTCGGCTTTCACGGCCGACTTCGCCGCCTGCACTATTGGCTGGCCGCGTTCGGATCGAGCTTCGCGCTCTCCACCGCCCTCATCATCACATTCTCGGTGCTCAGCGCCGTTCTTGGGTTCAGTCAGGGACGCACCGCCCAGCCGGTGGTGATTTCCGTGCTCTGCCTGCTCGCCCTGGTCTACCTCGTGCTGATGTTCTGGATCGGCCTGGCGCTGCAGGTGAAGCGCTGGCACGACCGCGACAAGTCCGGCGTCTGGGTGCTGATCGGCTTCGTGCCGCTGGTCGGCCCGCTCTGGTCGCTGATCGAGTGCGGGTTCCTCGATGGGACCGAAGGACCTAACCAGTTCGGCCCGTCGCCGAAGGGTATTACCGGACCGCCGCCGGTTAGGATCTGACTGAGAAGTTGGCTGACCTTTCGCGATTGGCGCCGTCATAGGCGTTAGCTTCGCTCGTAACATCCGACCTGAGGAAAGCTCCATGATGCGTCTGCTGTTTAGTTTCGACGGCCGAATTCGCCGCAGTACTTTTTGGCTTGGGACCCTCGGGGCTGGCGTCTTCCTGGGCGTCGTCGGCGGGGCCGTCACAGCCGTTACGATCATGATGTCACAGGGTGGCGGCGGCGGCAGTACGACAGTCGGCCTCGTTGCCTCGCTCGTTTTCTTCGTCGTGATGTTCGTGGCGTTCTGGGTCGGCTTCGCGCTGCAGATCAAGCGGTGGCATGATCGCGACAAGCCCTGGATCTGGGTCGGCATCAGCCTGATTCCGATCGTGGGGCCTCTTTGGTCGCTGATCGAGTGCGGATTCCTCGACGGCACGCCTGGCCCGAACCAGTTCGGTCCGTCTCCCAAAGGCGTCGCCGGACCGGTGACCGCGCCTACGGTGTAACCTCCCGCAACGACCCCGGACGTCGCACGGCCCTTCCGTCAGCGCGGTCATGGCCCTAGATTCGCCCTTCGGGCTCTCAGACTCTGGCGGAGCGGCGCGTGGACGGGCGCAACGGGTGGATCGAGTTGTTCTGGTCGGCGTCTGGCCGGCTGGGGCGCACGCCGTTCTGGATCGCCTGTGCGATGCTGATCGCGGTGGCGGCGATCTACGAGGCCTGGGTCGGGCCGACGCTGCACTGGCTGACCGGCTGGCTGATCTATCCCGCATTGCTCTATTCGGGCGCCTGCGTCCTGGCCAAGCGTCTGCACGACCGCGGCCGCTCCGGCTGGTGGGCGGCGCTGGTGCTGTTCGCCCTGGTCGCGGTGTGGCCGACCCCGCACGGCTTCGGCGCCTTCATCTTCACCCTGATCCTGGCCTGGGCGGTGATCGAGCTCGGCGTGATGCACAGCGAAGACGGCGCCAACCGCTTCGGCCCCAGCCCGCTGGCGGGACTGACGGTCTAGCGCCGACGGGCCGCTGCGGCGCGGCGCTTCAGTTGGTCGGCAATCTCAATCTTGGACCCCGGCGGTAGGCTGTCGGGGCCTGGCGTCCAGAAGTGGTCCGGCAGACGAGCGCAACAGGCGAGCGCGCGGGTTTCGTCGCCCAGCCGCGCGTAGGCGTCTGCTTGGTACAGGAGCGGCACTGCGTTCTCGCGCCACCGACCCGGGTCCATGGCTTCACCCTGACGGAAGTCCTCGGACACCTTCTCATAGTCGCCGACGTGGCGATGCAGCTCGCCGCGTGAGAGGTAACTCATCGGGTGTGGTTCGAGTTCTATCGACCTGTCCAGGTCGGCGAGCGCTCGGTCCGTCTCTCCAAGATCCCTCCAGGCCACATGCCGGCTATACAGCGCCGTCGCGCTCATTGGATCGTCCTCGACCCACTTGCTGGCGATTTGCGCGGCGCGGTTCGGGTCTGACCGGCGGATCTGATGAAACGCCAGCGTCTCCGCGGCCGTGAGCGGTTCTTCCATGTGGTCGCTCTCACAAAGTGGCCGTTGCGTCCCCCTAGGGCTTCGGCGGCGGCGGGGCAAATCCGCGCCGGACGTCGGAAGCTCAGCGACTAAGCTCATCCCGAATGTCGGATTTGCCGCCGGGCGGTAGCCCGTTCATGCCCGGCGTCCAGATGTCGTCCGGCAGCCGATTACAATAGACAATCGCCATGGCCTCGTCACCGGTGCGAGCATACGTGTCCGCCTGAAAGAGAAGGAGGATGGCGTCGGCGTCCCACTGCTTGGGATCGATGCCTTCCCCGCGACTATAGTCCGCGAGAGCGTCAGTGTAACGACCCAGACAACGATTTACGCCGCCCCGGGCGAGGTAGTCCATCGCACTGCCATCGAGATTTATGGCTTGGTCGAGGTCCTCCAGCGCGCGTTCGGGCACGCCCAATCTCATCCATGCCAAATGTCGGTCGTAGTATGCGCTTCCATCGTCGGGATCGCTTTCGACCCACTCTGAGACGATCTGCAAATATTTTTGAGAATCTGAGCGCAGAACACCATGTAGTTCCAGCAATTCTGCCGGCGTCTCCGGTTGTTTCATCAACATTGTGTCTTCCTATGCAACCGGATTGTCGCCACAACGCTCAGAGACTTGGCCGAGCAGGCAATCTCGGTAGCTCTTGCCCATTCCACGCTGATCTCCGCGACCTAGCTTACCGCTTCTCAACAACCGTCCGCAGTAGTCCGCCGCCGCAGCCCATTCCTCGGCGCAATCGGCCCGGTTTGGATATGGATTCTTGGGAACCTCCCGTGGCGTGATGATCGGTGGAGGTACGAGTTCTGAAGGGAACGGGATGATCCTCGGTTCCTCCAACGGGATGTCCATTGGAAGTGTGGCAGCTTGCGTCGAAGTCACGTGTGCTGTGGAGTCACTCGTTGTGCCGCCACCGGACGCGAACTGCCCGCCGGCTGGACTTCCCGCGGGCCATCGCGGGTGGAAGCTCGGATCCCAATTCGCCTTGAGGAGGCCGCTCGCCCGGAGTCGATGGGCGAGCGAGTCCTGATCCTCCGGCGAGCTGCCTTCGAACTTGGCTATGCTGGGCAGATCGGGAAATCGCAGATGCAATGCCACGATCTGGGCCTTCACAACCTCGCCTTCATCAAGGGCGCGAGAGACAGCGGCGAGCCCCGCCAACTTTCCCGATGCGTCGACTGGGAGCCCGTACGCGCAGCTGAGGCCATCCTCGATCTCAAGCCAAGGGCAGGGGCTGCCAACGAACCGCGCCATCCGCGCGCAGGACTTTTTCGAGTAGCGGTAACGCACCAACGGAGAGGCCGCATTCGTCGCAGGTGACGCCATCGCCATGCGCCTTGCCTAGATGGAACGTTCGAATGAGCTGGTTCAAGGCGCACTCCTCATTGGAGCTAGCCAAAGTTCATGTTTTGTTCGAATCGTCAAGTAGAAATTACTACCGGTGACACTCCTGTTGGCGGTAGTCTCCGAGAGGCGGCTAGCTCGCCTTGCGCTTCGGCTTGGCTGCGGCCTTCTTCGCCGCCGACTTCTTCGCCTTCGCGGCGGGTTTGCCCTTAGCGGCTGACGCTTTGGCGGCCGCTGGGGCCTTCCGAGCTGCGCCACGTCGGGGTTTGCCACCGCCTTTGGCTTCGCGCTCGGCGAGGAGCTTGACGGCTTCCTCGAGCGTCACCGCCGCGGGGTCGGAGCCCTTGGGGACGTTGGCGTTGGTTGCGCCGTGCTTGATGTAGGGGCCGTAGCGGCCGGCCAGCACCCGCACCGGGGCGCCGTCGGCGGGGTGGGCGCCGAGCTCGGCCAGCGCCTTGGCTTCGCCGCCTCTGGCGCCGCGGCCGCCGGCGCGCTTCTCGGCCAGCACGGTCACCGCGCGGTTGAGTCCTACCTCGAACACCTCGTCCGTCGTCGGCAGGTTGGCGTAGGTGCCGTCGTGCTGGACGTAGGGGCCATAGCGGCCGATGCCGGCGACGATCATCTTGCCGTCGTCGGGGTGGGCGCCGACCTCGCGGGGTAGCCGCAGAAGACGAAGCGCCTTGTCGAGGTCGATCGAGGCGGGCGGCCAGTCCTTGGGCAGGCTGGCGCGTTTGGGCTTCTCGTCCTGCTCCTCGACGTAAGGCCCGAAGCGGCCAGCCTTGAGCCAGATGGTGTGGCCGGTGGCCGGGTCGATACCGAGTTCGCGGTCGCCGACAGCGCCGCCTTCCTCCTCGCCGTTCTCCTGGGCGATCGGCCGGGTGAACCGGCACTCCGGATAGTTGGAGCAGCCGATGAAGGCGCCGTAGCGGCCGGTCTTCAGCGAGAGCCGGCCATTGCCGCAGGTGGGGCAGACGCGCGGATCGGTCCCGTCGCCCTTGTCCGGGAAGATGTGCGGGCCCAGCGCTTCGTTCAGCGCCTCGATCACTTCGCTGACCCGAAGGTCGGCGATTTCGCCGACCGCGGCGATGAACGGCTGCCAGAAGTCGCGCAGCAGCGCCTTCCAGTCGAGCTCGCCCGCGGAGACCAGGTCGAGCCGCTCCTCCAACGCCGCGGTGAAGTCGTACTCGACGTAACGGCGGAAGAACTGCTCGAGGAACGCCGTGACCAGGCGGCCCTTGTCCTCCGGCACGAAGCGCTGCTTCTCCATCCGCACATAGGTGCGGTCACGCAGCACGGTCAGGATCGAGGCGTAGGTGGAAGGCCGGCCGATGCCGAGCGCCTCCATCTTGGCCACCAGCGAGGCTTCCGAGTAGCGCGGCGGCGGCTCGGTGAAGTGCTGGTCGGCGCGGGCGGCATGAACGCGAGCGGCGGCGCCCTCGGCGACGGCGGGCAGGCGGCCGGCGAAGTCGCGGTCGTCGCCCTCGGCGCCGGGCGCGGCAGCGGCTTCGGGATCGTCGCGGCCCTCTTCGTAGACCCGCAGGTAACCGTCGAACTGCACCACCTGGCCGGTGGCGCGCAAGCCGGTCTGGCCGTCGCTGCTCTCCAGTTCGATCGTGGTGCGCTCGATCCGGGCGGCTTCCATCTGCGAGGCGATCATCCGCTTCCAGATCAGCTCGTAGAGTCGGCCGAGATCCGATTCGAGGCGCAGCGAGCCGGGATTGCGAGCGAGGCTGGTCGGCCGGATCGCCTCGTGAGCTTCCTGGGCGTTCTTGGCCTTGACGCGGTAGTGGCGCGCCGACTCCGGCACATAGGGCGCGCCATAGATGCCGGCGATGACCTCACGCGCCTCGGCCAGGGCTTCCGGAGCGCTCGCGACGCCGTCGGTGCGCATGTAGGTGATCAGGCCGACGGTCTCGCCGCCGATGTCGACGCCCTCATAGAGCTTCTGCGCCGCCTGCATGGTGCGCTGGGCGGAAAAGCCGAGCTTGCGCGAGGCTTCCTGCTGCAGGGTCGAGGTGGTGAAGGGTGGTGGTGGCGTGCGGCGGGCTGGCTTCTTCTCGACCGAGCTGACTTTGAAGGGCGCGGCTTCGACCGCGGCCTTGGCCGCCTGCGCGCTGGTCTCGTCGCCGAGGTCGAACTTGGTCAGCCGTTTGCCGCCATGTTTGACCAGGCGGGCCAGGAAAGGGTCGCCGCCGGCCGAGACATCGGCCTCCACGCTCCAGTATTCTTGGGTGCGGAACTTCTCGATCTCGATCTCGCGGTCGACGATCAGGCGCAGCGCCACCGACTGCACCCGGCCGGCCGAGCGCGAGCCCGGCAGCTTGCGCCAGAGCACCGGCGAGAGGGTGAAGCCAACCAGATAGTCCAGCGCGCGGCGGGCGAGGTAGGCCTCGACCAGCTCCATGTCGATGTCGCGCGGATGCTTCATCGCCTCCAGGATCGCGCCCCGGGTGATGGCGTTGAAGGTGACGCGCTCGACCTTGGTGTCCTTCAAGACCCGGCGCTTGTTGAGGACTTCGAGCAGGTGCCAGCTGATCGCCTCGCCCTCGCGGTCGGGGTCGGTGGCGAGGATGACCCGGTCGGCGGTCTTGGCGGCGGCGGCGATGTCGGAGACCCGCTTGGCGGCGCGCGCGTCGATGTCCCACAGCATGTCGAAGTCCTCGTCCGGCTTCACCGAACCGTCCTTGGACGGCAGGTCGCGGACGTGGCCGTACGACGCCAGGACCGTGTAGTCCGGGCCGAGGTAACGGTTGATGGTCCTGGCCTTGGCCGGGCTCTCGACGACGACGAGGTTCTTCAAGCGGGGAGACTTGACCTTCAGGGGGACGGCGGCGCCGCCCGGAAATATGGCTGGTATGCGAAGCGGCCGGAAAGTGGGGTGACGCACCCCCGCTGTCAACGGCGCCTCTGCACCGCGGTTAACGCCAGCGCGATCCGGCCGAAGGCCGGGGTTCTAGAACACGACCCGGTAGTCCGCCCCGACGTGGACGCTGTCGCCGACGATGGAGGTTCCGGCGACGCCGGCGACGAAAAGGCTGAGCGCGGAGTGGGCGGTGATGCTGTGGCCGAGGCGGGCGCGGTATTCGACCCAGGTCTGCTTGCCGACGCCGCTGGCTGTGACCGGCCCGAAGCCGTCGACGTCGACAGGCAGGGTCTGGCTCTCGGAGAAGGCGTGGGCGACGGTCAGTCCGGCTGACGCCTCCCAGCCGTTGGCGAAGCTCTGGGTATAGCGCGCGCCGAGCTTGCCGGCGTCGACGCGGTCGGTTCCCTGGCCGACCAGGGCCTCGAACGGGTCGAGGTTCGAGAGCGGCTCAAGATAGGCGCCGATGTGCTGCTGGGCCTCGCCGTACTCGGCGTAAACGCCCAGCTCGGAGGCGGGGGTAGGGTTCCAGATCCAGCCGACGCGGCCCCAGGCGGCGCTGCTGGTGTAGCGGGTCGTGCCCTGGCCGACGGCCGTGCCGACGCCGTTGCCGTAGGTGCGAGTGAGGGTGAGGTCGCTGGAGTTTCCCCAGAGCCCGCCGATCTCGACGAAGGGGCGTGAGGCGCCGAGGCCAGGCGGCGAATAGCGCATCGCGATAGTCGCGTTGAACTCGTTGCCGGCGATGACGTCCGGGTAGTCCTGCCGCCCGTCGGAGAAGCCGCCCAGGACGGTGAAGCCGCTGCCGCCGATGTTGACCCGGCCGCGCACCCCGCCGGCGACGCTTCCGGCCTCGAAGGTCGCGTGCACCTGGTTCGGCCCTTCGAACCGGTCGAGATCGTCGGTGATCTGCGAGACGAACCCGTTTCCCTGCACCAAGAGCCGCACCCTCGCCCGCGACAGCTGCTCAACCGACGCCTGAATCGACGCGGCGGTGGTCAGGCCGGCGATCGGAGGCGGCGGAGGCGACGCGGGTGGTGGAGGAGGAGGTGGTGGAGGTGGAGGTGGAGGTGGAGGTGACGCCGGCGGCGGAGGTGGTGAGACCGCAGGTGGCGGTGGCGGTGACTGCGTCGTGGAGGCGTCAAGGTAGCGGGCCAGATATACCTTGGTGTTGGTTACGTTGGGGGAACCAGCGGGTACTTCATCGCCGCTTATCCAGGCGCCATCCGGGGTGATAGCGGTTGCCGTCAGCAGTTGCATACCGCCTAGATCGACTCCGGCTGCGGTCAGGAGCGACCCAAGCGTCTTCGTGCCTGTCGGCGCGGTCCAACGGATGGCTTGGGACGAGGCCGGAATCGACCCGTTGGTGTTGTCGTAGAACACCGTATCGTTTCCGGCGTTGGCGGTCCCGACGATGACTGCCCCGTTAGCGCTGACCGCCGAGGCTACCCCGGAAACGAAGCCGGCTGGCAAGCCTAGGTCTTGCGGGCCGGGCTGGCTGGCGTTCCAGAGCACCGGGTGAAAATTGCCCCCGCCGAACGGCCCGAAGCCGACGATCGTCGAGCCATCATCCGATATCCCCGTCGCGGCCGACTGATCGCCGGTAGCGCCAAGCTGGGTGATGGTGACCGCACCGGTCGTGGGGTTGGTGACGTTCCACTTCACCGCGGTCTGTAATCCGGCCTGCGGGGACGACGTTCCGACGATGATGTCGCCGGCCCCGTCCACGGCGTTCGCGCTCGATCGCCCGTCCGGACCATAGAGCGTCCCAAGGTCGGTCATGCCCAGCGCCTGGGTCCAGCGGAAGGCATGCTGGGTGAGGGCGTTATCGGCGGTGTTCAGCCCGGAGTTCCCAACAACGACCGTCCCATCATCGCTGATGCCGAAGGCCACTGAGCCGGTGTCCTTGCCGCCGATGGTCCCCAAATCGGTTAACCCGGTGGTCGGGTTCCAGATGAACGCCTGGCTATTGCCAGGAAGGGAGAAATCGCCTCCGACGACGTCGGCGTTGGCGTCCATCGAGTTGGCGACGAGCGTGCCACCGTTGGCGGCTGTCACCTCAACGAATAGGGGATCCTTTCCACCAGGCGGCGTGTAGTCTATTTCCCATCCATTGAAAGTCGTTCCGTCGAATGTCGTTTGAAAGCTTATATCGATCAACGTTATAATGGAGCCGACGGGTGGTACAGTGCCTGTCGTCTCTCCGGGGAATGACTTAGAGAGATCAACGTCGGCGATGATCTTTTTTCCGGCAACCGTCAGGAGAGCTTCTCTTTCTAGACCGTTGTCAGCGCTGCTGCCCGCTTCCGTGATGATGGTGGTTACTTGGTTGGCGTGTGCTCGATTGGCGAAGAAAGAAATCGCCGTCAATGTGCCGATGGCGCATGACCCTAGCAGCTTGAAGCGGACGCTAGGCGC
The DNA here is from genome assembly GCA_036494265.1 of Caulobacteraceae bacterium. GTDB lineage: Bacteria > Pseudomonadota > Alphaproteobacteria > Caulobacterales > Caulobacteraceae > Acaudatibacter. The sequence continues at coordinate 83,123 of DASXOP010000040.1, read as the reverse complement.
AGAGGCCGCCGCCTTGGGCGCAGATCGACTCTGCATTGAGCTTCCCTTCGAACGCCGAGGCCTGCGCCGGCAGGGGCTGATCGCTATCACCGCACCTGCACAGGTTGAATTGGACCTGAGGTCTTGAGCCGGGTCCTACGACCTGCGATGGTCGTAAGACCACCGTTGGTGGCCGGGGGGCGCCGGTTTGAAGCTGTTGATCGTGGATGACCAGGCGATGGTCCGGCAGGGCATCGCCGCGTTGCTGACCCAGTCGGGCGCCGCGAGCGCTGTACTGGAAGCCGGCGACGCGGCTGAAGGGTTGCGCCTCGCCGTCGAACATTCAGACCTCGACGCGGTGCTGCTCGATCTGTCGATGCCGGGTGTCAGCGGTATGGACGCGATCGCCGAATTTGGCCGGCGGCGGCCGGACGTACCGGTGATCGTGCTCACGGCATCGGACGAACCCTGGAAAGTGCGCGAGGCGTTCGACCAGGGCGCGCTTGGCTACGTGCCGAAGTCGGCCGGCGCCAAGACGCTGCTGGCCGCGATCCAGCTGGTGCTGAGCGGCGAGGCGTTCGTGCCGGCGCTGTTGCTGCGGCAGAACGGGTCGCAACACGGCGGCGGCGCCGCAGGGCCGCGCGGACCGCTCACTGACCGCCAGGCGGAGGTGCTTAGTTGCCTCGGCCAGGGTCTCTCGAACAAGGAGATTGGCCGCGAGCTCGGCGTGGCTGAGAAGACCGTCAAAGCGCACGTCACCGCCGTGTTGCGTGGGCTCGGCGCCGCCAATCGCGACGAGGCGGTCAAGCAGGCTCGCGCCGACGGCCTGCTCTAGCTACTCGGCGGCGTCCTTCGTGGCGCTGCGGATCAGGTTGGCGATGGCGGCGCGCAGCTTGCCCCCAGGGACCGGCTTGTGCAGCAGCACGAGGCCGGTGTCGTGCGCCTCTCGGATTCGCTCGCTGGCCGTATCCCCGGTGACCAGCAGCGCGGGGACGCTGGGCCCGAACGTCGTGCGGACCGAGGCTACGACAGCAAGCGCGGTCTCCTCGCCGCGCAGCCGCCAGTCGCAGATCACCAGGTCAGGCCGGCGACCGGCGAGGTCCGCGAGCACGGCGTCACCGGTGTCTGCGGCTGCGACCTCATAGCCCCAACTCTCCAGGAGGCTAGCCATGCTGGCGCGGATCGCCGCCTCGTCGTCTACGATCGCGATCAAGCCGCGGCTAGCCAACGTAAGCGCATCAGTTGGTGATACCGCCGTGTCCTGTGGCTCGGCGAGTGCTCGGGGCAGGCTGACCTCGAAGGCGCTGCCCTTGCCCAGCGTCGAGCGGAGCGTGATCGGACAATCGCTCAAGTCCGCGATCCGGCGGGTGATCGCCAGGCCGAGGCCGAGCCCCTTGGCGCGGTCGCGCTCTGGATTGCCGAGCTGGACGAACTCCTCGAACACCTTGCCCTGGTCGTCCGCGGCGATGCCGGGGCCGGTATCCCAGACGCCGAGGCCGAGGCGGCCGCTGCGCCGCCGACAGCCAACGACAATGCGACCGTGCTCGGTGTAGCGCACCGCGTTGGAGATCAGGTTGCGGGCGATCTGCTCGACCAGTGCCGGATCGGCGCGGACGCCGAGCGCGCAGGGGTGCAGCACGAGCGCGAGCCCCTTGGCCTCGGCCTGCGCTCGTTGCTCCGCGCAGATCCGTGCCAGCAGAAGCTGGATGCGAAAAACCTCCGGCCTCGGCGCCACCACGCCGGCGTCAAGCTGAGAGATGTCGAGCAGGGCGTCGAAGAGGCCGTTCATCGCTTCGGCGGACTCGGCGATCTGGTCGGTCAGCCGGCGCGAGCCAGGGTCGAGGCGTCGGCCAGAAAGCGCCGCGACGAAGAGCCCGAGCGCATGCAGTGGCTGGCGCAGGTCGTGGCTCGCCGACGCAAGGAAGGTGGTCTTGGCGGCGTTGGCGGCTTCGGCGCGCTCTTTCTGGAACGCTAGGCCTTCGGCGAGGTCCAGGTTCTCGAACCGAAGGCGCAGCGCCGCGGCGAGCGAGCGGCTCTGTTCGCGGCCCAGCAAGGCGACCGAGACGCCAAACACGACGTCGAGCAAGGCCATCGCCCAGTGCACGGCGTCGCCGCGCAGGCCGCCCCAGATCGCGAACGGGATCGTGGCCGGGGCGAGCAGGGCGTAGAACGCCGGCGTGTAGCTGCCGAGCGACGAGACCGAACTCGAGGCGGCGCTGGTGGCGACGAGCAGGACCCAGAGTTGCTGGTCGACACTGCCCGGCGTCGCCAGCCAGATTTCGCCCAACGCCCACCGACAGCCTTCGACGAAGCAGGTGACCAGGAAGGCCGCGCCCCAGAGGCGCCAGCGCTGGTCCTTGGATTTGTCGCGCCAGTAGGCGACGCAGAGCAGCATCTGCCAACCGGCGATGGTCGCGGTAAGCGCGAACCAGGCCTCGACCCGGGGCGTGGCGGTGCGGTCGGTGTAGATCATCACCCAGGAGAGCACGGCGACGCCAAAGAGGGCGCCAATCACCCCGACCGGGGCGTTGCGGTAGAGGGCGGCGATCCGCTCGGCGGCGACGCGGTCGGCTCTGGCGGTCGGCGCGGCGGCGAGGGACATGGCGCCAGCGCTTCAGCTCCGCGCGGCCATCGAGCCGGTCAGCTCCACGCGCCCGGCCAAGGTCAGCTCGACCAGGGCGGCAAACACCTGGCCGGGCGGCGCACCGACCTGGCGGGCGAGTTCGTCGATATGCACCGGTGTGGGAGAGAGGAGGTCGTAGATGCGGGTCAGCAGATCGGCCGGCGGCTCTTCTGCGGCCTCCCGGTAGCTCGGTGGCGGCGGGGCGTGGAAGCCGCGGATCTGCTCGATGGTCCGCAGCACGTCGTCGGCGCCTTCGCAGATCGCCGCGCCCTGGCGGATCAGGTCGTTGCAGCCGCGGGCTCGGGGATCGAGCGGCGAGCCAGGCACGGCCAGCACCTCGCGGCCTTGCTCGGCAGCGAGGCGCGCGGTGATCAATGAGCCGGACTTCAGCTCGGCTTCGACCACCACGACGGCCAACGACAGGCCCGAGATCAGCCGGTTGCGGCGCGGGAAGTCCTTGGCCTGGGCGCGGCGGGTGGGGGCGCTCTCGGAAATGAGGCAGCCGCGCTCGGCGACCTGTCGGTGCAAGGCGGCGTTTTCGGGCGGATAGATATCGGCGATGCCACCACCGAGGACGGCGATCGTCCCGGTCGGCAGTGAGCCTTCGTGCGCTGCGGCGTCGACGCCGCGGGCGAGGCCGGAGGCGATCACCAGGCCGGCGCGACCGAGATCGGCGGCGAGGCCGCGGGCGAAGCGGCAGCCCGATGCCGAGGCGACCCGGGCGCCGACGATGGCGACAGCCCGGCGTTGCAGGAGCTTGGTGTCACCCAGCGCCCAGATCACCGGCGGGGGCGGATCGATGGGGCGCAGCGCTTCGGGATAGTCGTCCTCGCAGACCGCCAGCAGCCGCGCGCCGCGCTTCGCGCCATCGGCCAGCTCGGCTTCGATCTCGGCCACGCTGGGGATCGACGGCGGCAGCGCGCGGCCGGCGCGGCGGGCGAGATCGGGGAGGGCCGTCAGCGCCTTGGTCGCGGTCCCGAAACGCTCGATCAGGTGGCGAAAGGCGACGGGACCCACGGTCTCGGTGCGGGCCAGCCGCAGCCAGGCCAGTCGCTCGGCGTCACTCAATGCGCTGGTGCTCACGCTGGTGCGCTCAATGATCGTCGCCGCCGAGGGCAGGGCCACCGTTGTGGCCGAGCGCGTCCGGGTCGATCGGCGGGTCGTCGCCGGTGGGCGCTGGCGGCTTGGCGCCGATGCGCGGCTCCGTGCCGTTCAGCAGCCGGCGGATGTTCTCGTGGTGGCGGAAGAACACCAGCACGGCCATGAACAGCGCCACCCAGAGTTTGGACTCCGGGGTCTGGCCGGTCAGGAACACATAGAGTGGCGCGAGGGCCACGGCGGCGAGCGCGGCCAGGGACGAGAACCGGAAGATCGCGGCTATCACCAACCAGGTCGCGCCGGCGAGCAGCCCGGCCGGCCAGGCGATGGCGATCATGGTGCCGAGGAAGGTCGCCACGCCCTTGCCGCCTCGGAACTTCAGCCAGGTCGGGAACAGGTGCCCGACGAAGGCCGCGCCGCCGGCCAGCGCCTCGGCGTCGGCGCGGGCAAACAGCCACCATGCCAGGCCGACCGCGAGCGCACCCTTCCCGCCGTCGCCGATCAAGGTGATCGCGGCCAGGTCGCGGCGGCCGGTGCGCAGCACGTTGGTCGCCCCGATGTTGCCGGAGCCGATCTTGCGTAGATCGCCCGCGCCGCCGAGCCGGGTCGCGATCACCCCGAACGGGATCGAGCCCAGGAAATAGCCGCCGATCACGCAAATGACGGCGATGGTGATGAACGGGCTCGCGGCGAACATGCCGCCACCTTAGGTCGCCGGCGCGGCACGGCAAAGCCTCAGGCCGCGCCAAACCTCGCCAGCACCGCCGCGGCCACTTGCTCGATGTCGACGGGCCGCGTCGTATCGACCTCGACGACGGGGCCGAGGCCGACGGGCCGATCGAACTGGGCGAGCAGTTCGGGGGTCAACTCGCTGACAACGTGGGTGGGGTGGCGGACCGCGTGACGGGCGGCGTAGCGCTCGGCGGCGACGGACGGCGGGCAGGCGCAGTAGACCTCGACCAAGGGACCAGGCAGCGCCGCCAGCTTTTCGCGCTCGTAATCGCTGTTGGGACGGAAGTTGGACTCGAGGACGGCGGCCGGCGCTTTGGCGGCGAGGATCCAAATAACCTCCATCGCCGCCCCGCCGAGGATGTGGCTCCAGGCGCTGGGCTCGGCGCCTCGCGGGACGTGGTCGTGCAGGGACTCCTTGATCAGGTCCTTGCCCAGCAGCGGTAGGCCAAGGCGCATCGCCAGCGGCCCCGCCAGCGTGGTCTTGCCGGCGCCGGGGCGGCCGGAAACGATGACGAAGCCGCGGTCGATCGCCGCCATCAGAGCTGGTCGCCCAGGGCCGTCCGGACCGCCGCCAGCCGCGCCTCGTTGCGCCGGTAGAACGTCCAGCCCTTCAGCCGCTTGGCGGTGACCAGGCCGGCGTGGGTGAGGATGCGCATGTGCTCGCTGACCGTCGGCTGGCTGACCGCCAGTTTTTCGGCGATCAGCACGCCGCAGACGCCGTCGCCCTCCAGGTCGCCGTCAACCTGCTCGCGGAAGTGAGCGCGCGGCGCTTTCAGCCATTCGAGAATGGTCAGGCGCCGATCGTTGGCGAGCGCCTTCAGGACCGGGACAATGTCGGCGTCGATTGTCATATTGCCAGTTGGCTAAGTGGCGAACTAGGTTGTCGGTCTTGGCTACAGAAAGGCGCGCGCATGGACAAGGTCGAGGATCGATACGACATCGCCAAGGACGTGCTCTTCGGCCCCGGCGAACGGATGGACGTGACGGCGGTCGCTGCGGCGCAGACCGCCTGGTGGAACCGCACTCTGACCGAGGTCAACGACGCGGTGGTGCGGCTGGGCGTGCTCGACGGCGACTTCCACTGGCACCGCCACGATGGCGAGGATGAGTTCTTCTACGTGCTCGAGGGCGTGCTGGTGATCGAGCGCGAAGGTGAGACGGCGGTGCGGCTGGAGCCTGGCCAAGGCGTCACCATCCCCCGCGGCCAGATGCACTTCCCGAGAGCTCAGGGCCGGGTGGTGGTGCTGATGGTGGAGAAAGGTTCGGTGGTCCCGACGGGGGATTGAATCGCTCGTCCCTTTCCCAAAGACCCGTCATCACCGGGCGTAAGTCCCGGTGACCCATGAACACGAAGCCAGCCATGGCCGTGCCGGAGCACGGCCACTCGAAACACGGTGTTCTTGGGTAGCCGGGACTTACGCCCGGCTATGACGGAGTTTGGAGAAGGCGATAAGGCTCCCATCCACGTCAGCCAACGTCGGCCGCCCCGTCAGCGCCATGGCGTCCGTGAGTTCGCGGCGGAGCAGGGTTAGTACGTCGAACACGCCGTCGGCGCCGTTCACCGCCAGGCCCCAGAGGACGGGGCGGCCGATCAGGACGGCGCGGGCGCCGAGAGCGACGGCTTTCAGGACGTCGGTACCGCGGCGGACGCCGCCATCGAGGTAGATCTCGCAGCTGCCGGCAGCCGCTTCGACCACTTCAGGCAGGGCGTCGACACTGGCGAGCACGCCGTCGAGCTGCCGGCCGCCGTGGTTGGAGACGACGATACCCGGTACGCCGCGGACTGCGGCCAGTTCGGCGTCCTCGGCAGTCAGGATTCCCTTCAGCACGATCGGCAACGACGTGATCGTGCGCAGCCAGTCTAGGTCGGCCCAGGTCACCGGCGCGCCGCGGATCGATGGGGCTGTGGGCGCTGGCAGGCCGGCGTAGTTGGCCAGTTCAGGCCAGTCGTACTCGTCCTCGGTGCGCAGGCTGCGCTCCTTGCGGCCGAAGCGGGGCGAGTCGACCGTCAGCGCTAGCGCCAGGCACCCGGCCGCCTCGGCGCGGCGCACTATCGCTTCGGTGCGGGGCCGATCGCCGTAGTGGTAGAGCTGCATCCAGAGCGGACCTGTGGCGGCCGCGGCGATGTCGGCGATGGCACGACTGGCGCCGCCGCTCGCCACCATCAGCATCCCCGTGCGGCCTGCCGCCTCGGCCGTCGCACAGTCGCCCTCGGGGCAGAGCTCGCCTTGCGGGCCACAGGGCGCGATCATGATCGGCGACCTGACTGGCGCGCCGAGCAAGCTCGTGGAGAGGTCGATCCGGCTCACATCGACGAGCGTCCGGGGTCGCAGCACGATGCGTTCGAACGCGCGCCGGTTCTCGGTGAGGGTGATCCCGTCGCCGGCGCCGTCGACGAGGTAATCCCACAGCACCGGCGGGATCTTGGCTTCGGCCAGCGCCTCGTAGTCGAATAGATTGATCGGCGGCGCGTCGGTCATGGGCGTGGCGTCGGCGGCGGGGCTCAGGCGGCGGTCCAGAGCGCGGCGTAGTAGGCTTGGCCGCCGACCGCGTAGCCGCTGACGTCGGCCAGTTGCAGATCTTGGTGGGCGAAGGTGTCGAAGTTGGCCTGGTAGTCGGCGGCGCTCATCCCGTGCTTGGCCTGCCAGGGCCCCGCGCCGCCTTGCGCGAAGATCGCCGCGAAGTAGGGGACATCGGCGACCGCATAGCCGCTGACGTGTTGCAGCCGGAAGCCTTTCGCGGTCGCGGCGTTAAAGGCGTCCTGGTACTGCGCGGAAGTCATGCCGTGGTGGGCGAGCCAGGCGGGGGCGGGGCTCTTCTCCCAGATCGCCGCGTACTGCGCCGCGCCGCCGACGCCGCAGCCGCTGACCCAGGTCAGGCGGTAGCCGCTGCCGGTCAGCTGGTTGAACGCGCTCTGGTAATCGGCGGCCGACATGCCGTGGTGCGCCACGTAGGCCGGGCCAGGGCCTTGCAGCCAGATCGCGGCGTAGAGCGGCTGACCCGCGCCGGTGTAGGCGCTGACCTTCCACAGCCGGTAGCCTTGAGCGCCCAACTGGTCGAACATCTGCTGATATTGGCCGGGCGACATGTTGTGGTGGGCGATGAACCCAGGGCCGGGCGCCTTGGACCAGATCGCCGCGAAGGTCGGCGCCCCGTTCACCTCGTAGCCGTCGACGTGGACCAGCCGAAACCCTTGCGAAGCGTGGCTGTCGAACGCGGCCTGGTAGTCGGCCGAGCTCATTCCGTGCCGCGCCGCCCAGGCGTAAGGCCCGGCCAGCGCTGGCCCCGCGCCCGCCGTCAACGCCGCGGCCCCGGTTGCAAGCACCGCGCTTCTGCGTGTGATGTTCATGATCTTCGACCCGGTTGTCCGGCGGGAGATTGCACCTAAGCTTGCGCGGGGTCGAGCCGGTCAGGTCGCTTCGTAGACCACGCGGCCGTCGACCAGCGTCATCAGCACCTCGCCCTGCAGACGCCGGCCATCGAAGGCGGAGTTCTTGGACTTCGAGGTGAGCGTGGCGGCATCGATCACGCGGGGTCGGTTGAGGTCGCAGAGCACGAGGTCGGCAGGGGCGCCGATGGCGAGGCGGCCAGCGGCGAGGCCGATCGCCTTGGCTGGGGCGAGGGTGACCGTCTCGATCAGCCGCAACAGCGGCGCCGAGCCGTCGTGGTGGAGCGCGAGCAGGGCCGGCAGCAGGGTTTCCAGGCCGATCGAGCCGGGGGCGGCTTCCTCGAACGGCAGGCGCTTGTCCTCGGGCGGCGCCGGCGCATGGGCAGAGACCACGATGTCTACGAGTCCCGAGACCACCGCCTCGACCAGCGCTTGCCGGTCGCTCTCGTCGCGCAGCGGCGGCTCCAGTTTCCAGAAGGTGCGGTAGTCGCCGATGTCGAGCTCGTTGAAGGTCAGGTGGTTGATCGAGCATGTCGCCAGCATCGGCAGGCCGCGCGCCTTGGCCCGGGCCAGGCTCTGCAGCGCCGAGGCCGCGCTAATCTGGTCGACCAGCAGGCGCGCGCCGGTGAGCTCGACCAGGGCGGCGTCGCGCTCGAGCATGATCGTCTCGGCGGCGGCGGGTACAGCTGGCAGGCCCATGCGACCAGCGAACTCGCTCTCGTTGGCGGCGGCGCCGTCGCTCAGCCAGGGATCGGCCGGGCGGTGCGCGACCAGCAGGCCGAGGCCGCCGGCGTAGGCCAGCAGCCGGCGCATCACCTTGGAGTCCACGATCGGCCGGTCGACGTCGGTGACGTAGACGCAGCCGGCTTCGCGCATCAGGCCAAGCTCGGCCATCTGCTTGCCGGCGAGGCCCTTGGTGGCGGCGCCGGCCGGGTAGACGTGCACCAGCTCGATGTCCCGCGCCCGGCGCAGGATGAAGTCGACTACGGAAGGGTCGTCGACCGCGGGGTCGGTGTCGGGCTGGACCACGATCGAGGTGACGCCGCCCGCCGCCGCGGCCCGCGCCGCCGACTTCAGCGTCTCCTTCGGCTCCGCGCCGGGCTCGCCGGTTTTAACCCTGAGGTCGATCAGCCCGGGCGCCAGCATCGCGCCACCGCAGTCGACGAGGCGCGTGTCCCCAGATAGGCCAGCCAGTGTCGGCTCGCGTCTGGCATCCGCAATCACGCCTTCGGCGACCAGCAGCGCGCCCGGCCCGTCGTAGGCGCTGGCCGGATCGACCAGGCGAGCGTTGACGAACGCGATCGGGCTGGTCATGCGACGCCTCTCAACGGAGGGCGCGATCCCTGCCGCCCCCCGCCCCCTTGCGGGGCGGGGTGAGGGGTGGGGGTGTCAGCTCGATACGTGCGGACTGGCAAAGCAAGTGAGCCGGTCGCGAATGTCCGCGGGTCGTCGGGTGACATCGAGCTGACACCCCCATCCCCAACCCTTCCCCGCAAGGGGGAAGGGAGCAGATCGCGCCTCTCCGGCAATGTGGAGGTTTCGTGCGACCTAGTCATTGTCCAGCCTGGCGGCCATCGAGGCCAGCACCGCCATGCGTGCGGCGACCCCCATCTCGACCTGGTTCTGAATCAGGCTGACGCCTGGGTCGTCGGCGACGTCGCTGTCAATCTCGACGCCGCGGTTCATCGGCCCTGGGTGCATCACCCGCACGCCGGCAGCCGCCAGCGCCAGCTTCTCGCGGTCGAGGCCGAAGAGGCGGTTGTACTCGCGGGTCGACGGCACCAGCGCGCCCTGCATCCGCTCCAACTGCAGGCGCAGCATCATCACCACGTCGGCCCCGGCGATGCCGGCGCGCATGTCGTAGAAGACCTCGACCCCCCAGCGGTCGACCCCGAACGGCATCAGCGTCGGCGGGCCGACCACCCGCACTCGGGCGCCCAGCGCGGTCAGCATGCCGACGTTGGAGCGGGCGACGCGGCTGTGCAGCACGTCGCCGCAGATCGCCACTGTCAGCCCCTCGATGTGGCCGAACGCGCGGCGCAGCGCGAGGGCGTCGAGCAGCGCCTGGGATGGATGCTCGTGCTGGCCGTCGCCGGCGTTGATGACGCTGCAGCTGACCTTCTGCGATAGCAGGGACGCTGCGCCGGACGCCGCGTGGCGCACGACCAGGATGTCCGGCTGCATGGCGTTCAGGGTGACGGCGGTGTCGACTAGGGTCTCGCCCTTGGAGATCGACGAGGCGCGGGGGCTCATGTTGACGACGTCGGCGCCCAGCCGCTTGCCGGCCAGTTCGAACGAACTCTGGGTGCGGGTCGAAGCCTCGAAGAAAAGATTGACCAGGGTCCGGCCCTTCAAGAGGTCGAGCTTCTTGGCCTTTTGCCGGTTGAGCGCGACGAAGCCCTCGGCGAGATCGAGCAGGTCGTGCACCTGGCCTCGGTGAAGATCTCCCACGGACAGGAAATGGCGCGCGGGGAAGGGAAAGGTCCGTTGGCGGACCTCTTCTGGGCCGGGCGCGATCATGCTCATTAAAGCGCCGTCTTAGGCGGCTTTGGCGCCAGGGGGAAGGGCGGTCAGACCTCTCAGGCGCGGCCGGACCTGGCGTCCAGCCACTCCTCCAATGCCGCGTTGATCCGCGTCTGCCACCCGGGTCCACCGGCGCGGAAGCCGGCCAGCACCCGCTGCGAGAGGCGCAGGTTGACGGCCTGTTTCGGGCTGGCTGCCTTCGGTCGTCCGCGAGGCTTGCCGGCGTCATGGGGCTGAGCCTTGGCGAACCACGCGTCTGAGAGCTCGGGAACCTCGGCGTAATCGCGCTCGCCCAACCGGTGCGCGTCAATCCTCGCCAAGTCGCTGCCGATATCTGGCTTGTTCGCGTTCATTGGCCTTCCTCATCGAGATCACGTGCTGCCGCGCCTCGCCGCGCTGCGTCCAGACTACGATCACCATGCGGCCCCGAAGGTGGCCGACCGAGACAAGGCGCCGTTCGCCATAATCGGCCCGCTCGTCCTCGCCATCGAGCGTAACTCCAGCGAAGACCTGGTCAGCGTCAGCGAAATCCAGGCCGCGTTCCGTGATGGTTGCTTCGCGTTTGACGGGGTCGAAGGTGATCTTCAACGGTATTTATGTGGATACAATAAATAAGTTGTCAAGGCCGAGGCGGCGAAGCTGCAGTGCATTCTCATCATTGTCGATATCGTTCTTGTCATACCTCGAACCTCAAGGTATATACCTTTCGACGCTAGGTATGGAGGCGAGCCGATGGGGTCGACCAACCCGAGTTTCATGAACGGGGTGCCCGAGCTGCTGGTGCTGCGGCTGCTGCAGAGCCGGGAGATGTACGGCTACCAGATCGTGCAGGCGATCCGCGACGAGACCAGCGAGGTCGTCAGCCTTGGCGAGGGGGTGGTCTATCCGGTGCTGCATGCGCTGGAGAGCAGCGGCGCGATCAGCTCGCAGCGGCGCGCCGTGAACGGACGCAGCCGGATCTACTACGCGCTGTCGCCGCAAGGGGTGACGCGCCTCACCGAGCTGACGGCCCTCTGGTCGCGGCTGACAAACGCCGTGCAACAGGTTCTGGAGAGTGAAGGCCATGCCGCAATCGTTTGATCTGCTTTGGGAACGGCTACTGCGCGGCGGCGTCAGCCGGCGCCATGCACGGCGCTATCTGGTCGAGCTTGGCGATCACCTGCAGGATCTCGTCGCCGAGGAGCGGGCGGGGGCGGAGCCTCGATCGGCGGAGACGCGCGCCCTGGCCCGGCTCGGGAACCCCGAGACCTTGGCTGGCGCGATGATCGCGCGGCGGGAGCTCCGCGGACTGGCTGCGCGTGCGCCGATCGCGACCTATGTGATCGCGCCGCCGCTGGCGTTGGCGGCAGGGGCGGCGCTGGCGATGGTGGGGATCGTCGCGACCGCGACTGCGCTCCGAAACGGCGGCGCGGCTCTGCCGGCTTGGACGCAGACGGTGGCGGACACGGGCGTCTTCTTCAGCAACGGCTTGTTGCCGGTGCTGCTGGGATGGACGCTCGGCGTAGTCGCGCTGCGCCAGCGTTCGGCGACGCTCCTGCCGGTGCTGGGAATGCTCGTCCTAGCCATCGTCGGCGCGGTCCTGCAGCTCGACGTGACGCTCCCGAGTGCGGGACATCATGGCGAGATCGGTTTGGCGACCGGCCTCGGTCCGTCCTTCGCCCAATGGTCGGGCCTCGCAGGCCGCCTTACGCTGAACCTCGCCCTGATCCTGACGCCCTACGCTTGGCTGAATGCGTGGCGCGCCGCCAGGGCGGGCGAGGATCGGACTTACGCCTGAGTTCGCGGCCATGGCGGCCCCGGCTTGACTTACGCGGCGCGACGGGCGCGCTCTCGGGGCAAGGCAAGCCCAGGGAGAACGCCATGAAGTCGCCGGTCTGCGAGATGCTGGGGATCGAGTTCCCGCTGTTCGCCTTCAGCCATTGCCGCGACGTGGTGGCGGCCGTCAGCCGCGCTGGCGGCTTCGGCGTGCTGGGCGCCACCGGCCATACACCCGAGAGCGTCCACACCGAGCTGCAGTGGATCGACGACCATGTTGGCGGCAAGCCCTACGGCATCGACATCCTGGTGCCGGAGAACATGGCCACCGCCGGCGAGCGCGGCGTCACCTACAACTCGCTGAAGACCCGCATCCCGCAGGAGCACCGCGACTTCGCCGCCAAGCTGCTGGCCGGCGCCGACGTCGAGCTTTTGACCCAGACCATCTCCGACGACCGCGCCCAGCCGTTCGATCCGGAGCTGGCGCTGCGCACGCTGGAAGCCGCCTTTTCCCACCCGATCAAGCTGATCGCCAACGCGCTGGGCGTGCCGCCGCCGCAGATGATCGAGATGGGCAAGAGCCACGGCGTGCCGGTGGCGGCGCTGGTCGGGGCCAAGGAGCACGCCATCCGCCAGGTCTCGGCCGGGGTCGACATTCTGGTGGCGCAGGGCACCGAGGCCGGCGGCCACTGCGGCGAGGTCACCACCATGGTGCTGATCCACGAGGTGCTGAAGGCGATCAAGCCGATCCGCGAAGTACCGGTGCTGGCTGCCGGCGGGATCATGAACGGTCGCCAGATGGCCGCCTGCATGGCGATGGGCGCGGCGGGCGTCTGGACCGGCTCGGTCTGGCTCGCGACCAACGAGAGCGAGACCAGCGAGATCTTCCGCGAGAAGATGATCGAGGCCTCCAGCCGCGATGCGGTCCGGGTCAAGACCCGCACCGGCAAGCCCGCCCGCCAGCTCCGCTCGGCCTGGACCGAAGCCTGGGAGCGCAGCCCCGACAGCCCTGGCGCGCTGCCGATGCCGCTGATGAGCCTCGTTTCCGAGAACGCGCTGCGCTCGGCACAGCGCGCGGCCGAGGGCGGCAACAAGAAGGCCCGCGACCTCGTCACCTATTTCGTCGGCCAGGGCGTCGGCCTGATCGACTCGGTGCGCTCGACCGGCCAGGTGGTGCAGGAGTTCAAGCAAGAATTCCTCGAAGCCGTCGAGCACATGAACGCGCTTATCGAGGACTGAGGGGCGCTGTGCGGTTGCAACGGGTCGGAAGAGTATCGTTTTGAGACAGTGGTTCGCCTGGCAAGCGAACTCTTCAACTGTAAGGGCCGCCTTACATCGGTTGCGACGCGCTGACTTTGAGACGCCAGCAGGTCGAATTCATTAATGATTGTTAAAAATGAGGGGTGCGGCGTTCGCAAACCTTTGTTACGGGTGTCCAAGGACGCGGCCGCGACGACCGCGATTTTGGGATGGGTGCTGTATGAAACTGGATATCAAGGCGACGTTGGCTGGGTGCGCGGTTGCGGCTAGCTTGTTGCTCGCGTCGTCGGCAAGTGCAACGGTCCTTACCTGGACGCTGGACAATGCGGTTTTCGATGACGGGGGCACCGCCACCGGTTCGTTCGACTTCAACACCGCCACCAACGCCTATTTCAACATCAACATCGTCACGACGGCGGGCAGTGTGGTCACCGTTGCCGATACGTTCACCACCTTCGAGCCAAACAGTGTGGTTCGGAATTCCGGTTTCGGCTCGATTACCGGCCCCGGCAACGATACTGGTACCGACGAGCTTCTGGACATCAATGCGTCCGCGCCGGCTAATTTCGACACTGCCGGCACCGTGGCGATCGGTGCGCCGACGATCTTCCAATCGGCCGAAGGCCTGTGCGCCGTGCCTTGCACGGCCTACTTTCCTGCGAGGATCTTGAGTGGCGACGTGGTCGGCGTCGTGGATCCTGTTCCTGAGCCGGCGAGCTGGGCGTTGATGGCGATCGGCCTCGGCGCCCTTGGAGCTGGGCTGCGCTCGCGCCGGGCGCTCGCCGCAGCGGCCTGACGAACGAGTAACGGGGCGCCGCCTTCGAGCGGCGCCCCAATGGTCTCCCAAGACTGGCCGCCATCGGGGGAGAACGACTGCTCCATCCGGCAAGCAGCGGCGAGACGTTGAACCACCGGTAGCGCACTGAGATCATGCGCCCCCTGAAGAGTTCCTGGTCGTAGAATTGTAGGCCAGCCGCAGATCACACCAGCAGCTGGCAGGGTGCTCTTGACATTGCGGCTCCGGGTTCTTGAAACTCGCGCAACGCGCATTACCTGAAGTGCCGGATTCTCGGAAGATTGACGATTGTGGACGGCCTGCAAAGCCTGGCTATCGAGCCTTTCCAAACGATGTGCCATCGATGCTCGAATCTCAGAGGCTAGCTGTCGCTAAGGAGATCCCCACGGGACCGTATTTTACGGTGAATCTGCGGTCGGTGAAGCGTTACCGGGGGCGATTTTGGGCGAGTTCGAGAGTGCGGCAAGGCCCCTCCACCACTTCGTGGTCCCCCTCCCCTGAAGGAGGGGAGGAGATGGTCGTTGCGGCGACGAAAGGCTTGATTGCCCGGCCGTCACTCAGCGTCAGGTAGCCGCCCGGCGACCTGAGGAGATAACCCAGATGCACGACTACATCATTCGCGGCGGGACCATCTTCGACGGGAGCGGGGCTGCGGGGCAGGCTGGCGACGTGGCGGTCAAGGACGGGGTGATCGTCGCGGCCGGTGGGTCGATCAACGAGCCGGCGCGGGAGACGATCGATGCCGATGGGGCGATCGTGACGCCGGCCTGGGTCGACATCCACACCCACTACGATGGCCAGGTGACCTGGGACTCGGAGATGAACCCCTCGGCCAGTCATGGGGTCGGGACAATCGTCATGGGCAACTGCGGCGTCGGCTTCGCGCCGGTCCCGCCCGGCGGCGAGCGGCACCTGATCGAGCTGATGGAGGGGGTCGAGGACATCCCTGGCACGGCGCTCTACGAGGGCATGCCCTGGGGCGCCTGGGAGACCTATCCGCAGTACCTCGACTACCTGGCCGGGCGGTCCTACGCGCTCGACGTCAGCTCGATGATCGCCCACGGGCCGGTGCGCAACTACGTGATGGGGCCGGAGCGGGCCAACGCGCTGGCGACGGCCGAGGAAGTCGAGCGAATGGCCTCGCTGGTCGAGGAGGCGCTGCGGGCCGGGGCGGTGGGCTTCTCCACCTCGCGGATCATGGGCCACCGCTCGATCCACGGCGACCAGGTGCCGGGCACCTTCGCCGAGGAGGCCGAGCTGGCCGCCATCGCGGGCGGGATGAGGCGGGCGGGGGCCGGGGTGCTGCAGGCGATCCCGTCGGGCACGCTCGGCACCGGTGGCGGCATGGAGCATTCCAGCCTGGAGTCCGAGGTCGAGCTGATCTGCCGGATGAGCCGGCTGAGCGGGCGTCCGGCGACTTTCACCCTCTTCGAGACGATGGAAGACCCGTCGCTGTGGCCGAAGGCGATCGCGCTGGTGAAGGCGGGCAACAAGGCCGGCGCCCGGGTGCGGCCGCAGGTCGGCAGCCGGCCGACCGGCCTGGTGTTCAGCCTGGGTTCGTACCACCCGTTCATGGCCAAGCCGTCGTACCTATCGCTGAAGGCGCTGCCGCTCGCCGAGCGGGCCAAGGCGATGCGCGATCCGGCGACGAAGGCCGCGATCATGAGCGAGGCCAGCGTTGCGCCACAGTATCCAGGCAAGATGGAGAGCCTGATCGTGGTGGCGCCGCTGCCGATGCAGCAGACCTATCCGCTGACCTCGGCCTCGACTTACGAGCCGACGGCGGACGAAAGTTTCGAGGCTATGGCCAAGGCGGCGGGCGGGGCGGACGGCGCCGGCTGGTCCGCCATCTACGACCACCTGGTCAAGGGCGACGGGACCGATTTCGCGATCACCTTTTTCACCGGCTATGCCAACTACTCGCTGGACGCGCACCGGGCGATGCAGCTGGACGAGTCGACGGTGGTCGGGCTGT
This sequence comes from Caulobacteraceae bacterium, assembly GCA_036494265.1. Classification (GTDB taxonomy): domain Bacteria; phylum Pseudomonadota; class Alphaproteobacteria; order Caulobacterales; family Caulobacteraceae; genus Acaudatibacter. The sequence continues at coordinate 66,994 of DASXOP010000040.1, read as the reverse complement.
CGGACGGCGGCGCCCACGTCGGGCTGATCTTCGATGCGGTGAGCCCGACCTATCAGCTGACCTACTGGGCGCGGGACCGTAAGCGCGGCGACACGATCCCGCTGGCGCACGTGATCAACCGCCAGACCCGGCGCAACGCCGAGCTGTTCGGGTTCACCGATCGCGGGCTGATCGCGCCGGGCATGCGGGCGGACCTCAACGTGATCGACTTCGCCAACCTCTCGCTCGGGGAACTGGCGCTGAAAGCTGACCTGCCGGCGGGCGGCTCGCGCCTCCTGCAGCCGGCGAGCGGCTACCTGGCGACCATGGTGGCCGGCGAGCTGACCCGCCGCCACGACGACGACACTGGCGCCCGGCCGGGCCGGCTGCTGCGCAGCCGCGCCGAGGCGGCCGCGACGGCGCTGGCGAGCTGACCCTGGCGGCCCCGCGCTTCCCCTTCGGCCCGGCGTTCCGGGAGGCGCTGGCCGAGCGCTGCCGGGTGTTTCCCCGCATCGCCCATGACGGCGAGGGCCTGAAGCTGGCGGCGGTCGTGCTGGTGCTGGTGGCGGCGGACGACGGCTCTGGCGAGGCGGCGTTCCTGCTGACCAAGCGCTCGGCGATGCTCAGGGCGCACGCCGGGCAGTGGGCGTTGCCAGGCGGGCGCTGCGATCCGGGCGAGACGGCGGAGGAGGCCGCGCTACGCGAGCTGCACGAGGAACTCGGGCTGGGACTGGATCCATCAGCGATCCTGGGCGTGCTCGACGACTACCCGACCCGCTCCGGCTACGCGATCACGCCGGTCGTGGCCTGGCTGGACGACGCCGGCGCGCTGAAGCCCAACCCGGACGAGGTGGCCTCGGTGCATGTGATCCGGCTGGACCGGCTGCACGGCGACGAGGCGGTAGAGTTCGAGATGATCCCCGAGAGCGATCGCCCGGTGATCCGGCTGCACATCGGCGAGTCCCACGTCCATGCCCCTACGGCAGCGCTGATCTACCAGCTGCGTGAACTCGTAGCGGGTAGAGTGACCCGCGTGGCGGAGCTCGAGCAGCCGGTGTTCGCATGGCGGTGAGACGCGGGGTCGCGAGGCGCGGGCGGATGGCGTAGCATCGCCGGGCCGAAGCATGGAGGCGCCTGTGGCATCGCCGTTTGACGAGCTGACGGTGGACGAAGAGTTCCGGCCGGTGGCGCGGCTGTTCGACTTCGATCTGCGCCGCTGCCTCTCCTCGGTGGTGACCCTGGAATCGCGGGTCTCCAAGGAGGCGGCCTCGGCCAGGACGCTGGGCGAGCGGCGCTACGGCAATGCGACCGTGATCGGCGAAGAAGGGCTGATGCTGACCATCGGCTATCTGGTCACCGAAGCCGAGGAAGTGGTGGTGACCACCAACGCCGGCGATCGGGTGCAGGCCCATGTGCTGGGCAGCGATCAGGCCACCGGGTTCGCGCTGATCCACGCCTTGGAACCACTCGGGCTGCCGGCGATGACGATCGGGGACTCGCGCAAGCTGAAAGCGCACACTGCGGTGATCTCGGCAGGGGGCGGAGGTCGCTCGCATGCGCTCACCAGCAGCGTGCTGGCCCGCGAACCTTACGCTGGCTACTGGGAATACTACCTCGAAGAGGCGCTGTTCGTTGAGCCTGACCACCCGCACTGGAGCGGCGCGGCGCTGATCGGGCCGGGCGGCGATCTGGTCGGGGTCGGCTCGCTGAGGATGGAGCGGCACACCAAGGAGGGCGACGTCGCCGGGCTCAACATGTTCGTGCCCGCCGAGCTGTTGCCGCCGATCCTGGAGGACCTCTCGCGTGGGCATCTGCGGCCACCTCGGCCCTGGCTGGGCGTACAGTCGCAGGAAGTGTCCGACCGGGTGGTGATCTTTGGCGTCTCAGACGGCGGCCCGGCGTCGCGGGCGGAGCTGCGGCGCGGCGACATCGTGCGCAAGGTGGCCGGCAAGTCGGTGAAGGACCTCGGCGAGTTCTACCAGAGCATCTGGGCGCTGGGCCCGCCGGGCGTGACGATCCCGCTGACGATCCAGCGCGAGCGCGATGTCTTCGATGTCGAGGTCCGCTCGGCCGACCGCACGGCGACGCAGCGCAAACGGCGGCTCAACTAGCCCCAGAAAACATGAGGGCGCAGGGGCGTGGCGCCAGCGTTGGCGCAGCCTTATCTGCAGCCCCTCAGTCACGCTTGGAGCTACGCCCTTGTCCGTATCCTTCTACGACATCTCGATCCCGACCTACCGCCGCGGCCTGCAGAACCTGGCCAGCTTCCTCGATAAGGCCGAAGCCTATGCCAAGGCCAACGGCGTCGATCTGAAGACCTACACCGACGCCAAGCTCGCGCCGGACATGCACCCGTTCCCGCGCCAGATTCACCTGGCCAGCGACGCGGCCAAGGGTGGCGCGGCGCGGCTGGCCGGCGTCGAGGCGCCGCCGATGCCGGACACCGAGATCACCTTCCCGGAGCTGAAAGAGCGCATCGCCAAGACCATCGCCTTCCTGGACACGATCAAGAAGGAAGACGTCGATGCGCGTCACAACGCCACGATCGAGCTGCCGCTGCCGGGCCGGACGATGACCTTCGCCGCCCCCGACTTTCTGATGCAGTTCTCGCTCGCCAACTTCCTGTTCCACGTGACGACCGCCTACGCCCTCCTGCGGGCGCAGGGCGTGCCGCTCGGCAAGATGGACTTTCTCGCCGGCGGCCAGATGGCCCAGGCAGCAGCGTAAGCTAGGGCCGCAGCCGGTCCAGCGCGCCCTGCAGGATCCAGGCGGCGGCCGCCTTGTCGACCAGGTCGGCGCGGCGGGCGCGGGTAGCGTCCGCCTCGTCGATCAGCATCCGGTTGACCGCGGCGCTGGAGAGCCGCTCGTCCCAGAACGCGATGGGCAGATCGGCCAGGCGCAGCAGGTTGCGGCCGAACGCGCGGACCGACTGGCAGCGTGGCCCTTCGGTCCCGTCCATGTTGACCGGCAGCCCGATCACAATGGCCGCCGCGCCGCGTGAGGCCATCAGCTGCAGTAGCTGTTCGGCGTCGGCGGTGAACTTGGTGCGGCGGATGAGGGCGAGCGGGGAAGCGATCATGCGGCCGATGTCGGAGACGGCGACGCCAATGGTCTTCTCGCCCAGATCGAGCCCGGCTATCGGCGTTCGCGGCGCGGCGGCGCCTGGAAGGTCGAGAAGATCGAGCACGGCCATGGCTGTAGCTTTAAGAAAGCTTGCCAAGCCCGCCAAGCGCCAGCTAACCCGCGCGGCTCTCAGACGGAGGTAATCGCGATGGCGATCGACGCGGCGACGGTGAAGAAGGTGGCCCGCCTCGCCCGGATCCAGGTGGCCGAGGCCGAACTGGCGCCGCTGGCGGCCGAACTCTCCGGTATCCTGACCTGGATCGAGCAGCTGAACGAGGTCGATACCGACGGCGTCGCCCCGATGGCCTCGACCGAGGCGGTGACGCTGCCGCGGCGCGAAGACGTCGTCACCGAAGGTGGCGATCCCGCCATCGTTCTCGCCAACGCCCCCAAGTCGGACCGCGGCTTCTTCGTAGTGCCGAAGGTGGTGGAATGAGCGAGCTTACCAAACTCACGCTGAAGGACGCGCTCGACGGCCTGAAGGCGCGGCGGTTCTCGGCGGTCGAGGTGGCCGAGGCGCACCTGGCGGCGATCGCGGCCTCGCGGGCGTTGAACGCCTACGTTCTGGAGACGCCGGAAAAGGCGCTGGCGATGGCGCAGGCGTCCGACGCGCGGCTGAAAGCCGGGGAGGGCGGGCCGCTCGAAGGCGCCTCGCTCGGGATCAAGGACCTGTTCTGCACCGAGGGCGTGCGCTCGACGGCCGGCTCGAAGATCCTCGGCAACTTCATCCCGCCGTACGAATCCACTGTGACGTCCAATCTTTGGCGCGATGGCGCGGTGATGCTCGGCAAGCTCAACATGGACGAGTTCGCCATGGGCTCGTCGAACGAAACCAGCGCCTTCGGACCGGTGGTGAACCCCTGGCGCTCGCGCGGCTCGAACCGGCCGCTGACCCCCGGCGGCTCTTCCGGCGGCTCGGCGTCGGCGGTGGCGGCGGACCTCGCGCTCGGCGCGACCGCGACCGATACCGGCGGCTCAATCCGCCAGCCCGCGTCGCTGACCGGCACCGTCGGGATCAAGCCGACCTACGGGCGCTGCTCGCGCTGGGGCGTCGTCGCTTTCGCCTCTTCGCTCGACCAGGCCGGGCCGCTGGCCAAGACGGTCGAGGACGCCGCGATCCTGCTGCGCTCGATGAGCGGGCACGATCCGAAGGATTCCACCAGCCTGCCGAGCGAGGTCCCGGACTTCGCCAGCTTCGTCGGCAAGTCGGTGAAGGGCCTCAGGGTCGGGGTGCCGAAGGAATACCGCGCCGACGGCATGCCGCCCGAGATCGAGACGCTGTGGGCCGATGGCGTGGCGTGGCTGAAGGACGCCGGCTGCGAGATCGTCGACGTCTCACTGCCGCACACCAAGTATGCGCTGCCGGCCTACTACATCATCGCCCCGGCTGAGGCGTCGTCGAACCTCGCCCGCTACGACGGCATGCGCTACGGCCTGCGCGTCGATGGTGCGACCCTCGCCGACACCTACGAGGCGACGCGGGCGGCCGGGTTCGGGACCGAGGTGCGCCGGCGGGTGCTGATCGGCGCCTATGTGCTCTCGGCCGGCTACTACGACGCCTACTACCTGAAGGCGCTGAGAGTGCGTCGCCGCATCGCGGACGACTTCGACCAGGCATTCGAGAAGGTCGATGCACTGCTGACTCCGACCGCCCCCTCTGCGGCCTTCGGGCTGGGCGAGAACGCGGCCGATCCGGTGGCGATGTACCTGAACGACATCTTCACGGTGACGGTGAACCTGGCCGGCCTGCCGGGGCTCAGCGTTCCAGCCGGGCTGGATGCGCAGGGCCTGCCGCTGGGCCTGCAGGTGATCGGGCGGGCTATGGACGAGGCGACACTGTTCCAGCTTGGCGGCGCGCTGGAGAAGGCCGCGAACTTCCGCGCCAAGCCTGAGCCGTGGTGGCGGGCGTAAACTCGGAGCGTCGGCGCAGCCAGACGCGGGCCGCGAGCACCAGGAGGCTGGCCGAGAGCGAGACAGGCGCCAGGACGCCGCTTGAAATGCCGCCGCTTGCCGTGGGATCGATGGCCAAGGTGGTGCGGTAGAGGACGGCGCAGGCGACCGCGCCAGCCAGCGCGCAAGCCAGGGCCCCGGCTTTGGCGGCCACGCTCGGGCATCCGCGCCAGGTCGTGAAGGTCGCGACCGACAGCGCGCTCGCTAGCGCCCAGCCCGCGGGCAGCACGATGCTGTCGAGGTCGATGTCCGCCCCGCAGGCGGCCAGCAGCATCGCGCCCTGGCTGAGCGCGATGCCGGCGCCCAAAATCGCGCCGCCGCCCATCACGCCAACAGTGCCGTCGCTCCGTTGATACGCGAGACGGCCCAGAATCGCGCCGGCCAGCGCCAGGATGAGTGAGATCGCGACCGGTCCTGGATCCAGCCGAAGCGCCGGGCCGAGGGTCAGCAACGGCGCCGCCCAGATCGCCACGCCCAGACTGAGTCCGGGCGCGAAGCGCGTCGCGGCGGCCGAATGCGCCTCTAGATTGGGTGAACCGTCCAAGTCGCCGTCCAGACCTGACCCTGCAATTGCGGCCGACGCATCGCCGCCCGGCGCTTAACGGCTCCTTGCCAGGGACACGCCGTGGGCAGTGTGTCGCACCTTCTGCGCGCTAAGGGCGATCATGTCGCACCCGAGGCGGCCTTCCCGGTAAACCGATAACGCCGCTGCACGATCTCGGTTCCGCGCGGCAGTGACCAGATCTTGGCGTCTTCGAACCATTCGAAACCGAGCTTCTCCAGCACGCGTCCCGAACCCGCATTGTCGGCGGCGTGGCCTGACTCGAGGTGGTCGAGGCCGAGCGTCGTTAGCGCGAAGTCCCTGACCGCCGTCGCCGCCTCGGAGGCGAGACCGCGGCCCCAGCAGGGCTCGTCGAACCAGTAGCCGATCTCGTTGCGCCCGCTGCCGAGCTCGTCGACATCGGCGCAGCCGATCAGCTGGCCAGCCTCGATCACCGCGAAGCGGTAGGCCTCGCCGGTCAGCCAATCGGCCTCGTGGGTCGCGAGCCAGGCGCGCTTCTGGTCGATGGACTGTGGGTAAGGCGCGAGCCGCAGCATCCGCGCGACGTTCCAGTTCGACGTGATCTCGCTCACCCGTTCGGCGTCGGACGGCAAGAAACGCCGCAGCGTGAGCCGCGGCGTCCTCAGTTGGGTGTCGAGCGGGATGTGCAACGTCGGGATCAGGCGGTCACGCAGCCGGCTCGCTGTAGCCTTCCGGCATGCCACCCTCGGCCCTCGGCCGGGTCTCGGCGAAGCGGATCGTGCTGCCGAACGGGTCCCAGACTTTGAGCACGCGCATGTCCGGGTTTGGACCTTCCTCGATCCCGGCATGACTGCCCTTCGCCCTCAGTTCGGCATGAAGCGCATCGAGGCCCGTGAGGTTGATCCAGACGACAGTTCCCGGCGTCCCATCGCCGTGGTGCTCGGACAGATGCAGGCGGATGCCGGCGCGCGAGACCTGCATGTAGAGCGGAAAGCCGGGCTCGAAGCGGTGCTCCCAGTCGAGCTGGAATCCGAGCAGGTCCACATAGAAAGCCTTAGCCTTAGCGACGTCGAACATTCGCAAGATCGGAACGGCGTTCTGGAACGTCACTGAAGCCGCGGGTTCGGCGACGGCTTCAGCGCCGCTGAGCGTATTCCAATCCGCATGGCCGAGGCTTTGAGCCACAAACTCAAGGGACTGGCTGTGGGTGACGTCGATCGACTTGGCGGCTAAGGCCTGCCGTAAGGCGCGCGCCATCTGCTTGGCGTGTTGCGTATCAGTCATGGTTCGATCCTGCTCACGGACGAGAACCTTGATCAGCGCCTGCGTTGCCGATCTCGCTCGCCCGGCTGGCTGAGGGATCGATGAGGAGAGCTCGTTCGATACGTTCACCGTACCCCTCTCGGGGCGCAGGCGGCGGGTGTATCGACCCACGAGAAGCGTGAGCCGGGCGCCTAACGATGTCAACGCGATCGCGCGCAGCTCCTAGATGTCTCGCCAGATCGGGCGATGCGCTTGGGCGTTCGATCGACTAAATGAGGGCGATGAGCACTGCGGAATCCAAACTGATCGAGGGGCGCACGGGCGCCTGGGAGATCGTCATCGGGCTGGAGGTCCACGCCCAGGTGGCCTCGAAGTCGAAGCTGTTCTCGGGTGCGGCGGTCGGCTTCGGCGCCGGTCCGAACGAGCAGGTCAGCCTCGTCGATGCGGCGATGCCGGGCATGCTGCCGGTGATCAATGCCCATTGCGTCGAGCAGGCGGTGCGCTCGGGCCTCGGCCTGAAAGCAAAGATCAACCACTGGTCGCGCTTCGACCGGAAGAACTACTTCTACCCCGACCTGCCGCAGGGCTATCAGATCAGCCAGTACAAAGACCCGATCGTCGGTGAGGGCGAGATCGAGGTCGAGCGCGACGACGGCTCGTTCTTCACCGTGCGCGTCGAACGGCTGCACCTGGAACAAGATGCCGGCAAGTCGATCCACGACCTGGATCCAAACGCCACCTACGTCGACCTCAACCGCGCCGGCACCGCGCTGATGGAGATCGTCTCCTATCCGGACATGCGCTCGTCGGACGAAGCGGCTGCCTACGTGAAGAAGGTGCGCACCATCCTGCGTTACCTCGGCACCTGCGACGGCGACATGGAGAAGGGCAATCTGCGCGCCGACGTCAACGTCTCGGTGCGCAAGCCCGGCGGCGAACTGGGTACGCGGTGTGAGATCAAGAACGTCAACTCATATCGCTTCATCCAGGCGGCGATCGAGCACGAGGCGCGCCGGCAGATCGAGATCCTCGAGGACGGTGGCAAAATCGATCAGGAGACGCGGCTTTTTGATCCAACCAAGGGCGAGACTCGCTCGATGCGCTCCAAGGAGGACGCGCAAGACTACCGCTACTTCCCCGATCCCGACCTGCTGCCGTTGGAGCTCGACCCCGCTTGGGTGAAACGCATCCAGGATTCGTTGCCGGAGCTGCCCGACGACAAACGCCGGCGGCTGATGGGCCAGTACGGGCTGTCGGCCTATGACTCCGGGGTGCTGGTGATCGAGGCCGCGCGGGCCGACTACTTCGAGGCGGCCGCCAAGGGACGCGACGCGAAGCTGACCGCCAACTGGGTGACCAACGAACTGCTGGGTCACCTGGCCAAAGATGGCCTGGAGATCACCGAGAGCCCGATACCCACGTCCGACATCGCCGGCCTCGTCGAGCTGATCGAGACGAACGTGATCTCCTCGAAGATCGCCCGCGAGGTGTTCGAGCACATGTGGGCCGGGGAGGGGACGCCGGCCGCGATCGTCGAGGCCCGAGGCCTTACCCAGGTCAGCGACACTGGCGCGTTGGAGGCGATGATCGACACGCTGATCGCCGCCAACCCGGGCCAGGCCGCGGCGGTGAAGGACAAACCGCAAGCGATCGGTTGGTTCGTCGGCCAAGTGATGCGCGAGACCGGCGGCAAGGCCAACCCAGGCTCGGTGAACGCGATCCTCAGGGCGAAACTGGGACTGTGACCGGAAGGCTCTCATGACCTGGTCGATCGTCGCTTACGATCCGGAAGCGGGCGCGTTTGGCGCAGCGGTGGCGACAAAGGCGTTCGCCGCCGGTACGTTCGTGCCCTTCGTGCAATCGGGTGTCGGCGCGGTTGGCACCCAGTCGCTGACCAACCGCTACCTCGGGCCGGCCGTGCTGCAGGGCCTGGCCCGCGGCCTCAGCGCCCAGCTCGCGATCGAGGCCGCCATTGCCGGCGACGAAGGGCGCGAAGTGCGTCAGCTGCATTGCGTCGACCGGGAAGGCCGCATCGCGGCGTGGACCGGCAAGCACTGCGTTCAATGGGCCGGCAGCTGCGGTGAGCCGTTCGTCAGCGTCGCCGGCAACATGCTGTCCAACGACAAGGTGGCCGCCGCGACCCTAGCTGGGTTCAAAGCCAATCCCGGCGCCCCGCTGCCGGAGCGTATGCTGGCGGCGCTGGAAGCCGGCGAGGCGGCGGGAGGTGACCGACGCGGGCGGCAGTCGGCAGCCATGGTGATGATCACCACCGAGGACTTCCCCGACCTCTCGATTCGCGTTGACGACCACGCCGAGCCGCTGCCGGAGCTGCGCCGGCTGCTCGGCATCTGGCGGGTGGAACGCGCGCCCTACCTGGGCAATTCGCCGTCGAGGACCAACCCAGCCGGCGTGCACGACATCGACGTGGTCGAGGCCGGCTGGATCGCACGTGGCTGGGACATACGCTTCACCCGTTGAGTCGGGTCACTGCCCACCCGTCACGACATCGAAGATCAGACCGGTCGAAGCGGACACCAGCAGGTACTCGTCGCCGACCTGGACCCAGTGGTAGCCGTAGGGCGGCGTGCGCAGGTGGAAGCGCCAATATGCGTCGAGCACGTAGGACTGATAAGCTGGCGGCAGGAAGGCGCCGCGCCGCCAGGGCGTGAAGCCAGGCCGGAATCCGGGCGCGACGTAGGCGGGCTGTTGCGGCTGGCCGTAGTACCAGCGTCCACCAACCCAGTAACCGTTGTACCGATGCTGGTCCCAACCGCCAGCGGGGCTCGGCCCGCGACCATTTGGATAGCCGCCCGGCGAGACGCTATGCGGAACCGACCGCTGCCAGGGCGGCGTCGCCGCGCCATGGCTCCAGCTTGGACCATTGCCATTGTGATTCCAGCCGGAATTGCCGCCATGATGCTGATACGGCTGGGCAAGCGCCGCCGAGGCGCCGACCAGGGCCACGCCGGCGGCGATCACGAGCGACAGACGCTTGAATGCGCCGCGCGTATCGGACTTCGCTGTCTTCACGGCCTCAGATGCACAGATCGCGACTGAACCTCGCCTGAACGATATATCGCTCGCACCGAGCCAGGGTTGCCCCAGCGCCGGACCAGCCGCAAGTAGGCCGAGTTGCTTTGCCAGGAGATGTCCATGCCGGCGCCGATCGAGATTCACTACTGGCCGACGCCGAACGGTCACAAGGTGACCATCGCCTGCGAAGAGATGGGCGTGCCGTACACGATCGTGCCGGTGAACATCGGCCGCGGCGATCAGTTCAAGCCCGAGTTTCTGGCGATCAGCCCCAACAACCGGATGCCGGCGATTGTCGACCCCGACGGGCCTGACGGCCAGCCGATTTCGATCTTCGAGTCGGGCGCGATCCTGCAGTACCTCGGCCGCAAGACCGGGCAGTTCTATCCGCAAGGCGAGCGCGAGCGGGTGAGGGTCGATGAGTGGGTGTTCTGGCAGATGGCCAACTTCGGCCCGAACGCCGGCCAGCGGAACCACTTCCGCAACTACGCCCCCAGCTTCATCCACGACCAACGGCAGGTGGCCTACGGCGCAATTCGTTACACCAACGAGGTTCACCGGCTCTACGGCGTGCTCGACACCCAGCTGGCCGGGAAGGACTTCATCACCGGCGACTACACCATCGCCGACATGATCACCTGGCCCTGGGTGCAACCGCGCTCGTCGTCCGCGCTCGACCTCGACGACTTCCTGGCGCTGAAGGCCTGGCAGGCGCGGGTCGGGGCGCGTGAAGCGGTTGGTCGCGCCATGGCCAAGGCCCGCGACTTCGCCCGATCGAGCCTGCAGGCCGGCGGACGCGAGGCCGAAGCGGCGCGATCGGTCCTCTTCGGTCAACGCGCCCGCAAGTAGGGTAGCCAGTAGCCGCGCAAGTAGAGCGCACCCAGCCGAATGTAAAAGCTACCTGAATTCGGGCTTAACCATATCTTCAGTGAAGCTCGACTTTCCTGGCTCAGGGATCGGTGTTCGCCATCCAGAACGGGGCGACGCCGGACTGCTGGGAAGGGAAGAAGACCATGCTTGGGGTTGTGGAAGTCGCGCCGGAAGGCGTCCTGCCGCTGCCGGGGCCGCTATCGTCGGGAGACGAGCTGTTCCGAATGGGCCTGCTGTATTCGACCGGTCAGGGTGGCGCGCCGCTCGATTTCGTCTCCGCGCACATGCTGTTCAATCTGGCCGCCATGCGCGGCTCGCAGGAAGCCAAGATCTACCGCAAGGAACTGAGCCGCGAGATGGACCCGGCCGACGTCGCCGAAGCCCAGCGTCAGGCGCGCCAGTGGCTGGCGGAGGGCTGATCAAGCTTCACCATTGAATTCAAACGTGTTTTCAGCTCAGGCGACCAGCGTCTGAGCGTCGCCGCGCGCTAGAGCGGTAGACCGCCGAACGCGTAGCTGAAGCTGATTGGCAGCGCGTTGCGCAGCTGGCCCATGACATCCCCGAGCTCGGCCAGGCCCGTCTTCGGCACGTAGACGATGTCGAAGCGGCGCAGCGGAATCAGGTCCGAACCATGGGCGCTGTGGAACGGCCGGTTCAGATCCACGGTCCGCATCATCGGTCGCCCGTCGCTGCCGCGGCGAATGATCACCACCTGCGACTTCTTCGCCCCGCTGACGAAATCGCCAGCCTCGACGACGGCGCGCAACGCGTCGATGTCGCCCGGCATATCGTAGACGCCAGGCTTGCTGACCTGGCCGCCGACGAAAATCTTCAGCGGCTGCGCACGAACCGTGACTGTGACGTCTGGTCGCAACAGTTGGTCGGCGTAAGCGCGGCCTAGCTCCACCTGCAGCTCGGTCGCCGAGCGCCCGGCGGCCATCTGGGGCGTGAGCAGCGGCAGCATGATCCGGCCGTCGGGCTGCACGATGACCGTCTTGTTGAGTTCGGGCGCCGAGGGCACCGCGACATCGATCTCGTCGCCTGGAAACAGCCGGTATTGCGGCTCGTCATCGGTCCAAGTCGCGTAAGGGATGTTGACGAATCGGGTCGCAGCCAGGACGCCGGCTGGACCGGCCGTCGCTAGGACAAGCGCCAGGGAAACGATGACTGCGCGCGATTTCATCATGCGGGCAAAGGTTAAGGAGAATGGGTAAGGAAACCTTAATCGCGTCCGGTGAGCCTGTCCCGGCCCCAGTGGTTTGGGGCCTCCTGGTTCGGCCAGAGATTCGGTTTGTCGGCAGAGCATGACATCGCAAGGCGTCTTTCCGGCACGGCCCGCGGCGCGCTCTTCGGAGCCGCGTGACACGGACTGGCTGGCGCGCCCGAAGTACGCGCTCTCGGAGATCCCGCCGCTGCTCTGGCGCGAACGCTGGCTCATGCTGGCGGTGTTCCTGGTCATCGCGATCGCCGGCATCGTCTTCGCCTTCACGCTGAAGACCTCCTACGACGCCCATTCGAGCGTGCTGGTGAAGCTGGGGCAGGAGTACGTCTACCAGCCGCGCTCCGGCGACGCCGCCCGCGGCGCGGTGCCCGACAATGACCAGATGCTGCAGTCCGAGACCGAGATCATGGGCAGCGACGCTCTGAAGACGCGCGTCGTTCGCCGGATCGGCGTCGCGCGGATCGCCCCCGACCAGGCCGCCGCCTACAACGCCGCATCGTCGGACGGGCGCGACGTGATCGTCGCCAAGGTCGCGCAATCGATCGGCAAGGGGTTGAAGATCGACACCGCCCCGGCCCTCCCGGTAATCCACGTCACTTACGAGGGCCACGATCCGCAACTCGCCGCGCAGATACTGAACACCCTGCTCGAAGAATATCTGATCTATCGCCGCTCGGTGCTGCTGACCCCGACCACCGGCGCGCTCGACGACCAGCGCCGCTCCTTTGAGCAGCGGCTGGCGGAAGAGGATGCCGCCTATCAGAGCTTCCTCTCGACCAACCAGATTGGGGACTTCGAGGCTGACAAGACTTCTCTGTCGCAGCTCTCGGCGCAGATCGAACAGCAGCAGTACACCAACGACGCCGCGCTAAAGGAGAAGGTCGCTCGGCTGGCGGCGATTGGCGCCGAGCTCGGCGATGTGACCCCGGAAATCGGCCTCTATCACGACAGCGACCCGACGGCGCCAGCGAAGCTCGCCGACCTCAGGGTGCAGCGCGAGGGCCTGCTGTCGCGCTACAAGCCCGACGCCCAGCCGGTGAAGGACATGGACGCCCAGATCGCCCGGCTCGAAGCGGCGATCGCGGCTGGCCGCACCACCGCCAAGGGAACCGAGCGCACGGGTCTCAACCCGGTCTACCAGACCTTCCAGACCGAGAAGCTGCAGCTCAGCGCCGAGGTGGCCGGCCTGCGCCAGACCGCCGCCGCGCTCACTGACGAGATGAACCAGCTCACCGTCCGGCGCCTGCGCCTGGCTCAGCTCGAGCCGCAATACCAGGCGATGAACCTCGATCGCGACGCGCTGCAGACCAACGTCAAGGACCTCACCGCCAAGGCCGAGGAAACCGAGGCCTCGCAGCAGATCGCCGCCGCCACCAACGACAACATCCGCATCGTCGAGCGCGCCACGGCGCCGACCGAAGGCAAGAGCCTGAGGAAGCCGGTGCTGATTCTGGCGCTGGTGTTCGCGGGCTTCTCCGCGCTCTGCGCCGGGCTTCTGCGCATGTTCCTGCGGCCGGGTCTGCCGACGCCGGCCTCCGCGGGTCGCACGCTCGACCTGCCAGTGCTGGGCGCTGCGCCGCTCAAACAACCGGCATAGGGGCGACGCCGGTGTGGTCAGCTGTGCGTGGGTCCTGCGATTGGACTAGCCTTCCCGCTTGGCGGCGGGACGACGATTCGGGCCGATGGTGGATCTGAGCGCCGAGATGGCCGAGCTGTGGACGTCGCTTGGCGCATCGCCAGGCGGCCGCGGCCGTGCGGTCGAGTTCATCGCCGCGCGAGACGGCGAGGGTGTGTCCACGGTCGCTCGCGAATTCGCATTCTACGCGGCGCGCACGCTGCGCCGACGGGTGTGGCTGATCGATCTCGATCTGATGGGGCAAACCCAGGCCACGCGACTGGAGCGTGACCCATCGCGGTACGGCGAGGTCGGCCCGGCCGCTGCGGCGACCCCCGACGGCACGATGTTCTTCAGCGTCCATCCGCCGCTGAAGCGCCCGGACGGACGCCCCTGGCCCGACGCCCGCTACATCAGCTCCCACGACGTCGGCGGACGCGGTTTCTGGGTCACCCGCTTTCGCCGCGAGGCGCTGCGCGGCCGCCAAGGCGTGCACGTCGTACCGGTGGGCGACTACTGGAAATCCTTGCGGCGGCACTGCGACCTGATCGTCGTCGACGCCCCGGCCGCGGATCGCTCGCAAGCGGGACTCACGGTCGCACCGTTCATGGACGACGTGGTGCTGGTGGTCGCCGCGGACGAGCATGACGTGCGGGCGCCGGCCGATCTGCGGGACGACCTCGCGGCGGCCGGGGCGCATTGCGCGGGCCTCTTCGTCAATCGGGTGCAGGTCAACGCGCCCTCGTTCCGCCGGGGCTCTGCCCCGTGACCGCGGTCGTCGCGCCGTTTCCGCAGGCGCGATCCAGGCGGAAGGCGCAGCCTCGAAACTGGATCGAGCTCGCCGCCTTCGCCGCCTCGGTGTTCCTGATCCTGACCTACAGCCAGGGCTGGGTGTCGCTGCTGTCAGGCGGCGCCGAGCAGTCGCCGGAATCGGCGCTCATCCGCACGCTCTACCTGCCGGCCTACGGCATGGCCGTCGGGCTGCTCGCGCTGCGCCCGCTGGAGAGCGTCGGCGGCCTCGTCCGCCAGCCGTTGCTGCTTCTGGTGCTTGGCATTGCCTGGGCCTCGCTGTTCTGGTCAGTCGCGCCGGACCAGACGTCCAGGCGGATCTTCGCGCTCGTGTTCACGACGCTGAGCGGCGTCGTCCTCGCGACGCGTTACGACTGGCCGAAACTCGCTGAAGCGATGGCCACGGCGTTCGCCATCCTGGCCGTGGTGTCCCTGTTCGTGTGTCTGTTCGTCCCCTCGGTCGGGCGCATGCAGACACTGTTTCCCGGCGCCTGGTGCGGCCTGTGGGCGGAGAAGAACGCCTTTGGCGACAACCAGGCGCTCGGCGCCTCGATCGCGTCGGCCGCGGCGATGCTGAACCCACGCCGGCGCAAGCTTTGGTGGGGCGTAACGGCGCTGTGTGTCTTCCTGGTGCTGATGAGCACCTCGAAGACCTCGCTGGTCGCTGTGATGCTCGCCGCCGGAGCGACAGGGCTGGTGTGGACCGTCCGGCGCGGGCCGGCGGCTGGGGTCGCCGCGACATGGGCGGCGCTGGTCGGGGTCGGGCTGGTCGCGTCGATCGCGCTCTTCGCCTCGCACATCCTCTTCGGCCTCCTGGGCAAGGACGCGACCTTGACCGGCCGCACCCAGATCTGGAGCGCGGTGATGCGGCAGATCCAGGCCCGGCCGTGGGAAGGGTACGGCTACGCCGCGATCTGGGATGAGACCGATCGCTGGGGGCCGCTCGCCTGGATCATC
Organism: Caulobacteraceae bacterium; assembly: GCA_036494265.1. Taxonomy (GTDB): domain Bacteria; phylum Pseudomonadota; class Alphaproteobacteria; order Caulobacterales; family Caulobacteraceae; genus Acaudatibacter. Next base: position 51,670 of record DASXOP010000040.1, on the reverse strand, counting down.
CACGACGCCGGCTTTCGCCCGCACCACGCGCACAATTCCTGGCTGGAGCAGTGGCTGTCGCTGGGGCTGCCCGGCCTGATCGCCTGGGCCGGCTTTTATCTGCAGACCCTGATCGCCAACGTCTTCGCGATCTACACCCGCGCCGGCGCCTACCTCGCTCTGCCCTTCTTCGTGATCTACAGCCTGACCACGCTCACCGAGAGCATCGCCGTCGTCTACAACGACATGCGCTGGGTGATCTTCGTGGCGCTTGCGGTGAGGTTGGCGTTGCCGGACGCAAAGACCGCGCCTGCGGCAACGGCCGCTCAGGCCGCGCGCCGGAACCAGCCGCGCCAGAAGTCCCAGTAGTCGCGCAGCAGATCGGGCGCGATCCAGAAGCCGTGCCGGTAGTGGGTGTCGACGCCGATCGGGAGCGTCTGGTCCGCGTCGCCGCACCAGGTCCCGAACAGGTGATCCCACAGCGGCGCGGTGCTGAAGTGGCCGGTCGGGTGGGTCATATCGAGCTTGTGGTGCAGGCGGTGATGGTTGGGCGACTGCACGACCCAGCGCCCGATCCAGCCCCAGCCGGAGTCGATCCGCGAGTGGATCAGGAATCCGAGCGCGGTGATCGCCACGTTGACGTAGATCATCGCTTCGGGTGTCGCGCCCAGCACTGCCATCGGCACGTTGATGAGGAAGATAGAGGCGAACGCCGCAGGGTGCTCGCGGGTGGCCGTCACGACGCAGAACTCAGTCGCCGCGTGGTGGAAGCGGTGCACCGGCCAGAAGTAGCGGGTGTGGTCGAGCCGGTGGGTCCAGTAGTCGCAGAAGGTGTAGACCAGGAAGTAGATCGGGATCTGCGCGGCGATTGGCAGGACGCCACCGTCGAGTTCGAAGCCGAACGTCGCCGCGATCCAGTCACGCAACCAGAGCCCGGAGATCATCGACGCACCCAGCAGCATAACCTTGGCGACGACGTCCATCACGTGGCCCTGGGCTAACGCGAAGAAGGCGATGTCGGTCTTGGTCGAGGCGGTGGGGGCGGTCAGCATCTGGCGCAGCGAACTGCCCCGCCAACCGACCAGCAGCACCTCGAGCCAAAGCGCGCCGGGGAGCATCGTCAGCAGGACCATGGCGTTGCTCAACAGGCGGGCGTGGACGTTGGACAGATCCAGACTGTGGCCGGCGATGCGGACGCTAACGGCGTCGGGGACCAGCTTCGAGCCAAGCTGGTAGAGCCCTAACAACAGGCCGGAGTAGAGCGCCAGACCCAGCACCATCGCCGAGCGTTCGAGGCCGCGCCGGCGCGGGCGCTCCAGTGTCACCGCCGACGGTGCGAACGCCGCGCCGACCTCGCCTAGACTGAAATCGGATGGCGTCAACGCCCACCCCCTCGCATTGCGACGAGCCAGGCGTTGCACGCCACATGCCAGCGAGATTGCGCCCGCGGGGCCGCTCGCGAGCGTCAGGCCGCGGTTGATTGTTCCGAAATCGCCGAGACCTGTTCGGAATGAGACAGCATCGGCGACCCAACCCGGCGGGCGCCTTCGGCCACCGTGACCACCTGGAAGCCTGCGTCCAGCGCCCGATCGGCGATCCGGGCCAGGGCGCCGGGCGTGCAGCCATAGTCCGAGGGCGTTTCGGCGACGTCGTGGGTGCAGAGGATCAGCCAGGCGTGGCGGGTGGCGGCGCGCTCCAGCCAGTGCATCGCCAGCGTTTCGCCGTCAGGCCCCTCGACCCCCACGGCGGGCGCCTGGTTGAGGTCCGCGCCGGCGATGACGAGGCCATGATGCAGGGCCCGCATCAGGCCGAAGCGAGAGGCGAGCGCGCGCTTGGTCAAGGGCGCGACGTCGCCGAACGGATAGGCGAAGGTCGCCGGGCGCGGCAGGCCCCATCCGATCAGGGTCTGAGCGTTGAGCGCCACGTCTTCTACCGCGTCGCAAGCGGCGGCCTGACCGCAATCGAGGTGCGAGTAGGTGTGGCAGCCGATCTCGTGCCCGGCGGCGGCGAGGCGGTTGATCGCCGCGACCTCAGCCATCGGACCGGTTACGGCGTCGGTCCCGGTCAGGGCGGCGGCGACATAGAAGGTCCCGCGCAAGCCGCGGGCTTCGAGGACCGCCGCGCCAGTTTCAGCCGCGGTCGCGGGTACGTCGTCGAACGAGAACGAGATCAGCGGCCGTTCCGGCGCGCGGGCAGGACGGCGCGAGGCCAGCCGCACGGTGCGACGGCGGACCTTGGCGCGCCAGGAACTGTCGGCGTGGTAGGCATCGGTCATCAGACAGCCTCCGCATAGAGCGCCGCGCGGTAGAGCCTGAGCGCGAAGGCGCGCAGGCCGGCGGGCGCGAGATCGACGAGGGCCGCCGCCTTCAGCCAGGGCCGCCAGAGCGAACGCAGCGGCGCGCGCTTCAGCGCCTTGGCGACGCGGTAGCTGGGGTAGGTCTTCACGATGTCGCCGTGCGCGGCGACGACGCGGGCAAAGTTGGCGGCCGACTGCTCGAACTTGGCGGCCATGGTCGCGGCAGGAGTCAGGCCGAGGTGAGTGGCCGGATTGTCGATATGGACGATTTGGTGCCGACGCGAGACGCGCATGCCCCACTCGACGTCCTCCCAGCCCCAGCCGACGAAACCTGCGTCGAACGGTTCGGCGGCGAACACGTCGCGACGGATCAGGAGGTTGGAGGTGAAGACGTGCTTCTCCGGCGCCTTGCGGCGCTCTTCCACCGGTAAGCAGTCGCTGCGCGCCGCCAGCGCCCGGTGCACCGCGTTGTCGCGGGTGCGCGGGGCTTGCTCGAGCGAGAAGCCGCCGAACGCGACAGCCGGGTCGTCCGCTTCGATCAGCGCCAGCCAGCGGCCGATGAAATCCGGCGCATCCGGCAGCATGTCGGAGTCTAGGAACAGCAGGTGCGCGCCGCGCGCCTGCGCCGCCAACTCGTTGCGTCCCGCGGCGCGGCCGCGGTTGGCAGCGAGACGAACGAAGCGGGCGGGGGCGGAGAGGCCGACGATGCACTGCGCCACGCGATCGGCCAGGGTGTCGTCGCCGGAACCGTCGTCCAAGGTGACGATTTCGACCGCCGCGCCGGCCGCATTCAGCGCCCGCAGCAGCTGGGTAGGGTCATCGCGATAGAACGGAACCAGCACCGAGAGGCGCGGCGCGGCGCTCGCCCAGGTGGCGTTGTCGGTCAGGGTAAGTTCGGCGCTCATGTCGCCATCCGGGTGCGCAGCGACAGCGCCTGGCGGCCGCGAGAGCGGACCTCGGCGACGTCGAGCGCGTAGGCCGCGGCGCCGTAGACCAGCATGCCCGCGCCGGCCTTGAGCGTCAGTTCGAGGACGCCACCGAGGCTCGGCAACCGCGCCACCACGACGCCCATCGCCGCCGTCGCCAGCGCCGTGCGAGCGAGCGCGGCCCAAGGCAGCGGCAGCGCCTGGGCGAAGCGGCCCAGCGCGATCGAGCAGGCGAGGCCAAGGCCATAGCTCGCGGTCGTGGCGATCAAGGCGCCGGTCAGCCCCATGCGAGGGATCAGGATCAGGTTGAGCGCTAGGTTGGCCGCGGCTGGCAGGCTCATCGCGGCCAGCAACAGGGCGGTGCGGCGGCCGAGGGTGAAAGCCTGGTGGGTGTAGTAGGTGGTGAGGCCGGCGAAGAGCGCGCTGGCGGCGATCCAGGGGGTCACCTGGGCGGCGCCTTGGCGCAGCGCCGGACCGACCATCACCTCGGCCAGCGGTGTCGCGACGAGGGCGAGGCCGACCGAAGCGGGTAGGGCAAGCGCGAGCATCAACCCGGCTTGTTCGCGCGCCGCCTTGGCCAGCGCCGCCGCGCCGCCGCGCTCCAGGGCGACGATCAGCGCCGGTCCGCCGGCAGCGCCCAGCCAGATGAACACAACGTCCAGGGTGCGGTTCGCGAGGCTGTAGCCGGCCTGGTAGACGCCGACGGTCTCGGCGTTGAGGTAGAGCGCCAGCAGGAACCGGTCGGTGGTCGCCAGCGCCAGCGCGAAGATCAGCGAGAGCGCGACTGGCACGCCGTAGGTGAAATAGACGCGCGCCTGCCGTGGGTTGAAGCGGCCGCCCGAGCCGCGACGAAGCTCCGCCGGCAGGAGAAAGACCAGCACGACCGTCGCGGCCGCGCCGAGCCCAGCGAGCGGGGCCGCGCCGCGCAGACCGACTAGAATGAACCCAGCGCTGAGGCCAAATCCGGCCAGGGTCTGGACCATGTCCATCACCGCCGCGCCGCGGACGTCACCCGCCGCGCGCCGGCGCTCCTGGTTCAGTTTCAAAAGGCTGCGGGCGAGGATCGCGCCCAGGCCGGCGCCGATCGCCAGCTTCAGCGGCCCGTCGCCCGGCCAGAGCATCAGGCCAAGGCCAGCGATCAGCGCGAAGGCGCCAGCCGCGATCAGCCAGCTGCGGTAGAGGGTGACGAAGTGCTCCGGCAGACGCCCGGCGTCGGCTTCCGGTGCATAGAACCGCGCCATCGCCGCTTCCATCCAGGTGAACACCAGGGTGTGGGCGAGGCTCATGCCGGAGAACGCCAGCGCGTAGACGCCGAAGTCCGCCGGCGAGAGCCAGCGGGTGAAGACCACGATCGAGAAGAGGCCGACCACGCCCTGCACGACGTTCATCGGCAGGTAGCCCAGCACCCCACGCCAGAACATCAGCGCACCGTCTCGGTGTCGCCGAGCAGGCAGGGGATCGTCTGCGCCATGATCACCAGATCGAGCATCAGCGACTGGCGTTCGATGTATTCGATGTCGAGGGCGACCCGCCGCTTGACCAGTTCGGGCGTGTCGACCGGGCCGCGCGAGCCCTTGATCGCCGCCCAGCCGGTCATGCCCGGCTTCATGCGGTGGCGGTGAGCGTATTCGGCGACCAGCTTGGCGCTCTGGGTCTCGCCAGTCTTCATGCCGACGGCGTGCGGACGCGGGCCGACCAGCGACATCTCGCCCTTCAGCACGTTGATCAGTTGCGGCAGCTCGTCGAGGCTCGTGCGGCGGATCACGCGGCCGACGCGGGTCACCCGGTCGTCGTCGGCGCTCACCTGGCGCACGATATCGGTGCTGGTGGTCGGCCGCATCGAGCGGAATTTCCAGACCAGGATCTCTTCGTTGTTGAAGCCGTGGCGGCGCTGGCGGAAAAACACTGGGCCGGGGCTGTCGAGTTTGATGGCGAGCGCGATCATCGCCATCAGCGGGAAGCCGAGCACGAGCGCGGTGGTCCCGACCACGAGGTCCTGGATCCGCTTCACCAACGCGCGGCGTTCGTCGCTGGGCGCGCCGGAGACCGGCGCCAGCGGCGCCTCGGTGATCCGCGACAGCGCGGCGGCCCGGCCGGCCGGGCCTTGGTCGATGAACAGCATCACCTGGTTCGGCAGCACCTCCAGGCGCTCGATGAGCTGGCGCACGCGGGCCTGGGCGTTCTGAGGCACCGCGATCACCACCCGGTCGACGAACGGCATGATCCGGTGCGCAAGCAGCGCCTCGGTATCGCCCAGCACAGGCACGCCGGCGAGATCGCCGGTGATACGGTCCAGCCGATCGTCGAAGACGCCCAACACGGCGGCTTCACGACTTTCGAGGGCGGCGGCGATCAGCCGCTCGGCGTTCTGGGTCGCGCCGACCACGACGACGTTGGGAGTCAGGCGTCCGGCGCGGCGCCAGCGGCGAACCATCAGCCACCAGACGGCGTGCAACGCGTAGAGGGTGAGAAAGCTGGCCAGGAACCAGAGCGCGAACGGCTGCGGTGACACGGCTTGCGGATGGAAGCCCAGCATCAGGAATTCGAGGCCGAGCGCAGCCAGGCCAAACCCGGCCGCGACCCGGATCAGGTGGCGTCCCAGCCCTTCGCGCTGAGCGAAGGCGTAGGCGTGGAGGCTGGAGAGGCTCCAGAGCAGCGCCGCCGCGCCGACGATGAACGGGATTACCGAGGCCGGGGTCACGTCGCCGGCCGCCAGCGGCGCCGCGATCAGGGCGATGGAACTCAGCGCCAGCGTATCGGCCACGCGGAAGATCATCCCCAGCATCCAGCCGGTCAGGCGCGAGCGCGTCGGCGACAGGGCCGAAGGCCTCATCGGACCGCGCCGGTCGCGCGCCTGTTCGGCCGGCGGCAACGCAGGCGCCGCCGTCTCTGTGTCAAACGGGGTCAGAACCGGCGCCGCGGGGGTCGCGTGCGTTCCGGCCTGGGACGGGGCGGGAGCGTGGCCGAGGATCAGGGTCATCGTAGGCCCTGCCTAGCAAGGCGCGCGCCGCGATTTAGTTAAGCTCGCAGGTCGACGCAGAGCGGGCGCGACGCTGCACCGGTTTGCGCTTCGCACGGATCGCGACTAGTCGGGGCCCGATGGCCAAGACCTTCGATCTGACCACGCCCAGTGGGCGCCGGGCGACCGTGCTTCACCACCTTTGGAACGACCATGCCTACCTGCGGCTGGCTTGGACCAACGCGCACTGGATCAGCGACGAGCTGATGCGCAGCAACCAGCCGTGGCCGTTCCAGATCAAGGCTTGGCGCGATCTCGGCATTCGCACCGTGGTCAACCTGCGCGGCGGCGCCGACAGCCACCACGCGCTGGAGGAAGACGCCTGCGCCCGCTACGGCCTGAAGCTGATCAGCTACCCGGTCCGTTCGCGCGATGTGCCGACCGCCCAGCAGATCCTGGGCGCCCGGGCGCTGTTCGACGGCCTGGAGTACCCGGCGGTGCTGCATTGCAAGTCCGGCGCGGACCGGGCCGGGGTGATGAGCGTGCTCTACATGCACTTTCGCAAAGGCCAGCCGATCCGCCAGGCGATGGATCAGCTGCACCTGCGATATGGCCACTTCCGCGCCGGCCAGACCGGCGTGCTGGACTTCTATTTCGAATACTACCTGGCCCACATCGCGCCGCGCGGCCTGTCGCTGGAAGACTGGGCGCGCGAGCCGGACTACGACCCCGACGCCATCCGCCGAGACTTCAAGGCGCAGTGGTGGGGCACGCTCATCACCGAGAAGCTGCTGCGGCGCGAATAGCCCCGGCCAGACGTCGGCATGGGCCGCGCTTGAAGGCTGAAGCCTTTTCCGGCATAGCGGCGGGCCGACCTGACTGGTGACGTGGCCGAGTGGCTGAAGGCGGCGGTTTGCTAAACCGTTGTACGGTGTAAAGCCGTACCGAGGGTTCGAATCCCTCCGTCACCGCCAGCCTCGTTCTCCCTCCTGCTTGACCGCACGGCGCCTCGGGTCGATGACCGAGGGCGATGGAGAAGGTCAAAGTCTCAACCGGCGGCGCCGTCCGCGAAGTCGTGCTGGCGCGGGGCGAGAAGCGCAATGCGCTCGACACCGAGATGCTGGCGGCGCTCACCGAAGCGTTCGTTGTGGAGCCGCCTGCTGCTGAGCGCGTCACCGTCATCCGGGCCGAGGGGCCGGTGTTCTGTGCGGGGCTCGATCTGCGCGAGCGCGGCGGCGGGACGATCGTCTCCGGCGTGATCGAGAGCATGCTGCACGCGATCGAGCTCTATCCGCTGCCGGTGGTGGCTGTGGTGCAGGGCGATGCGATCGCCGGCGGCAACGAGCTGGCGCTGCATTGCGACTTCGTGGTGGCGAGCGATCGGGCCAGGTTCGGGATGTCGCTGGCCAAGATCGGCCTCGCGCCCAGCTGGTTCCTGGCCAAGAAGCTGCTGGAGGTGGCCGGTCCGGTCGGGGCGCGCGAGATGTTGCTGCTCGGCGACCTACTGCCGGCGACGCGCATGGCCGAGCTGGGGCTAATCCACCGCGCTGTGCCGCCCGAGGCGCTGGAGGCGACGGCGACCGCGGTGATCGAGCGGCTGGCGGGCAACGCGCCGCTGTCGCTGCGGGCGATGAAGGCGCTGATGGTGCGGGCGATGGGGTTCCGGGACGGGATCGAGCACGCCGACATCGATGCGCTGGTCGGGGCCGCCTCCGCCAGCGCCGATGCGAAAGAAGGGATGGCCGCGATGTTGGATCATCGGCCGCCCCGGTTCGAGGGGCGCTGAGGCGTGGGCGTGCGGCTGGACAAGCCCTGGCGCGAGCTGACATCCGCCAACGTCGCTGGTTTGGCCGCTGAGCTCGGGGTGTTCCAGCTTGCCGACGCCGATGGCCGCGTGCTGCGGATCGGTTACGCTGGCGGCCGCACCCTGTTCGGGCTGCGCAGCGAGCTGCAGGCGGCGCTGGCGGCGGGCGAGGCGGCGAAGTTTCGCACCGAGGTCACAGCGGGTTACCTCAGCCGCTACGAGGATCTGCTGATGGTCCATGTCGCCGACTTCGGCGCGCTGCCCGAGGGCAATTCGGCGGACATGGGCCGACGCCTCGGGCGGCTCAGTCCAGGCTAGCGGGGAGGGCGCGATGGACTTCGAGATGACCCGCGAGCAGGAGATGATCGTCGATCAGGTCCGCCGCTTCGTGCGCGAAGAGATCTGGCCGCTGGAGGCCAAGCTCGATCCCGACGCGTCGCGGGTCGAGCCTGAAGACCACGCCCGGCTGACCTCGATCACCCGCGCGATGGGACTCTACGGCCTCGGCATCCCGCCGGAATTCGGGGGGCCGGACGTCGATATCGTCACCCAGACTCTGATCGCGATCGAGACCTCGCAGCACCGAGCCGGGCTCTACTCGCCCTGCTTCGGCGCGTTCGGCGGGGCGGGGCTGGCGCAGCTCTACGAGGCCAACGACGACCAGAAGGCGCGCTACCTGTTTCCCACCCTGCGCGGCGAGAAGCGCGGCTTCTTCGGCCTCACCGAGCCGTCCGGCGGTTCCGACCCGGCGCGGGCGATCCAGACCAAGGCGGTGCGCGACGGCGACGACTGGGTGATCAACGGCTCGAAGATATTCATCTCCGGCGCCGACGGGGCCGACTTCGGCATCGTCTTCGCCCGCACCGACGCCTCGAAGGGGCGGGGCGGAATCACCTGCTTTATCGTCGATGCGGATACGCCCGGCTTCCACGTCCGCCGCGTGGTCCACACCCTGCGCTCCGGCCACTACGGCACCGAGCTTCAGTTCGAGGACGCGCGGGTGCCCGACGCCAATGTGCTAGGCGAGGTCGGCAAGGGCTTCGGCATCGCCAATGATCGGCTGAGCCGCCAGCGCATCCCCTACGCCGCCGGCTGCCTCGGGGTCGCGGTGCGGGCGCAGGAGATGAGCATCGACTACGCCAAGCAGCGTGAAACCTTCGGCGCGGCGCTCTCCACGCGGCAGGCGATCCAGTGGATGGTGGTCGACAACGAGATCGACATCCGCACCGCGCGCTGGGCGACGCTGGCGGCGGCGTGCAGATCGGCGGCAGGGCAGCCGTTCCGGTCGGAAGCGGCGATGGCCAAGCTGCTGGCCAGCGAAGGCGCGAGCCGCGTCGTCGACCGCGCGATCCAGATCCACGGCGGCTACGGCGTCACCAAGGACCTGCCGCTCGAGCGCTGGTACCGCGAGATGCGCATCCGCCGCATCGGCGAGGGGCCTAGCGAAGTGCAGCGCATCGTGCTGGCCCGCGACCTGTTCAACCAGGCGCTTTATTGATGTTCTCCACGAGCGGCACCGCCCCTCACCTCACCTCTCCCCGCGAGCGGGGAGAGGGCTACGGATGGTTCGGCGGCGGCTTCAATATCCCTCGGCCACCCCGCTCTCTCAGTATCCCTCTCCCCGACCGCAGGTTGGGGAGAGGTGAGGTGAGGGGTCTCGCCGCTACAACGGGCGCGGCATGACCACCATCGAGACCCGTCCGCCGCCGCTGCAGGGCTTGGTCGTGCTCGATATGGGGCAGGTCTACCAAGGCCCCTATGCCGGGCTGCTGCTGGCCAAGGCCGGGGCGACGGTGATCAAGATCGAGCCGCCGCATGGCGAGCCGCTCAGGGTGCGCGAGGCGATCGGGGGCGGCGCCTCGCTCCCGCTGGCGATGCTGAACTCCAACAAGCGCGCGATCACGCTCAACCTGAAGAGCCCGCGCGGGGTCGAGCTCCTGAAGGCGCTGGCGCGCAAAGCCGACGTACTGCTGGAGAACTTCGCGCCTGGCGTGATGGACAAGCTAGGCGTCGGCTACGAGGTGCTGGCAGCCGAGAACCCGCGACTGATCTACGCCTCGGCGACCGGCTACGGGCTCTCCGGCCCGGAACGCGACAACCTTGCCATGGACATCACCATCCAGGCCGCGTCTGGCGCGATCAGCGTCACGGGGTTTCCCGATGGCCCGCCCGTGAAGGCGGGTCCGGCGGTGGCAGACTTCCTGTCGGGCACCCACCTCTACGGGGCGATCATGACCGCGCTCTTCGAACGCGAGCGCACGGGGCTCGGGCGGATGGTCGAGGTGGCGATGATCGAGACGATGTTCCCGACCCTCGCCTCCAACTTAGGGATGGTCCACAACAACCCGGACCGGCCGCTCGGCCGCACCGGCAACCGGCATGGCGGGCTCGCGATCTCGCCCTACAACGTCTACGCTTGCCGCGATGGCTGGTTCGCGATCATCTGCAACAACGACGGCCACTGGCGTAGCTTGCTGGCGGCGATGGGCCGGACCGACCTCGAGGGCGACCCACGCTTCGCCACCAACGTCGCCCGGGTGGCGCACATGGCGGAGACGGACGCCGTCGTGGAGACCTGGGCGGCGGGCCTGACCCGGGCCGAGGTGTTCGCGGCTACCGGCGCCCACAAAGTCCCGTCGGCGCCGGTGCGCGATCTGCATGAAGTGCTGGCCAACGAGCACATGCGCAGCCGCGGCATGCTGGAGGACATCGACCACCCCCGGCTCGGCCCGATCACGGTGCCCGGCAGCCCGCTGCGTTACCACGGCACCCCACAAACCCCGGCCACGCCAAGCTCCGCGATTGGCGAGGACAACGCGGCCGTGTTCGGGGAGCTGTTAGGCCTGAGCGCGGACGAGGTTGCGGCGCTGAAGGCCGAGGGCGCTATCTAGGCTGGAACCCGGCCGAACTCGGCTTGCAACTCGACCAACAGACCCGCCCAGGCGCGGTCCATCTCGGGCGTCCAGGTGTCGCCGGCGACTTCGCGCAGGCCATCGCGGACAATCGGGAAGAAAGCCATGAAGGCGTCCGGCGGTACGCCGAGGTTCTCGTGGTTGACTACCTCGCAGCGCATCAGCTGGCCGCCGTAGGTGCGGGCGCCGATGAAGTCGAGGATCACGTTGAGCACCTCGTCCAGCATGTGGCCCTTGGCGCTCGGGCCCATGATGAAGAGCCGCTCAGTCTCGGGATAGGCCTCGAACAGGCGCCGGTAGACCACCGCCATCGGATCGCCGCGCTCGGCGACGGCTTCCAGAGTCTGTAGGATGACGTCCGTGTCCATTCGCCGGAGCGTGCGCCCCGCCCGAAGGCGCGGTCAAGCCGCGCGCCGGCGACCGTGACCGCTGACCTCGGCGCCGGCGTCGGGGGCGAGGCGCAGGAAGAGCAGGCTGGAGGCCACCGCGACGCCGCCGACGACCAGGAAGGCGAAGCGGAAGTCCGCCAGCGCAAGATGCGGGGCGCCGCGCCAGGCTTGCGAGAGGTTGATCAAAATGGCCGCCACGCCGACGCCGACCCCCGCGCCGACCTGCTGCACCATGCTGGAGAGCGTAGATGACGATGCGCGCTGGTGCGCCTCGATGTCGGCGAAGGCGAGGGTGGCCAACGCCGTGAACTGCATCGAGCGGGTCAGGCCGGCGATCAGCAGTACGACGACCACGATCGCGGCCGACGTCGCGGGGGTCAGGAAGGCGCATGCGATCATCGAGGCGCCGGCCAGGAGGCCGTTGGCGAACAGCACATTGCGGAAGCCGAAGTTTCTCAGCGCCGGCGTCGTTACCGTCTTCATCAGGAGGTTGCCGCCGAAATAGGCCAGTACGTAGAGCCCGGCCAGCCAGGCCGACAGCCCGAACGCCAGCTGGAACATCAGCGGCAGCAGGAACGGCGTCGCTGCGATGGTGATCCGGAAGAGGTTGCCGGCGCCGATCGTGGTCACCGCGAAGGTGTGGGCCTTGAACGAGGATAGCTCGAGCAGCGGGGCTTCGGCCCGGTTCAGATGCAGGATCGAGATCGCGCCCAGCGCCAGGCCCGCTGCCACCGCCAGGATCGGCCAGACCCAGGTGTGGCCCTGCACCAGGCCCTGGAAGCCGGCGAGGAGGGCGATCAGCGACGAGGCGGTCAGCAGAAATCCAGGCACGTCGAACCGGCTCCGCGCCTCGTCCCGGGTGTTGGGGATGAAGGCCAGCACCAGCAGCACGCCGGCGATGCCCAGAGGTCCGTTGAGCAGAAAGTTCCAGCGCCAGTTGATGTAGGTGGTGATGAAGCCGCCCAGCACCGGCCCCACCACCGGCGCGATCAGAGCTGGCCAGGTGATCAGTGCGGTCGCTGCGAGCAGCTCCGTCTTGGCCGCGTTGCGTAGCACCACCATGCGGCCGACCGGCGTCATCAGCGCACCGCCAAGACCCTGCACCGCCCGCGCCGCGGTGAACTGCCAGAGGTCCTGCGAGAACCCGCAGGCGAGCGAGGCCAGGGTGAACACGACGATCGCGCCAGCGAAGACGCGCTTGGCGCCCAGCCGGTCGGCGATCCAGCCGCTCAGCGGCACGAAGGCGGCGGTGGAGAGGATGTAGGCGGTGATGCCGATGTTGAGATCGGCCGGGCGCACCGCGAAGGTGCGGGCCATCTGCGGCAGCGAGGTGTTGATGATCGCGCCGTCGAGGTTCTGCATGAAGAACGCCGCCGCGACGATCAGCGCCACGCGGCGTGCGTCGATCACGGGCTTGGCGGCTACTTCGTCCGCGGCGATACCGCTCAAACGGCGCGCTCCGCCGCCAGCGCCGCCGGGCCGACGCTCTCGCGCGGCTCCCAGCTGGCGGCCTGCACCAGCACGCGCTCGGCCGGCTTCGATCCGGCCAGCCAGGCCAGCATCGCGCTCGCCGCGGCCTTGCCCATCCGGTGCGGGTCGATCACCAGCGCCGAGAGCCCGAGCTTGCGGTTCTTGGCGTCGACACCGATCTCGCTGATCGCGACGACGCTCAGCGTTTCGGGCGCCCGGACGCCGGCGGCGAGCAGGCCGCGGGCGTGGACGTCGATGGCGACCACGGCGGTCGGGCCGGGGTTCAGGGCATGCAACTGCGCCGCCGCCTCGCGCATGCCGCCCGCCTCCGACGCCTCGACCCAGTCGACCGCGAGGCCACCGCCCTTGAGGGCATCGGCGATCCCGAGCAGGGGTGGGGACTTCGCTTCGTGCACCACCAGCGCCACGCGGCGATGCCCTAGTGAGGCGAGGTCAGCGGCGAGGGCTGCGGCCGACTCCGAGAACGATGGCGTAACCAGCGGGAGATTGGCGAACGCCGAGCCGGCGGCGAAGAGCGCGATCACCGGGGTGCCGGCGTCGGCGTAAAGCGGCAGGTTCTCGGCCCCGCCGCGCGGATTGATGCAGAAGAGCGCATCGACGCGGCGCTCGAGGAACCGGCGCATCAGCACGTCGTAGCGGCGCTTGTCGGCGCGGGCGCTGGCGACAAGCAGTGAGTAGCCGCCGGCCTCGATCGTCTCGCTGAGCGCGTCGATCAGCTCGATGCCGAGGTTGTTGCGCAGGTCGAAGAAGATCAAGCCCATGGTGAGCGTGCGGTCGCTGCGCAGCGACCGGGCCGCCTCGTTGGCGACGTATCCGAGGTCGGCGACCGCTTGGCGCACACGGTTCTGGGCCGGGGCCGAGACGGCGAGTCCGTTCAGCGCGCGGGACGCCGTGGCGATCGAGACGCCGGCCCGTGCGGCCACCTGATGCAGCGTCACCTTCATGGCCCTAGCGTTTACGGCCTGACCCGCGCACTGTAAACGTTTAGGGCTTCACGCAGCTGGGGATGGAGAGCGCCGCATGGATACCGAGACCGACGTCACCTTCGCCGAAGCTGGTGGCCTGGAGCTGAAGCTCGACATCTACCCGCCGCGCGGGGAGAGTCTGCGGGCGGCGATCATCTACCTGCACGGCGGCGGGTGGCGCGGCGGTTCGCGCGAGGCGATGCGGCCGGCGGCGAAGTCGATGGCCGACCGCGGCTATGTCGGCCTGCCGGCGCAGTATCGGCTCACGGGGCAGTCGCCCTGGCCGGCGCAAATCCACGATGTGAAGGCGGCGATCCGCTGGACGCGGGCCAATGCCGACCGGCTGGGCGTCGATCCGGACCGGATCGTGCTCTGGGGCTCGTCCGCCGGCGCGCACCTGGCGCTGCTGGCGGCCGGCACGCCGAACGACCCGGCGTTCGAAGGCGACGTCGGCCCGATGGGCGTCTCGAGCGCCGTCGCCGTCGTGATCGCAGTGCACCCGCCAACCGGGTTCAAGTTGGGCGATGCCGGTCCGCGTCACGGCGCCGATGCGACGGCGCTGATGGGGGCGGCCGCGACGGTCGAGGGCGCCGCTGCCGCCGGCCCGCTCAGCCATGTGAGCGAGACCTTCCCGCCCACCCTGCTGCTGCACGGCACCCAAGACCGGGTGGTGCATCACAGCGCCAGCCAGGAAATGCTCGACGCGCTACGCGCCGCCCGCGCGCCGGCCGACCTGCACCTCTTCCACGGCCACAACCACGGTTTTGCCGCTCTGCCGTCGATGCGCGAGGTGCTGAGCGCCGAAGCGGCCTATTTCCTGGATCGCACGCTGATCGATCCAGCCAAGTACGCCGCCGAGATCGAGCAGTTCTCGATGTTCGCCGGCGGCCGGGCGCCTGGCGCGCCTGCGCCGCAGCCCGCCTAGTCGGCAGTCGCTACTTCGTCGCAGCTTGCGGCAGCTGTGTAATCGTTTACGGTCGCCTCAGCCAACCGCCGGTCACAAGGTGGGGCAGGGGTGATCCAGTGAGGAGGACCTGATGGACCGTATTCGCTTCGGCGTCTTCGACCATATCGAGCATCTGTCCGGCGTGCCCCTGCACGAGCTCTACGAGAACCGGCTGAAGCAGATGGAGGCCTTGGACGAGGCCGGGTTCTTTGCCTACCACCTCGCCGAGCACCACACGCCGGCGGTGCACTCGATGGCGCCGTCGCAGAACGTCTTCCTGTCGTCGGCCGCACAGCGCACCAAGCGGCTGCGGTTCGGCCCTGGCGTCTATGTTCTGCCGCTGCACCATCCCCTGCGCCTGATCGAGGAGGTCTGCATGCTGGACCACCTCTCCGGCGGTCGGCTGGAGCTGGGCGTCGGCCGGGGCGGGGTGCTGGAAGCCTATTTCTGGGGCCAGGAAGGCGACGAGGCGACGAATGCGGCGCGCTACGAAGAGACGTTAGGCGCGCTCCGCAACGGACTTGCCAATGACGAGCTGACTTTCGAGGGACAGTTCTACAACTTCGACCGCGTGCCGATGCGCCTGCGACCGCTGCAGAAGCCGACGCCGTCGTTCTGGTACATGCGCAACCCCGAGACAGCGGCGCAGAACGGCATGAACTGCATCGTCGTCGGCTCGCTCGACGTGCTGGAAGCCAACGTGATGCGCTATCACCGCCTCTGGCGCGAGCACAACGGCTCGGCGCTGACCGCCCAGCAGCGCGAACCGATGATCGGCCTTGTCGTCCACATGTTGCTGGACGAGGACGAACAGCGTGCGATCGCCACCGCCGAACCAGCGGCCAAGGCTTATGGCTACAATCTGAGCGCCCCGCGCCGGCTGGAAGCCCAGCGCCGCGGCCTGACCCAGTTCGCGCCGCCGGCTGGCGCGACCGGCGGCGGTCGTTCGGTCGGCCCTGACCGTCACCGCGCGGTCGAGGAACGCCGCGATCTCGACGCCTCGCTACAGGCGCTAGCCGAGCAGGAACGGCAGCAACGCGACGCGCGGCGGCGCGCGCCTGGCGGCATTCCGGGTTTCGTGGTCGGCACGCCAGAGACGGTGCGGGACTACTTCGACGAGTACATGAAGACCGGGGCCAACTACATGGTGCTGTCGTTCCAGTGGGGCAGCCTCAGCCACGAAGACGCGATGCGCTCGATCCGCCTCTTCAAAGACGAGCTGATGCCACACTACGGCGTCGCTGACGCCCACGTCTTCGCCCCCGACCGCCAAAGCGCCTGAGAGCCAAGGAGCCCTAGCCTTGAAGACCTGTTTCCTCGGCACTGGCGGCTACACCGGCCAGGTCGCCTCCCGGGGCTGGCCCGTGCCGCCCGAACAATGCGACCGCGAAGAGGCGGCCAAAAGCATGGCGACGGCGATCCGACAGTACAAAATGGCGGAAGACGCGGGCTTCGACTGGGTCTCGATCTCCGAGCACCACTATTCGCCCGGCCTGATGACGCCCAACCCGGCGATCCTGGCGGCGGCGATCAGTCAGCAGACCACGCGGGTGAAGATCGCTTTGCTGGGTCCGCTGATCCCGCTGGTGAACCCGGTGCGCACGGCCGAAGAGATCGCGATGCTGGACGCGCTCAGCGGCGGGCGCATCGTCGTGCTGTTCCTGAAGGGCACGCCCAACGAGCACGCCACCTACGGCACCAATCCGGCTGAGACTCGGGAGATCACTCAGGAGGGCGTCGAGCTGATCCTGCGCGCCTGGACCGAGCCGCAGCCGTTCAGCTGGGAAGGCAGATACTTCCGCTATCGGACGGTTTCCGTCTGGCCACGGACGGTTCAAGATCCGCATCCGCAAGTGTTCTACTCGGGCAACAGCGAGGAGTCGGCCGAGTTCGCCGGACGCATGGGCCTCTCGATCGCGATCGGCTTCGCGCCGCCGCCGAAGGTGAAGCAGCAGGTCGATATCTACAAGGCCGCGGCCCGCGCCGCCGGCTGGGAGCCGACCCATGACAACGTGCTCTATCGCGGCCGGATGATCATCGCCGAGAGCGACTCCGCAGCCAACGACATTGCCGAAGGGATCCGCGCCCGCGCAGCGCCGACGACGCCGACCGGCGCGCCCGCCGGCGCGGGCGGCGGCGATCCCACGGCCGGCGTCGCCGGGGTGCAGTTCCTCGGCGGTCCCGACGCGGTGCTGAAGAAGGCGCGTGAGCTGCATGACGCTGGCGTCGGCATCCTCGACGTGGCAGTCGCCGGCGGCGGCATGACCCGCTCGATGGAGCTGTTCGGCCGCCTGTTCGTCCCGGCGCTGCAGGAGGTGGCGTAGTGACCGAGTTGAAAACGAGCGAGCTGGGCGAAGGCGCCGCGGTCGTCGTGATGGGCGACGGGTTCGCGAACACCGAGGCGCACCGGCTGCTCGCCACGCGGTTTCGGGTTGTGGCGATCGATGCTGCTGCAGCGCCCGAGGCGGTGGCGGCGTGGGTCGCCGGGCAGGGCCTGGAAGGCGTTGGCTTCCTCGGCCTAGGCACGTCGGCGACTGTCGCGCTAAAGGCCGCCGAAGCGAGCGCAGAGCGCGCCAAGTGCGTGGTTCTGGTCTCGCCTCAACCGCTACCGGCCTCGCCCGATCCGATCGCGCCCGGATTGAGGCTGCCCAAGGCGGTGCTGATCGGCAGTCGTGACGCCAGTCAGCCCCGCGATGCGATACCCGTCTGGCGGCGCGCCTTGCCGGGATCGAACGTCGTCCTGGTGTTCGACGCCGGCGCCGACGTCGTCGCGGATCGGCACCAGGCCTTCGCCGACGCGGCCGGCGACTTCCTCGACCGCCAGGGCCGCTTCGCCTTCATGACCGAGAGCGTCGCGCGCCTGCCGGCTTAGCTAGTTGGAGCTGGAGTCCACCTGCGGCATAGCGCCGAGCACCAGGGCTGGCTGCGGCGAGCCGTCGGCAATGGCGCGGAAGCCGACGATGGTCCAAGCCGTCTGGCCCGGCTCCTTGTGCAGGCCGGTCATCACGTGGACGGTGGCTTTCGGATAGACGTAGTCGTGGCCGAGCGTTGCGCTGGCGCCGGTCTCGCTAGAGCTGTTGAAGTTCCAGCCAGTGACGTTGATCTTGGTCCACGGGCCGGCCGGAATCTGCGCTCGCAGCTGGTCAGGGGTCGTCGCCGCGGCCGCGGCTCGCACGGCAGGGCTGAGATGCGGATCGCGCGACAGGTCCGCGCCAGAACGCATCTCGTCATAGAAGGTGCGCGCCAGACCGTCGCTCTCCTTGTCGGCGACCGGTAGGCTGCACGCAGAGGCGAACAGGCAGACAGCGAGGGCTAAGGCGCGCCGCCAGCGAGACGTCGGTTCAGCGTTCGAAATCGCGGTGGACGTCATGGGTCGTGATGATGCCAGTTTCGGCGGGGATTTTCAGCCAATTGTCATGACCGAGGCTGCGGCAGGTATCCTCCAGCCCGCTGTGCCAATGCTCGCGCATCGAGGTGCCGGAGAACTCGTAGTCCTTCGCATTCCCCTCGTAAGCCTGCTGTTGGTAGATCAGCTGGACGATGCTGTGCGAAGGCAGGTCGACCAGGCGATCGCGCATCTCGCGCTCCTCGTCGGTCAGTTCGTCCTCTGGCACCTTCAGCAAGGCCGCGTAGGCGCGATTCTTCCAGCGTTGCAGGCGCTGGAACATGTCGGTCACTTGTCGAGTGCGGGACGAGTACATGATGTCTTTGTGGCGGCCCATCACGTCGTGCATCGTGCGCGGTAAGGCGCCGCCAGCGCTGAACAGGTCGACCTGGAAGATCAGGCAGTTGGTGGGATCGTCCTGCGCCAGCAGGTGCTGCAGCGGCGTGTTGGAGACGATACCGCCATCCCAGAAGTAGTCTGAGCCGATCTTCACCGGCGCGAACGCCGGGGGCAGGGCGCCGCTGGCCATGATGTGCTCTGGCGCGATCTCGGTGTCAGCGTTGTCGAAGAAGATGAAGTTGCCGCTGGCGACGTTCACCGCGCCAACCGAGAAGCGGCAGGCGCCGCTGTTGATCAGGTCGAAGTCGACCAGCTCGAGCAGCGTGCGGCGCAGTGGCGCGCTGTCGTAGTAGCTGGTCGCGGCCTTGGCGCCGGCCGGCGTCAGCCATGGGTTGACCGTATGCGGCTGGAAGAAGCCCGGTTGCCCCATCGTGGCGGTGAGCAGCGCGCTGGTGGCGTTGCGGGCTTGTCGGAAGATGTCGCCGTCCGGGGTGTGCAGCCAGATCTTGCGCTCCGTGATCCGGTCCCAGAACGTCCGCAACCGCTCCAGCCGGCGCTCAGGTGGGTTGCCCGCAATGATGGCTGCGTTGATGGCGCCGATGGAGACGCCGGAAACCCAGTCCGGCTCGATGCCGGACGTATGCAGCGCCTCGTAAACGCCCGCTTGATAGGCGCCCAGCGAACCACCGCCCTGCAACACGAGGGCGATCCGGCCACAACGATCCGGCCGCCAGTTGGCGACAATCCCCGCGTCTATCGTTCGCGCATCCATGCGGTTACTAGATTGCCCCGTTACGCCACCCCGATGAGGCTAAGGCGCGTTGGTAAACGTGTGATCAAGACTTCACGCCTGCGTCAAAGAGGCGGGCGATAGGGTGGGGCGCGGCGAGAGAGCTCATTGCAGGAGAACGTCATGCTGAAGGGTAAGGTCGCCCTGGTCACCGGCTCAACCAGCGGCATTGGGCTGGCGGTCGCCCGCGCCTTCGCCAAGGAAGGCGCCAATGTCGTGATCAACGGCTTCGGCGACGCCGCGGCGATCGAGAAGGAACGCGCCGGCATCGAGAGCGAGTTCGGCGTTCGGGCGCTTTACTCCGGCGCCGACATGTCGAAGGGCGTGGACATCGCGGCGATGATCGCCGACGCCGAGAAGGAACTCGGCGGCCTCGACATTCTGGTCAACAACGCCGGCATCCAGTTCGTCTCCCCGATCGAAGAGTTCCCAGTCGAGAAGTGGGACCAGATCATCGCGATCAACCTCTCGGCCGCCTTCCACGCCATCCGCGCCGCGCTACCGGGCATGAAGGCGCGCAAGTGGGGCCGGATCATCAACACCGCCTCGGCCCACGCCTTGGTCGCCTCGCCCTTCAAGTCGGCCTACGTCGCCGCCAAACACGGCATCGCCGGTCTCACCAAGACGGTCGCCCTTGAGGCGGCGACCTTCGGCGTCACCGTCAACGCGATCTGCCCTGGCTACGTCTGGACGCCGCTGGTCGAGAAACAGATCCCCGACACGATGGAAGCGCGCCACCTGACCCGCGAGCAGGTGATCAACGACGTGCTGCTCACCGCCCAGCCGACCAAGGAGTTCGTGACCGTGGACGAAATCGCCGCGCTCGCGCTCTACCTGACGTCGGACGCAGCGAAGTCGATCACTGGGTCGATCATGACCATCGACGGCGGCTGGACCGCGGCATAGCGCTCCTACACCGGCTTCGCGGCGCGGCCGCCGGTCAGCAGGGGGCAGGCTTTGATCGCCAGCTTCAGGTCCGGGCGGTTGCCGAACGGGTAGCCGAGGTCAGCGAACGCCAGGTAGCCGGAGCTATACTTCAGTATCCGCGGATCGACCACCTGCAGGTCGCCCAGCAGCTCGTAGATCAAGTCTTCCTTCAGGTAGTAGCTGCGCTGGCCCAGCATGCCGCTGAGGATGCCGTCGAAGTAGGCGGCCGAGTTCGGCTCCATCGCCATCGACCAGTCGGAGCGGTCGGCGCCGGCGCGCTTGGCGATGTCGTCAAGCTCGGCGAGGGCGTGGACGAACTTCAGCTCCTCCATCCCAAAGATGCTGATCGCCGGATCGTCGGGCTGGCCGCCGAGACGCTTCAGCCGGGCGTCGTTCTCGGCGTAGAGCGCGGTGCGGACGGCGCGCACCGTGCCGCGGTCGGGTCGGGGCGCGCCGGGGCATTCCAGCAGCTCGGCCAGGATGTCCTTCTCGTGCGCCTGGAACCCCGGCGCGGCGGCGAGTTTGCGGAAGATGCGCTGCCGGTTGAGTTCGGTCAGAGCCATGCCGAGCCGGGTGTTGGGCAGATAGGGGAACGCTTTGGCGTTCACCTGTTCGACCCCGTGCTTGATCAGCTTAGGGTTCAGATAGGGCGTGGTGGGACTGCCGGGCGGGAAGACCAGCGAACGGTAGAGCCCGGTCTTGGCTGGGCCGGCGAGGAAGGCGCGGTATTTGCCGAGCTCGGTGCGGCCGATCTTGTCGTGGAAGAAGGTGTCGAGCACCGAGCCGTAGAAGCCGGGCCAGAGTGGGTAGGAATCGTAGATCGGCCGCGCGTCGGCGCCGTGGCAGCCGGCGCAGTTGGCGGCGGCAGAGGAGGGGCTCCAGCCTGCCCGGTAGGCGGCGGGCAGCACGTAGGCGTGCAGGTTGAACTGAGCCGTCTCGGTGTCGAAGCTCATCGTCTCGACCAGATCGTGGCCGGGCGCCGTGGGATCGCCGATGAAGGTGATCATGAAGCGGGCGTCGTCGGTAAACAGGATCACCCGCGGCGTCTTCGGGGTGATCGCATCCTTGAATGGGCTGCGGCTGTCGTACACCAGGGTGAAGTTCGCCCGCAGCGGACGCGGCAGCAGCGGCACGAGCTCGGCCACTGTCTGCACCGGCGCGCCGGTGGCGGGGTCGTGCTGCAGCAGAGACTGGAAGCTGGCGTCGTTGAGGTCCGGCGTTGGGGAAGCCGCAGCGGCCGGCAGCAACATCAGCACCGCCGCCGAAGCTGCCGCAGCGATCACCCGCAGGGTCGCCGTCGTCCTGCGCGCCGGGTGGCTGCCGGTGAAGAGACGCATGCGGAGCTCCTCGCCTGATCGACGTTCACGCGAGACTAGCGGAGCTTCTCGTTGTGGTCGAAGCTTTACTGGCGCATATTTCGCGCCAGACACGAACACCGGAGGAAACCGATGAAGTTCTTATGGCTCGGCGCCGCCCTGGCGCTCAGCGTAGCCGCCGTATCCGCGCCGGCCAGCGCTGGCGGGGTCAACGGCATCCCAAACCCCGTCACCCACTGCTGGCCGCATAAGTGGCACGGCCGTTGGGTCCGCTGCCCGCGTCACCCGATCGGGCGTGTCATCGGTCACCCGATCGGTCGGGTCGTGACCGGACATACGGTCGGCATCGTCAACGGCCGTCCTGTGGAGGGCATCGCCACCCACGGGATTGGGACCACCCACGGCGTTGTCACCCATCAGACCCATGGCGTGCTCGTGAACGGCATCCCCGCCGAACAGCGCGTCCAGCACTAGGAGACCGTCCATGAAAACGCTTCTCGCCGCCGCCGCGGCGGCCATGACCCTCGCGGCGTTCCAGACCCCGGCCGTCGCCGCGATTCACGGGATCATAATCCACCACCCACACAGGTGGTGCTGGTATCACCACCACCGTCGCCCTTGCATCAACGGGATCATCATCGGCCACGGACCGGTCGGGATCGTCGGTAAGCATCCGATCGGGTTGACGACGCACGGGGTCGCTACCAATGGCGTCGCCACACATGGCATCCAGACGCACGGGGTGCCGGCTAACGGCGTGCTCGTGAATGGCATCCCGGCCGAGCATCGCGCTCAGCATTAGGCGCCAACGACCAAAGAAGCTGCGCCCGCCAGGCGGCTTGCTTGGCGGGCGCTCTCGTTTCGGGCGATGCCCGGACGGATCGGGCTAAAACACCATCCGCAGCAGCCAGTAGAGGCCGCCGGCGAGCAGGATCGCCGCTGGCAGAGTCAGCACCCAGGCCGAGGCGATGCTGACCAATGTTTTCGCCTGCAAGCCCGAGCCGTTGGCGGCCATGGTCCCGGCGACACCGCTGGAGAGGATGTGGGTGGTCGAGACCGGCAGGTGCAGTTGGTCGGCGGCCATGATCGTCGCCGCCGCCACCAGCTCCGCCGCCGCGCCTTGGGCGTAGGTGAGGTGGGTCTTGCCGATCTTCTCGCCGACGGTGACCACGATCCGCTTCCAGCCGACCATAGTGCCGAGGCCCAGCGCGATGGCGACGCCCACCTTCACCCAGGTCGGGATGAAGCGCGTCCCGCTCTGCATGTCGCCCATGAACGCGGTGAGCGTGGCCTGGCTCGGCTTGTCGATTTTGGCTTTGCTCTTGGACAGGATGCGCAGGGCGTCGCCGACCAGATACATGTCGTTGCGAAGGTTCGGCGTGGCGGCCGCAGGCACCAGCTTGAGCGAGTGGTAGGTCTGCACTTGGGTGGAGATGTCGCCAGTGATCGTGGCCAACGCCGCATAGACCGGCGACTTGTCGACCGCCTTGGTGCGCAGCGCGTCGCCGACGATCGTGTGGGCCTGGTCGATGGTGACCGCGGGAGCGCCCGCCGCCTTCGCGGTGAACACGGCTTGGGCCGCCTGGGCGTGAGCCTCGAAGGCCGGCATGTTGGCGTCAGACATGGTGCGGTTGAGCGCGTAGGCGGTAGGCGCGGCGCCGATCAGGATCAGCATGATCAGGCCCATGCCCTTTTGACCGTCGTTGCTGCCATGGGCGAAGGAGACGCCGGTGCAGGTGAGGATCAGCAGCCCGCGGATCCACCAGGGCGGTGCGGCGTCGGACTTCGGTTCCTGGTACAGCGCCGGCGCGCGGACCACGAACTTCATGATCAGCAGCAAGGCGCCGGCGAGGAAGAAGCCCATCACGGGGCTCCACAGCAGGGCGTTGAACACGTTGCCGGCTTGAGACCAGTCGACCCCGGAGGTGGCCTGGCCGGCCGGCGCCATCAGTTGGTTGGCGAGGCCGACGCCCATCACCGAGCCGATCAGCGCGTGCGACGACGAATTGGGGATGCCCAGCCACCAGGTGCCGAGGTTCCAGACGATCGCCGCCATCAGCAAGGCGAGGATCATCGCGTAGCCGGCGGTGTTGCCGACCTGCAGGATCAGCTCGACCGGCAACAGAGTGACGATGGTGTAGGCGACTGCCCCGCTCGAGGTGAGCACGCCGATGAAGTTCCAGCAGCCGGACCAGACCACCGCGATCACCGGCGGCAGACTGTGGGTGTAGATGACGGTCGCGACCGCGTTGGCGGTGTCGTGAAACCCGTTCACGAACTCGAAGCCGAGCGCGATCAGCAGCGCGATGCCGAGAAGCGTGAACACCCCGAGGTGGATCACCTCGCCGACGCTGGCGACGTCGGAGCGCAGGCTATAGGCCACGTAGCTGAGCCCGGCGATCAGCATCGCCAGGAACACCACCCGCGTCGCGATGGATGGCTTAGCGGACATCTTCTCTGCGACGGCGCTCGGAGCGGCGCCTGGCACTGCCATGTCGGTCATCTGGTCCCCCAAAGGCCCCCGGGCCTGAGCACCCAAAACCTAGTGGTCGCCCTTCACAGATTGATGACAGTTAGTGGTTGCAGTCCGTGCGAATCAGAGGCGCTCAGGCGATTCGCGCCTACCACGCGTCGATCCACCGCAGCTTCTTCTCGGTCCGCGGCGGCGGTGGCGGCACGCTCTTCAGCGCGCCCATGATCCACCGGCGGGTGTCCGCCGGATCGATGACGTCGTCGATGCCGAAGGTGGTGGCGCGGTTGATCGCCTTGCCGTTCTCGTAGGCGCGGGCGACCATTTCATCGAACTTCGCGCGCCGCTCGTTCGGGTCGGTGATCGCCGCCAGTTCGTTGCGGTAGCCGAGTTTGACCGAGCCCTCCAGCCCCATGCCCCCGAACTCGCCGGTCGGCCAGGCTACCGCGAAGGCCGAGGCCTGGTAACTGCCGCCTGTCATCGCCAGCGCGCCGAGGCCATAGCTCTTGCGCAGGAACACGCTGAGGATTGGCACGGTCAGGTTCGCGCCGATGATGAAGAGCCGCGAGCAGTGGCGCACGAGCGCGGTCTTCTCTATCTCCGGGCCGACCATCATGCCGGGCGTGTCCGAGAGCGACAGGATGGGAACGTCGTAAGCCTCGCAGACCTGCATGAAGCGCGCGGCCTTGTCGGAGCCGTCGGTGTCGATGGCGCCGCCGAGGAATTTCGGATTGTTGGCGATCAGGCCCATCGGCCGGCCCTCGACGCGGATGAGGGCGGTGACCATGGTCTGGCCGAACTTCGGCCGGATCTCAAGCACCGAGCCTTCGTCGGCGAGGGTCTCGATCAGTTCACGAATGTCGTAGACCCGCAGCCGGTTCTCGGGGATGACGCGGCGAAGCAGCCGTTGGTCGGCGCATGACCATTCGCGCGTAGTCCCTTGAAAATATGACAGATACTTCTTCGTCGTGGCTACTGCGGCCGCTTCGTCCTCAACGAGGATGTCGATGACCCCGTTGGGCTCTTGCACTTCGACCGGACCGATGTCCTCTGGCCGGAAGACGCCCAGGCCGCCGCCCTCGATCATCGCAGGGCCGCCCATGCCGATGTTCGAGCCCTTGGTGGCGATGATCACGTCGCAGCAGCCGAGCACCGAGGCGTTGCCAGCAAAGCAGCGGCCGGAGGTGACGCCCACCGTCGGCGCGACCGCCGACATCTTGCCCCAGAACTCGAACCCGCGCGTCGCCGAGCCGCCGCCTTCGGTGTCGCCAGGCCGCCCGCCGCCACCCTCGCAGAAGAAGACCGTCGGCAGCCGCCAGCGTTCGGCCAACTCGATCACCCGGTCCATCTTGTGGTGGTTGTAGGCGCCCTGGGTGCCGGCGAGCACGGTGTAGTCGTAGGCCATCACCGCGGCGCGCGCGGCGTCTTCGCCGAAGAGCGCGCCGTTGATGCGGCCCAGCCCCATCACCAGGCCGTCGGCCGGGGTCTGGGCGATCAGCTCATCGAGCGTGTTGCGGCGTCGCCGGCCAGCGACCGTGAGCGCGCCGTATTCGACGAACGAGCCGGGATCCAGCAGATCGTCGACATTCTCGCGGGTGGTGCGCTGGCCGGTCTTGCGCCGGCGGGCGACCGCGTCGGGGCGGGCGGCGTCCAACGTCCGCGCCTGCCGGTCCAGGATCAGCGCCAGATCGGGCCGGATCGCATCGACGTCGATTTCGTCGGTGTCGCTAACACCGCCTTCGCCGATGTCGGCCTCCTCGATGAAGGCGAGCGGATGGTCCTCGAACACGGTATCGCCCTCGGCGACGGTGAACTCGACGACGTAGCCGGCGACGTGGGCGATGATCACGTGCTCCATCTTCATGGATTCCATGATCGCCACCGTCTGGCCGGCGCGCACCGCGTCGCCGGGTTCGACGGCGAGGCTGACGATGGTGCCTTGCAGCGGCGCGCGCAGCGCGGTGGCGCCGTCGGGACCCACGATATCGTCGAAGGATGTGGGCTCCGGGGCCGTGGCCGCAGGCGTGGGGCCGGAGTCGCTCTTGCCGAGCACCAGCACCGCCAGCGGATCGACCGCATCGACCTTCACGCCAGCGCGGCGCTGGGTCTCCGTGGACGGATGAACGGCGGAGGTCTCGCCGGCCGCGGCCTCGGCCAGCGCGGCGATGTGCTCCTCGACATAGCGGGTGTGGATGGCGTCGGCGTCGGTCTCCACGCAACGGGCGAGCGCTTGCAGGAACGGGATGTTGCTGGAAACACCGGTCAGGCGGAACTCGCCCAACGCGCGCCGCGCCTTGGCGGCCGCGGCGGAGAGGGTGGGGGCGTGCACGATCACCTTAGCCAGCAGCGAGTCATAGCGGGCGCTGGTGCGATAGCCGCCGTAGCCGAAGCCATCGACGCGGACGCCTGGCCCCGACGGCGGCTCGTAAGCCGCCAGCACGCCGCCGGCAGGACGAGCTCTGCCGTCGGCGGTCATGGTCTCGAGGTTGACTCTTGCCTGCAGCGCGACGCCACGAGGCGCGGGGACGGCCGCTTGGTCCGCAAGGCCGAGATCGGCGAGCGTCGCGCCGTCGGCGACCTCCAGCTGGAGGCGCACGAGGTCGAGGCCGGTCACCTCCTCGGTCACGGTGTGCTCGACCTGCAAGCGCGGATTCGCTTCGATGAAGGCGAAGCGCGGCTCGCCGTCGGCCTGGTTGACCAGGAACTCGATGGTGCCCAGCCCCTTGTACTTCGCTGCAGCCCCCATCTTGACCGCCTCCGCCCAAAGCGCCGTGCGCACCGCGTCGTCGACGCCGCCGGCGGGCGCGATCTCGATCAGCTTCTGACGCTGGCGCTGCAGGCTGCACTCGCGGTCCCAGAGGTGGATCACCGCGCCGGTTCCGTCGCCGAGGATCTGCACTTCGACGTGCCGCGCCTTGGGAAAGAAGCGCTCAGCGTAGAGCGCGCCATCGCCGAACGCCCCCTTGGCCTCGGAGGCGCAGCGCTCGAACGCTTCGGCCAGGTCTTCAAGCCGCGTCACCGGCCGAATGCCGCGACCGCCGCCGCCTGCCATCGCCTTCAGCATCACCGCACCGCCGTCGCCGAGCGAGGCGAGGAACGCTCGCGCTTCGTCGAGCGATGTCGCGCCCTGGGTGCCGGGGAGGGTGGGTATGTTCTGCGTTCGGGCCAGACCCAGTGCCGCCGTCTTGTCGCCGAACAACGCCAAGGTCTCAGGTGACGGACCGACGAAGGCGAGGCCGGCCTCGGCGCAGGCCCGAGCGAGCGCCGCATTCTCGCTGAGGAACCCGTAACCGGGATGGATCGCCTCGCAGCCGGTCCGCTCTGCGATCGCGACCACCTGCGCGATGTCGAGATAAGCCGCCGCGCCAATGCCGCTCAGCGGCGCAGACTCATCGGCATGGCGGACGTGGAGCGAGGCCGCGTCGTCCTCGGCGAAGATGGCCACTGTGGCGATGCCCATCTCCGCGGCGGAGCGGGCGACGCGGATGGCGATCTCGCCGCGGTTGGCGATCAGCAGCTTCTTCAATGGACGTTCCTCAGTGGAAGGACTGACAGACCTCGGCCTTCACGGGGCTCTTCGCCGGTCGATCCCAAGTTCGGCCAGGACTTCCTCGGTGTGCTCGCCCAGCGTCGGCGCGGCCCGGGTGAAGGTCGGGCGCTCGCCGTCGAAGCGGAAGGGCGGCTGCGGCGTGAAGTGGTCCTCGACGTAGAGCCGGTACTGCGCGGCCCAATAGCCGCAATCCTGCAGATGCGGGTCGGGGAAGAGGTCGTGGGTCGGGATAACCGGCGCGGCAGGGACCTCGGCCGCCTGCAGCGCCTCGGCAGCCGTCCGCGCATCCTGGTCGGCGGCCCAGGCAGCCAGGACCCGTTCCACCTCGTCCTGCCGCGCCTTGCGGCCGTCCAGGGTGGCCAGCGACGGGTCCTGCGCCAAGTCCCGCCGCCCGATCACGCCGGCCAGGGCTAGCCATGCCGCGTCAGTGTCAACTGCGACGGTTAGCCAGTCTTCCGGACCGCCGCCCGCGCGCACCACGCAGCAAGGCGCCATGTCGGCTCGGCGCGATCCTGTCTGCGGCAGGCGGCGACCCGCACTCTGCTCGGCGATGATCGAGGCGGCGCCCAGCTGGAACAGACACTCGACCTGGCATAGTTCGATGTCCGCCCCGCCCAGCCGCTCACGGGCGTAGAGCCCGACCAACGCCGCGGCCGCTGCGTAGAGTCCGGCGACCGGATCGCCGTAAGCGACGTGTTGATGGGTGGGGCCCCAGCCGTCGTGGCCGTTGACGAACGGCATCCCGCACGCTTGCTCAACGGTCGAGCCGTAGGCGCGCACGCCGGCCAGCGGACCGGTGCGGCCGAACGGCGGCATCGAGATCGAGATCACCGCCGGGTTCAGGCGGCGCTGGTCCGCGGGCGAAAGGCGCAGCTTCTCCATCACGCCAGGGCCCTGGTTGTCGATCACGAGGTCGCTTACCCGAATGATTTGCTCGGCGGCGCGGTGGTCTTCGGCCTGCATGAGATCGAGATCCAGCCCGCGCTTGGCCCGGTTCACCGCCATGAAGTTGCGCGGGAGCTCCAGCGGCGGCGGATAGGCGTCGGGGACGGGGTCCCAGCCGCGCCACCAGTCGGGCTTGGCGCTGGATTCGATCTTCAGCACATCAGCGCCGAGGTCACCCAGGTAGCGCGCGGCCAGTGGGCCGGCCCAGCCCATGCTGAAATCGGCGACCCGGATCCCGTCGAGCGGTCCGGCCGCACCGCCGCTTGGCTTGGGACGGCGCTCGCCCTCGAACGTGAAACGGAATGGCAGCGATGGCGCTTCGCCGCGGCCCGGCATCGGCTCGAAGCTGGTGCGGCCGCGCCAGTGCGGCGATTCCGGCAGCTCCAGCGGCGAGAGCGCCGGGGTGATCGGCACGCGCGCCTCATCCCCGTGCTCGACCCAATAGTCGGTCGAGTGCTGGGTGAAGATCGGCGCCAGCTCCGCGTCCAGCTCGTCCGCCGCGGCAAGCCGGAGCAAGGTGGTGCGCAGATGCGGCTGGGCGTGAAGATCGGGGCGGTCGATCAGCTTGGTGAGCGCGGCCCATTGGCCTGGCGTCAGCGCCGTGAGCCCGACGTAACCGTCGGCGGTGCGATAGAAGTTGCAGGGGCACGTCGGCGAGAATCGGTTCACGCCCAGCCGCCGCACCTCGTAGCCCAGGGCCGCGGTGCCGACTGCGCCGGTTTCGGTGAAGCAGAGCGCCGCTTCGAAGATGCTGGCCTCGATCTTCGCCGGCTGCCGCGCCGCGTCGAAAACGCTGGCGAGGCCGGCGATGAAGCTGGTCAGGCCCCCGAGGAGCTGCGGCGCCGCGCCCTGAGGCAGCATCGGCGGACCCTCGGCGTGGCCGAAACTGAACGCGATGCCGGTCATCGCCTGCATCAGCGCGTCGTTGGCCTGCCAGTCGGCATAGGCGCCGCGACGGTCGAACCAGGTGAGCGCGAGGAGGGTCGGGGGATCGGGGAGGCTGGTTAGCCGTGCTTCGACGTCATCGACCGCCTGGTGGGATTGGCCGGCGATCACGAGGCGATGCTCGGCCTCCGACGCGTTCAGGGCGTCGAGCGCGTCGCCGAGCGAGGCCACGACTTGCTTGTCCTGGTCCAGCCAGGCGGCGAAGGCCGGGGTAGGGGCGTTCGACGCGCCAATGCGGAAGACCTCTGCGCCGAGGCGGGCGAACAGGCGGCCGCAGTAGCGTACGCCGACGTCGTCGCTGGATTCAGCCACGGCGATACCAGCCAGTGGCCGCTGCGCCCGCAAGGCTTCAAACGGACCGCTAGCGTCCGGCGCGACACTCATTCCGCGTGCTACTCCTCCCGCCGCCTCTGCGGGCGGTGTCTCGCCACCTTAAGGCGCCGCACGGCCGCGTCGAGATTAGAGTCACCGGGTGGCGGCTTTACGAGTTGCCGCGCACCTGTCGGAAAGCGACCTCCCGGTCGACCTCGGGCTCTCTCGGCAGGCCCAGCACTCGCTCGCCGATGATGTTCCGCTGGATCTGGTCGGTGCCGCCGCCGATGGAAGTGAAGTAGGCGTTGAGGGTCAGGAAGTTGGCGTCCTCAGCCCGCGGGTAGTCCTTGCCCTCCAGCAGGCTGCCTGCGCCCAGGATCAGGGTCCGTACCCGCGCCTCCTCGTGCAGGATACGAGACATGGCGAGCTTGCCCAGGCTCATGATCGACGACGAGGTGCCCTGGGCGAGATCGGCCTTGGCGCGGGCGTTATTCAGCGCGTTGAGCTTGCGATAGCTGATCGCCTTGGCGATCTCCTGGCGGATCACCGGGTCTTCCAGGACGCCGGCCTCGCGGGCCAGGGCGATCAGCGGCTCTTCGTTCGTAGCCTCGGCGACGCCGCTGCGGGGACCGCGGGCGCCGTCGCCCATCACCGAACGCTCGTAGGCGAGGGCGGTCTGCAGCACGCCCCAACCGGCGTTGAGCGGCCCGAGCAGGTTCTCGACCGGCACGGTGGCGTCGGTGATGAACACCTCGTTGAAGTGGCTCTCGTCGGTGATCTGGCGCAGCGGGCGGACTTCGACCCCTGGCTGCTTCATTGGCAGGAAGAAGAAGCTAATGCCGCGGTGTTTCGGCACATCCCAGTCGGTGCGCGCAATCAGCATGCCGTAGTCGGCGGTGGCGGCGCCTGAGGTCCAGACCTTCTGGCCGTTGACGACGAAGTGGTCGCCCTGGCGGTCGGCGCGGGTGCGGATGCCGGCGAGGTCGGAGCCGGCGCCAGGCTCCGAGTAAAGCAGGCACATCGACACCTGGCCGCGCAGCAGAGCCGGCACGATCTTGGTCTTGAACTCGGGTGTGGCGTAGGCGAGCGCGGTGTTGGCCCAGAGGTTGGAGCGATCCTGTCCGGTTCCGGGCGCGCCCAGCTTGGCGAACTCGCGCTCGACGATCTTGGCCTGACCGTCGGGCAGGCCGCGCCCGCCCCATTCCTCCGGCCAGCGCGGCACGGCCCAGCGGGCGTCGGCTACCTTGGCGAGCCAGGCCTTGTGCTCGGGCGTCGTGGTCCAGCCGGCGCCGCCGCCGCCCGTCGGCCGGGGCAGCGGCTTCCAGTTGTCGGCGAGCCAGGCGCGGACTTCGTCGCGCAAGGTGTCGTCGGTGATCGCATTGCCGTCGGCCATTGTCAGGCTCCCAACGCTTGGAGGTAGCGCTCGCGATAATGGGCCGACGCGCCGAACAGCTGGGCGTCAGCGCGGGCGCGGCGCAGGTAGAGGTGGGCCGGATGGGCCCAGGTGAAGGCGATGCCGCCGTGCATCTGGATCGCCGTCGCAGTGACCTGACTGAACGCGTCGGCGCAAGCGAAGGCGGCGAGATCGATGGCGGCGCGGGCGTCGGGCCCCCCTGCGGCGAGGCTAGCGGCGGCGGCGCGGGCGGCGGAGATGGCCGATTCTGTCTCCAGCAGCAGGTCGGCGGCCATGTGCTTGATGGCCTGGAAACTGCCGATCAGCCGGCCGAATTGTGCACGGGTCTTGGCGTAGTCGACCGTGAAGTCCAGCGCCCGCTTCGCGCCGCCCGCCTGCTCGCCGGCCAAGGCGACGCGGGCCAGATCGAGCGCGTCCTCGACGGCATCCCAGACAGGCCTCTCGGCGGCGAGACGGCGAGCGGGCGCGCCATCGAAGGCGATCTCGGCGAGGCGCAAGGTGTGGTCGAAGGTCGGCAGCGCCTTGATCGTCACACCGGCCGCTTTCGGGTCGACTTCGAAGACGCCCAGTCCATCGTCGGCCCTGGCCACGACCAGCAAGACGTCGGCGATCTGGCCGTGGGTGACGAACGAGGCGGCGCCGGTGAGCTTGGTCGCATCGCCGGTTCCGACAGCGGAGACCTCGATACCATCAGCCGTCCAACCTCCCCGGCGGCCGGTCAGCGCCACCGTGACGATCGATGAGCCGTTAGCAATCGAGGGCAACAGCCGCGTCTTCGCGCCCTCGTCGCCCAGCGCCTGGACCAAGCCGGCCGCAAACACGGACGAGAGCAGGGGCGAGCAGAGCAGGGCTGCTCCCGCTTCCTCCATCATCCGCTCCAACTCCATCGGCCCGGCGCCGACGCCGCCGAACTCCTCCTCGACGATGACGCCGACCACGCCCATCTCGGCGAGTTGGCGCCAGAGCGCCGGGTCGTAGCCCTCGGCGGTCTCCATCGTGCGGCGCACGTCGGCTTCGCTGCTCTTGTCCTCCAGGAGCCGGTGCAGGGAGTCGGTCAGCGCTTGCCGATCCTCGGCCGTGATCGCAGCCACTTGCGTTTCCCCTTGCGTCACCGGCGACAAGCAACGCCGTTGGCTGAAACTAGAAGCCACCGCGTGGGCCGGACGCAAGCCTGACCCTGCGTCGTCTTCGACCCGAGACACAAGGAAGCTGCGATGAGCGTTGCGGACAATAACCCGATCCTGATCGGCGTCGGCGAAGCCTCGGAGCGGATCGACGCGCCCGACTACGCCGCGCTGTCGCCCGTGCAGCTGGCCGCAGCGGCGGCGGCGGCAGCGGTGGCGGACGCCGGAGGTTCCGGCCTCGCCGCGCGCATCGACCTGATCGCCTCGATCCGCCAGTTCGAGGTCTCGGGGCCGAACGCGCGGCCGCCGTTCGGCGCGTCGAACAACTTCTCGCGCTCGGTCGGCAAGCGGATTGGCGCAGATCCGGCGCGGGCGGTGCTCGAGGTCGTCGGTGGGCAGGGGCCGCAGCACCTGGTCAACGAGTTCGCCCACGCCATCGCTGCGGGCGAGGTGAAGATGGCGCTGCTGGTCGGCTCGGAGTCGATCTCTACCGTCCGCCACCTGGCCAGCCGCGGCGAGACCCGGGTTTGGGCCGAGCAGGTCGAGGGATCGCTGGAGGATCGCGGCTTCGGCGACCCGCTGATGACGCGCGATCTCGCTCAAGCCGGCGCCCGTACCCCGATCCAGGTTTACGCGCTCTTCGAAAACGCCCGCCGCGCCAGGCTTCAGCTGGATCGAGAGGCCTATCGCGGCGAGATGGCGCGGCTCTTCGCCCCGTTCACCGAGGTCGCCGCCGGCAACCCGCACGCCATGTCGCCCGAGGCCCGTTCGGCCGAGAACCTAGCGACGGTGACCGCCGACAATCGGCTCACCTCCGATCCTTTCCCGCGCAGGATGGTGGCGCGCGATCAGGCCAATCAGGGCGCGGCGCTGCTGCTGACCTCGGTCGGGTTGGCGCGGTCGCTGGGCGTGCCGGAAGCTCGTTGGGTCTACCTGCACGGCGGCGCGGACGTGAAGGAGCGCACGCCGATGGAGCGGCAGGATCTGTCGCGCAGCCCGGCGTCGGCCATGGCCTGCCGCCGCGCGCTGGACGTCGCTGGCATTGGGCTGGCGGACCTAAGCGCGTTCGATCTCTACAGCTGCTTCCCGATCGCCGTGTTTAACATCTGCGACGAGCTGGGCCTGGCGCCCGACGATGCGCGTGGTCTGACGCTGACGGGCGGGCTGCCGTTCTTCGGCGGCGCGGGCAACAACTACTCGATGCACGCGATCGCCAGCATGG
The DNA here is from genome assembly GCA_036494265.1 of Caulobacteraceae bacterium. Taxonomy (GTDB): domain Bacteria; phylum Pseudomonadota; class Alphaproteobacteria; order Caulobacterales; family Caulobacteraceae; genus Acaudatibacter. Next base: position 18,264 of record DASXOP010000040.1, on the reverse strand, counting down.
CCCGCAAGCTGCGCGCGGCGCCAGGGTCGAAGGGGCTGGTCGGGGCCAACGGTGGGTTCCTGTCAAAATATTCGGTCGGGATCTATTCGACCGAGCCGCGCGCTTGGCAGGCTTTCGACAGCGGTCCGCTCCAGCAGGAGGTGAATGCGTGGGCCGCGCCGGCGCTGGCCATGGATCACGCCGGAGACGCCAGCATCGAGACCTTTACGATCGACTATGCCGGCCCCGAACCGCGCGGCGTGGTGATCGGACGGACGGAGAGTGGCGCGCGGTTGGCGGCGGCCGTCGAAGACGCCGACTTGGTGCGCCGCTTGATCGCCGAGGAACCGCTCGGGGGACGCGTGACGGTCGCACCGGCGGGTGAGGGCCGGCTGGCGGTCACCAGCTTCACGCCCGGCGCTTAGCCGGCCCGCGCGGTCTCGACGATGTAGCGGGCCAAGGCTTCAGGCGTGTGGTGCGCGATGACATGGGCGCGGCCGGTCTCCGCGATCCGTGCCAGCCGCGGCTTGTCGGCCAGGGCGGCCAGCGCGGCGCGGGTCAGGCCGCCGGGCTCCACGTCGTGGTAGAGCGCGTGCTCGCCCTCCAGCAGCGGCCGATGACGCTCGATCGTGGGCGCGCTGATCAGCGGGACCGAGCCGCAGGCAAGCGCCTCGTAGTGCCGGAAGCAGTCCCAACCGAGCCCCTCGGGCGACCAGACCAGCCGGGCCTGCGCGCAGCGGCGGTAGAACTCGGCGCGCGGCAACGGCGCATCGGGCAGGTCGACCACGACGCCGTGGTCGGCCAGGGCGCGTAACTCGGCGATACCGCGAGCGCGAACGGTCGACGATCCGGACACCTGGCCCAGGAAGAAGATATCGGTCTGCTTCAGCTGCGGTGTCGGCAACAGCCCCTCGGACTCAAGCGACAGGCCGATCGAGAGCGGACGCAGCTTGGCGATCCAGCCTTCCATCTTCGCTTGGCTCCGAAATCGTGGCGTCGGCAGGTTGGCATGCGCGGTCTTCTGGAAGACGCGCCAGTGATCCACCGGCAGCTCGCGCTTGAACCACAGCGCGCAGCGATCCATCAGGAAGAGGTTATCGCGGTTGATCACCGGCAGGTCTTCGTGGTCGATCACTGCGATCGGCGCCTTGCCTCGCCAGCGCAGCAGCTCCGGACCGAAGCTGCGCACGAGCGGCGAGCGGCCTCGCACGAACCGCGACGAGAAGATCGAGCGGCCGAGCGCGCGCAGTCCCCATGGCTGCGAGAAGTTCGGATGGCAGACGATCAGGTCGACGTCGGCGCGGCCTAAGGCCCGCAATAGACCGAAGAGCGAGGCGATGGTCTGGACGCCAGCTGGGCACGCGGCAGCGGGATCGGTGGCGAAGAACAGTGTCTCGTTCGGATAGGCTCTGGCGATGTAGGCCCGCGGACCGATCTCGAGGATCACCTGTGCCCGCTCCGCCGCCTACTTCGCCGCGTGGCAGGCCAGCGCTCGCCCGGTGAGCTTGCAGGTCGCGATCGGCCGGCCCTGCACGTCGTAGAACGACCCGGCCCAGTCACTGCCGGTGCGGTCCAGCACCAGGAAGCCGTACCGGTCGAAGCCGAAGCGGTGGGCGCTCATACCGTCGAGGTCGACGACGCCGTCGAGGAACCTTGGCGTATCGCCCGGCTCGCCGATGTCACCGCCGGTGCCGACGATCAGTTGCGGCGGGCGCTCACCGGCGAAGGCGAAGCTGGCGAAGTGGTGGATGTGGCCGGAGACCACCATCCTGACCTTGGAGAGATCGTGGCCGCGAACGGCCGCCTGCTCCGTCGCGTTGATAGGCACCTCCAGCGGCCCCAGCGGCCCGGCGCTAGCGACCGGCACCTCGCCCCAGATCGGGCGGTGGGTCAGGATCCAGGCGGGTTGCGTCGGCGGTGTGGTTTTCAGCGCGTCGAGCTGGCTGGTGAAGGTCGCCACGGAGGCCGGCGGCGCCTTGCGGTCGTTCGTGCCGGAGCTGTCGAGGACGTAAAGTTCGAGCCCGCCGGCGTCGACCGCCATCGGCGCGCTGGTCGCGGGGCAGGCGAGGGGCGCAGCGCCGCCGTCGAGCAGCATGAACCAGCCGGGTCCGCCGCGGTCGCAATCCTCGTGGTTGCCGCGCACCATCACCCAGGGCGCGGCTTCGAGCAGCGGCGCGGCGGGGGCGAAGAAGTCGGCGTTCCAGCTGTTCCAGTTGTCGCCCCAGGGACTGTCAGCGCAGCCGGCCCGGCCCGCCGGACAAGGGGATTCCCGATAATAGTAGTCGCCGACGTGGATCACGAGGTCGGGGTGCTGGGCGGCGGCGAGCCGGGCCACCTGGGCGAACGGCCAGTCGGCGGGCTTATCGCAGTTCTGAATCTCCTCGCCTTTCAGCCGGCAGCCGGTGTCGCCGAAGATCACGATCCGCTTCGGCGCGGCGCTGGGGAGCGGCAGCACGTGCGTTCCGATGGCGGCTTGCTTGGCTCCTTTCGGCAGCGGCGCCGTGCAGACCGTCAACGGGAAGTCGGCGCTCGACCCTGCGCGCTTCACCATCGGCGCTGGCGTGCCGTCGATGATCGCGTCCGGGCAGGTCGCGGCGCCAGTGATGAAGCGCGCTTCGGCGCCCCGGTCGGTCAGCTCGACCCAGGCCCGGTCCGCCGCCGGGGCCTGGACTTGCGTGTGGGTGGCGGCCGCCGGCGGCGCGGCGCGGCCGCATCCGGCGAGTGCGACTAGGCCGAGCGCAAGCAAGGACGGAACGCCGCGACGGCTGGCTGCGAACATCGAGCGCCCTACTTGCTGAGCTTGGCCAGATCGAAGGAGATCAGGCCGGGCGCTTCCTTGAGCCGCTCCGCCACGCGCTGCAAGCAGCTCTCGTCGGAGGTCACGAGGTTGCCGCGATACTCGAACTGATCGCCGACCGCGCGGCCAGCGTAGCTGACGTCGTAGAGCTTGACGTTGCGGTCCCCGAGCAGCTCCGCCAGCTCGTCCTCGCCGGGCGCCTTGCTGCGCTCGAACACGAAGGTCGCGTAAGCGTAGACGTTGTGCGGCATGGCCGTTTCGATCGCGCGAAAGCCGATCAGCACGACCAGCACGAGGCCGGTCATCACCGCGCCGGCGCCGTACAAACCGGCCCCCATCAATAGACCGATCGCAGCCGTCGCCCAGACCGCGGCGGCCGTCGTAAGGCCCTGGATGCTGATGCCTTCCTTGAAGATCACGCCGGCGCCGAGGAAGCCGACGCCCGTCATCACCCCCTGCGCCAACGGGGCGCCAGGGACGAACTGAGACTTGAAAGCGAGGCTCATCACGCCCGCCGCCGCCAGCGCCACGACGGCATGGGTTCGAAGTCCGGCGGTGCGGCCGTTGAAGCTGCGCTCCGCCCCCACCGCGGCGCCGGCGACGACGGCGCAGGCGAGATTAAGCGCGACTCTGGCGAGGACGGGATCCATCGGGCGTGACTGTGACGTCGAACTTGGCCATCGTGAAGCTCTGTCGCTGAGATTGCGAAAGGCGCGCCGATGAGCAACCGCGAACCGATCCTGCACCCGGTCAAGATCGACGATCTGCGGCCCACCCAGATGACCGTCGGCATGCGCGAAGTGGCTCAGAAGCGGCAGGAGTGGCGCGAACGCACGGATGAAGGCGCCGGCAAGTTCCTCGGCCGGCACATGGTTCCCGCCGTGCTGGGTCCGAAAGGCCGCTACTATCTGGTCGATCACCATCACCTGGCCGTCGCGCTCTGCCAGGAGAAGCAGGACACCGTGCTGGTGACGGTAATGTCCGACCTCAGCCGGCTCTCGAAGGGCGCGTTCTGGACCTACATGGACAACCGCGCCCTCTGTCATCCCTACGACGCCGAGGGCCGCCGCCACGACTTCGACGACATCCCGACTAAGGTCGCAAACTTGGCCGACGACCCCTATCGCAGCCTGGCCGGCGAGCTGCGACGGGCGGGCGGCTTCGCCAAGGATACCACCCCGTTCAGCGAGTTCCTCTGGGCGGATTCATTGCGCACCCGGGTCAAGGCCAAGCAGATCAAGGACCGGTTCTCGGCCGCGCTGGAGCGGGCGATGTCGTTCGCCAAGTCCGAGGAGGCGAGCTACCTGCCGGGGTGGTGCGGGCCACATCCAGAGTAGCCCCCCCCGCCGGGTTGCGCGATCATTGGCGCAACCAAGAAGAACGCCAGGGAGGATGCCGCGATGACACTCACGCAAGAGGCCTTCGGCCAGCTCATGCGCCACTATGGCCGCGAGATGCCCGACTTCGTTCGCTTCGACGAGGGGCCGACCGTGCTCGCAACCCGGTTCGCCGCCGATGAGGCGGTGAGCGCGGTGCTGGCCGCGGGCGGGACGGTCGCGGCGGACCTCTGGAAGCTGAAGACCGGAGAGAGCCAGCGGGTCGAGGTCGGTACGCGCGAAGCCGCCGCTTCGCTGACCAGCTACACCTTCGTGCGGATCGAAGACGCCAGCCAGGCGCCGCCGGCGCGCGATCCGGCCGTGGTCCGCAGCGCCCTGATGGGTTTCCATCCAACCAAGGACGGCCGACACGTGTTGCTGCACCCCAGCTTCCCGCCAGGGACGGAGCGGATCCTGCGGGCGCTGGGATGTTCGGCGACGGCCGAGGAAGTGAAGGCCGCCTGTCTTGCGCGCACCGCCCAGCAGATCGAGGACGCGGTCGCCGTTGAGCGCGGCTGCGCCGGCATCGTCCGAACTCCGGAGGAATGGGACGCTTCAGAACAGGGTCGCCAGCTTGCTGCGCGCCCGCCGGTCGAGGTGATCAAGATCGGCGACAGCCCGCCCGAGCCGATGCCAGAAGGCGGCGACATGCCGCTCTCCGGTGTGCGGGTGCTCGACATGACCCGGGTGCTGGCCGGCCCGACCTGCGCGCGCACTCTCGCCCAATACGGCGCCGACGTCCTCTATCTCGCCTCGCCAAAGCTGCCGGCGTCGGTCGGCTTCCTGCCCGACACCAACCACGGCAAGCTCTCCGCCTGGCTCGACCTGGACGAGGAGGGCGGCCGCGCCAAGCTGACCGAGCTGCTGAGCGCCGCGGACGTCTTCTCGCAAGGTTATCGGACCGGGGCGATGGAACGGATGGGCTTCGGACCAACTCAGGCGGCGCAGCTCCGGCCCGGCATCGTCTACACCTCGATCAACTGCTACGGCCACGAAGGGCCTTGGCGCAGCCGCGCCGGCTGGGAGCAACTGGCGCAGACGGTTAGCGGCATGGCCTATGTCCACGGCGGAGCGGAAGGGCCTAAGCTGCAGCCGGGCGCGGTCACCGACTACACCACCGGATTCTTAGCCGCGTTCGGCAGCCTGATCGCGCTGCAACGCCGCGCGATCTACGGCGGCAGCTATCTGGTGCGTGTCTCGCTCTGCCAGACCGGCATGTGGGTGCGCAGCCTGGGCATTGCCGGCGAAGACCGAGTGGAGGGAGCGCAAAAGCTCGAGGGCGACGAAGTCCGCGGCTATCTGACCACCAGCAACGGCGGGTATGGCTCTATGAGCCACTTGCGACCAGCGGTGCGACTCAGTGCAACGGCGGCAAAGTGGGCGCGGCCGGTAGTAAAATTGGGAACGCATCCTGCGGAATGGCCGACCAATGCGGCAAGGATTGCCGCTCAGTGACCACTGCTAGGTAAGACTTAGCGTTAAGCACTTACTCAAGGATCGCCTGCTAGTCCCTCTATCGACTTGGAGAGGCCTTCTTGAGTTTTCGTACCGCCCTGGCGCTCGCGGCCGCATTGGCCATCGGCGCTGCGCCGCCGCTCGCCAGCGCGCAGCCCTCCGAGAGCGCTGCCCGGCGGCTGGCGGCCGACATCGAGCAACGCGCCCAGGCGACCACCTTCGCCGATCTGCGCCAGTTCGGCGACGCGGCGGCCCGGCGCAGCGGGCGCGAAGCGATGCGCCGGCTGCACCACGTGGCCTTCGTCTTTCTCAATCAGTCCGAGTTCGCCGAGTTCGACCATTGGAACGGCTTGCTCGCCGCCAAGGCCGCCAGCGACGGAGACCGGCGCTACATCGACATCGCGCACATCGATGCGCTGAAGAGCCGCTACGACCGCGGCGACACCACGGTTCGCCCGGAGATCGAGCGCATGGCGGCCAGCGATCCAGACTGGTTCGCCCGGGTTCACGCCATCACCTTGCAGGCGACCATGCTGGACGCCGACCGGGATGCGGGCCGCGCGCTGAAGCTGCTGTTCCAGGCCGAGGCGCTGGTTCCGGCCGCCGACCCGGACGCCGGGGCCGCAGAGAGCGATGTCTGGGGGACGATCGGCATCGCCTTGATCCAGCTCAACGACCTGGAGGGCAGCGCCGAGGCGTTCCAGAAAGCTGACTTCGTCTACGCCGACCGGTCCTATCCTCGGCCTGACTTCGACGACGTCTACAATATGGCCTACCTCGCGGCGCAGCTGGGGCAGACCGATCTCGCCCGCGATCTGGCGGCGGCCCATCATCGGTTGGCCGCTCGCTCGGACCTTGCCCATCTGGGCGCCTGGGACAAGTATCTCTGCGCCATCGTCGCGGAGAGTCTGGGACCGCCGAAAGGCGTCACCGATTGCCTGGCTGGGCTCGATGCGAAGTTGACGGGGGCCGAATTTTTGGCCCCGAGGCTGCTCTCCATGCGCGGCGTCGCCCTCGCCCGACAGGGGCACGTCACTGAGGCGCAAGCCGATCTCGCGGCGCTGAAGCAGCTCGAAGGATCGCAGCAGTTCGCGGCGTCGTCGTTCGTCCGGGAGCCCGAACTGGAAGCCGAGCTGCTGGCCGCTCAAGGCCAGGACGGTCCGGCATTCGCCTTGCTTCGGCAGGTGACCCAGCAACGCGCGCAGCAGCAGGCCGCACGGTCGGCGGCCGGCGTTAGCCAGGTGACGGCCGAACTCGAGCGGCAGCTGCAGGCCGCGCAGCAGAGCGAGGCGCTGCAGGTCAAGGTGGTGCGCAGCCAGCGCTGGATCGGTGTGCTCGCCGCCCTGCTGATCGGCGGCGCGTTCCTGGCGCTGATCTGGCAACGCCGTGCGGCCCGACGCCTGCGGCTGGCTCAGCAGAAAGCCGAGGCTGCGAGCCTCTCCAAGACCGAGTTTCTGGCCAACATGAGCCACGAGATCCGCACGCCCCTGAACGGCGTCGTCGCGGTGGCCGACATGTTGGCAATCGCCGGGTTGCCCGAGCGTGAGCGCAAGATGGCCGAGATCATCCGCAGCTCCGGCCAGTCGCTGGAGCGGCTGCTGTCTGACGTGCTCGACCTCGCCCGGGTCGAGGCGGGTCAGCTGACCGTCGAAGCCGCGCCGTTCAATGCCGCCGAGGTGGTGCGCGCCGTCGCCGAACTCTGCCGGCTGCGCGCCGACGAAAAGGGGCTGTCGCTGATCGCCGAGGTCGACCCGGCGCTGGAGCGCTGGTTCGTCGGCGACGTGGTGCGGCTGCGGCAGATCCTGACCAACTTCACCAGCAACGCGGTCAAGTTCACCGCCAATGGCAGGGTGACGATCCGCGGCGAAGCGGCGGAAGACGGCCGCCTCCGGTTCACGGTCATCGACACCGGCGTTGGCTTCACTGCCGAGGTGAAAGCGCGACTCTTCGCCCGCTTCCAGCAGGCGGATGGCTCGATCACTCGTCGGTTCGGGGGGAGCGGACTTGGCCTGGCCATCTCACGTCAACTGGCTTCGCTCATGGGCGGGGCGGTCGATTGCGAGAGCGTTGAGGGCGTCGGCTCGAGGTTCTGGTTCGAGGCGGCATTCGAAGAAGCCGCCGCGCCGGGCGAGGGCGTAGACGCTGACGATGCGACGATCGCCGAGGGGCGGTCATTGCGCGTGCTGGTCGCCGACGACCACGCCACCAACCAGCTGGTGGTGCGGATGATGCTGGAGCAGTTCGGCATCGAGGCGGTGGTGGTCGACGACGGCGCCCAGGCGGTCGACGCGCTGCGCACGGGCGCCTTCGATGCGGTGCTGATGGACATGCAGATGCCGATCATGGATGGCCTGGAGGCCACGCGCCGCATCCGCGCCGAGGAAGCCAAGACCGGCCGCCCACGCACCCCGGTGCTGATGTTGAGCGCCAACGCGCTGCCGGAGCACCGACTTGCCGGAGAACAAGCCGGCGCGGACGCGCACGTCACCAAACCGGTGACCGTCGCCGCGCTGATGGGCGCATTGAACGCGGCGCTGGAGCCTGGCGAGGTCCAAGCGGAGGTCGCCGCAGCTTAGGCCGTTTGCGGCTCCAGCGAGCCGACGATCGAGGCGCGCTGGGAAAGCTCGATCCGGTTGCCGTCCGGGTCCTTCACCATCGAGATGCGGGCGGTCGTGCCCAGCGTCACCGGTGCGGTGGCCTCGCCGCCGCCGTGGGCGAGCACGAAGGCGTGCTCCAGGTCGACCTTGAAGATCTGGAAGGTGATGTAGCCCCAGCCCTTGCCGCGGGTGCGCTGGCCAGGGTCAGGCGCATCGGCCGATTGTTCGATGATCAGCAGGCTTTCGGCCGCGCGGAACGCTGCGCCGCCTTCCCAGGGCTCTTCGGCCAGGCCGAGCGCCTCGGTGTAGAATTTGCGGTGGGCGTCCAGGCTGCGCACCGCCAGCCGCACACCGATCTGGCCGATGCCGCGCCAGCCTGGCGGGACCAGGGTCACCTTGTTGCCGTCCGGGTCGGTCATCGGCTTGGGCTCGGTGAGCCCTTCGCGGGCGAGGTACAGCTCACGGTAACCACTGGCCTGGCCCTCGGGCAGCGGCCCTTCTGGGTGGTTGATCTTGATCACCGAGCCCAGGGCGTCGTGCCGGTGCTGATCGTGGCCGCGGCGGATCTTGAGCAGATGGTCGAATGGCAGGCCGACCTCGCGTTGCCAGAAGCGTAGCATCGGCTCGATGTCCGAGGTGGTCAGGCCGAAGTCCATCCGCGGCTTGGCGAGGTCCATGGGCAGGCCTTTCAGTTTTCCAGCGTTGCGCGACGGCGGCCTGCATGACACTCAAACGAACGTTTGAGAAGGCCGGCCCTGTCGGGATCTCGGCCCCAGGAGGAACACCATGAAGGCGGCGGTCTACTACGAGAACGGCGATCCCAGCGTGCTCAAGTACGAGGACGCGCCCGATCCGGTCTGTCATCCGAAGGGCATCGTGATCCGGGTCGAGGCGGTCAGCATCGAGGGCGGCGATACGCTGAACCGCGGCCGCGGCGCGCTGATGACCAGGCCGCACATCGTCGGCTACCAGGCCGGCGGCGAAATCGTCGAGGTCGGCGAGCAGGTCACCAACCTGAAGGTCGGCCAGAAGGTCGCCACCAGCGGCGCCTATGGCTCGCACGCCGAGCTTCGCGCCGTGCCGGCCCGTAGCGCCTGGGTGGTTCCGGATGGGTTCGATGTGAAGCTGGCCTCGGTGATGCCGGTCGCGTTCGGCACCGCCGACAACTGCCTGTTCGAGTTCGGTCACCTGAAAGCCGGCCAGACGGTGCTGGTGCAGGCCGGCGCCAGCGGCGTCGGAACCGCGGCGATCCAGCTGGCCAAGCGGGCCGGGGCGAGGGTGTTAGCCACCGCCTCGAGCGACGAGCGGTTGGAGAAGCTGAAGCGGCTCGGGCTCGACATCGGCATCAACTACCGCACCCACGACGTGGTCCAGGAAGTGATGCGGATCACCGACAAGAAAGGTGTGGACCTGGTGGTCGACAGCGTCGGCGGCACGACGCTGCAAGGCTCGATCCTGTCGCTCGGTTATCGCGGCCGAGTCTCGATGGTGGGCGCCGCGGGGCGCGAGCCAATGACCGTCGATGTCTCGACCCTGATGGGCGGCAACCGCACGCTGCAGGGCGTCTTCCTCGGCGCCGAGATCGGCGGAGAGCGCGCCTACAACAACATCCAGCGCCTGATCGACGAGGCTGCGCGCGGTGAGTTGGAGGTGGTCATCGACCGCACGTTCCCGCTGTCCGAAGCCGCCGCCGCGCACGCCTACATCGAGAGCCGCCAGGCGGTGGGCCGGGTGCTGCTGATCCCCTAGGCGTGCTTATTTCGTCGGCTGAGGGAGCTTCCGCCGACGTTGGGGCCTTCTAGACGCAGGCCGCCGATTAACCCCGCGGCGGCGCTGCCCGAGGAGGTTCAGATGGATGCGCCCACGCGTTCACGCCCAACCCAGGAGGAGGCTGAGGCAGCGGTCCGGACCCTGATCGGCTGGGCTGGCGACGATCCCGACCGGGAGGGACTGCGCGACACGCCTTCCAGGGTGGTCCGTGCCTACGGCGAACTCTTCGGCGGCTATGAGGTCGATCCGCGCGACTATCTGGAGCGCACGTTCGAAGAAGTCGAAGGCTACGACGAGCTGGTGGTGCTGAGCGACATTCGCGTGGTGAGTTTCTGCGAGCACCACATGCTGCCCTTCCTCGGGCACGCCCACGTCGGCTACTTGCCAACGAACCGGGTTGTCGGCATCTCCAAGCTGGCCAGGGTGGTCCACGCCTTCGCCCGGCGGCTGCAGATCCAGGAAAAACTCACGGCCCAGATCGCGCAGGCGGTGCAAGACATCTTGCAGCCGCAAGGTGTTGGCGTGGTGATCCAGTCGGAACACAGCTGCATGACGATGCGCGGCGTGAATACGCCGGGCTCGCTCTTGACCACCTCGACGCTGCTGGGCGCCGTGCGCGACGATCCTCGCACCCGGCAGGAATTCCTCAGGCTGGTTCGCGACCGATAGGCCGCTAATAGACAACCGGGGCCGACAGCTGCGGCTCGACCAGGAGCAAATCCTGGTCAGGCTGGTTCGATGTGATGCGGTGGGTGAGCGACCCTTCCAGCGTCACGTGCTGGCCCGCGAAGCTCAGCGGTGCGCGCAGCAGGCCCGTCGCAGCGGGCAACAAGGCGACGGTCGACGACCGGGAGACGTCGCCGAAATCACGGTCGTGGTAGCAGATCGGTTCGTCCAGCTTCAAAATTGCGTAGCTGACCGGTGGCGAGGAGAGGGTCCGCGCCACCACGTTCCCCGAGAGCCGAACGTGTTCGAGGTCGGTGTGGCAGTTGGCGGCGAGGGCAGGCGTTGCGCTGGCGACAGCCAGCGCGCCCGCGGCGAAGATCCAGTGGAAGGCGTTCATCGCTTGGGCTCCGCTTGAACGCCTTATGGTAGCAAGGAGCCGGCTCGGCCACCACTCACCAGTGGGCGACCCGTGCGGCTTTATGCGAGGCGTGGCGCCACTGCCTCGTTCTTCGGTCAGTGCCCGCCGCCGCCCGCAGGGACGGCGAAGATGTTGGGTTTTGGGGCGAGCCAGACGACGAAGGCTGCGCCGACGAACGCGACGGCCATGACCAGGAACATCTGGTCGGTGGCGAGCATCACCGCCTGACTTTGAGTCAGGTTGTCGATCTGGGCTAGCGACTGGGCGTGGGTCATGCCGGCGTGGGCGAGGGTGGTCTGCACCCCGGCCGGGTCGTTCAGCGCGCCGGCCATCGAGGCGTGGTTGCGGCTGGAGGTATTGTCCCAGAGCGTGGTCAGGATCGCGGCGGAGAAGGCGGCCGAGAGGGTGCGCAGGAAATTCTGTAAGCCGGCCGCGGAGGCGGTCTCGCTCGGCAGCACCGACGAGAGCGAGATCTGGGTGGTCGGGATGAAGAAGAAGGGCATCGCGATGCCCTGGATCAGGAAGGTGATCGCGATCGTCCAATAGCTGGCGTTGCTCGCGAAGTGGGCGCGCCACAGCGCCACTGCCGCCAGCGTCGCCACGCCGAAGCTGACCAACGCCCGGGGATCGAACCGGGTCATCAGCCGTGGGACCAAGGGCGAGAACGCCACGGCCAGGACGCCGCCGAGCGCGGTCGTGAACCCGGCCCAACTGGCGGTGTAGCCCATGTTGGTCTGCAGCCAGAGCGGCACCAGCACGATCGACGAGAAGAACGCCCCGAAGGTGACGGCGATGGTGATCACAGCGCCGGTGAAGCCTCGATGTCGGAAGACGCGCAGGTCGACGATCGGGTGATCGTCGGTCAGCTCCCAGATCACGAACGCGGCGAAACCGACGGCCGCGACGATCGCCAACCCGACGATCACCGGCGATGAGAACCAGTCGAGCTCCTTGCCCTTGTCGAGCATGATCTGCAGCGAGCCGACGAAGAGCACCAGCAGGCCGAGGCCAACGTAGTCGATGCGGCGGTTCTCGGTCGGGGTCTCCTGCGAGCGCAGCATCCGCCAGGCGAAGAAGGCGCAGAGCGCCGCCACCGGCACGTTGATGTAGAACACCCACGGCCAGCTGGCTTGGTCGCACAGCACTCCGCCCAGGATCGGCCCGGCGATCGGCGCGACGACGGTGGTCATCGACCACAGCCCCATCGCCTGACCGCGCTGCTGCGGCGGAAACACCCGCATCATCAGCGTCTGCGACATCGGCATGATCGGCCCGCCGCAAAGGCCCTGCATCACCCGGAACAGCACCAGCGTGCCGAGCGACGGGGCAAGGCCGCAGAGCGCCGAGCAGATGCCGAAGCCGATCATACCGAAGACGAACACCTTCACCGCCCCGAAGCGGGCGGCGAGCCAGCCGGTGAGCGGCACCACGATCGCTTCGGCCACCGAGTAGGACGTGATCACCCAGGTGCCCTGGCTCGGCGAGACCGCCAGGCCCCCGGCGATGTTGGGCACCGACACGTTGGCGATGGTCATGTCGAGCACGACCATGAAGTTACCGATCGCCAGCAGGAAGCCGGCCAGCATCAGCGCGCTGCCCTTGAGCGGGACCGGGAGGGCCATCGGCGAGGCGTAGGTGGCGGCCATGGTCGATTGGGGCTCGGGAGCTCTGGCTTACTGCGCGGTGTCGACGTCGACGTTCATCGAGAGGCCGACGCGCAAGGGGTGATCGCGCAGCTCCTTCGGGTCGAGCGCGATGCGCACAGGCAGGCGCTGGACCACCTTGATCCAGTTGCCGGTGGCGTTCTGAGCCGGGATCACCGCGAAGGCCGAGCCGGTGCCGCCGGCGAGACCGACGATCTTCCCGTGGAACTTCACGCCTGAGCCGTACTGGTCGCTGGTCAGGATCGCGGTCTGGCCAATCCTCATCTGGCGCAGCTGAACCTCTTTGAAGTTGGCGTCGACGTAGGCGTCCTGGATCGGCACCACGGTCATCAGCTGGGCGCCGGATTCGACCCGCTGGCCGACCTCGACCACGTTCTTGGCGACTACACCGTCGACCGGCGCCCGAATCACGGTTCGGTCGAGGTTGAGCCTGGCCTGGTCGACCTTGGCCTGCGCCGCGGCGACTTCCGGGTTGTTGTTGACGCCGGCGCCTTCGACCAGAACGTTGGCGATCTGAGCCTGGCCGACCGCGGCCAGCCGGTTGGCTTGGGCTTCGGCAAGCGCCGCCTGCGCCCCGGTGACGGCCGCTTCGGTCTGATGCAGCCGGTTCTCGGCGGCGGTGAGTTCGTCGCCGCTGACCGCGCCGTCGTGGACCAGCGCCTGGCGACGGCTAAGGTCGGTGCGCGCCCTGGCCATGTCCGACTGGGCGCTGACCAGCTCGGCGCGGGCGTGCTCGATGTCCGCCGCCTTGGCCCCGATCATCGCGCTCTGCGCGTCGCGATTGGCGAAGTAGCCTTGCACCTTGCGTTCAGCCTGTCCGAGCGAGGCTTCGGCGTCGGCCAGCGCGATCTTGAAGTCGGTGGGGTCGATGGTGACCAGCACATCGCCGCGCTTGACCGGCAAGGTGTCGGTGGCCGGCGCGGTGACGATCGGGCCGCTGACCAGCGGCGTAACGTCGGCGACGTCGGCGTTCACGTAGGCGTCGTCGGTCGAGACGTGGTGCGAGGCGACCAGCACCCAATAGATACCGTAGCCGACGGCGCCGAGCAGAACGACGGCGCCCAGGATCATGAACAGACGGCGACGGTCTGGCTTGGGCTTCGGTGGCGGCGGTGGCGCAGCGGCGGCAGGGGCAGCAGTCGCGGCCGCAGCAGGGGTCGGCGTTGGCGCAGGACTTGGAGCGGGCGGCGCGGCGGGCGCTGCGGGACCAGGGGAGGGCGTATCGGGGCGAGCATCCATGGCGTGCGGGTCCGGTTTGATCAGGCGGCGACGTAGCCGCCGCCGAGGGCGCGGATGAGGGTGATGTCGAGGCTGAAGACCCGCGCCTGGGCGTCGGCGAACGAGCGGCGCTCCTCGATTACGGCGTTTTCGGCGGTGAGTACGGCGACGTAGGACGAGAGCCCGCCTTGGTAGCGTTCGCGGGCGACGGTGTAGGCCTGCTCGCCGGCGGTGAGCGCCGCGCGGCGATCGGCGAGCTGGCGCTCCGCCGACTGGGCGCTGGCCGACGCGTCGGCGACATCCTGCAGCGCCTGGGTGAGGGTGGCGTCGTAGGCTTCCACCGCGGCGGCGTAGTCGGCCCGGGCGCCGCGATACTGTCCCCGCAGCCGGCCGCCCTCAAAGATCGGCAGCGTGATCGCCGGTCCGAGCGAGCCGATCGCGGCGGCGGGGTTGAAGAGCTGGCTGAGGCCCAGCGCCTGCTGGCCGATGTAAGCATTGATGGTGATATCGGGGAAGAACTCGGCCCGGGCGACGTCGATCCGCTTGCCGGCGGCTTCGGCACGCAGGCGGGCGGCGACGATGTCCGGCCGGCGTCCGACCAGATGCAGCCGCAGATCGGCGGGCAAGCCGAAGGTCTTCACCGCGTCCGCTTTCGGCATGACGACGTCCAGGCCGCGATCAGGTCCTTCGCCCAGCAAGGCGGCGATACGGTGGCGGGTCAGCAGGATCTGTTCGTCGAGCGCATCGAGGTCCGCTTGCGAACTCGGCGTCGCCGCTTCGGCCTGCTTCAGCTCAGCGCGGGTGTCGAGGCCGTTGCGCACCCGGGCGCTGGTGAGATCGCCGGTTTCCTGCCGATTGCGCAGGGCTTCAGCCGCGGCCGCACGCTCGGCGCCGAAGCGGGCGAGGTCGGCGTAGGCCTGGGCGACGGCGGTCGAGAGGGTCAGTCTCGCCTCCGCCAGGTCGGCCTTCGTCGCGGCCTCCTCAGAGACGGCGGCCGCCAGGGCCGCGCGGTTCTTGCCGAAGAGGTCGAGATCGTAGGAGGCGTCGAGCGCGAGGCGGCCGTTGTCCTGGTAGCCCTGCGGCAGCAGCGCCTGGATGAACGGCGGGAATCCGGCGATGCGGCTGGATTCGGTCTCGGAAAACTGCGCTTCGCCGTGCGCTGACGGCAGCAGGGCGGACCTCGACACTTGGGTCGCAGCGCCTGCCGACATCAGTCGCGCCTCGGCCTGGGCCAGCGTAGGCGAGCCCTTGAGCGCTTCGTCGATCAGGCCGGAGAGCTGGGCGTCGCCGTAGGGCTCCCACCAGCGATCGCTGGGCCAATCCGCGGATGGCGCGGCGAAGCTTTTGTCGTCGCGGTAGGACGCCACGTCCTGCAGCTGTGGGCGCGGTCCGCTGTTGCTGGGCAGGTCGGCGCAGGCGGCCGTGCTCAGCGCCAATGTCGCCGCGCCGAGCGCCAAGGCGCGGCGGCCCAAGATCGGGGAGGCTGTTCGAGCTGGCATCGCGGTTCCGTCCATCCCGCATCAGTCCGCCATCACTGACAAGAACTGACCGTACCGTACGGTCACAATCTGCTTGCCCGGTCGCAAATAGTCAAGTAAGAAACCGTACGGTACGGTCAGAGAAAATCTGATGATGACGAGCAACTCTGCCATGGCGACGATCGCCCCCGAGCTGACGCGCAGCGACGCAAAACGCCGCGCCATCTTAGATGTGGCGAGCGAGGTGTTCCTGGCGCAAGGGTATGCGGCCACTTCGATGTCGGAAATCGCCGCCAGGGTCGGCGGCTCGAAGGGCACCCTCTACAACCACTTCCGATCCAAGGAGGAGCTGTTCAGCGCCTGCATCGCCCTGACGTGTCAGGGGCCCGCTATGGAGTTCTTCGACCCGCTCCCACCGATCGGCGAAGGCCGTTCGGTTCGCGACAGCCTGATCGAGCTGGGCATCTCGCTGATGGAGTTCCTGCAGGTCGAGCAGATGGTGGCCATGCACCGGCTGGTCCTGGCCGAAGTTGGCCGGTTTCCGGAGATCGGGCCGATCTTCTACGAGGCCGGACCGAAGAAGGGCGAGCTTCGCTTCGAAGAGTACTTCGAGGCGGCGATGGCAGCGGGTCACGTGCCGGCTGGCGATCCGGCCATGGTCGGTCAGCGGCTCAAGGACCTGGTGATGTCCGGGAACTACATGCGCCGCCTCTGGGGCGTCGAAACGCTGACCTCCCAGCAGCTGCACGCCCACGTCGCCGAGTCGGTCGACATCTTTCTGAGAGCCTTCGCGCCCGCCGAGGCAGCTTAGGCTAGGCCCCCAGCGCCGCGCCTTCGCGGGTCGGCGAGATCGCGTCCGATGCGCGCTCGATGTCCATGATTTTCAAGAGGCGGTTGCGGGCGCGGTTGACCCGGCTCTTGATCGTGCCGAGCGCGCAGCCGCAAATCTCGGCGGCTTCTTCGTAAGAGAGGCCGGCCGCGCCGACCAGGATCAGCGCCTCGCGGTGTTCGGCCGGCAGCTGATCAAGCGCCGCCTGCAGCGCATGGATCGCTAGGCCCCATTCCTGGGTCGGAAGCGTGGTCAGCTTGCTCGCATACTGGTCGTCCTCGTCGCGCACCTCGCGGCGGCGGCGGACGACGGCGGTATAGTAGGTGTTGCGCAGGATGGTGAAGAGCCAGGCCCGCAGATTGGTGCCGAGTTCGAACTTGTCGCGATGGCTCCAGGCTTTGATCAGCGTGTCCTGCACCAGGTCATCGGCGTCGGAACCGTTCCGGCTGATCGACCAGGCGAAGGCGCGCAAGGCTGGAATCAGGGCGACAACCTGATCCCGCCATTCCGTATCCACGTTCAAAACACTCTCTCCCGCGGAGCGGTTGGAACCCGGCGTCGCGATGAAGCGAAACCGTGGCTGGCATGCTCAAGGCCTGGAAAACGCGCCCCCGCACCTTACGTTCCTGCCAAGTCCTGGCGATGCGATGGAACATTGCAGCCGTCCCGGGGTTCATGAAGCTCGGCGCTGTCGTGGCGCGGGGCGGCTAGGTTCCTGAGTTTGTGGAGGGAGAGCGCCGATGGCGACGACCGACGGAGCTTACGCCGCGCCGTACGACCAGGACGCCAGGTCCTGTCTGGCGAGCCGCTATCGGGCCGTCAGAGCGCACTCGCTCGAGCGCGCCGCGCCGCTCTCGGCGGAGGATCAGCAGGCGCAGTCGATGCCGGACACCAGTCCGACCAAGTGGCACCTGGCGCATATCACCTGGTTCTTCGAGACCTTCCTGCTGCTGCCGAACCTGGCCGACTACCGCCCGTTCGACCCGGACTTCGCCTATCTCTTCAACTCGTACTATGAGGCCGCTGGCCCGCGGCATCCGCGGCCGGCGCGCAGCCTGATCACCCGCCCTACGCTCGAGCGGGTGCTCGCCTACCGCGCCCACGTCGATGCGGCGATGGAGCGGATGCTCGCGAAGGACGTGTCCGCGGATGTGGCGTTCCTGGTCGATCTCGGCCTGGCGCACGAGCAGCAGCATCAGGAACTGATGCTGATGGACGTGCTGCACCTCTTCGCGCAGTCCGCGATCAAACCCGCCTACGGGCCGGGTTTCGAGTCCAGCAAGGCGAGCGGCCTGGAGTGGGTCCGTCTCGAAGGCGGTTGCGTCACTATTGGCGCCGCGGCCGGCTTCTCGTTCGACAACGAAGGACCGCGTCACGATACGCTGCTCCGGCCCTACCGACTGGCCAGCCGCCTGGTCACCAACCGCGAATGGATCCAGTTCATCGAAGCCGGCGGCTACCAAAGCGCCGAGTTCTGGCTGTCCGACGGTTGGACGCGCATCCGCGAAGAAGGTTGGGAGGCGCCGCTCTATTGGGAGAGAGGCGACGACGGCTGGAAGGTGTTTGGGCTTGAGGGCCTGCAGCCGGTCGACCTGGAGGCGCCGGTGGTTCACGTCAGCTACTACGAGGCCGACGCCTTCGCGTCGTGGGCTGGCAAGAGACTACCCACCGAGGCCGAGTGGGAGCATGCTGCGGCCACGCGCCCCGACGGCTTCGCTCAGCTCTACGACGCGGCCTGGCAATGGACCGCAAGCGCCTACCTGGGCTACCCCGGCTTCGCGCCGGCGAAAGGCGCCGTCGGCGAGTACAATGGCAAGTTCATGATGGGGCAGATGACCCTGCGCGGCGCGGCGTCGATCACGCCGGCCGGGCATTCGCGTCCCACCTACCGCAACTTCTTCTATCCGCATCAGCGCTGGATGTTCTCCGGCGTCCGCCTTGCAGAGGACGCTGGGCCGGGCTCGGCCGGTCGGATCGGCGCGGAGGATCAAACCGAAGCCTTCCGCCGCGACATCTT
>DASXOP010000039.1:0-27147 GCA_036494265.1 Caulobacteraceae bacterium | reverse complement strand
TCTCGGCAACATGGGCGAGGATGACTGGCGCTGGCACATGTACGACACCGTCAAGGGGTCGGACTGGCTGGGCGACCAGGACGCGATCGAGTACCTGGTCAGGAACGCCCCGGCGGCGGTCTACGAGCTGGAGCACTGGGGTGTTCCCTTCAGCCGCACCCCGGAAGGCAAGATCTACCAGCGCGCCTTTGGTGGCATGACCCGCAACTTCGGCGAGGCGCCGATCCAGCGCACCTGCGCCGCCGCGGATCGCACCGGCCACGCGATGCTGCACACGATGTACGGCCAGTCGCTGAACTACGACGTCGAGTTCTTCATCGAGTACTTCGCCCTCGACCTGATGATGGATGAGGGTCACTGCCGAGGCGTCACCGCCTGGAAGCTCGACGACGGCACCCTTCACCGGTTCCAGGCGCAGACCACGGTGATCGCCACCGGCGGCTATGGCCGGTCCTACTTCACCTGCACCGGCGCCCACACCCAGACCGGCGACGGCTGCGGCATGGCGCTGCGCGCCGGCCTGCCGCTGCAGGACATGGAGTTCGTGCAGTTCCACCCCACCGGCATCTACGGCGCCGGCTGCCTGATCACCGAGGGCGCCCGCGGCGAGGGCGGCTACCTGACCAACTCCGAGGGCGAGCGGTTCATGGAGCGCTATGCGCCGACCGTGAAGGACCTGGCGCCGCGCGACATGGTCAGCCGCGCGATGACCATCGAGATTCGTGAGGGGCGCGGCGTGGGTCCGAAGAAGGACCACATCTTCCTGCACCTGGACCACCTGGACCCAAAGGTGCTGCACGAGCGCCTGCCCGGGATCACCGAGACCGCGCGCATCTTCGCCGGCGTCGACCTGACCAAGGCGCCGATCCCGGTCTCGCCGACGGTGCACTACAATATGGGCGGGCTGCAGACGAACTTCTTCGGCGAGGTGGTGACCAAGGTCGGCAACGAGCCCGACACCATCGTTCCGGGCCTGATGGCGGTCGGCGAGGCGGCGTGCGTCTCCGTGCACGGCTCCAACCGGCTGGGCTCCAACTCGCTGATCGACCTCGTGGTGTTCGGCCGCGCGGTCGGCCTGCGCTGCGCCGACAAGCTGACCGCCGGCGCGACGCAGCCGGAGCCGAAGCCGGCCTGGAGCGATCCGCACCTCGCCCGCTTCGATCGCCTGCGCAACGCGTCGGGCGCGACGCCCACCGCCGTGTTGC
Organism: Caulobacteraceae bacterium; assembly: GCA_036494265.1. GTDB lineage: Bacteria > Pseudomonadota > Alphaproteobacteria > Caulobacterales > Caulobacteraceae > Acaudatibacter. Next base: position 25,942 of record DASXOP010000039.1, on the reverse strand, counting down.
GGCTGGAAATGCAGACCGCGATGCAGGAGGACGCCGCCGTGTTCCGCACCGGCGAGACGCTGCAATCCGGCGTCGACCGACTGCAGAAAGTGCATGACCAGCGCCCGGACCTGCGCGTCACCGACCGCGGCCTGATCTGGAACACGGATCTCGTCGAGACCCTGGAGTTCGAGAACCTCGCCTCGCAGGCGATCGTCACGGTCAACAGCGCCCTGAACCGGACCGAGAGCCGCGGCGCCCATGCCCGGGAAGACTACGCGGCCCGCGATGACGTCAACTGGATGAAGCACACGCTGGCTTGGCTGGATGATGCGACCGGCAAGGTCACCTTCGACTACCGCCCGGTGCACATGTCGCCGATGACCAACGACATCGCCACCATCCCGCCGAAGGCGCGGGTGTACTAGCCGGGTTTGACGGCGAAGATCGTGAAGGCCCAGGGCGAGGCCTCCATGGGGTTGCAGTCGTTGTAGCATTCCATGCCCCAGGCGCCGGTCACCTGGCCGCCCGGCGCGTGCCCGATCATCAGGTATTCCTGCTTGTGATCGGCGGTGGAGGTGTCCACCTGCAGCCGCATCACGTCGGCAGTGAGGATCGCCGGGTTCTTGACCACCGTCTTGAGCCGCGCGCGGAACGCGGCGACCTCGGCGACGCTGAGCGGCGCCGTGGCCAGCCGCGTGAAATAGTCCTCCGGCGCGGGTTGAGGCGTCTTCGGATTGATCGCGGTCAGCCAGCCGTCGGAGCCGTTGGTGAACGACCAGCGGAAGCCGGGCAAGGGCGCCAGCGCATGACCGGCGCGGGTGCAGAGGACCCGCATGAACCGGTTGAACGGCGCCGGAACGACAAGCACGGCGGCCTTCGGCGCCTTGGCGCACGGCAGGAAGTAGCCGGGCGGAAATCCCGAAACGCCGGCCGGGACGTTGTCGTCGGCCTGAACCGCGCCAGCCCCAGTTCCGCTGACCAGAAGGCAGAGCGCGGCGACCTTTGTCACTCTCATGGAAGCCCTTCCTGCGGCGGCGGCGAAGAGACGAATCGTAGACTGCATCGGAAACAATGTCGCCGGACCACCGCTCCCGGACGGACCAGCGCCTAGATCGCATTACGAAACGTTCATTGGCGAATGCCGGGAGGATAGGCATAACTTTGCATTACAAAGTTTTCTGATATCCAAAGGAACTGGCCATGGCGGACGCAACCTCAACAGCGGGCGCGCCCGCCATCCCCGGCGCAAAGCCGGCCGGCCGGTCGGCGGACTGGGGCGCCAAGGCGATCCTGGTCTTCGCGCTGGCGGTGTTGATGGCGATCCCCGGCGTCCTCGTCTTCTCCCTGGTGGCCGAGCGCCAGCACCGCGCGGAGAGCGTCAGCGCCGACGTCTCGACCCTGCAGGGCGGCTCGCAGCAGCTGCTGGGCCCAATGTTGATCGCCCCCTACGTGGCGCCCAAGCCGCCGACCAAGGACGCTAATGGCGTCCTGCAGCCGCAGGACCCCGACACCGGCTGGTACGTCGTCTCGCCCGACCAAGGGACCGCCAATGTGGTCCTCAAGACCACCACCTTGCACCGCAGCCTCTTCAACGTGCCGGTCTATGAGGCGCAGGCAGAGTTCGACGCCAAATTCTCGCCCCCGCCGACCTCGCCGAACCTGCCGGCCGGCGCGACGGTCAACTGGCAGGCGGCGCGGGTGGTGGTCGGCTTTTCCGACCTGCGCGGCGCCAAGAGCGAAGTCACCGGCGTCTTCACCGACGCGGCCGGTCATTCAGCGCTCGCCTTCAGCCCGACGTCCGGCATAGCGCTCGGCGCGCCGGCCGACAGTGGCGGTCATCCGGCGGCCAGCTTCGGCCTCGTCGCGGCCCCCGCCGGGGCGCTGACCGCGGGGCAAGGCGGCAATTTGCACGTCTCGATGCGCTTCACCGGCGCCAAGCGGGTGAGCGTGATGCCGTTCGCCAAGTCGACGGTGGTGAAGATCGCCGGCGACTGGCCCGGCCCATCGTTCGACGGCGCCTTCTCCCCCGAAGGACGCACGACCGGCGGCCATGCGTTCAGCGTGAACTGGAGCGTGCCCTTCATCGCTCGCGGGCTCTCCGACCACGGCCCCGCCGAAGCGCTGTCCCTCGACCAACTCGGCGCCAAGGACCTCGGCGTCACTCTGATCTCCCAGATCGACCCCTACGAGAGCGTGGGGCGGGCCCTGAAGTATGCGGTGATGTTCGTAGGCCTGGTCTTCCTCACCTTCTTCGTCTTCGAGGCGCTTTCGGGCATGCGCGTTCACCCGGCGCAGTACCTGCTGGTCGGCCTGGCGCAGATGGTCTTCTATATGCTGCTGCTCAGTCTCTCGGAGACGGTCGGCTTCGATCTGGCGTTCGCTGGCGCGGCGACCGCGACCGTGACCTTGATGGGTTTCTACGCCGGCGCCGCCTTTCGCAGCCGAGCGCGCGGCGTGCAGGCGCTGGCGATCTTCAGCGTGGTCTACGGCCTGAGCTACTTCCTGATGCGGCTCGATGACTTCGCCCTGCTCGCAGGCTCCATCGCCAGCTTCGTCGGCCTCGCCGGCGCCATGTACCTGACCCGGAACCTCGACTGGTACGGCGGCAAAGCCGAACCCAAGGGCAGCGCGGGGACGCCGGTCGCCGCCGCGTAGACAAGGCCCACGCTGCGCTCTAGGACCATGCCCAATCCAACGAGGGTCGGGCATGGTCCAGCTGACGCTTCCGAAGAACTCCGTGGTCGGCAAGGGCAAGCGGCACCGCGCGCCCAGCGGCGCGGGCCGGCTGAAGCTGTTCAAGGTCTACCGCTACGACCCCGAGACCGACGAAAACCCGCGCTGGGACGAGTATGAGGTGAAGGTCGACGAGTGCGGGCCGATGGTGCTCGACGCGCTGATCCACATCAAGAACACCATGGACTCGACCTTGGCCTTCCGCCGCTCGTGCCGGGAAGGCGTCTGCGGCTCGTGCGCCATGAACATCGGCGGGCGCAATACCCTAGCCTGCACCCACGGCTGGGAAGAGGTGCCGGGCGAGGCCTGCCAGGTGGCGCCGCTGCCGAGCCAGCCGGTGGTCAAGGACCTGATCCCGGACCTGACCCTGTTCTATGCCCAGTACGCCTCGATCGAGCCCTGGCTGCACACCAAGACCCCCGAGCCGCAGGGCGAGTGGCGGCAGACGCCGGAGGATCGTTCCAAGCTCGACGGCCTCTACGAGTGCATCCTCTGCGCCTGCTGCTCGACCTCGTGCCCGAGCTATTGGTGGAACGAAGAGCGGTTCCTGGGTCCCGCGACGCTGCTGCACGCCTACCGCTGGATCATCGACAGCCGCGATGAGGCCACCGGCGAACGGCTCGACGCGCTGGAAGACCCGTTCAAGCTCTACCGCTGCCACACGATCATGAACTGCGCCCAGGTCTGCCCGAAGGGCCTCAACCCCTCCGAAGCGATCGCCGAGGTCAAGCGCATGCTGGTCGAGCGGGTGGTCTAAGAGCGACTTCGCGCCTGCGACCGGCTCTACTTTTTGAAGTTAGATCGCGATTCAGATTTGGGTTATTTCAACCCAAGATAATCGCGCTCTAGGCCAGCTTCAGGCCGCACCAGTCGGCGAAGTGACGATAGTCCCGGTCACGCGCGATCAACGGCGCGCCGGCATCGATGCAGCACTGGGCGATGAGACTGTCGATAGCCCGCGCCTTGAGGCCTTTGCGCCGGATCAAGCGCCGAGCCATGCGCGCTCGCAACCAGAAACCCGGCTCGATCGGCATCGGGGAGGCGCTGGCAATCATCTCTTGGTACGCACGATCATCGTCGCCACCGAGTAGTTCGATGATCACCGGCGGTGGCAGGTAGAGTTCATCGACTGCAAGCGCCGCGTCGATTGCGTCGGTGTCGTCGCCCGGCAACCCATCAAGGTACGCAATCAACGAACTCGAGTCGGCGCCGATCAATTGACGACGTTGCCGTGTTCGTCGAACTCGCGATCTTCCCTCAGTTCGTCGAGATCCAGATCGAGATGAACCTTGCCACGCAACGCCCTGAGGCGCTTCGACCACTCGGTATGGCGTAGTCGTTCCAACGCAATGCGAAGAGTCTCGGTGACGCCCTCGCCGGTGTACGACTGAGCCGTTGCCAGCAAGTCCGCCGGCAGGAACGCCGTGACTTTTCTCGTTTCGCCCATACGGCAATTGATGCCATATTTGGCCGCCGTAGTCAATTCCTGTCGGCGCCGTAAGTTGACGGGGCCGTCATTCTTCTGCATCGGATCGGGTCATGAGCGAGCCGGGCGCGGGCGTGGTGATCGTAGGGGGTGGCCACGCGGGCGGGACCGCGGCGGCGTTGCTGCGCCAGTACGACTACGCCGGCAAGATCACCATCCTCGGCGAAGAGCCGATCGCGCCCTACCAGCGCCCGCCGCTGTCCAAGGCCTGGCTGAAGGGCGAAGCGGACGCCGAGTCCCTCGCGCTGCGCCCAGACAGTTTCTACGAGGAACAGAGCATCGACCTGCGCGTCTCGGCGAGCGTGGTCTCGATCCAGCGCGACGCCAAGACGGTGAGGCTGCAGAGCGGCGAGACGATTGCCTACGAAACGCTGATCCTCGCCACCGGCGCGCGGGCGCGACGCCTGAACGTGCCTGGCTCGGACCTTCCCGGCGTGCAGGTGCTGCGCAGCGCCGAGGATGCCGAGCTGCTGAAGTTGGCGCTGGGCCCGGGCAAGCGGCTGGCGGTGGTCGGCGGGGGCTACATCGGCCTTGAGGCGGCGGCTTCGGCCCGCGCCCTGGGCGCCGAGGCGGTGGTGATCGAGGCGATGTCGCGCATCCTGGTGCGTTCGTCGTGCGAGGCGCTCTCGAGCTTCTTCACCGACTATCACCGCGCCCGCGGCGTCGCCTTCGAGCTGAACGCGGTGATCGAACGGTTCGAGGGCGCGGACCACGTCACCGGCGTGCGCCTCGCCGATGGGCGGGTGATCCCGTGCGATGACGTGGTGGTCGGCATCGGCATCATCCCCAACGACGAGCTCGCCCGCGACGCCGGCCTGACCTGCGACAACGGCGTCGTTGTCGACCTGCAGGCGCGCACCTCCGATCCGACGATCTTCGCGATCGGCGATGTGGCGCAGCGACCGATGCCGCTCTACGAGCGCATGACGCGGCTGGAGAGCGTGGCCAATGCGCTGGAGCAGGCCAGGCAGGCGGCGGCGGCGATCACCAGCCAAGCGGCGCCCGCCAACGAAGTCACCTGGAACTGGTCCGACCAATACGACATCAAGCTGCAGATGGCCGGCGTGCCGTTCGACGCCGACGACATCCTGATCCGCGGCGATCCAGCCGCGGCCAAATTCGCGGTTTTCCACCTGAAGGGCCTAGTGGTCCGAGCGGTGGAGGCCATCAACGCGCCGGCCGAGTTCATGGCGGGGCGACAATTGATCGGATCGCAAAAGCCGATCGACCGCGCCAAGCTTGCGAACACGTCGGTTTCCATGAAAGAGGTCGTCGCCGGTTAAGGGCGCGTCGGGGATACAATGGCTAAGATCACCTACATCGAATTCAACGGCAAAGAGCACGTCGTCGACGTGAAGAACGGCCTGTCGGTGATGGAAGGGGCGATAAAGAACAACATCCCGGGCATCGACGCCGACTGCGGCGGGGCCTGCGCGTGCGCTACCTGCCACGTCTATGTCGATCCGACCTGGGTCGACAAGACCGGCGACCAGTCGGCGATGGAAGAGTCGATGCTGGACTTCGCCGAGAACGTCGAGTCGAACTCGCGCCTCTCCTGCCAGATCAAGGTCACCGACGCGCTAGAGGGTCTGGTCGTGCGGATGCCGCAAAGCCAGCACTGAGGCGGCGGGGTCCTTCCAGCGGACGGGACCCAGACGATGAGCGAATCTGCCAAGCGCTACACCGGCGGCTGCCTTTGCGGGGCGCTGCGCTACGAGGCGGTGGGCGAACCGACCTTCGCCGGGCACTGCTATTGCCGCGACTGCCAGCGCTCGTCCGGCTCCGGCTTCATCCCGTTCATGGGCTTCCCCGCCAGCGCGATCACCATCACCGGCGAGGCGACGCAGTCGAAGAGCCAGGCGGCCAACGGGGGCGAGGCGGTGCGCAATCACTGCGCGGCGTGCGCCAGCCTGGTCTACGGCGGGATCTACGGCGTCCATAGCGCGCACACGATATACGCCGGCACGCTGGACGATCCGTACGCCTTCGAGCCGAAGATGGCGATCTTCAACAGTCAGCGCCCGGCCTGGGCGCTGATCCCTGAGGGGCTTACCGTGTTCGAGCGGATGCCTGGGTAGCCCTGGACTCAGAACAGCTCCGGCGCGGCGGCCATCACGTGGGCGGCTTCGGGCAGGTGGCAGGTGAAGGTGGCCCCCGCGCCGGGCTCGCTCTCCAGCGCGACCCAGCCACCGTGCAGCTCGACCAGCGCTTTGACCAACGCCAGCCCGAGGCCCGGCCCGCCCTGGTCTCGGCCGATGAAGCGGTCAAAAATGTGCGCCTGCACGTGGTAGGGGATGCCGCGGCCGGTGTCCGACACGACCAGCCGCACCTCGCCGCCGCCGCGCTCGGCGCCCAACGTCACCAGTCCGCCTTGCGGCGTTTGCCTGAGGCCGTTCTCGATCAGGTGATCGAGCATCTGGCTCAGCCGCCGCGCATCGCCGCGGATCAGGCCGACGTCGGCGCCCGCTGCTACGGTCAAGAGCACTTTGCCAGTCTCGGCCGCCGGCGCCCAGCGGCCGGCGCCGGCCTCCAGCAACCGGGCGACATTCACGTCCTCCATATCGAGCGCCATTTCGTCGGCGTCGATCTGGGCGATGTCGAGCACGTCATCGATGGAGCGGCCGAGCTGGATCGCCGCCGTGCGCACCGCCGCCACATGGCCCCGCCCGCGTTCCGACAGCCCTTCGCCGCCGCGCTCAAGCAGTTCGGAGTAGCCGATGATCGTCGTCAGCGGCGTGCGCAGCTCGTAGGAGACATTGCCGACGAACTCGCGCTTCAGCCGTTCAGCCTCCGCCAGGGCCGCTTCGCGTTCCCTGAGCGCGCCCTCCAGCCGGCGGGTGTCGGTGACGTCGACGAAGCCGATCAGGGTCGCGCCGTCCGGCAGCGGGCGCGATTGGAACGCGACAATCCGCGCGTCCGCCGTGGTCAGTTCTTCCGAGAACGGCGCACGCGCCTTCGGCTCCGGATCGGTGACCCGCGCTTTCAGATCGCGCCAGAACTGGCGGTCGTGCAGACGCCTGAGGCAGAGTTCCTCCACCCCCTCAAAGTCCGCGGCGGCGGCCAGGGCGGCGGCGGTGATGTTCCAGAACCGCTCGAACGCCTCGTTGTGCAGCTTCAACCGACCGTCGGACGAGAACACGGCGACCGCATCGGTCAGCTTGTCGAGCGTCGCCTGCTGCACCTGGATCAGGGCGTTGAACTCGGCCTTCAGTTTCAGCTCGTCGGTGATGTCGGAATAGAGCAGCAGCAGGCCGCCCCACGGGTGCGGCTGGCGCACCACCCGCAAGGTGCGCGCATCCGGCAGCCGCCAGAGGTCCTCGGCCGGCGCGAGCGCCTCGTAGTGGGCGAGCTCGGCCGCCTTCCACTTGGCGTAGTCGGCGCTCTCCGGCAGGCGGCGGCGCTGGCGCAGGCGGTCGAGCAACTCGCCATGGGTCGGCCGCTCGGCCAGCCAGGCCGGCTCCAGCCCCCAGAGCTCGGCGAACGCGGCGTTGTTGAACTGCAGGCGCCGGTCGCGGCCGAAAATGGCGACGCCCTCGCGGATCTGATTCAGCGTCTGGTCCTGCGCCTCGGCGTGGCGACGCAAGCTCTCGGCGGCCTCCTCCGCCTCGGTGACGTCCTCCGACCAGACCCCGACACCGCCGCCCTCGAGCGGCTCGGCGGCGACACGGAACGCGCGGCGGCGGCCGCCGGCGGCGGCCCAGCGGATCGCCTCGCGGCGTTCGGACGCCCGCGCCGCTTCCCGCGCCAACTCATCGGCGGCGCGGTCGAAGGTGAGGCCCTTATCGCGCGCGGCCTTCAGCGTCTCGGCGCCGGCCGCTTCCAGCCAGGCGCGGTTGGCGAACGCGGGCGAGCCATCCGGGGCGGCGATCCAGGCCGGCGCGGCGCGGGCGTCGATGAAGGCGGCGAGGCGCTGGGCGGTCGGCAACCCCGACTCCGCGGCCGCCAGCGGCGAGAGGCGCAGGAACGCCAGCGCGCCGATCGATCGGCCATCGACGGCGACGCCGCCGGTCTGGGTCCTGACCTCGAACGCGCAAGCTGTCCCGGCCTGGATCAGCGCGCCCAGCAGCGGGGCGTGGTGCGGGTCGATGCGCCGGATGGCGTCCAGCACGTCGGCCGCGTCGCCGCCGGCGACGCCCAGTCGTTCCGCACAGAGGGCCAGGCTGTCGTCACCCGCCAGCAAACGAACCGAGCCGCCGTCGAGGGCCACGACCGCCATTTCGAACGCTTCGGCGGCGGCCTGCGAGGCTCGGACCTGACGTTCGGCTTCAACCAGCCGGGCGTCGGACTGGCGCGCATCCGCCTCGCCCGAGCGCCGCGCCAAAAGCGCCCAGAGCCCGGCGCCCAGCGCCAGGCTCGCCGCCCCGGCCGCGCCCGCCAGCAGCAGCGCTTCAGAGTCCATCCGGCCTCGTCCGAATCATCGCCGGAGCATAGGCGTTCCGTCCGCTGGCCGCATGGCGCATGATGGTCGCATGAGCGCCATCCTCTATCCCGTGGCGGCGAGCGCCGAGGAAGCGCTGGCGCAGCCAAGGGGGCGCGCGGCGCGGGAACTCGAAGCCAGCCGCCTCGCCGCCGCGCCCGTCACCTTCGTCACGGAGGCGACCGGACCGGCGTTCGCGACGCGGGAGGCGGCGCTCGACGCCTACCCCGGCAAGCTCGACGACGCGCGGCCCGGCCGCGGCGTGCAGGTCGCGCCCGAAGACCGCTACTGCACGCTGGCCGAGCGCATGGAAGGCGCGGCGCCGCCGAAGCCGGTCGAGCCATCCTTCGCCGACGGGCGCCGCTGGCCGAAGCCGCCGCAGGCGCGCGGCCACCCGGTATTCCGGCTGACGATCTCGTACTGGAAGTTGACCTCCGCGACCGACACCGACCTGCCGCCCGACCAGGCGCGGGCGATGCGCCGCAGATCGGAGGCGGCGGAGCTGAACGCGGCGCAGCTACGTGCGCTGCAGAGCCAGCCGCTGCGTCCGGTGAAGCCGCAGCAGCCGCTCGACGTTGGCCTGTTCGAGTTTCCGGCGCCGGAAGCGCCGCACATCCTGATCCCGGACGAGTGAGCCCGGCGAAGATGGACCCGCCCATCTGGCGCGACGCGCCGGCGCCCAGCCTGGAGGAGATCGCCGCGCTGGCCGAAGCCGCGTTCGCTGATCTGCCGGAAACCTTCCGCCGCCGCGCCGGCGACGTCGTCTTCCACGTCGACGATTTCCCGTCCGAGGAGGTGCTCGACGACCTCGGGATCGAGGACCCGTTCGACCTCACCGGCCTCTACCAGGGCGTCGACCTCACCCGCCGCTCGGTGATCGACGCTTCGCTGGAGCCGGCGCGGGTGTTCCTCTACCGGCGACCCATCCTCGACGAGTGGGCCGAGCGCGGCGACGTCAGCCTGGCCGACCTTGTGGCGCACGTGCTGGTGCACGAGATCGGCCACCACTTCGGCCTCTCCGACGACGACATCGACGCGATCGAGGCCGCGGACTGAGGCGAAGGGATCGCTTCAGCCAACGGCTGCGGCTTGCGGCGCTAGCCGGCCTCCTCGATAAGGTTGCCCACCGCCAGGGAAGGGGCGGGCGACGCATGTCCGAGATTTTCATTTCCTATGCCCGGTCGACGGAAGCCCAGGCCGCGACGATCGCTCGGGCGCTGCGCGAGCAAGGGTTCGAGGTGTGGCGCGACGACGATCTGCCACCGCACCGGGCCTACGCGCAGGTGATCGAAGAGCGATTGGCCAACGCCAAGGCGGTCGTGGTGGTCTGGTCGGACGAAGCGGTCAAATCCCACTGGGTGCAGTCGGAGGCGGACCGTGCGCGCAACGACGGCAAGCTGGTCCAACTGCGCCTCGACGGCTGCGCCCTGCCGATGCCGTTCGACCGCATCCAATGCGCGGACCTGACTGGCTGGGATGGCGGCCATGACCACCCAATCTTGCGAAAGGTGATCGCCAGCGTCGCAGACCTTATCGGAGACGCCGGCGACGAGGCGGCGCCGAACGCGCACCCGCTGCCGCTGCTGCCGTCCAGACTCAGCATCGCCGTGATGCCGTTCGCCAACCTGAGCGCGGATCCCGAGCAGGCCTACTTCACCGAGGGCATGGTCGAGGAGATCGTCGCGGCGCTGGCACGCTTCCGCTCGGTCTACGTCGTCGCCGCCGGCGCCAGCGTTGTGCTGAAAGGCAAGGTCGCCAGTCCGCACGAGGCCGCCCGGCAGCTGGGGGTCAGCTATTTGGTGGAAGGCAGCGTCCGCAAAGCCGGCGACCGCGTCAGGATCAACGTCCACATGGTCGACGCGGGCAACGAAGCGGAGATCTGGTCCGACCGGTTCGAGGGCACCCTGGACGACGTTTTCTCGTTGCAAGACCGCGTCGCCGAACAGATCGCTGGCGTCATGGAGGTGACGCTTCAGGATCGGGACATCGAGAAAGCTAGCGCCCGAACGACGAACATAAGCAGCTACGACCTCTATTTGCGCGCCATCGTCGCTTTCCGCCTCTCTCGCAAGACCGACATGCTGCTCGCGATCGACCTGTTGGAGAAAGCGGTGGCGCTTGATCCAACCTTTGCGGTGGCGATCAGCCAGTCCGCCATCTGTCATCGACAGGTCGTCGACCACGAATGGATCGACCCGACCGAACCTTTCCGCCTTCGCGGCCTGGAACTGGCAGAGAGGGCGCTTCGCGCGGCCCCTGACGATCCGCGGGTGCTGGCCCAGGTCGCCGCCTCGCTGCCAGGGCTGGAGGGGCGGGTCGATCGCGCGCTAGCTTTGGCTGGACGCGCCACCGCCCTGAACCCGGCGTCGGCGTTCGTCTGGCTGGTCAGCGGGTCGGTGCATCTGCGCTGCGGCGATCCGGACGCGGCGGCCGAAGCCCTGGAGAAATCCATCCGCCTCGATCCAATCTCGTCGGCCAATGCGTTCGCGCGGATGTACCTCGCCTCGGCGCGGTTCCAGCAGCAGCGCTTCGACGAGGCGCTGGCGCTCTACCGCACGACCACGTTGCGGTTGCCGGTCAGTTACGCCGTGCTCGCCTCGCTCCACGGCCATATGGGCGAACTCGACCAGGGCCGCGAGGCGCTGAACGCGCTGGACCGGTTGCAGGCGGGCGGAGTCGAGAAGTTCGCGCGTATCTGGTTCCCTAACCCAGCCAAACGAGACCTGCTGCTGAGCGGGATCGCCCGCCTGAGCGAACCGACGACGGCCTAGGAGGCTGGGGCATCCGCAGGGATCACCCTGGTGGAGCCGAGCGGAATCGAACCGCTGACCTCCTCATTGCGAACGAGGCGCTCTACCAACTGAGCTACGGCCCCATTTCGCCGGGTAGCGAAGGGCGCGGCACATAAGGGCGGGCGCCGTTGGCTGTCAAGGATCGGGACCGGCGACAACCGGCGACGCGGGCGCGCCTTGCCGGGCCCCGCGGCGCGCTATAGCTAGCGGCGCCTCGCGAGGAACCCCGCCAAGACCATGGTCGCGCTGATCGAGTTCACGTTCGCTATTCTGAATGCGCTGCTGACCATCGCCGTGTGGCTGGTGATCGCCGACGTGATCGTGAGCTGGCTGGTCCAGTTCGACGTCATCAACATGCGCAACCGGGTAATCCGCAACGTGGTCAATTTCCTGGATGCGATCACCCACCCCATCCTGCGGCCGCTCAGGCGGATCATTCCCCCGCTTGGCGGCATCGACATCAGCCCGATGCTGCTGATCATCGTCATCGGCGCGGCACAGCAGTACCTGCTGCCGGCCCTCGAGAACTGGCTGATCTCGCTGGTGATCTAGCCCGCCGCGGGACCAATCCGCCGCCTGCGCGTTTCGAGGCGCATGGCCGGCCCCCACCCAAGACCATCGCCGAGCGGCCCGCGGCCATGTCCGACCCCGCCTGGACGCCGTGCGCCTGGACGAGGGGTTCGGCCGGAGACGCGCGGTCCAGGCGCGCCGACGCCAGCGCCGACATCGGCCGCGGCGCGGGGGCGAAGCTGGCGCGATATCCCGGCGCCGGTGCGCTGGCTGGGGGCGATCCTGACGCTGCTGGTCATCGCCGTGGCGGTCTTCGCGGCGATGTTCCGCTGGAACTGGCTGCGCGGTCCGATCGACGACTACGCCTCGACCCAGTTGCAGCGGCAAGTCGCCATCCACGGCAACCTCAGCGGCCATATCTGGTCGTGGACGCCCAGTCTGACCGGCGAGAACGTCACCATCACGCAGCCGGCCTGGGCCGGACGCGGGCAGATGGCGACGCTGCCCAGGCTGACGCTCGGTCTCGACCTGAAGGCGCTCCTGCACGGCAAGTTCGTGCTCAGCGTCGTCGACGCCGAGCGGCCCAACATCACCCTGCTGCGCGACGCCACGGGCCGCGAAAACTGGAGTTTCGGGACAGTGGACGCGAAGGGCGCGCCGCTGAAGCTGCCGCCGATCCGGCATTTCACCATCGCGAACGGCCATCTCACCCTCGACGACGCCGAGCGGCGGCTGCGCTTTGCCGGATTGGTCTCGTCGAACGAGCAGCTCACCGGCTACGGCCGCGGCCAGTTCACCCTGAGCGGCCAGGGCAGCCTCAACCGCACGCCGTTCACCGCCCGCATCCTCGGCGGGCCGCTGATCAACGTCGATCCCGACAAGCCCTATGCGTTCAAGAGCGACATCCGCGCCGGCGCCACCCACATTACCGCCGACGGAGTGATCTCGAAGCCGTTCGATCTCAGTACCTTCCAGGCCACCGGCAGCGTCACCGGCGACGACCTGGCCGACCTCTACGAGCTGACCGGCGTCGCCACGCCGAATTCGCCGCCCTACGACCTCGCCGGCCGTCTGCAGCGCACCGACACGCGCTACGACATCACCGGCATCCACGGCCGCCTCGGCACGACCGACGTCGCCGGACATCTGTCGGTGCAGCGGCGTAACGGCCGGCCCGACGTCACCGGCGATATCTCGTCGCGGCGTCTGAACCTCGCCGACCTCACCCCGGTCATCGGCGGCGCGCCGCGCGGGGCGATCAAGGGGACCGTGACCTCGGCGAAGCAGCAGGCGGTGGCGGCCACGCTCACCGCCGAGCACCGGATCTTCCCGGACACGCGCCTCGATGTCAGCCGCATCCGCCAGACCGACGCCGACCTGCGCTATCGGGCCGAGAGCGTCAGCGCCGGGCCGCTACCAATCCGGCAGATGGCGCTCCACGCCATCCTCGAGCGCGGGCTGCTGACCCTCGACCCGCTGTCGCTGACTTTGCCCCAAGGCGCGCTCTCCGGCCATGTGCGGCTGGACGCACGGGGCGCGGTTCCGGCGACCTCGATCGATCTGGCGCTGGCCCGGGCGCAGGTGCAGGAGCTGTTGCCGAAGTCGAGCGGCGCGCCGGCGCTCTCGGGTTCGCTGGAGGCGCGCGCGCAGCTCTCCGGCGCCGGCGATTCGGTGCGCGCGGCGGCGGGCAGCGCTAACGGCGTTGTCGCGGTGGCGATCCCGCAAGGCCAGATGCGCAAGCTGTTCGCCGAACTGATGGGCATCGACGTCGGCCGCAGCCTCTTCCTCTATCTCTCCAAAGATCAGTCGCCGACGCCGGTGCGGTGCGCGGTGGCCGAGTTTCAGGCCAAGGACGGCGTGCTGACCGCGACGCGGATCCTGGTCGACACGGAGGCGGTCCAGGCGCAGGGCGCCGGCGTCATCGACCTGCGCAACGAGACCATGAACCTGGTGCTGAACGGCAAGCCGAAGCGGTTTCGCCTGCTCCGCATCGCCGCGCCGATCACCCTGAAGGGCCATCTCGACGACCCGAAGTTCGGCATCGATGCGGCCAAGGCGCTGCCGCAGCTTGGCATCGCCGCCGCGCTGGGCGCTTTCGCCGCGCCGCTGGCCGCGATCGTGCCGTTCATCAACGCCGGCTCGACCAAGGACGCCAACTGCGCGGCGCTGCTCGCGGAAGCCGCCACCCACGGCGCGCCGGTCAGCGCCGCGGCGGTGCGCGCGGCGGCAGCGCCGGCGTTGAAGCCCAAGAGCGCCAAGCTATTCGGGCGTTGAACGACTTCGTTGTGCCTACGTTCAGGTGGGCGCTTTATCGTTTACTAAGTCCTCCCGCTCACAGTCGGCGCATCCGTGTTCGCTAAATCGACGACCAGACCGCCGCCGCCACCGACGTCGCGCCCCCGCCGGCGCGGGCTTCGCATCGCCTTGATCTCGCTCAGCGTGATCGTGGCCATCGTGGTCGCCGCTGGCGTGGTCGGCGGCGTGATCGTCAGCGGGTACATCGCCGACGCGCCGGCGATGCCGTCGCGCGAGGCGCTGTGGACCTTGCGCCGTTCGCCCGGGATGCAGTTCCTCGATCGCAACGGCCACGTCATCGCCACCCGCGGCGCCAAGTACGGCCAGGCGGTGAAGCTGGCGCAGCTGCCGGCCTATGTGCCGAAGGCGTTCCTGGCGGCTGAAGACCGGCGCTTCTACCAACATGGGCCGATCGACCTCCACGCCATCGCCCGCGCGGTGTCTGCCAACCTGCGCGCCCAGCGCTCGGTCGAGGGCGCCTCGACCCTGACCCAGCAGCTCGCCCGCACCCTCTTCCTGAAGCGCGAATCGTCGCTGAAGCGGAAGGTGCAGGAGGCCTACCTCGCCTATGAGCTCGAGCAGAGCATGTCGAAGGACGAGGTGCTCGAACTCTATCTCAACCGCACCTATTTCGGCGACGCCGCCTACGGCCTCGATGCGGCGTCCGAGACCTACTTCGGCAAGCCGGCCAGCCAGCTCAACCTGATCGAGGCGGCGACGCTCGCCGGCTTGCCGAACGCGCCGAGCCGACTTGCGCTGACCAACGACATGGATGGCGCGCTAGCTCGCGCTCACAAAATCCTCGGCGCGATGCGCGAGGAAGGCTGGATCACCGACGCCGAACTCGCCAGCGCCTCGGCCATGCGTCCAGTGCTGGCCACCGCCCATCCGGGCGAGGGTGACGAAGGCTATGTGCTCGACCAGGCTGCCGCTCAGGCCGCGCAGCTTTCCGGCGGCGCGACGCCGGATCTGGTGATCCGCACCACCATCGACCCAGTGCTGCAGACGGTGGGCTCCGAGATCGTGCGCGACGTGGTGGTCAAGGAAGGCACGGCGCGGAAGGTCTCGCAAGGCGCCCTGATCAGCTTGGCGCCGGATGGGGCGATCCTGGCCATGGTCGGCGGGCTCGATCACGACAAGAGCCCGTTCAACCGCGTGGTCCAGGCTCACCGCCAACCGGGCTCGTCGTTCAAGGCGTTCGTCTACGGCGCGGCGGTCGAGCGCGGCGCGCGGCCAGGCGATATACGCCAGGATGCCCCGATCAGCTACGCCGGCTGGAACCCGGAAAACTACGAGCGCGGCTACGCCGGCGCGGTGACCTTGGCGACGGCCTTGGCGCGCTCGCTGAACACAGTGTCGGTGCGCCTGACCCTGGAGGTCACTCCGGCCGGCGTCGCCGAGTTCGCCCGAAGGCTGGGCGTCAGCGACATACCGACCAACCCTGGCCCGTCGATCGCGCTGGGCGCCTACGAGGTGACGCCGCTGGAGATGGCCACCGGCTACCAGGTGTTCCAGACCGGCGGCGGGCGCACCGAACCTTATCTGATCAGCGAAATCCGCTCGACCCGCGGCGATGTGCTTTACACCCACGCCGTGTCCGCCCCGACCCCGGTGCTGGATCCGCTCTACGCCACCCGCATGATCACCATGCTGAAGGGCGTGATCACCAGCGGCACCGGCATCCACGCCGGCATCGGCCGCCCTGCGGCGGGCAAGACCGGCACCAGCCAGGACTGGCGCGACGCCTGGTTTGTCGGCTTCACCCCGGACTTCCTGACCGCGGTCTGGGTCGGCAACGACAACAGCACCTCGATGGCCCACGTCACCGGCGGCGAGCTGCCGGCGGAGATCTGGCACCGGTTCATGACCATCGCCGAAAAGGACATGCCGGTGCGCGACTTCCCCTGGCTCGTACCCGAACCCGACAACCAGCCGGGCGTGACGGAGGTGAAGGACGACTTCGGCGGCGGCGAATACCGTGACGAGCCGGACGTGACGAGCGGGTCGAACGCGGACATGCAGGGCGATCCGGACGCCGATCAGCCGCCGGATCAGGACCAAGCAGATGCGTCCGGCGGCCGCGGCCGCCGCGGCGCCTACGCCCGCAGTTTCCAGGGCCAGCGCAGCGCCGACTACTATGAGCACGACCAGGAGGGTGACGACGAGGCGCCGCCGCGCAACGCCCGCGCCGCGCCGGACCGTGGCTGGCGCCAGGACCCCGCCGGCGACTACGAGGACGACCCACCACCCCCCAGGTACCGGCCCCCCGCCGATTCATCGGCTGACGACGGACCCCGCTACCGCTATTGATACGGCCCCTAGAGCCTGATGGGTTCAAGTTGAACCCTGAATCAGGCTCTACACTTTTGATTCTAGAGCATGATTCAGCGTTTTGGTGATTCCACCAAAACCCATCCTGCTCTCAGGGTCGCTTCGAGAGTTAAAGCCATGGCCTGGATTCACAACGGCCCGGTGTCCGTCCCGCCCACGCCGGTGGTCGGGTTCGTCGCCTTCCTGATCGGGGTCACCGCGATAGGCGCCGTTACCATGGGCGTCCGGGCCAGCTGGCGCGACGTCAGCAAGCCCGCTGCCGGCGACATCGACACCCAGTCGAGCAGCCAGGCTATCGGCGCGCAGCCGATCGTCGAGCTGCCGCAGCCGCTGCAGAAGACGCCCGTGGCCGCCAACACCATCGCCGCCGCGACCAACAGCGCGGCCAAGGTAGCCGATGATTCCGAAGACATCGCCGCCAAGGCCGCCGCGGCGCAGGCGGTGCAGTCCAAGCCGTCGCAGACCGGCGGCAACATCGACGACATCCTGACCTCGTCGACCGAGAAGCCCCAGGCCCCGGCCAAGCCGTCAACCGACGAGGCGCCGCCGCAGGCGCCGCCGAAGAGCGACGTGCCGTTCTAGCGGCGCGAACCCGCGCTCAATTCCCCCTAAGTCTTCAGATCCACCAGGGTCTGCTGTTCCTGCTTGGCCGCGCGGAGCACCTTCAGCGAGTAGGCGAAGGCCTGGCTGGCGGCCATCTGGCTGCTGATCTCGGAGATCGGGTCGATCTCGGGCGCCTGCACGTAGCCCTGCGGGTTGGAGAGCGGCGAGGTGGGATCGTAGGCGAGCAGCGAGGCGGGTTTCAGGTTCACCGCCTGGACGGTCACCCCGCCATCGGGCAGGGCGCTATCGACGACCCCGAGCGGTTGATAGCCGGACGCGCCCACCGCCGACGTATCGCGGGCGTTGGCGGTGTTGGACGCCGAAGCGCTAAGCTTCAGCGTGGCGGCGGCGAGACCGCTCTGGGCTATGGCGGCGACAGGAGTCACGACCCGTGCGTCCTAACGCCTCAGGCTTAAGGCGCCGGCAACGAGCGTGGTTTCCGCCCAGTCACCAAGATTTGGGCTGTTAGGGCCGAACGGTCTCTCGCCGGCGAGGCGCGATCGCCCGCGGCAGCTTGAAGGTGACCGTCTCCTGGCGCGTCGCGATCTCTTCGATCTCGATCACGAAGCGCTCTTCCACGGCGCTCAGCACGCCCTGCACCAGCAGCTCCGGCGCCGACGCACCGGCGGTGAGCCCCAGCGTCTTGACGCCTTCGAACCACGCCCAGTCGATGTGCTCGGCTTCGTCGATCAGCTTGGCGTTCTTGGCCCCCGCCTTCAGCCCGACCTCGACCAGCCGGACCGAGTTGGACGAATTGCGCGCGCCCACCACCAGCAACAGGTCGCACCGCTCCGCCAGCGCCTTGACCGCATCCTGGCGGTTGGTGGTGGCGTAGCAGATGTCTTCCTTGTGCGGCGCGGCGATCTCCGGGAAGCGGCGGCGCAGCGCATCGACCATCTCGGCGGTGTCGTCCAGCGAGAGCGTGGTCTGGGTGACGAAGGCAAGGTTGCCGGGGTCGCGCGGCACGAACGCCTCAGCTTCCTCGACGGTCTGGATCAGGGTCACCGAGCCTGGCGGCAGCTGGCCGAGGGTGCCGACCACCTCCGGGTGGCCGCTGTGGCCGATCAGCACGATCTCGCGGCCAGCGGTGAAGTGGCGCTCGGCCTCGACGTGGACCTTGGAGACCAGCGGGCAGGTGGCGTCGAGATAGATCATCTCGCGCTTCACTGCTTCGGCCGGCACCGACTTGGGCACGCCGTGGGCGGAGAACACCACCGGCCGGTCGTCCGGGCACTCTTCCAACTCCTCGACGAACACCGCGCCCACGGCGCGCAGGCGGTCGACGACGTGGCGGTTGTGCACGATCTCGTGGCGCACGTAGACCGGCGCGCCGTACTTCTCGATCGCGCGTTCGACGATCTGGATCGCACGGTCGACCCCGGCGCAGAAACCGCGGGGGCTGGCGAGCAGGACTTTCAGAGTTGGGCGCATGCGTCCGTAACTAAGCGCTTCGCGGCCAAACGGCCAGTGACCAAGCGCGCGGGCACTGTCAGTTTGAAATCATAAGACCCAGAGCCGCCAGGCTCGCGCTCCTATATGCTTAGCGGAAAGCACGGAGCGCGCGGCATGCCCGAACGAATATGGACGCTGGCGAAGGCGTTCGCTCATTTTGGAGCAACCGCGACTAACGGGCGCTGGGCATGGTCCGCACGCAACGCAGACGGCACAACCATTGTCCTGACGCTTTGGGACGATGAGATCGACGATGACGGCGCCACAGTGACGGCCGACTTTTTCAACCGCTGGAACCTGCCGGTCTGGAGAGACAGATTGGGAAATCGGGATCGAATCAAGAATCTGCGGCTTGCGCGAGATTGTGCAGGAGGCTTGTTTCGGGTCGTGATGGTGACTGCCAAGGACCCACAGGCCTTAACTCGATCAATCATCCGCCGATATCCGCACCCCACCTTAGTGATGAAGCTTCTGGACGGATCGGACGGGTTGAACGAGGTGACCGGCGAATTTCGCGCCGTCAGTGTGTCGCGCTAGGGAACCGAAGCAGTGCCAGCGCGCGTTGCGGCGCCGCGGTAATGCCTTTATCAGACGCGACACCGCTCAAACCTCCCAAGCAAAGGTTCCTGCCAGGGGTTTGGGGCCAAGTTTACCGGGACCGCATCCCATGCGCCGCTTCGCCGAGTATGCCTTCATCGCCTGCGTCGCCATCGCCTGGATGGGCGCGCCGCCGGCGCATGCCCAGGGCGGTGGCAGGGGCGGCGGCCAGCAACAGCAGGAAGACGAGGACGCCAAGACCCGCAAGCGCAACGAGGAGTGGGGCACCGGCAACCGCAACCTCTCACTGCCGCAGCTGCGCAACGCCGGCCCCTGTCCTTATGTGAAGGTGCTCTACGACGCCGCGCGATACATCGAGATGCTGCCCGACCAGCCGAGCGTGGGCACTGTCGGGTTCACGGGCGAGATCCAGAACCTGTCGTCTGGCTGCGCCTACAAGTCCGACGAGCCGATCCGGGTCGAGGCGCGGCTGCTGTTCGCCCTCGGGCGTGGCCCGGAGGCGCAGGGTTCGCACCACACCTACCGCTACTGGGTCGCCGTCACCGACCGCGACCGCGGCGTCTTGCAGAAGCAGTACTTCGATCTGCCGGTCGAATTTCCCGCCGGCGCCGACCGGGTGGAGAAAACCGAGGAACTCGACGGCATCACCATCCCGCGCGCCAACATCAAGGTCAGCGGGGCGAACTTCGAGGTGCTGATCGGCTTCGATGTCACCCAGCAGATGGCCGATTTCAACCGAAACGGCGAGCGCTTCCGGGTGAACGCCGGCAACGGCACGCAGGCGAGCGCCAGCGCCAGATGAACGACCTGAGGACCGGCCTGGGCGAAGCGGTCGGGGCCGCCTTCGCCGAGGCGGGCCTTGCGGCGAGCTATGGGCGGGTGACGCCCTCCGACCGCCCCGACCTCGCCGATTTCCAGTGCAACGGCGCGCTCGCCGCCGCCAAGGCCGCCGGCCGCAAGCCGCGTGACATCGCCGAGGACGTCGCCGCGCGCCTCGTTGGCGATCCGCGGCTGGCAGAGGTGAGCCTGGCCGGGCCCGGCTTCATCAATCTGAAGCTTAGCGACGCAGCGTTGTCGGAGCGCGCCCGCGAGATCGCCGCCGATCCCCGGCGGGGCGCGTCGGCGGTGGCGCCCAAGCGCCGCATCCTGGTCGACTACGGCGGCCCCAACGTCGCCAAGGAGATGCACGTCGGGCACCTGCGCGCCTCGATCATCGGCGAGGCGGTCAAGCGCATCTACCGCTTCCGCGGCGACGAGGTGCTGGGCGACGCCCACTTCGGCGACTGGGGCCTGCAGATGGGGCTGTTGATCAGCGCCATCCTCGACGAAGACCCGGCGCTGAACGAGCTGCTCGACCGCTTCGAGGCCGCGCCCGGCGAGGCGGCTCGCGCCCCGCTGCTGGCCCGCGTGTCCGAGACCGTGTCTCTGGGGGACCTCGACCGCATCTATCCGGCGGCGTCCGCGCGGCTGAAGGTCGACACCGACTACCGCGACCGGGCGCGCAGGGCCACGGCCGAACTGCAGGCCGGCAGGATCGGCTACCGTCTTCTCTGGGAGCATTTCTCGGCCGTCACCCGCGCCGCGCTGGAACGCGATTTCCGCGCCCTCGGCGTCGATTTCGACGTCTGGAAGGGCGAGAGCGACGTCAACGACCTGATCGACCCGATGGTGGCCGAGCTGCGCGCCAAGGGGCTGATGTTCCCCGACCAGGGCGCCGAGATCATCCGGGTGGCGCGCAACGACGACAAGCGCGACTTGCCGCCGCTGCTGGTGGTCTCGTCCGAGGGTTCGGCCATGTACGGCACCACCGACCTGGCGACGATCCTCGACCGCAGTCGCTACTTCGGTCCCGACCACGTGCTCTACGTCGTCGACCAGCGTCAGGCCGACCACTTCGAGGTGGTGTTCCGCGCCGCCTACCTTGCCGGCTACGCCGCCGAAGGGGCGCTGGAGCACATCGGCTTCGGCACCATGAACGGGCCCGACGGCACGCCCTTCAAGACCCGCGCTGGCGGCGTCCTGAAGCTGCGCGACCTGATCGAGATGACCACGTCCAAGGCGCGGGAACGGCTGCACGAGGCCGGTCTGGGCGGCGAGCTGTCGCCCGAAGATTTCGAGGCGACCGCGCTCAGAGTCGCGGTCGCGGCGCTGAAATTCGCCGACCTCGGCAACTTCCGCGGCACCAACTACATCTTCGACCTCGACCGCTTCTCCAGCTTCGAGGGCAAGACCGGGCCTTACCTGCTCTATCAGGCAGTGCGGGTGAAATCGCTGCTGCGGCGGGCGGCCGATGAGGGCGTTGAGCCGGGCCCGATCGAGATCGCCGAGCCGGCCGAGCGCGACCTGACGCTGGCGCTCGACGCGTTCAACCATGCCCTGGCTGAAGCCTACGACAAGAAGGCCCCGCACTTCCTGGCCGAGCACGCCTATCGCCTGGCCGGCGCGTTCTCGAGGTTTTACGCCGCCTGCCCGATCCTGACCGGACCGCCGGCGCTGCGGGCCTCGCGCCTTGCCCTGGCGGCGACCAGCCTCGCCCAACTCGAGCTGGCGCTGGACCTGCTCGGGATCTCGATTCCCGACCGGATGTGACTTCGCTGCTGGCGGTTTCGTGTTAGCGTGACCGGCGGCTGGGGCGATGGGGATCGCGGCGCGATGGCGGTTGCGAGGTTCTGGTCGCCGTTCGCGTTCCTCGCGCTGGTTCCGCTTGGCTACGCCCTTGGCGGCATCTGGACCTTCCTCTTGCTGGCCGCCATGCCGCTCGCCCTCGCCGGCGGCGACGCCTTCCTCGGCGAAGAGCCGCCGACCACCCGCGGCGATGCGCCGATCGGCCACCGCTTGCTGCCCTGGCTCTATATCCCGCTGCAACTGGCCGAGATCGGCTGGGCGGGCTGGGTGGTGGCGCAGCCGGTGACGCCGCTGCTGGACGCCGTCGGCCTCACCCTTTCGACCGGGCTGGCGGCCGGCGTGTTCGGCTTCCTGGCCGCCCACGAGATGATCCACAGCCGCCACCGGCCTGAGCGGCTCTATGGCTTGGTCATGCTGGCCGGCGTGCTCGACATGCAGTTCGCCATCGCCCACGTCCACGGCCATCATCGCCGCCCCGCGACCTTCGAGGACCCGGCCAGCGCCCGCCGCGGCGAGAGCCTCTACGCGTTCTGGATCCGCTCGGTGACCGGCCAGGCGGCGGAGGCGTGGGCGTTCGAGACCGCCCGCCTCGCCCGCGCCAACCGGGCGCCGATCGGTCCCGGCAATCGGCTCATCTGGTACGGGCTGATCGAGGCGGCGATCCTGGTCGCCATCAGCTTCGCCGGCTGGCGCGCGCTGGCGTTCTTCTCCGCCCAGGCGGCGCTCGCGATCGTTTTGCTGGAGAGCTTCAACTACGTCGCCCACTACGGCCTCTCCCGCCGCCTGCGTTCGGACGGACGGCCAGAGCCGCTGTCCCCGCGCCATTCTTGGAACTCGGTGCGGCGGATGAACAACGCCTCGCTCTTCAACATGGGCCGCCACGCCGACCACCACCGCTTCTCCGCCCGGCCCTACAACGAGCTGGAGGTGCTGGAGGGCGGCGCGCAGCTGCCCTGCGGCTATGCCGGGGTGATCCTGATGGCGCTGATCCCGCCGCTGTGGCGCCGGGTGATGGATCCGCGGGTGGACAGAGCGATGGCCGTCGCCGCCCCGTCGGCTACAACCCTGGACGATCCCCAGGCAATCGGACGCACGGACGCCGCTGCGGCTTGACTCAGGTTCGCCGCTTCACCAGTTTCCGCGGGCTCTCGCGGGAGAGGCCGAGTCTCGAACTCGGCGCCGAAGGCGCAACCGCCCCGGAAACGCTCAGGCAAAAGGACCGCGCGAGCTGATGAACGCTGGAAAGCGCCGCTGGGCTTAAGGCCCGGACGGTTCGCCGAAGGAGCAAGGGAGCCTCGCCTCCCGGAATCTCTCAGGCTCAGGGACAGCGGGGGCGACTGAACGGCGGTCCGGATACCGGGCCGTGCAGCCCGTCGCCCGGAGTCCCGCTTGTCCGCACCCACCGACACCGCCTTGAAGACCACGCCGCTGACCGAAGCCCACAGGGCCGCGGGCGCGCGCATGGTCGAGTTCGGCGGCTATTCGATGCCGGTGCAGTATGCCGACGGGGTGCTGAAGGAGCATCTCTGGACCCGCAGCCATGCGGGGCTCTTCGACGTCTCGCACATGGGCCCGTCGTTCCTGCGGCTGAAAGCGCCCAGCGGCGACGCCAAGGCCGACCACGCCGCGGTCTGCGCGCTGCTGGAGCCGCTGGTCTGCGGCGACCTCCGCGGCCTGAAGCGCGGCCAGCAGCGCTACACCCTGTTGCTCAACGACGAGGGCGGGATCGTCGATGACCTGATGGTCGGCCGGCCGGTGTTGGGCGACCGTCAGGGCATGCTGCAGATCGTCGTCAACGCGGGCACGAAGGAGGGTGACTTCGCCCGCATCGCCGCCGCGGCCGGCGAGACCGCCGAGTTCATCCGCGCCGACGACCGCGGCCTCATCGCCGTGCAAGGCCCCGAGGCCGAAGCGGTGGTCTCGGCGATCATTCCCGAAGCCGCCGAGCTGTCGTTCATGACCCTGACGCCGGCCGACTACGAGGGCGAGCGAGTCGTGATCTCGCGCTCCGGCTACACCGGCGAGGACGGCTACGAGATCCTGGTCCGCGCCGACAACGCGCGAAAGCTGTGGGCGCGGCTGCTGGCGGACGAACGGGCGCGGCCGATCGGTCTCGGGGCCCGCGACTCGCTGCGGCTCGAAGCCGGACTGCCGCTCTATGGCCACGACCTCGACGAGAGCCGCTCGCCGGTCGAGGCCAGCCTCGATTTCGCGCTCTCCAAGCGCCGTCGCGAGGCCGCCGACTTCCCCGGCGCGGCTCGGATGTTGGGCGAGCTGGCCGGCCAGCTGGAGCGTCGCCGCATCGGCCTCAAGGTGCTCGAAGGCGCCCCGGCCCGCGAAGGCGCCGAGATCGTCGATGCCGCCGGCGCGGTCGTCGGCAAGGTCACCAGCGGCGGCTTTTCGCCCTCGCTCGGCGCGCCGATCGCCATGGGCTACGTCCCGCCGGCGCTGGCCGAGCCCGGCGTGAAGCTGGGCGTCGTCGTCCGCGGCAAGACCCAGGCCGCCGAGGTCTGCGCGATGCCGTTCGTCCCCCATCGCTACCACCGCAAGCCCGCCTGAGGAGGCCCGATGCGTTTCACCAAGGATCACGAGTGGGTCGAGGCCGACGGCGACGTCGCCACCCTCGGCATCACGGCCTACGCCGCCGAACAGCTGGGCGATGTGGTGTTCGTCGAGCTGCCGACCGTCGGCAAGGCGCTGAAGGTCGGCGACGCGTTCGCGGTGGTCGAGAGCGTGAAGGCGGCGTCGGACGTTTACGCGCCGGTGTCGGGCGACGTGATGGAGGTCAACATCGGCCTGCCCGACACCCCCGAAACGGTAAACGCCGAGCCCGAGTCGTCCGGCTGGTTCGCCAAGATCAAGCTCGCCAACCCGGCGGAGTTGGATGGGCTGATGGACCGGGCGGCCTACGAACAGTTCCTGAGCACGCTGTGACGACCGCGCGCGGACAGTTCCCCGCCCCCTTGCGGGGCGGGGTCAGGGGTGGGGGTGCAAGCTCGTCGCTCGCCGCCCTCGCCCTTAGCCAATCTCGCCTCACCGAGTTGACACCCCCATCCCCGACCCTTCCCCGCAAGGGGGAAGGGAGCAGGTCGTAAACGCCATGAGATATCTCCCCCTCATCCCCGCCGACCGCGCCGACATGCTGGGCGTCATCGGCGCGACCTCGATCGAGGCGCTGTTCGCCGACGTGCCGGACAGCGCGCGGCTTGCCGGCCCGGTCGACCTGCCGCCGCACCAGGGCGAGCTGGAGGTCGAGCGGGCGATGGGGCGGCTGGCGGCGCGTAACCGGCCGGCCGGGGCCGGGCCGTTCTTCTGCGGCGCCGGGGCCTATCGCCACCATGTGCCGGCGAGCGTCGACCACCTCATCCAGCGCTCGGAGTTCCTGACCAGCTACACGCCCTACCAGCCCGAGATCGCCCAGGGCACGCTGCAGGTGCTGTTCGAGTTTCAGACTCAGGTCGCGGCGCTGACCGGCCTGCCCGTGGCCAACGCCTCGCTCTACGACGGATCGACCGGCTGCGCCGAGGCGGTGATGATGGCGGCCCGCGCCACCCGCCGTTCGAAGGCGGTGCTCTCCGGCGGCCTGCACCCACACTACGCCGAAGCCTGCTGGACGCTCGCTCACACCGCCGGGGTGGAGACTCGCCGCCTCGCCCCAGCGATCGACGCCGAAGCCGGGGTGATCGAGGCGATCGACGCCGACACCGCCTGCGTCGTCGTGCAGACTCCGAACGTCTTCGGCACGGTGACCGACGTATCCAGGATCGCCGAGGCCGCCCACGCCGCCGGCGCGCTGCTGGTGGTGGTGACCACCGAGGCGGTCTCCTACGGCCTGCTGAAATCGCCCGGCGAGATGGGCGCCGACATCGCCGTCGCCGAGGGCCAGTCGATCGGCAATGCGCTGAACTTCGGCGGCCCCTACGTCGGCCTCTTCGCCTGCCGCGAGGCCCTGACCCGGCAGATGCCAGGCCGGCTCTGCGGCGAGACGGTGGACGCCGAGGGCCGGCGCGGCTTCGTGCTGACGCTTTCGACCCGCGAGCAGCATATAAGGCGCGAGAAGGCGACGTCGAACATCTGCACCAACAGCGGCCTGTGCGCGCTCGCATTCTCGATCCACATGGCCCTGCTGGGCGAGAAGGGCCTGCGCGAACTCGCCGC
>DASXOP010000038.1:0-33091 GCA_036494265.1 Caulobacteraceae bacterium | reverse complement strand
GGCCCCCGCCCAACCCGCGGAGACCTTCGACGACGACGACGGCGAAGCCACGGCGCGGATCACCTTACGCATCCCCGAGACCCTGAAGGCCCGAGCCGAAGTGCTGGCCGCGCGCCGCGGCCAGTCGCTCAACACCTGGCTGGTGGGCGCCGCCCGCCTCGCCGCCGCCGACCGCCCGCATAGCTCCGGAGAGAGCCTGCACGGCTTTCCTGGCCGCCGCATGAAAGGATGGGTTCGATGACCGATCGCCACCACAGCTTCGAGACGCCGATGCGCGCCAGATTGCGGATCGAGATTCCCAACGGCCAGATCGTGGTCACGGCGTCCGAAACGGGCGTCACCGAGGTCGACCTCTTCGCCCCTAACGGTGACTCCGGCGCGGTCGCCTGGGTCAACGACGCCGAGATCACTCAGATCGGCGACGAGATCGTCGTCCGCGGGCCGAAAGTTTCGCTCTCGCTGTTCCGCAGCTGGGGCCCGATCAACGCGCGCATCAACACGCCGATCGGCAGCGACGCCACCCTCTCGATCGGCGCCGGCGGCATCGAGACCCACGGCAAGCTTGGGCGGCTCTGCGCCAACACCGGCGCTGGGTCGGTGAGGCTGGACGATTGTGACGAAGCGCGCGCTCACACCGGCGCCGGCAACGTCGAGATCGGCGCGGTGACCGGCTCGGTCGACACCAAGACAGGCGCCGGCACGGTGATCGTCGGCAAGATCGGGGCCGATGCGCACATCATCACCGGCGCCGGCAACGCCCGGGTCGGCGACATCACCGGCAACGCCAAGTTCACTACTGCCCACGGTAACGTCGAGGTCGCCCGCGCTGGCGACAATCTCGAGGTGTTTACCGCGTCGGGCAATGTGGAGGTGGGCCGCGCCGACCATGGGCGGGTGCGAGCCAAGACGGTTTCGGGGCGCGTCTCGGTCGGCGTGCCGAGCGGCGTCTCCGCCCTGCTCGACATCTCGACCCTGAGCGGCCGTGTGCACTCGGATTTGGCGGCCAGCAGCACGCCCAACGATGGGGAGGCTCACGTGGAGCTGATCCTCTCGACCGTCAGCGGCAATGTGAACGTGGCGCGGGCCTAGAGCCCCCGCCTTGAACGAAACGAGGGACAGATCATGGCCGACGTCGGCGCGCTTGAAACCCCGGTGACCGCGACCCCCTTGCCGGGGCCCGCAACGCCGGTTCCACTGCTTTGGTCGAGCCAGTTCGACATGGCTTCGCAGATCAGCGGCCGCACCTACCGCATCTACGTGTTCCAGCCGCCCATCCCGGCGCCGGCGGCCGGCTATCCGGTGCTGGTCACCCTCGACGGCAACATGACCTTCCCGATCGCGGCGACCATGGCGGCGATGTACGCCTTCTCGATGGCGCCGACCCTGGTCGTCGGCGTCGGCTACCCAACCGATAACCCGCTCGAGATGGTGCGGCTGCGTGTCCGCGACCTGACGCCGGAGACGCCGCCGGAGCGGGTTCCCAACCCGGCCGGCGCCCCGCCGGTGACGGCGGACGACATCGGCGGCGCCGACCTCTTCCGCCGCTTCCTGACCGAGGAGTTGCGGCCCGTCATCGCCGGCGCCCACACCGTCGATCCGGCCCGCGAGACCCTCTTCGGCTACTCGCTGTCGGGGCTCTTCACCCTCGATGCGATGTTCAAGCAGCCAGGCGCCTACCGCAGTTACGTCGCCTCCAGCCCCTCGATCTGGTGGAACGAGTGCGATCTGCTGACCCGGGAAGCCGCGTTCGTCGAAGCCGTAGAGAGCCAGACTGTTCAGCCACGCGTGCTGGTCACCGTCGGCGCCAACGAGCAGGACGCACCAACCCGCCTGCCGCCAGGCGAGACGCCGGAGAGCGCCCAGGCCATGGCCGATCAGGCGCGCATGGTCGAGAACGCGCTGGAACTCGGCGCGCGGCTGTCGCGGCTCAAGGGCGGCGCTGGTTACGAAGGGCGCTTCTGCGCGTTCGAGGACGAGGACCACCTCACCTGCATGGCCGCCGCGGTCGGCCGCGCGCTGGATTTCGCGCTAACCGACTGAGGCGCCGAGACGCTTCAGCACCCAGAGCCGCATGCGCCAGCCGATCAGGAAGAGCGCGGTCAGTTCCAGCGGGACTAGGCCCGACGGCGGGTTTGGCAGCACGTTGACCAGTGCGAGGAAGAGCGGCGGGGTCCCCACCATCAGCACGAGGTAGAACCAGCGGATGCGGATCGGCACCTCCGGCGAGACCAGGCCAGCGATCAGCGCCGCGTAGCCCCAGAAGGCCGAAACGGTCAGCCCGATCGCCACCACCAGGCCGGCGTAGATCAGCATCGCCGGCTGCACCGGCCCGCCCGCGTGGACCAACTGGGTCGCCGCCGGCAGGAGGCCGATCAGCGCCAGCATGATCAGGTTGATCACCGTCGTCGGCGCATCGACGGTGACGATCATCGCCATGAAGCGCCGGTGCGCCAGCCAGTAGACGCTGATCACCACGAAGCTCAGCGAATAGACGTCGAGCTGCGGGGCCAAGGCGCGCCAGATGTCGGCCGCGGTGGTCCAGGTCTTCGGCGCGGCGAGGTTGAACGCCATCAGCGTGATGGCGATCGAGAACACCCCGTCCGACAGCATGATCAGCCGGTCGAACCAGTGCCGATGTCGCCTGCGCTCCAGGCTCTCGTCGGTGTCCAGGGATTCCGGCTCGCCAGACATGATGGCCCTCCGAGGAATGTCCTTCTCCCCCTGCGGGAGAAGGTGTCAGCGAAGCTGACGGATGAGGGGTCGCGCCAGCCTCTCAGGCTTGCTCGCTTCGACTAGATCCCCAACCGCCCGTCGACCCCTCATCCGACCCCTTCGGGGCCACCTTCTCCCGCAGGGGGAGAAGGAAGCTCAAGCCGGCGGCGGGTTCCGCGCCTCCCCCGGCACCGCCTCGTAGGCCACGGCCGGCGTGATCCCCAGCCGCCGCCGTGCGGCCTCCAGCGGTTCAGCCAGCAGGCGCTCGTAGTCTTCGCCGGGGAGCCAGGCGGCGGCCTTGCCGCGCCGCCAGGCTTCGCGGATCGCCGCGCGGTAGGGCGCGCCGTCGCGGCCGCCGGTGCGCAGATAGCCGCCGAGGCCGATCAGCGCCCAGCCGAGGCCCCGGGTCTGGTGATAGGAGAACGCTACCAGGCAGACCTCGCCCAGGCTGTCGCGGCCGTAGCCGGTGAGCACGTGCCAGACGTCGTGCACGTCGCGGATGCGGCGGCCGAACCAGGCGTAGGGATGGGCGCGCTCGACCTCGCCATCGGCGACACCCTTGCGGCTCTCGGCGATCAGCCCCTCGGCGGAGATCTGCTCGGCGGAGGTAAAGGCGGCGTAGGCGGCGCCGACGCTGCCGGCGGGCAGGCTGGCCAGCCAGCCGCGGTTCATCAGCAAATCGGCGAGTTCGACATGTTCGTAAGCCAGCCGGCCGCCCTCGGGCGTCGAGAGCAGGCGCAGATAGTTCTGCCGACCGGCGCCGCCGTTCAACGCGCGCATGATCTCGAACACCTGGGCGGTGTCTTCCTTGTCGGCGAGCAGGCGACTCAGCGCCTTCAGGGCGCGGCCGTAATCCCGGCGGCCCGCCGGTCTGGCGCGTCTGCGGACGCGGGCTCTTGCGTTGACCGGCGATGCGACGGACGTCATGAGCCGAGCATGTACACAGCCCCGCGCGGAAACAAGCCGGCATGGCGACGCTGAAGAAACGCTCTGTGGTGCTGGCCGGACACGGCACTTCGCTGGCGCTGGAGCCGGAGTTCTGGGCGGCGCTGGAGGCGATGGCCAAGGCGCGGTCGCTCAGCCTGGCCGGCCTGATCGCCGGGATCGACGCCGAGCGCGGCGCGCGTCCGCTCGCCTCCGCCTGCCGGGTAGCGGCACTCGCGGCGGCGGGTCAGGTGTGCTGATCGATCGGCTTGGTCAGTGGCGCGGCGGCTGGTGGATGCTTCGGCGTGTGGGTGGCGTTCACGAACAACAGGCCGCCCACAAAAGCCAGGATCACCAGCAGGCCGATCGCGCCCCAGATCCAGGGCATGATCGTCGCTTCGTCCTGCGCCTCGGCCTCGCTCTCCAGCGGCCTCGCTTCGTTCGGATCGTCCATCGATGTCTGAGTCCCCAACCGGTCCCACACGGTCTACCGGGTCGGGGCGTGAATCAATCCAGGCTGTCAGCCCAGTATCAGCCCTGGGAGGCGGGCGCGGCCGCCACGGTCACGTGCTCATTCGACACCAGGGGCCGTGACAGGGTCCCCGCGGTCACGACTAACACCAAGGTGGCGACCGCCACCACGACGGCCGCGATCAGCGAGCCGCCAGACGCACCCAAGCCCCCGCGATTGCCGGGTCCCATCACACTCAATCTCCATTGTTCTCGCCCCGTCACTGAAACGGGGAGGCGTCAGATGGGGTTCCATCGCCAACGTTTCCAGGGCGAAATGAACGCGGCGGAGTCTGACCTTAGTCTTCGTGGAAGAACCCCCGTTTTCGCCGCAGGATTTCCAGTCGGTATGCGTCTACGTCCGTTGTTGTTTGGCTTGCTCGCGGTCGCCGCCGCCTGGTCGGTTCAGGCCCAGACCGAGGGCGACGCCGCGCTCGACCACTTCCAGTCCGAGCTGTCGCAACAGTGCCCGCAGAAGCAGCTGAACCTGCTTTCGGCCCGCGACCTGCGCGACGGCCTGGACGACTACGTCTCCAGCGCCGACCCGGACCTGCGCGACAAGGCCCAGCAGGCCGAGCGCGATCGCTGCTCGACCACCGACGCGGGCGCAGCCTGCGTCAACCAGGCCGACCTCGACACCGCCGACCAGGCCGGCCGCATCGACGAGGTCGCCCGCGCCATCTGCGGCTCGTTCCTGCGCTGCAAGGACCAGGGCGCCTGCGACTACGCGCGGTAATTCGGTGGCCGCTTGCGCCCCCTCCGTCACCGCCCCGAACAAGTTCGGGCCGCTGCCACCTCCTCCCCCGCTTCGGCCTGCGGCCTCGCATGGGAGGAGCGAAACGAGCGCGCTTGTCTTCTCTTCCCATGCGAGCCCGCAGGTCGATGCGGGGGTGCGCGGCGCGACGTAGTCGCGGCGTGACGAAGGGGCGTCTCGCCCCCATTGCTGACCTACTGTTGGCGCGCCCTCGTGCTACATATGTTCC
This sequence comes from Caulobacteraceae bacterium, assembly GCA_036494265.1. Classification (GTDB taxonomy): domain Bacteria; phylum Pseudomonadota; class Alphaproteobacteria; order Caulobacterales; family Caulobacteraceae; genus Acaudatibacter. Next base: position 27,962 of record DASXOP010000038.1, on the reverse strand, counting down.
AGCCTTGGAATCGATCCGCATACCGCCCGTGTCAGAACCCTCAAGCCCACGCATCTCCGATCTCGCCCGCGTCCAGGGGCCGGACTACCTCGCCGGACTGAACCCGGAGCAGCGCGAGGCGGTGGAGGCGATCGACGGGCCGGTGCTGGTGCTGGCCGGGGCGGGGACCGGCAAGACCCGGGTGCTGACCACCCGGCTGGCGCACATCCTGGCCAGCGGCCGGGCGCGGCCCTGGGAGCTGCTGGCGGTGACCTTCACCAACAAGGCGGCGCGCGAGATGCGCGACCGCATCGCCAGCATCATCGGCCCCGCGGCCGAGGGCCTGCGCTGGGTCGGCACCTTCCACTCGGTCGCCGCCCAGATCCTGCGCCGGCACGCCGAGCTGGTGGGCCTGAAGTCGAGCTACACGATCATCGACGTCGACGACCAGGAGCGGCTGATCAAGCAGTTGCTGGAAGCCGAGAACATCGACGCCAAGCGTTGGACGCCGCGTGCCTTCGCCGGTCTGGTCGACCACTGGAAGAACCGCGGTTGGACGCCGCCGCGGCTGCCGCCGGCCGAGGGCGCGACCTTCGCCAACAATCGCGGCGCCCGGCTCTACACGCTCTACCAGGATCGCCTGCGAGTGCTGAACGCCTGCGACTTCGGCGACCTCTTGCTGCACAACCTGACCATCATGACCCAGCACCCCGACGTGCTGGCCGATTTCCACAATCGGTTCAAATACATCCTGGTTGACGAATACCAGGACTCGAACGTCGCCCAGTATCTCTGGCTGCGGCTCTTGGCGCAGGGCCGGCAGAACCTGTGCTGCGTCGGCGACGACGACCAGTCGATCTATGGCTGGCGCGGCGCCGAGGTGGACAACATCCTGCGCTTCGAGCGCGACTTCCCCGGCGCCAAGGTGGTGCGGCTGGAGCGCAATTATCGCTCGACCGCGCACATCCTCGCCGCTGCCTCAGGCCTGATCGCCGCCAACAAGGGCCGGCTCGGCAAGACGCTGTGGACCGAGGCCGATGGCGGCCAGAAGGTCAAGGTGCGCGGGGTCTGGGACGGCGAGGCCGAGAGCCGGCTGGTGGCCGACGAGATCGAGCGCTGGATCAAGGACAAGCGGCGCTACAAGGAGTGCGCGATCCTGGTGCGCGCCTCGTTCCAGATGCGGGCGTTCGAAGAGCGGTTCGTGATGCTGCAGATCCCCTACAAGGTGATCGGCGGCCCGCGCTTCTTCGAGCGCGCCGAGATTCGCGACGCTCACGCCTACCTGCGGCTGATCCAGTCGCCCGACGACGACCTGGCGTTCGAGCGCATCGTCAACACGCCCAAGCGCGGCATCGGCGACTCGACGGTGCAGAAGTTGCACGCGGTTGCGGCTGCGCACCCACCGCAGCTCTACGACGAGCCGCTGTTCGACACCGAGACCGGCGAGTTGGAGCCAACCGGCCCGGCCACCCACTTCCGCAGCCTGACCGAGGCGGCGCGCGAGATCGTGCGCACCGACGAGCTGGCCGCCCGCACCCGCACCGCCCTCGCCAACTTCCTGCGCGATCTCGACCGCTGGCGCGCCGCCGCCGCCACGACCCCGCACCCGCGGCTGCTGGAGACCATCCTGGAAGAGAGCGGCTACACCGATGCGCTGCGGCTCGACAAAGGCCCGACCAGCCAGACCCGGCTCGACAACCTGAAGGAGCTGGTCCAGTCGATGGGCGCGTTCGAGACGCTGCAAGCCTATCTGGAGCACGTCTCGCTGGTGATGGACCTCGACCGCGAGAGCGGCGACGACTCGGTCCAGATCATGACCCTGCACTCGGCCAAGGGGCTGGAGTTCCCGCTGGTGTTCTTGCCCGGCTGGGAGGAGGGCGTGTTCCCCAGCCAGCGCAGCATGGACGAGAGCGGCGAGAAGGGGCTCGAGGAGGAGCGCCGGCTGGCCTACGTCGGCATCACCCGGGCTCGCGAAGAGGCGCGGATCTCGTTCGCCGCCAACCGTCAAGTCTACGGCCGCTGGACCAGCCAGCTGCCCAGCCGGTTCGTCGACGAGATGCCGGCGAGCAACGTCGAGGCGGCGTCGGAGACCGGCTACTACGGCGGCGGGCCTGGCATGCGCGAGGCGAATTCGCGCTGGGACGACAACGCCTCAGCCTTCGGCGCCGGCTACGCCTCGCCCGGCTGGCGCCGCGCCCAGGAGCGCAACTACCGTGGCGGCCCGGCTGGCGTCACCCAGACCATCGAGGGCGAGGGCCGGCTGGTCGCGGTGTCGGAGCCCTCGGCTACCGGCAGCTTCAAGAAGGGTGACCGCGTCTTCCACATCAAATTCGGCTACGGCGCCGTGCGCCACATCGAAGGCAACAAACTCACCGTGGCGTTCGAGCAAGCTGGCGAGAAGAAGGTGATCGACTCGTTCGTGGAGCGGGCCTAGCCGCCGCGAGCGGCGACGAAGCGCTGGCGCCAGGCGGCGGGCGAGACGTGCACGCCGCGCAGGAATGCGCGGCGCAGGCGCTGCTCATCGCCGAAGCCCGAGGCGGCGGCCACGGACGCCAGGCTGGCCTCGCCCCGCTCCAGCATCGACTTGGCCGCTTCCAGCCGCATCCGCTCGATCGCCTTGGCCGGCGTCTGCCCGGTCTCTGCCTGGAAGCGCCGGGCGAAGGAGCGCGGCGTCATCGCGGCGCGTTCGGCCAGCTGCTCGACCCTGAGGTCGCTGGCCAGGTTGGCGCTGATCCAGCCGAACAGCTCGGCGAACCGGCCCCCGCCTGCGGACTGTCCGGCGAGCACGGTGCTGAACTGCGACTGGCCGCCGGAGCGCCGCAGGAAGACCACCAGCTCGCGGGCGACGACCATCGCCGCCGCGGGGCCGAGGTCGTCCTCGATCAAGGCCAGCGCCAGGTCGACGCCGGCGCTGATGCCTGCCGACGACCAGACGTTGCGGTCCCGCACGAAGACGGCGTTCTCGTCGACCCGAACGTCTGGGTAGATCTGCGCCAGCGCGGTGCACGCCTTCCAGTGGGTGGTCGCTGGTCGGCCGGCGAGGAACCCCGCCTCGGCCGAGAGGAAGGCGCCGACGCAGACGCTCGCCACCCGCCGAGCCCGCCCGCCGAGATCGCGAATGGCGTCGACGAGCTCAGGGTCGCGGAAAACCCCGAACACGCCAGGGCCGCCAGGCAGGACCAGGGTGTCGATATCGCCCACGACGTCGGCCAGCGGGACGCTGCCGAGGGCCAGGCTCGCATCGCCGGCGACCATGCCGCCGGCAAGCGAGACGTAGGTCAAGGCGTAGGCATCCGGCCCGGCGGCGGCGAACGCTTGCGCCGGCCCGGCGACGTCGAACGGCGCCACGCCGGGATAGAGCACGAAGACAATATGGCGGGGCGGCAAAGCTGGCATTGGCAGAAAATGACATGCATTCGTCATTCCTGCCAGACCTTCGCGGCGCTACAACCCCTGAAGCGCCGGATCGTCGGCGATCAGTTGGAGCGAAGGCCGATGCAGCCGTGGGAAATCGTGCTCGAGAGGTTCGCCGAGTTCGGCCGCGCGCCGACCAAGGAAAAGTACCTGGCCCAGTTCGATCCGGCGATGACGCTGTTCCACCCCGGCATGGCCGCGCCGATCGGGCTGGACCAGATTCCGGAGTTCATCGACAAGTCGCTGTCGCAGTGGACCGACTACCGCCACACGCCGATCTACTGGGCGGTGAACGGCGAGACGATGTTCGTCGAGACCGCCAACTCGGCGCAGGTGGGCGACAGGAAGCTGACCTGGTCGCAGTCCAACATCATGACCATCAAGGGCGAGCACATCGTGCGGGGCCGTTCCAACTACGACCGCGCCGAGGTGTTCGCCCAGGTCGATCCGGCCGGTCCGGCCAAGCCCAACGCCCACGTCACCCTGCTCGATGGCGCAACCCCGATGGGCGCGTCGGCGTCGGACGATGGGTCCTATGTCGCCAGGCTCGAGGAGGCCTTCGTCCGGCCCTACATCGAGAACTGGAAGCATCCCCACCCGCAGCGGTTCAAGGACTTCTACGCTTCCGGCGCGCGGATGATTAATCCCGGCTTCGAGCGCGCGATCGGTCCGGACGAACTGGCCGAGTTCTACATCAACCAGCAGGCTGACCATCCCGGCGTGAACATGCGCCTGGAAAACTGGGCGGCGGCGCCTGGCGGCGTGCTCTTCTTCGAGTGGGCGGCGCAGCGCGAGGTGGGCGGCAGGTTGTTCGAGTTTCCGGTCGTCGACCGCTTCCGACTGAACGACATGCTCGCCGTCGACGCGGTCGCCTACTACGACCTGATGTCGCTCGAGAAACTGGTGCTGGAAGTGCGCGCCTTGGAGACGGCCGCGTAGCCACCCCCGGCAGTGTGCGTCTACATCGAATAGAAGAACCGCTCTTCGGCGATCTTACCATCCTTCAGCCTGTAGAGCGCGATCTCGTCCATGGTCACGCGCTGGCCGCTTTCCTTGACGGTGATGTCCATCACGAAGCGGACGGTGAAGTCGTCGCCGTTGACGTAAGGCCCCTCGACCTTGGTGTCATGGACGTCGTGCGCGTTGGCCCACCATTCACCCTTGCCGCGCGCAGCGGCTTTGCCCTTCACCTCGGCGGGGTCGCCGCCGGCTTCGACGCTGACGACATCGTCGGCCCAGTATTTCTCGCCGGCTTCGCCGAACTTGCCTTCCTTGCACAGCGCCACGAGATCGTTAGCGACTTCCTGAGTGGTCATAGTTGGGCTCCTGGTTGAGAGCGCCAGCCTAGCGAAACTCGATGACAGTCGTTGGCAGCAGCGATCAGGGGGTCGAATATAAGTCCGCCGCGCGCAGCCAGCCGGCGATGACGTGCGCGCCGCCGGTGAACTCGGCTTGCACCCAACCTGGCTTGGTCGCGAGCTGGCCGACGCCGTCGTCCTTGACGATGTAGGCGCGGCCGTGGGCGGCGGCGTCCGGGGTCGGATAGAAATAGGCTTTGTCGGCCTTGACCACCCTGACCGCGGTCCAGGGCCGGGCGGTCTGCAGCTCGAAGTCGACCGGCGCGGTCTTGTCGGTGAAGGATTGCAGGTTGGCGCAGCCGCCGTGGTCCTCGGGCAGCACCAGTTGCAGCTTGCCCCGGCCGGTCGGGGTCAGCGCGCCGCGGATCAGGTCGCCCTTGCGGTCAGCGATGTCGAAGGTGTCGACCGCCCCGCCACCTTGCTTGCCCTTGATATAGAAGATGCAGCTGAAACTCACCTGCCGCACCTCGGTCATGTCGAAGTAGCCGCTGAGCACGCCGGTGGCCGGGTCGACCGCGACGAGCAAGGTGTTGTCGTAGGCGCCGCTGGCGATCGGCGCGGCGGCTGCGAGGCCGGGGGCGATCCAGGCGGCCACACAGAGCAGAAACAGGCGTTTCATCGAGGCCCTCCGTCAAATCACCTCGCCTCCCTACCGGAGCGGGGTCGCGATCGCTACCTTAGGCGCGACAAGCCAATTCGGGGGAGCGCCATGAAGACCATCGCCTATTTGAGCCTCGGCCTGATCGCCGCGCTCGGCGCCGCGGCCGCCGTCGCGGCAACCACCGTCCCGCCCGGCATCGTCGCCGCGGTCGCCAACGCCAACCGTCCCGCCGCCGACACCGCTCGCGACGAGGGGCGCAAGCCCGCCGAGACGATCGCCTTCTCCGGCATGAAGGGCGGCCAGGTGGTCGCCGACGTCCTGCCGGGCACGGGCTACTACGACCGCATCTTCTCCAGCGTGGTCGGGCCGAAGGGCCACGTATATGCGTTCTATCCCGCCGAGATGAAGGCGTTCGTGAAGACGCCGCTGCCGGCGGACGGAACCAAGCCGTTCGACAAGTTCGACAACGTCACCTCGGTCTCCACGCCGGTGAACGACTTCGCCCTGCCGGCCAAGGCCGACATCGTCTGGATCTCGGACAACTATCACGATCTGCACGACCCGTTCTTCGCCCCGGCCGACGTGGCCAAGGTCAACGCAGCGGTGTTCAAGGCGCTGAAGCCCGGCGGCATCTATCTGGTGCTCGACCACGCCGCGCCGGCCGGATCGGGCCTCGCCTCCACCAACACCACCCACCGGATCGACGAGGCGGTGGTAAAGACCGAGGTCGAGGCCGCCGGTTTCCGGCTGATCGGCGAGAGCGATGCGCTGCGCAACCCGGCCGACGATCACACGAAGCTGGTGTTCGACCCCTCGCTGCGCGGCCACACCGACCAGTTCATCCTCAAGTTCCAGAAGCCGAAGGGATAGCGGACATGCGCGCTGGGTTGGGTCTCGTCGCCCTGGCTCTGACCGTCGGGCTTGGCGGCTGCGTCGCCTACCATCAGGAAGTGGCGGCGCTGCGGATGCCGCGTCCGGCCGGCGAGGCGGCGCTGGGCGCCTATGCCGCGCCCGACCGCGACTACCCCTCGGTCGGCGGCAACATCCTGGCCGGGACCTCGCCGACCGCCGCGGCTGCCTACGAGGCCACCAGCGGCGACAAGGTTCCGCCGGCCCCGTCGCGCTGACGGGCAGCGCAGATCTGGCAGCGCAGGTGTCGCTGATCTCGCCCGGGTTCCTGCGGCTCGCCAAGCAGATCGTGCGAAGCGCCGCCGAGGTCGGGCTGGACGAGGCCGGCACGCGTCTTTGCGGCTCGGCCTGGCCGGCGATCAAGAAGATCCTGGCGCCCGTCGTCGGGGAGCTGGATCGCCGCTTCCCGACCCTGATGCTGGCGGACGACAAGCCGTCGGACGCGGAGGCGGCGGCCAAGGCGGCCGATGCGCTGGAGAGCGATCAGGCGCTGCAGGGTATGCTGGCGGAGAACTTCGAGCGGCTGGGCCAGCAGAACGCGGCCATCCTGGCGCTGCTCGCTCGCAACGACGAGCAGTTGACGGCGATTGGAACAGCCATCGATCGGGGCGCCGCACAGTCCGGCCGCCAGTCCGAGGCGATCCTGCAAGAGCTGCACCGGCTTGCGCAGCAGGTGGCGACGCTGCAGGTGTCGGCGCCCAAAGCCGCGCCTCAGCTCGACCTGCAGGACGTCTTCCGCGACCTCTATGAGCGGAACCTGGCCGCGATGAGCCAGCTGAACGCCGGCGACATCGGTGCAGCGGCAGAAGAGCTATCCGCAGGTCGCAAGCTCGGCGAAGCCTATCTCCAGCAGTCGCCCGGCGACCCGAACATCGCGGTCGCTCTGGGCTACATCGAAAAGACCCAGGCCGAGCTCGATCAGGCGAGCCGGCCCGACCAGGCCGTCGCCGCCCTGTCGCGGGCCGCGACGCTGTTCGCACAGGCGCTGAGGTCGCCGTCGCGGGATATCGGCTTCTCCGCACTGAACGGCATGGCCAACGTCTACGCCCTGTCCGGCGACTACGACCGCGCCATCGACCTCGGGGCCACGGTCTGCGCCACCGATCCGAGCTACGGCCCCGGCCTCTACGACTACGCCCTGGCGCTCGACGCCAAGTGGCGGCGCGATGGGGACGATCCGGCGCTGCTGCAGCGCCTGGCTGGGGTCTACCGCCGGCTGCAGCCGGTGATGGCCGACCCGGCCCAGCGCTTCGCCGCCAGCCAGTTGATGGCGGTGATGGAGCGCGCCAAGGCGGTGGACGCAGCGCTCGCCTCGGGCAAGCCGACCGGCTAGACCCCGCCCCCATGTCCGACGCCAATCTGCAGATCACTGCCCGCGGTCCGCGCGCCGAGGCGGAGGCCGCCGCCGCGGAGATCGACGCCGATCCCGCCCTGGAAAGCGCCACCTACGCGATCCTGGAGGAGGACGAAGCGCGCGGCCTCTGGCGGATCGACGCCTACCCGATCTCCGACGAGGAGGCCGGGGCGCTAGTCGCGTTGCTGGAGCGGCGCGGGACGCTGCAGGTCGCCTCGCAGCCGTTGGCCGACGCCGACTGGCTGGCGCTGGCGCTCTCTGGCTTGCCGCCGGTCCGCGCGGGGCGGTTCTTCGTCTTCGGCGCCCATGACCGCGGCCGCATCCCCGCCAACGCGGTCGGCCTGAGGATCGAGGCCGGAGCGGCGTTCGGCACCGGCCACCATGGCACCACGCTCGGCTGCCTGGTGGCCTACGACGCCCTCTTGAAGCGCCGCGGTTACCGACGGGTGCTCGATGTCGGGACCGGCACCGGCGTCCTCGCCATCGCCGCGGCGCGCACTGGCAGCGCCCGAGCCGTTGGCACCGATATCGACCCGGTCTCGGCCCGCATCGCCCGCGAGAACGCCGGGCTGAACCACGCCCGCGCCCGCTTCGTCCGCGCCGACGGGCTGGCGCACCGGCTGGTTTCTGCCGACGCGCCGTACGACCTCGTCTTCGCCAACATCCTGGCGCGGCCGCTGGTGCGCCTCGCGCCGGACATCCGGCGGGCGCTGAAACCCGGCGGCACGGCGATCCTCTCTGGCCTGCTCCGCAGCCAGCAACGCTTCGTGTTCGCCGCTTATCTGAGCCGCGGTTTCCGGCTGAAACGGCGGGTCTTGCGAGACGCCTGGGCCACCCTCGTGCTGGAGCGGCGCTAGACCTCGCAGGAACCGACCAATTCTTCGGCACGTTCTGGCTCACGTCGGCTCGCTAGCGGTCGACTTCGGAGCCGGACCAATGACTTACATCGAACCTGAGCAGGACCCGCGTGTGCGCGAAGTCGCCGCTGCCGAACGCTCGTCGTCGATTGGCTGGATCGCCGCCGCCGCGGTGGCGATCGTCGCCATCGTCGCGGTGACCTTCCTGGTCGTCGACCGCAACCAAAACACCGACCAGCAAGCGATCGCCGCAGCGCAGACCCAGGCCGGCGCGGCGCAGAGCGCCCAGGCTGCGCAGGACGCCTCCTTGCAAGCCCAGTCGGCCAGCCAGACCGCCTCCCAGGCGCAGATGCAGGCGCAGCAGACCGCGGCCGATCGCGCCGCGAGCGATCGCGCCAACGCCGAGGCGGCCGCCCAGCGTGCGAGCGCGGCCAGCGCCGACCGCTCCGGCCAGGACGCTTCGGCGACCGCGCCCGACAGTGACCGCGCGCCGGCGCCCCAGCCCGCGCCGCAATAGTTCACCAGGTGGCCCCCGAGCCTTTGCGCCCGGGGGCCGGACGGCCTAAATCGAGGGCATGCGCCAGACCTTCGATGAATCCACCGACCCCTCCTTCGGCCGCGAGCACGCGCCGCTGATCCGCCAGGCCATGGCCGCCCAGGGCCTGGATGGCTTCGTCATCCCGCACGAGGACGAGCACCAGAACGAGTACCTGCCCGCTGCCAACGACCGGCTGGCCTGGGCCACTGGCTTCACTGGCTCGGCCGGCGCGGCCGTGCTCTTGAAGGACAAGGCCGCGCTCTTCGTCGACGGCCGCTACACCTTGCAGGCCAAAGACCAGGTCGACCCGACCCTCTTTGAGATACTGGACCTCGTTGAGGGCGGGGTGCCGGCCTACCTGCAGAGCCAGGCCCAGGCCGGCTGGACCATCGGCTACGATCCCAAGCTGCACAGCCCCGAGGCACTCGAGCGGCTGAAGTCGGCCGCCGCCAAGGCCGGTGCGGCGCTGAAGCCGGTCGCGCCCAACCCGCTCGACACCGCCTGGGGCCAGGCACGGCCGGCGCAGCCGCAGGCGCCGGTGACGCCGCACCCGGCCGAGTTCTCCGGCGAGGACTCCGCCACCAAGCGCGAGCGCGTCGGCAAGAGCCTCACCGCCCAAGGCGCCGACGCCGCGCTGATCACCTCGCCGGCGTCGTCAGCGTGGCTGTTCAACATCCGCGGCGGCGACGTGATCCGCTCGCCGCTGCCGCTGTCGCAGGCGATCCTGAACTCTGACGGCACCGCGCGGCTGTTCCTCGATCCGGCCAAGGTGACAGCGGACCTGCCGGCCTGGCTCGGCAACGGCGTCACCCTGGAGCAACCCGAGGCGCTGGCCGGCGCGCTCGGCGACCTCGCCGGCAAACAGGTGCTGGTCGACGCCGGCCAGTCGTCGGCCTGGTTCTTCGAGGCCCTGGAACGCGCCGGGGCCAGCGTGATCCGCGCCGCCGACCCCACCGCCCTGCCCCGCGCCTGCAAGAACCCGGTCGAAGTGGAGGGCGCCCGCAAGGCCCACATCCGCGACGGCGCCGCGCTCGCCAACTTCCTGCACTGGGTCGCCACTGACGCCCGGGCCACCACGGTCAGCGAGCTCGACGTGGTGGCCAAGCTGGAGGGCTTCCGCGAAGCCACCGGCGCGCTGAAGGACCTGTCGTTCGACACCATCGCCGGCGCCGCCTCCAACGGCGCGATCGTGCACTACCGGCCGACCAAGCGCCTGGCCAAGACCCTGGAGCGTGGCTCGTTGCTGCTGGTCGACTCAGGCGCCCAGTACCTGGACGGCACCACCGACGTCACCCGCACGGTCGCCATCGGCACGCCCAGCGAGGAGATGCGGGCGCGCTTCACCCTGGTGCTGAAGGGCCACCTGGCGCTGGCGCGGGTGCGCTTCCCGGCCGGCACCACCGGCTCGGCGCTGGACGCCTTGGCCCGCACGCCACTCTGGGCCGCCGGGCTTGACTTCGACCACGGCACTGGCCACGGCGTCGGCTCCTACCTGGGCGTCCACGAAGGCCCGCAGCGGATCTCCAAGCTGCCCAACAGCGTCGCGCTGCGGCCGGGCATGATCGTCTCCAACGAGCCCGGCTACTACAAGGAAGGCGGCTACGGCATCCGGATCGAGAACCTGCAGGTGGTCACGCCGCCGGCGCCGATCCCCGGCGGCGAGCGCCCGATGCTCGGCTTCGAAACCCTGACCCTGGCCCCTATCGACCGCGCCCTGATCGCGCTCGACCTGCTGGCGGCGGAAGAACGCGCCCAGATGGACGCCTACCACGCGAGGGTGCTGGCGGTGATCGGCCCCAGCGTCGGGCCGGAGGTGCGGGCGTGGCTGGAAGCTGCCTGCGCGCCGCTTTAGCCGGGGAACGCAGCAAGCCCGGTCAAGACAGGCGGCGGCGGTATCGGCAGAGTGCGCGGGCCGAACGGAGCGCGCCATGACCGACCAGACTGAAATCCTCGCCTACTACGCCGCCCCAGCCCCGATGACCGCGCTCCCGGAAGAGCTGCGAGCCGCTACGCCAGGCTCCGTCGCCGAGGTGTTTGCCGCAGTCCAGGGCCTGGTGATGCACCGCTTCTGGGCGGGGGCGTACGGCGAGACGATGACCGACGCGCGGGCGATGGAGAGCCAGCTGCGGTCCGCCGCGGATATGGTCGCCGGCATCGAGCGGATCGACGCCAGCCCGCTGACATCGCCCCGTCCGCCATCGCGGCGACTGGTGGGAACCTGCCGAAACTTCTCGGTGCTGGCGACGGCGCTGCTGCGGCTGCACGGCGTCCCTGCCCGGTCGCGCTGCGGGTTCGCCGACTATTTCGACGGCACGCCGGTGGACCACTGGGTGGTCGAGTATTGGGACGGCGCGGCCTGGAAGCTCGGCGATGCGCAGCTGGACGCGGTGCAGCTCGGCGCGCTGAAGCCTGGGTTCGACCCGCTGGACGTGCCGCGGAGCCGGTTTCTGGTCGCGGGCGAGGCTTGGCGCCGTTGCCGCGCCGGCGAGGCCGATCCGGCCAGCTTCGGCATCATGGACCTGCGCGGCCTCTGGTTCGTCGGCGGCAACGTGGTGCGCGACGCTGCGGCGCTGAACAAGGTCGAGATGCTGCCGTGGGACGTCTGGGGCTTGGCCCCGGCGGCCGACGGCGCGTTCGAGCCCGCGGCGCTGGCGGTGCTCGACGAGGCCGCGCGGCTGTGCGCAGAGCCCGATCGGACGTTCGAGGCGCTGCGAGCGCTCTATGGCGCGTCAGATCAGCTGCGGGTGCCGAATCGGGTGCTGAACGTGCAGACTGGGGCGCTGGAGGCTGCCTGAAGTTCCTAGCTCCTCCCCCGCATCGGCCTGCGGCCTCGCATGGGAGGAGCTAGGGAGGGTGACCTACTCGGCCGCCAACACCAGCGTCTCCAACCCGCGGAAGAACGGCAGTTTGCGCCATTCCGCGGAGGCGGCCGGATCGGCGAGGCGCAGGTTCGGGAAGCGGTCGAACAGCTTCAGCAGCGCGACCTGGGCTTCCAGCCGGGCCAGCGGGGCGCCGATGCAGATGTGGGCGCCGCCGCCGAAGGCGACGTGGGGTTTGTGGACCCGGCTGACGTCGAACTTGTCCGGGTCGTCGAACACCTCCGGGTCGCGGTTGGCGGCGCGCAGGAAGAAGGTCAGGCTGGCCTTCTGTTTGATCGGGCAGCCGCCGACCTCCATGTCGCTGGAGGCGACGCGGCCGGTGATGTCGACCGGCGGTTCGTAGCGCAGCGCCTCTTCGACCACCGCGTTGATGATGCCGGGATCGGCGCGCAGCTTGGCCAGCTCCACCGGGTTGAGCAGCAGCAGCCGCACCGCGTTACCGATCAGGTCGGTGGTGGTGAGGTTGCCGCCGATCAGCAGGGCCGAGAGGTTGATCCGCAGCTCGCTGTCGGTGACGGCGAGGCCGCCTGCCTGCAGGCGCACCATGTCGCTGATCAGATCGTCCAGCGGCGCAGCCTGGCGCTCGGCGATGAGGCGGGTGAAGTAGTCGTTGATGGCGACACCGCTCACCTCCATCGCTTCGGTCTGCTCAGGGGTGCGGAAGGGGTTGAAGGTCTGGATGATGCCTTCGGACCAGGCCCGGAACTCGGTCAGGCGGGCCGGATCGACGCCCAGGATCGAGGCGATCACGTCGATCGGGATCGGCACGCAGAACGTGCTCATCAGGTCGAATGGCCGGCTGGCGTCGATCCGGTCCAGCGTCTCGTCGACGATGCGCTCGACCTCGGGCTTGAACCTGGCGACCCGGGCGTAGAGCGCCTGCGACAGCGGCTGGCGGATGCGGGCGTGGTCGGGGTCGTCGAGCGTGAGAATGCTGGCGGTCTCGCTCCGCACGGCGCCTTCGAGCTGGGCCGCCCGCTCTTCGCCGAAGCGGCGGACGATCACCTCTTCCTCGCCCCGCAGCGGATCGCGCCACAGGGTGCGATCGGAGACCAGAGGGCGGATGTCGTTGTAGCGGGTGAGCAGGTAGCTCCCCATCATCGGGTCGTGCGTCACTGGGCAGCGGCCGCGGATCTCCTTTAGCACCGCATAGGGGTTGTCCCGATACTCGGGATTGAGCGGGGTCAGCTGGAAGATGGTCGGGTTGGGATTGTCGTCGGCCATCGCGGCCCCCTGCGCAGGTGATCGGCGATATCTAAACGATGTCAGGACCGGGACAAGTGAAACGCTGGCAATCTGCCCTTCCCGGCCTTCGCCGACGTCTCCATGGTCGGCTGGGTACTTGCCGGTGTCCTCATCGATTCCGAAGTTCGTCGGCGCCCGCCACAAGCGGGTGCGAACTTCGGAATCGGGACACTAGGTCCGGGTCGGCAGAAAGCGGATCAGTTCGTCCTGGCCGGGGCCGGCGAGGTAATGGACGATGGCCGCCGCGGGCTCAGTGGCCGAGGCGTTGTCGAAGCGCGCCATCACCCGCCCAGCCGGCTCGCAGACCGACTGGCCGACGCCGAAGCGCTGGGCTTCTTCTCCCTCTACCTGCACGACGAAAGAGCCCTCGATCACGTAGCCGATCACCGGCATCGGGTGCAGATGCCGCCCGGTTATCTGGCCGGGTTCGAAGTCGAGCCGGACCACGCTCACCACCGTCGTCTGCTGGGCGGCGATCTCGTGCGTGGCGATGGGGGTGCGCTTCAGCGGCGCGGCGACGGCGGTCTCATTGGTCATGGCGGGTAAACTTCGAACTGGGGGTTGTGGTTCGCCGCCTTGTCGCGATTTTCGGGCCGACAATCCACCGTTTGGAGCTTGCGCGCTGAGAACATTTGCGGAACATTGGGCCGCATGGGCAGACGGGCCGCGGGGTCATTGCAGGAATCGCCGCTGAGGGCGGACGACTGGTGGGCGGCGTCGTCGAAGGTGGCGGCGCCGCATCATTTCGGTCACCGCGAGCGGCTGCGCCATCGCGCGGCGCAGGCCATGGACGCGCTGCCCGATTACGAGCTCTTGGAGCTTTTCCTGTTCCGCAGCCTGCCGCAGGGCGACGTCAAACCGCTGGCCAAGGCGCTGTTGGAGCGGTTCGGCAGCCTGGCCGGCGTGCTGGGGGCGCCAGCGGAGGCGCTGAAGACGGTGAAAGGCGTTGGCGCCTCGGTGGCCCTCGACCTGAAGCTGCTGCAGGAGACGACGCTCAGGATCGGCCGCGCGGAGGTGGCCAAGCGGCCGGTGATCTCGTCGTGGGCCGCCCTCCTCGCCTACGCCAAGACGGCGCTGGCGCATGAGCCTCGCGAGCAGTTCCGGGTGCTGTTCCTGGACAAGAAGAACCAGCTCATCGTCGATGAGGTGATGAACGAAGGCACCGTCGACCACGCGCCGGTCTATCCGCGAGAGGTGGCGCGGCGGGCGCTGGAGCTATCGGCGAGCGCGGTGATCCTGGTCCACAATCACCCGTCAGGCGATCCCACGCCGTCCGCCGCCGACATCGACATGACCCGCCAGGTGGTCGAAGCCGGCCGCGCGCTGAAGATCGGCGTCCACGACCATCTGGTGGTCGGCCGCGAGGGCGTCGCCAGCTTCAAGGCGCTCGGGCTGATGTAGCGCCCGAGTGGCTGGCCCGCCGCTATGCGCAAGGAGCCGGCGCCAATCCTGCGGACGGAGTTGCACCCGTTTAAGACGTGCTTCAGCACATACGCCTAAACCCGCGGACTTCACGCGGGAAGACTTGGAGGACAGTCATGCGCTTCGTCGTTGCGGCGGCGACCGGCGTTTTGATCGCTTGCCCTGTCGCTCACGCCCGGAATGGCGGTCGCAGTTCAGTGGCGGGGAAGCGAGCGACGTGCACCTTAACCTGGGCATTGATTTGTCTCGGCGCGCTGATCGTGCAAGGCGGATGTCGGGCGCCCACCCCCACCGAGGACCTCTTTAAAGCAGCGCTTGATGGAAACGATGCGCAGGCCCGGAGGGATATCGGCCAGGGGGCGGATGTCCAAGCTTGGAATAGTGACAACAACACACCGCTCATGGTCGCCGTCAAAGCGGGAAGCGTGAATGTCGTAAAGACACTGATAAAAGCTGGAGCCCGCGTTAACGACAGAGGGGAGTACGGCGATACGCCATTGATTATGGCAGCGGAAGACGAAAATCCCACTGTAATCTCTCTTCTTCTGGCCTCCGGGGCAGACATATCCGCAAAGCAAACTGGCTCAACGCGAAGTACAGCTCTACTAGAGGCTGCAATGTTAGATAAACGAGCAAGCGCCCAGGTACTTATCTCGGCTGGCGCGGACATAAACGTGACCAGCGCGACCGGTTATACGCCGCTACTTTGGGCGGCACACAACGGGGACGTAGCTTTGACGAAAGCATTGCTCGATGCTGGCGCTGATATAAACAGCAAGGGTGGCGGATTCTATACACCTTTTACTGCCGCCAAACTGCACGACCATGCCGACGAGGTTGAATTCATAGTCGAAAGGGGTGGACATGCCTAGGCGCGGAGCAGACAGGCCGGGCGGGGACTCGGGCCTGCCCTCGGTGGCGAGCGCGACGGGTTTTGAAGCCTATCGAGCAAGCGTAGAGGTGGGCAACCGTTAGCGGGGTATCCCAACCGGCGCTTCGGCTGATGTAGCCCCGGCCGCGGCTAGCGGCGCACCCAGGCTTCGAGATCCTCGGTCAGTTGGTCCGGGTGGGTGACCGGCAGGGCGTGGGGCGCCTCGTCGTAGACCTTCAGCTCGCTGCCAGGAATCATCGCCGCGAGCCGGCGGCTGGTGAGGTCGAGGGGCGCGGACTTGTCCTGCCCGCCGTGGATCAGCAACGTCGGCAAACGGACGCGGCCGACATCGCCGCGCAGGTCGGTCTCGGTTATCGCGTGGTTGAGGTCGAACAGCGCCTTCAGCGAGGCCTGCGCACCCATGTCGGCGACCCAGGCTACGGTTTCGGCGGAGGTGTCCGGCGTCATGATGGCGCGCGCGTTCTCGGCCAGGAATTTCGGCATGTCGCGGCGCCACGCTTGCCGGCGCTTGGCGAACATCGCCCCGTCGATGCCGTCCGGATTGTCCGGCGTCTTCAGCATGAACGGCAGGGCGGACGAGATCAGCACCAGCCGCGAGACGCGCGCGGCGCCGTGCCGGCTCAGATAGCGCACGATCTCGGCCGGGCCCATCGAATGGCCGACGAGGATGGCGTCCTCGAGATCGAGCCCGTCCAGGACGGCGGCGAGGTCGTCCGCCAGAGTGTCGTAGTCGTAGCCGCGTCCTGGGTCGCTGCTGCGGCCGTGGCCGCGCTTGTCATAGGCGATGCAGCGCGCCGAAGCGGAGAGCGCGATCTGCTGGTATTGCCAGACGTCGCAGGTCACCGCCCAGCCGTGCACGAAGACCACTGGACGGCCCTCACCCCAGTCCCGGTGGAAGAGATCGACACCGTCTGCGGTGCGGAGCGTCGGCGACTGGGCGTCCTGGGGCATGCGATCGCTCCCGTGCAGATCCGCCCCGGACCCGTGTTGGTTGACAACCGCGCCTGCGGGCCGAGGTTCCCCTCGCCTCGTCGGCGCCTGGGATCAGCTTGGGACCGGGGGCGGTGGCGCCGCGGCGAGCGTCCCGGCATCATGGGGCGGTGACTCAGCGACAGACGATGCGGCGCTTGGCGCCTCTGGCCGGGGTGGCGTTGGCGCTCGCGGCGGGGGCTGCGCTGCGGCTGATCTTTCCCACCGACATCGAGTGGAAGGCCGACGAGCAGTGGACCTATGTCCACGCCGCCCAGATGCTGCACGGCGGCGGCTGGCCGCCGATCGGGATGCCGAGCAGCGTCGGCGCGCCGAACCCCGGCCTCAGCCTGTGGGTATTCGCCGGCATCGACCGGCTGTTCGCTATCCGCTCGCCGCCGGACCTGGCCCATGCCATCGCGCTGTTGAACGTCGCGGCGCTCGCGCTCTTCGCGGCGTTCGCCTTCCTGGCTGTGGCGCCGGCCAAGCGGGAGCCGTGGCTCTGGGCGGTCGCGCTCTGGGCGGTGAACCCGGTGGCGATCATCCTTGAGCGCAAGATCTGGCCGCCGAGCGTGCTGCCGTTGGCGGCGGTGGCGCTGATCTGGGCCTGGTGGGGGCGAAAATCGTGGCCGGCCGCCTTCGCCTGGGGTGCGCTCGCCGCGCTGATGGCCCAGGTCCACATGGGCGTCGCGCTCTTCGCCCTGGCGCTGGCAGCCTGGACTTGGGCGCAGGATCGCCGCGCGTTTCCCTGGACGCCCTGGCTGGCGGGCAGCGTGGTCGGCGCCCTGCCCGCTCTCCCTTGGCTGCTGGCGATGCTGGGCCATGGATCCGGCGCGCGCCTGCATCTGACCGCACCCTCGGTCAGCTTCTACATGCGCTGGGTCAGCCAGTTCTTCGGCTATGGCGCGCAGTACACGCTGGGCAAGGCCGGGTTCGCCGACTTCCTGGCCGGCCCCCAGCTGGGCGGCTTCGCCACTCACTTGCTGGCGGCGGTGCAGATCGCGCTGATCGCCGCGGCCGTGGGCGTGCTGGTCCGAGGCGGCCGAACGCTGGTGGGTAAGGGTTCGCCGAAGGTGCGTTCGCTCGTGTTCGGCGATAGCCCCGAGACCCTGCTGATCACCGCTGCCGTCTGGGGCTACGGCGGCCTGCTGACCGCGACCACCTTCATCGGCGCCGGCTCTTATCGCCACTACATGATCGTGATTACCCCGATCATGGCGCTCTGGACCGCGATGACCGTGCTGTGGAGCGACGGAGGCTGGAAGCAAGGCCGAGCGCGGACCATCCTGCTCGTCCTCTGCGTCGGCCAGGCCGCGATCAGCCTCGCGCTCTTCAGCTACCTCCATGGCCACGGCGGCGTTCAAGGCGAGTTCGGCCTTTCCTGGCGCGCTCAGCAGCCGGGGTTCGTGGCCCGTCGGTGATCTGCTCACTTCCGCTGGTGAGCGTTGAGCGAACTGGAGCTGACCGAGTTCCCCGCCCCCTTGCGGGGCGGGGTTAGGGGTGGGGGTGTCGGCCCGGAATCGGCCGATAGTGCAATCGACCTTAGCAGTTCAGTCTCGAGCACCGAGCTGACACCCCTTCCCCCGACCCCTTCTCGCAAGGGGAAGGGGAGTCACATGGCTCTAGCGCCAGGCTACCTACCCATGCTTCCGACCCGCCGCCACGCCCGCTGGGAGGCCGCACACGCCCACCGCAGCTGGGCCGCCACCATCGGCCATCGGGCCGCGCGCCGAAATTTCTCGCCGCCTAAGGCGTGGTTTTCTGCGCGGCCTCCGGCGGCTTGGCCGCCTCGGCCCGGTAGTGAGGCAAGCCGTCGTCGAACTCCGGCGCCCAGGCCGGCTGGTCGGCGGTGAAAATATGCGCTGAGGGTCTGGCGTCGCCCAGGCCCTCGTCGAGGCAGCCGATGCGCAGGATCACGTAATCGCTGGTCGCCCAGCCCGCGACCAGCTGCGAGCCGCAGCGGCTGCAGAACCAGCGGGTCTTGCCGGGCGTCGACTCGTAGCCGCCGAGCGCGTCCTCGCCTCGGGTCCAGCGGAAGCCGGCGCGCACCACCCGCGCCGTGGTGGCGAAGGCGGCGCTGTGAGCCTTGCGGCAGGTCGGGCAATGGCAGTGCATCATCGGCCCGGCGAACGTCTCGGCTTGGTAAGCGACCGTCCCGCAAAGGCAGCTGCCCCGGATCATGCCGCGGCGTCCGCCAGCGCGGCGGCCTCCCAGGCCAGGAACTCCGGCGCCTGCAGCAGGCGCTCGGCGTAGGCGCCGCAGGGGCCTGTGTCGCCGTAGTCGCTGAGCAGGAGGCTGTAGCTGCGCAGACGCGTCGCCAGCGGGGTGAAGAAGGCGTCGGCGATCGACCAGCCGCCGACCAGGAACGGTCCGCCGAACCGGCCGAGCAGCGGGCCCCAGAGCGCCACCACCCGGCGCAGATCGATATGGGTGGCTTCGGAGACCTCGACGTTCGATCGCAACGTCAGGTCCATCGGGCACTCGCCGCGCAGAGAGGAGAAGCTGGAATGCATCTCGGCGGCGGCGGCGCGGCCCAAGGCGCGGGCGGTCGGATCGGCGGGCCACAGCTGGGCGGCGGGGAACTTCTCGGCCGCGTACTCACAGATCGCCAGCGAGTCCCACACCGTGACGTCACCGTCCTTCAGCACCGGCACCTGGCCGTTGGGCGAGCCAGCGGCGCGGGCCTCGTCGTTGGTCTCCTCGCAGCGCAGCCGGATCAGGGTCTCGCTGAAGGGCGCATTTGCGCGCTTCAGCGCCAGCCAGGGGCGCATCGACCACGTCGACCAGACCTTGTCGCCGATCAGCAGTTCCATCCATCGTCTCCAGAGCTTGAGTTCGCGCCCGGCGCAGCTAGGTTGCCCGCCCATAACACAGAGGCGCGGACATTCGATCCGCGCTCAACGCTCGGGGAGACGTAAGCCGCATGGTCGAGGCCGCCGCGCCGATCGACGTAGCTCCCGTCTTGGGGGCGACGATCCTGACCCAGGCGCGCCGCCGTTATGTGCTGACCCTGCTGATGATCGCCTACACCTTGAGCTTCCTCGACCGGCAGGTGCTGTCGATCCTGGTCGAGCCGATCAAGACCGACCTGCACGCCACCGACACCCTGATGGGGCTGCTGACCGGGCCGGTGTTCGTGATCTTCTACACCTTCCTCGGCATCCCGATCGCCTGGCTAGCGGACCGGCGCAGCCGCCCGGCGATCATCGCCATCTCGCTGACCCTGTGGAGCGCCTTCACCGCGCTGAGCGGCCTGGCGACCAGCTTCGCCCCGCTGGCCCTGGCGCGGCTGGGGGTGGGCTTCGGCGAGGCCGGCTGCAACCCGTCATCGCACTCGCTGATCGCCGACATCAGCTCGCCCAAAGAGCGCGCCTCGGGCCTGGCGTTCTACTCGATGGGGGTGCCGATCGGCACGTTGCTCGGCCTCGCCATGGGCGGCCTGATCGCCGATGCCTACGGCTGGCGCGCGGCCTTCTTCGTCGCCGGCGTGCCCGGCTTGATGCTGGCGCTGCTGATCGCGCTGACCGTGAAAGAGGTGCGGGCGCCGGCCGCCCGAACAGGCGCCACGATCGCCCGCAGCCTGGTGCAGCCATTCCGCGATCTCGCCGACACGATCGGCGCGCTCTCCGGCAAGCCGACCTTCTGGTTCGCCGCGTTGGCGTGCGGCTTCTCGGCCTTCGTCGGCTATGCTCAGCTCTTCTTCACCTCCTCGTTCTTCCTGCGCTGCCACACGGTCGAACTCGCGGCGATCGCTGCGTCATTCGGGCTGAAGTCGAAAGGCTTCCTCGGCCCGGCGCTGGGCGTGGTGACCGCGCTCGGCGGCCTGACCGGGACGCTGCTTGGCGGTCGCATCGCCGATGTGGCGTCGGCCGGAGACCGTCGCCGCTTCATGAGCGTGCCGGCGGCGGCGGCGCTGATCTCGATCCCGTTCGTCTATCTGATCTTCACGATGAAGAGCACCTGGGGCGCCCTGGCGCTCGACTTCGTGCCCAACATGGTCGCCACCATCTGGTACGGCGCGGTCTATTCAACGGCGCAGAGCGTGGTCGCGCCGCACCGGCGGGCGACCGCCGCGGCGCTGCTGCTGCTGATCCTCAACCTGATCGGCCTCGGCTTCGGTCCGACATTCCTCGGCGCCTGCAGCGACTTCCTGGCCAAGAACCAGCATCTGGGCGCCAACGAGGGCCTGCGCTGGGCGATGGTGATCACCGGCTGCTTCGGCGTCGTCGCCGCCGGCTTCTTCTGGCTCGCGCGCCGCACCGTGCGCGAAGACGTGGTGAGCTGATGACCGACGCCGTCGCCACCGCCGGGGCCGCCGCCACGCCGCGAAAGCCGGTGTTTTCCGAGGGTTACAAGACCCGCGTCTTGGCCATCCTGACCCTGGTCTACACGCTCAACTTCGTCGACCGCACCATCGTCGGGATCATCGGCCAGCCGCTGAAGGAAAGCCTGGGGATCACCGACAATCAGCTCGGCCTGCTCACCGGCTTCGCCTTCGCCGCGCTCTACACCCTGCTCGGCGTGCCGATCGCGCGGCTGGCCGAGCGGGTCAGCCGGGTCAACATCATGGCCGTCTGCATCGGCGTCTGGTCGGCCTTCACCGCGCTCTGCGGGATCGCGCCCAACTTCCCGGTGCTGCTGGCGATGCGGGTCGGCGTCGGCATCGGCGAGGCCGGATGCTCGCCGCCGGCGCACTCGCTGGTGTCGGACTATTTCGAGCCCAAGCGGCGGGCGACCGCGCTCTCGATCTACGCCTTCGGCATCCCGCTTGGCGGCATGCTGGGGGCGATCTTCGGCGGCCTGATCGCGCAATACCTCAACTGGCGCGCAGCGTTCCTGATCGTCGGGTTGCCGGGGGTGCTGGTGGCGGTGGCGCTTAAGCTGCTGGTCAAGGAGCCGCCGCGCGGCCACTCCGAGACCCCGGCGATCCCGCTGCTGCCCGAGGACGTCACCCCCGACGAAGCGCCGCCCGGCCGCAGCTTCTGGGGCGAGATCGCGTTCGAGTTCAGCGAGCTGGCGTTCGTCGGCAAGCGCATCTTCGGCTCTTGGTCGTTCCTCAACATGGCGCTGGGGATCACCCTGGCGTCGTTCGCGGGCTATGGCGCCGGCCAGTTCGCGTCGCCCTACTTCATCCGCACCTTCGGCCTGGGCCTCGCCGTGGTCGGCGTGACGTTCGGCTTGATCGGCGGCTTCTCGTCCGGCGTCGGCACCCTCGTCGGCGGCTTCGTCACCGACTGGGCCAACAAGCGCAGCGCCACCTGGTATGCACTCACGCCCGGCATCGGCCTTGCCATCTGCGTGCCGCTCTACATGTTCGCCTATACCCGGCTCGACTGGCACATCTCGGCCTGGATCCTGCTGCTGCCGGGCATCTTCCAGTACACCTACCTCGGCCCAACGTTCGGGGTGATCCAGAACGCGGTCGATACGCGCCGGCGTGCGACGGCCACCGCCCTGCTCTTCTTCTTCCTCAACCTGATCGCGCTCGGCGGCGGCCCGCCCTTCGCCGGCTGGCTGATCGACCAGTTCGCCCAGTTCAACTTCACCCACCCGGGCGTCCACTCGATTCCCGAGGCGCTGAGCCAGATGTATCTGCACGGCCAGGCGGCCGGCGGCCAGTTCACCCAGCTCTGCCCCGGCGGCCTGCCGAAGAAGGGCGTCGCCGCCGCGCTCACCGCGGCCTGCAAGCCGACCCTCGTCGCCTCGACGCGCGAAGGCCTCATGGTGATGTTCCTCTTCTACGGCTGGGGCGCTTTCCACTACTTCCTGGCCGCCCTGACCCTAGCCAAAGACCTGAAGAAGGCGGCGCTGGAGCGGGGCGAGGCGTGAGCCGCTCCGTTGACGAATCGCTACCGCCGCGTGTGACTGCTTTTCGAAACGGGGGAGCAACGTGCAACATCATCGCCTCGCTGGCGCCGCTGTGGTTGTCGCCAGCCTAAGTCTTCTGATCGAACCTGCGGCTGCTCAGCCGCCGACCGCAACGGTCACCACTTCGCCCGATCCCTACGCAGCGGCGGCGCACCCCCAGCCCGCTCAGCCCGGCCCCGGCGGAACGGCACGGCCCGATCCCAACGGCTCGCCAGTCGGGCCGGACGCTGCTCCGCCAGCCGCGGCAACGACCGACCACGACGCAGTCCCGTTGGAACCTGCGCCGGCCGCGCCTGTCACTCGAACGCATACCAATGGGGGAGGACCGCTCGTCGCCTACACCGGGCACTTCAGCCCGCCGCAGCTTACCGACATGACCCCCGGTTCGGCCATGCTGACCGCGGCGTTCGGCGTGGCCGGCGCCATCGCTGAGATGGGGACCGGGCGCGAAATCGTGATGGGCTACCACATCGCCGACCCCTCAGGGGACATGGCCCGCGAGATCGCGACCGCGTATGGCGCGGCGCACGGCGCCGAAGTGGCTGTCGATCCGGTCGCCGAGGGTGGCGAGGGTTTGCTGAGGACCAAGCCGGAGACCCTCGCCAAACTCGCGGGTGGCGCCCAGTACATCGTTGAAGTCGAGTCGCCCGGTATGACCCTGATGTACTTCTCGTTCGACTGGAAGCACCGCGATCTGATGTTCCTGTCGACCGTGCGTATCATTGACGTGCCCACCGCCAAGGTGATCGCGCACGCACGCTGCTTCCTGCGGGCCCAGCAGTCGCCAGACCTGCTGACCCACGATCAGCTGTTGGAAGACAATGCCGCCGCACTCAAACGCTTGATCGTGAGCAAGAGCGAAGCCTGCGTCGCCAAGATGAAGTCCGATCTCAAGCTCTGATGCGGCCCGGCGGCGGGCTCCGGCCATCTCGCGCTTTCGCTTGCGGCATTGGCGGACTATTTAGCGGGTCATGATCCCCCGCTACGCCCGACCCGAAGCCGCCGAGATCTGGTCGGCGCAGACGCGCTTCACCATCATGTTCGAGATCGAGGCTCACGCCGCTGACGCGATGGCCGAGCTGGGCGTGATCCCGAAGGAAGCTGCGGCGAAGATCTGGGAGGGTGGGCGCGGCGTAACCTGGGACGTGGCGCGGATCGATGAGATCGAGCGTGAGACCAAGCACGACGTCATCGCTTTCCTGACCCATGTCTCCGAGGTGGTTGGCCCGGAAGCGCGGTTCCTGCATCAGGGCATGACCTCGTCGGACGTCAACGACACCGCGCTGGCGGTGCAGCTCTGCCGCGCGACCGACCTCTTGCTCGAAGACGTCGAGCTGGTGCTGGCGGCGCTGAAGCGGCGGGCGCTGGAGCACCGGCTGACCCCCACCGTCGGTCGCAGCCACGCCATCCACGCCGAGCCGACCACGTTCGGCCTGAAGCTCGCCGGCCACTACGCCGAGTTCGTCCGCGCTCGCGAGCGCCTGGCGATGGCCCGCTACGAGATCGCCACCTGCGCCATCTCTGGGCCGGTCGGCACCTTCGCCACCGTCGATCCGCGGGTCGAGGCGCACGTCGCCGCCAAACTCGGCCTCGTCCCCGAGCCGGTCTCGACCCAGGTGATCCCGCGCGACCGCCACGCCGCCTATTTCGCCACGCTGGCGGTGGTCGCCTCCAGCGTCGAGCGGCTCGCAACCGAAATCCGGCACCTGCAGCGCACCGAGGTGCTGGAGGCCGAAGAGTATTTTGACATCGGCCAGAAGGGCTCGTCGGCGATGCCGCACAAGCGCAACCCGATCCTGACCGAGAACCTCACTGGCCTCGCCCGCCTGGTCCGCTCGGCGGTGACGCCGGCGCTGGAGAACGTGACGCTCTGGCACGAACGCGACATCAGCCACTCGTCGGTGGAGCGCGCGATCGCGCCGGACACCACCGTGCACCTCGACTTCGCCCTGCGCCGGCTGGCGAGCGTGGTCGAGCGGCTGACGATCTATCCGCAGAACATGGGCAAGAATCTCGACCGCCTCGGCGGCCTGGTGTTTTCGTCGCGGGTGCTGCTGGGGCTGACCCAGAAGGACGTGTCTCGTGAGGACGCCTACGTCTACGTCCAGCGCAACGCGATGAAGGTCTGGCGCGGCGAGGGCACGTTCCTGGATCTGCTGAAGGCCGACCCGGACATCCGCCCGCGCTTCACCGACGCCGAACTCGCCGCCCTTTTCGACCCCAGCTGGCACTTCGCGCATGTGGACACCGTGTTCGCCCGGGTGTTCGGTGACGAGGTCGCGGCGCAAGGCAAGACGGCCGTCGCTGCCGAATAGGGGGCGGACCATGCCTGAGCTGCAGCACTTGCCGGCCGACGCCCCTGGCGACCGAATCTCATCGATCCTGGATACCGACGGCGCGCTGATCCTCGACTGCGTGCTGAGCGCCGCCGAGATCGATCGGGTGCGGGGCGAGATCGATCCTTACGTCGAGGCGACCGCGGTCGGGCGAGACAGCTTCACCGGCTTCCAGACCACCCGCACCGGCGCCCTCGTCGCCCGCTCGCCGGCGTGCCGGGAGCTGGTCATGCATCCGACCATCCTGGCGGCGTGCGACGTCTTCCTGAAGCGCGCCTGCGACCGCTACCAGCTGCACTTGACCCAGGTGATCCGCATCCAGCCCGGCCAGCCGCGGCAACCGCTGCACCGCGACCGACTGGCCTGGGGCGGCTTCCTGAAGGGGGTCGAGCCGCAGCTGAACACGATCTGGGCGATGACCGACTTCACCCGTGAAAACGGCGCGACGCAGGTCGTGCCCGGCAGCCCCGGCTGGGACGAGAGCCGGCGCGCCACCCCGGACGAGATCGGCTATGCCGAGATGAAGGCTGGCTCGGTGCTGGTCTACTCCGGCTCGGTGATCCACGCCGGCGGCGAGAACGCCACCGAGGCCGATCGGGTCGGCATCAACTTGACCTACTGCCTGGGCTGGCTGCGGCAGGAAGAGAACCAGTACCTCTCCTGCCCGCCGGCGATCGCGATGAGCCTCGATCCGAAGCTGCAGGCGTTGCTGGGGTATTCGATGGGCAGCTACGCGCTCGGCTACTTCACTCCGCCGCTGCCCCCGGGCGCCGGTCCGGAAGTCGTGCCGCCGCAAGCCGCGCTCGGCGAAGAGATCGCCTCAGGCTGGGGCCAGGACCTGCTGGAAGCGATCAACGAGCGGGTGCGGGCGAAGCTGAAGGCGTAGTCGGCGCGCGGGCTACTCGCCCGACTTTACCTGCTGGCGCGAGATGGCGAGGAATTCGTCGCGCTTGGAGCGGACTTCGGTTTCGCGCACTTCGATCCCGGCGCCGGCGAGATCCTGGATCACCTTGCGCACCACGTCGTCCTCACCGCCGGCGCCAAGTTCGGCGCGGACCACGGCGCGGACATAGTCTTCGACGTTCTCAAGGCCCATTTTCTTGGCGGCCCATTCGCCGAGCATCCGGTTACCGCGCGACTGAGCCTGGAATTCCTTCTCCTGGTCGGAGACGAACTTCCGCTCGAAGCCTTTTTCGCGGTCCTCTAACGCGGACATATTCACTCCACGGCGACGGTCGGGTGAGAGGTCTTATCTCGCGCGGCCTCGCCCGGCAATCGGAACCGGGCTGGCCTCAGACGATATCGTGGAAGTGCGTGTAGTCGATCACGGGGCGCCCGCGCTCGTCTCGCGTGAAGATATCGACGAGCCGGCCGCCCCAGACAATCTCCTCGGGGAAGTAGGAAGCTCTGGCGTGG
The DNA here is from genome assembly GCA_036494265.1 of Caulobacteraceae bacterium. Lineage (GTDB taxonomy): Bacteria > Pseudomonadota > Alphaproteobacteria > Caulobacterales > Caulobacteraceae > Acaudatibacter. The sequence continues at coordinate 1,925 of DASXOP010000038.1, read as the reverse complement.
ATGGTCTGGGCGAAGGTCTCGTCCAGCCCCTTTACGATCACCAATATCTCGGCGCGCCGGGCGAACAGACTCTCGGTAGTCTCCCCGAACAGCGGGCTGGTCTCGTCGATCCGGTGCATGATCGTCCAGGTCAGAATGAACACCGGTGAGCGCGTGCGCAGCACGTCCAGGTTTTGGAAACGCCGAAAGGTCGTGCCTTCCTGCGTCGTTGCGTCACGTACGAGCGTGACCGTCACCTCGGCTTCGACGATCCGGTTGCGACGGCGGTTGGCGGCGCGGAACATCAGCGTCGGCGCGCCGTCGAGCATGCCCACCACCGCTCGGTCGGAGAACAGCACCCGCGCCGTCGGCCGCGAGATGCGGGCGAAGAGGAGGCCGGTGGCGATGGCAAGGTTGAAGAACCCGCAGAAGCTCTCGACCGTCGCCGCCAGGTGGGCGGCCAGGCTGTGTGGGTAGACCTGGCCGTAGCCGACCGTGCTGAACGTCTCGACGGAGAAGAAGAAGGCGCCTGGAAAGTCGCCTGGCTGCAGCCCAGAGACGCCACCTACGGCCGTGTAGATGAGCGCGAAGATCGCGTTCACCGCGACGTAGCCCAGCGCCATCACGCCGAAGAACGCCCACAGCGGAATGGTGAGCAGGAAGTGATAGGCGTCGCGCCAGCCATCGCGGGTCTGGCCAATATAGGTCGCGGTCAGCCGCTCCTCGCCGCCGAGGCGCGGATACTGGATATGCGGCTGTGGTTGCTCCCCGTCGGCCATGTCCGGCGTCATCGCGCAAAACCAGCGCAAAGGCGAGCCGGCCCCACGCGGCGTTGCGGCAAGACAGCATTTCCGCTAATCTTGCGGAGCCTTGAAGCGAGACGCGACCCCGAGTCGGACAACCGCGCGCCGGACAGCCATCCGCGCGCGATTTCTTTTCCGGCCCTACCTGATCCGGCCCCTGTCGCGCGCTGGAGGAGGCTTAAGACTATGACCCGCCGTAAGAAGATTTACGAAGGCAAGGCCAAGATCCTCTACGAGGGTCCGGAGCCCGGCACCCTGATCCAGTACTTCAAGGACGACACCACCGCCTTCGATGCTCAGAAGAAAGCCGTCCTTGAGGGCAAGGGCGTCATCAACAATCGCATCAGCGAATATGTGATGATCCGGCTGAACACGATCGGGGTGCACAACCACTTCATCAAGCGGCTGAACCTGCGCGAGCAGCTGATCAAGGAGGTGGAGATCATCCCGCTTGAGGTGGTCTGCCGCAACATCGCCGCCGGCTCGATCTCGCAGCGGCTCGGCATCCCCGAAGGCGAGGCGCTGCCCCGCTCGATCATCGAGTTCTACTGGAAGAACGACAAGCTGCACGACCCGATGGTGGCCGAGGAGCACATCACCGCGTTCAACTGGGCCAGCACCCAGGAGATCGACGACATCATGGCCCTCACGCTGCGGATCAACGACTACCTCTGCGGCCTATTCGGCGCCGTCGGCATCACCCTGGTGGACTTCAAGGTCGAGTTCGGCCGAGTCTGGGAGGGCGACTTCGCCCGCATCATCCTCGCCGACGAGATCAGCCCTGACAGCTGCCGGCTATGGGACTCGGTGACCAATGAGAAGCTCGACAAGGACCGCTTTCGCCGCGACCTCGGCAACGTCATTGAGAGCTACACCGAAGTCGCCCGCCGGCTCGGGATCATGAAAGAGATGCCGACGGTGATTCAGGGGGGAATTCACTGACCGGCCCCTTCGGCGCTCCGCGCCACTTCCCCTGAAGGGGAAGAGAGTGAGCTGAATCTCCTCCCCCAGCGGCGGAGGGGGACCACGAAGTGGTGGAGGGGCACGCCGCCGCCACCACTTCGGGGATTAGACTAGAGCCAATTTCTGAGGAGACGCGCGCTGCAACGTACCCCCACCACCACTTCGTGGTCCCCCTCCCCC
>DASXOP010000037.1:0-125565 GCA_036494265.1 Caulobacteraceae bacterium | reverse complement strand
CCAAGACCACGTCGTGTTGGCGGATTTCCTGCCCTGCCATTGCGCGCCACCTATTGAGCTTGCTCACCTCTACCGGGGTAGCGGTTTGCTTCGAGCGTTTCGTCGCCGCCTACCGGCCGACGTGGCTCCCGAAGACGAAAGGGGCGCCGTTCCTCCCGTCGAAGACTGTAACGCGAGGCGGAGGCGCCTCCTTGCAGCCATGTGTCTTCAGCAGAACATGCCAGTAGGTGAGGGCGCCGGAAGCGTAGGCGTTGTCGTAACTCGCAACGAACTTGCTTGAAGCCTGCTGTCGCGCTTCGTCGTTCGGCAAGGTCTCCGGACAGACGAAACGCTCGTTGAGCGTCGCGAGCGCGGAACCGGCGACAGGCTGAGGCAGCGCACTCACGGCGAGCGCGCCGGAGAACAGCGAGATCAAGAGGCCGTGCAGCATGGCGGCTCCTGTGCAACCCAAAGCAGATTGGCAGAAGCGCCCAGTCGGGGCAACGGCTGCTGTCGCCGCGCCGAGGCGAGGGCAGGCGATCGCCGCCGGCTCGTCCATGCTCGGTCAGGCCGTCGTGAACGTGAACACCGGTGGGTTGCCCTCGCTGGTGGGGGTCCACTTGAGCTTCACTCGCTGGCCGATCTTCAGGGCGTCGAAGTCGCAGTCGACCAGGTTGGTCAGCAGCGAGGGGCCCTCGTCGAGGGTAACGTAGCTGATCACGTAGGGGACCGGCGTGTTCCGGCGCATGACGCTGTAGGTGTAGATCACCCCCTCGCCCTTGCTCTCTTCCCACGTCGTTTCGCTGGAGTGGCAGAACGGGCAGATCGTGCGCGGGTACCAGTGCGGCTCGCCGCAGGCGGTGCAACGCTTGATCAGGAACTTGCCTTCCTTCGCCGCATCCCAGAACGGCTTCGACTCCAGGTTCTGGCCGGGAGCGGGAATGCGCCGCGTCGTCGGGCGTTCGCGGTCTTGCCCATGCTGTTGGACGTCTGACATGGCTATGCCCTTTCCATGATGAGCGTGCCGGCGCCGTGGCGGGTGCCGAGCGAACCGCCGGTGCCGTGGGCGATGACTAGGTCGCAGTTGGGCACTTGCACCTTTGGGTGCGCTTCGCCGCGGGCCTGACGCACTGCTTCGATCACCTTGGTGATGCCGCCGCGGTTGGTCGGGTGGTTGTTGCAGAGGCCGCCGCCGTCGGTGTTGAACGGCAGCTTGCCGACGCCGGAGATCAGGTTGCCGTCGGCGACGAACTTGCCACCCTCGCCCTTCTTGCAGAAGCCGAGGTCTTCCAGCTGCATCAGGACGGTGATGGTGAAGCTGTCGTAGATCGAGGCGTACTTGATGTCCGAGGGACCGATCCCGGCTTCGGCCCAGGCCGGCGGGCCTGACCAGGCGGCGCCGGAGTAGGTGAGGTCGAGATCCTTGCCGCCGCGCGGGCCCTTGGGCGCTTCGCCGTGGCCGATCACCTTCACCAGGGGCCGCTTCAGGCTCTTGGCGATCTCGGGCGTGGTCATAATCACCGCGCCGCCGCCGTCGGAGACCACGCAGCAGTCCATGCGGTGCAGCGGGTCGGCGATCATTGGCGAGGCCAGCACCTCCTCGACCGTGACCACGTCGCGCAGCATCGCGTGCTCGTTCCACTGGGCGTGGTGCGAGGCGGCGACCTTGATCCAGGCCAGCTGCTCGGAGGTGGTGCCGTACTCGTACATGTGGCGCATGGCGCACATGCCGTAGGTGTTATGGGTCGAGCCACCCCAGATGTTCTCGAAGCCGGCTTCGGGAACCTCGTTGATGCCGCCGCCGGCGCCGCCGGGCGCGCCCATGCGGAACCGGTCGCCCCGCGTCTCGGGCGTGCCGAGACCGACGCGCGAGCCGAGCGGGCGTCCGGCCAGGGTGATTAGCGCCACCTGGCACTTGCCCGCCGCGATCGCCTCGGCCGCGTGGCCGCAATGGATAATGTAGGACGAGCCGCCGGTCTCGGTGGAGTCCATGTGCTTGAGCTTCAGGCCCATGTAGTCGGCCATCGACATGGCGCCGAAGCCCGGCGCGTCGCCGGCGCAGAAGTAGGCGTCGACATCGTCGAACGAGAGCCCGGCGTCCTCCAGCGCGCCCTTGGCGCACTCGGCGTGGACCTGAGCGGTGGAGAGGTGCGGGATGTCCCGCAAGGGGTGCTCCCAGACCCCGGCGACATAGGCCTTGCCCTTGATGCTCATCGTTCGCGTCCCATCCTCATCCGTCCCTCAACTTCTTCTGTTGCGCTAGCTTATCGACGGGCGTTCCCGCGTCCGCAAGCAGGCATGCTTACAAATCGTCGTCTCTCTACCCGCGCCGCTGGCCGACCGGGTGCGAGGACGACAACCCCCCGTCGACCACGATCGCCTGGCCGTTGACGTAGGAGCTGTCGTCCGAGGCCAGGAACAGCGCCGCCCCGGCGATCTCGTGCGGCTCGCCGCCGCGCTTCAGCGGGTTGAGCTGGCCGATCCGGTCCTCGGTGCCGCGCTCGCGGGCCCGGATGTAGGTGCCGCGGGTCATGCCGGTCTCGATCAGGCCGGGGCAGATCGCATTGACCCTGACCCCGGTGCCGTAGAGCTGGTTGGCGGTGGTTTGGACGAGGTTGATCACGCCGGCCTTCGACGCCGAATAGGGTACGCCGCCGGCGCCCGAGCGGATGCCGGCGACCGAAGCGGTGCAGATGATCGAGCCCTTGCCGGCCGCGCGCATCACCGCGCTCGCGTGCTTGATGGCCAGGAACGGGCCGATCAGGTTGATGCGCAGCACCTCCATCCAGCCTTCCGGGGTGATCTGGTCGAGCGTGCCGAACGCTCCCGCCGCCGCGCCGATGCCGGCGTTGGCGTAGACGGCGTCCAAGCCGCCGTGCTCGGCGATCGCGCGGTCGATGTAGGCTTTGACGTCGTCTTCCTTGCCGGCGTCGCCCTGCACGGCGACCGCCTTGCCGCCGGCCTCGCGGATCGCCGCGGCGGTGGCTTCGACTTCGGGGGCGCGGTCGACGCAGACCACGGCGGCGCCCTCCTGGGCGAAAAGCAGCGAGGTGGCGCGGCCGATGCCGCTGGCCGCCCCGGTCACCACCGTCGATCGTCCCTCAAGCCGACCCATGCCCGTTCCCTCTCGTTCAAACGCTTGTTGGAAATGTCTTCGGACCTCGCGGTAGCCGGGTCAAGTCGCCGCAGGCAGGGCGACCTTAGCGCGGCCTTAACCACGACGTGATGGGGTGCGAGCTTCGGACAAGGGGGTCTCGGGGTATGGGTCAAGCCGCACTGGCGCTTCCAGCCAAAGCCTCGGCGCCCCTGCGGCGCGTCCACGACGTTGCGCCTCATAGTTTGGCGGAGCGCGTCGCCCTGGTCCGCTCACCCTGCTTCTGGCCGGCCCTTCCGGGCAAGCGGCCGCTCTCCCAGATCGAACGCGCCGGCCTGATCCGGCTGGCCGACTCGATCCCGGGCGCCTGCGGCGACGAGAAGATGGTCGCGCTGATGGAAGCGATGCGTCATGCGCCCGCCGGCGACGTGGTCGAGATCGGTTCTGGCTGCGGGCGCACCGCCGCGCTGCTGGTCTGGCTCGCCCGGCGCTACGAGATCGGCGCGGTGCTCTGCCTCGACGCCTGGAACGACGAGACTTTGGCCGACTTTGAAATCGACCTCGCGCCGCTGGCCGAGGGCCGCCTCAACTATCTGAACGCCGATGCCGCGGCCGACTACGCGCCCGATTTCGCGGTGAAGACCCAGACCTTTGGCGAAACGCGCTACGCCGGCCGTCTGGCTATGCTGCATATGGGGGCCGACGACACACCGCTTGAAACCTGGGCCGCTCACGTCGCGCCTGGCGGCTGGTTGGTGTTCGAAGGTTGCGCCGAAGCGGGCGCGGCGTTCGCGGAAGCCAACCAGCCCCGCATCTGCGCCAGCTTCACCGCCGGCGAGGCGTTCTTCGTCCAGCTGAAGCGCTGAGGCCCCGCGCTAAGACCTACGAGAGCAGGCTGAAGTGCACCATCGAGCGGTGCAGGTCGTGCTCGTAGACGTCGGGATAGCGGGAGACGCCGATCAGGGCGCTGGCTTCCATCGCGTTCCATGAAACGAGGCCGGTGACGAGGCAGAACAGCAGCCGCTCGTCGAGCCGATAAGTCAGCCGCGCCCGCTCGCCTTCCGCCTCGCAGAAGCCGCCTTCCGCGCAGTCCATCGCGTAGCGGAACAGGAACCTGCGGCCGCCAACCGCCTTGGCGACGTCCAAGTAGACATCCATCGGCTTGGCGAGGTCCATCTTCGCCCGCCGCCCGGCGAAGTTGGCCGCGCACTTCTTCAGCGCCCTGCCCCAGTCGAACTCGGTGTCGGACGGCAGTCTGACGTCCATGAAGCTGGCGCCGCGACCCGCCAGACTCATCGCATAGGCGGCGCGGTCGAGGTCGGTGAAGCCGCGGAAGCCCGCGTCCGGATCGCGCACGACCTCCAGCTTGTCGCAGTCGAGCTCGTCGCCCGGATAGAGCTTTGCCAGCGTCTCGCCGAGACCGACAGCGGCCAGGCTGCAGGCAAGCTCACCCTCCAACGGCTGTGGCAGGAAGCGCGAGAGCGGCGCGGCCGGTCCGCCCAGCACGTACTCGCCGCCGGCCGGGATCACCCGTTCGGGCCGCAGCGCCCGGGTCAGTTCGCGGAAATTGGCAGCAGCCCGGGCCCTGAGCGCGGTCATCGCCGCGTGCTTGCGGGCGTCGTCGTAGTCGCTCATCGCCATCGGGAAGAGCGAGGCCGAGACGTAGGGCAGCTGGGCGATGTCGGGCGCGCCATATTCGTCGGCGATGCGCGCCGCATCGGCCGGCAGCAGCGTGTTGTCGACGCCGAGGAAGAGGCGCGTCCCGTCCTTGTCGTAGAGGTAGAGCGAGGTATCGAGATCGTAAGCGACCTGGGTATCGTCGCCCGCGGTGTTGCCGTGGAAGTCCTTGAAGAGGACGATCTCCGCGCCCGAACCGACCAGCGACGTGCGGGTCTCGAACGGCGTCTCGATCAGGGTGCGAAAGCCCAAGGCGGCCAGGGCGCCCCGCAGGTTCGGCGTGTTCATCGCCCCGACGATCACCGGCGTCGCCCGGTCGAACCCTTCCAGGCTCTCGGCGTGCAGGTGATCGTGGTGCAGGTGGCTGATGTAGAGGAAGTCGGGCTGGCTCGAACGCACCTCGTCCGCCAGCCGATCGTGCACCGGCGGGAAGTTCCACCAGGTCTGCTGGCAGGGGCCGGTGAACCAGGGGTCGGTCAGAAGCCGCTTGCCGCCGGCGAGGGTGATCAGGAAGCAGGCGTTGGCGATGTAGCGGAGTTTCATGAGCGCGGCCTCGCGATCACGGTGAGACTGCGGCCGGCGCCGCAGCGGTAGAGCGCCTCGGCGAGGCCGAGATAGGCGTCGATGCCTTGCTCGGCGAGCATGAGGTCGATCGCCATCCGCGCCTGGTGCGCCGGTTTCCCCTGCGCCGGATCGGCGACGTAGTTGGACCCGCCGTGGAACAGGAACCAGTCGATCGGGAAACTGGCGTAGCCGATGGCGACCTCGAAGCTGGATCGGGCCAGCAGCCGGCCAAGCGACGGGGCATCGAAGTAGTTGAGGTGCTGCGGCGGGGCGACCCAGAAGTCGCGATCGATCTGGCCGGCCGCCCGCAGCGCCTGCTGGGCCGGGCTGAAATCGTTGGGCACCGTGATCGCGACCACGCCGCCGGGCGCGATCACCCGCGGCAGGGTCTCCAGCAAGCGTTCCGGATCCAGCACGTGCTCGAGCACATGCTCCATCGCCACGACCTCGAACTGCGCGCCGTCCGCAATCAGGCCGTCGAGGCTCTCGAACACATCGCCAAACGTCGCCTTGGGCAGCAGCGCCGGGTGAAGCCGCTTCAAGCCGTCGTCGGAGAAGTCCAGCCCGCGGACGTCGAAACCCGCATCCTGGGCGGCCGCCAGCAACCAGCCCTCGCCGCAGCCGACCTCAAGCAGACGTCCGCCCGCCCCGCGCCGCCCCTTCCCGGCCGCGAACAGCAGCAGCCGCGCGATCAGCGCTCGGTGGGTGCGCTCGGTTTCGCTGTAAGCCTGGGCGTAGATGCCGTGCGAGGCCTGGAAATATTCCTGCGCGTAGAAGGCTTTCAGCGCGGCCGGGCTCGGCTTCGGCTCGACTGTGCGCCAGCCGTCGGCGTGGGTCACCAGTGCGTAAGACGCGGGCATCACCAAAGAGTGTCGTCGATTCGCGGACCCAAGCGTTAACCCCGCGTGTTTCCGTGTTACCTTTACCTCGCGTCCGGGAGACCCGCCTATGAGCCGTTCCGGTAAGATCAGCGTCGCTTTGACGCCCCAACAGCTTTCTCAAATGCGCCGCGTCGTCGAGGCCGGCGAGTTCACTTCGAGCGCCGCGGTGATTCGCGAGGCGGTGCGCGCCTTCCTGCATCGCCGGGCCTTGCATGCCGGCGCGCTCGGCGTCAGCCGGCTGCGCCGTTCGCTGCAGGCCCGGCACGAGCCGTTGACCGAACCGGTGGAGCGCGTCGACCTCATGTTCGACGCCGGGGACGCCAAGGCCTGACGCCGGCTACTAGCTTCGCCGGCCGTACACTGAGATGTGCGACTCGCTCGTCGAGGTGAATGGCGCGCGCCGCCAGTCGCTCCAGCGGTCGCGCAGTTCCAACCCTGCCAGTTCCGCCATCAGGTCGATCTCGCTCGGCCACGCGTAGCGCAGCGGCAGCGGGGTAAGTCGGGCGCCGTTCGGTCCGATCGTGACGTACTGATAGTGGATGGTCTGGGTGAGTGGGTCGTGGATCGACGCCTCCACCGTCACCCGATCGAAGCCGACATGCACGGTGCGTGTGCGTTGGCCGTCGGGATAGTGTCCGACCGGCGGCACGGAGGCCTCGATCACGAAGACGCCGCGGTCGGTCAAATGCCCCGCGACGTTGCGAAAGCAGCGGACCTGATCGGCCTGGGCGGGCAGGTTGAAGAGGGTGTTGAAGACCAGGATCACCAGGTCGAAGGGCCCGTCGACACCCACTTCGGCGTAATCGCCGATCACCACCGGGATCGCCTCGCCACCCGGCTTCTCGCGCAGCTTCGACACCATCTCGGGCGAGCCTTCGATGCCCTCGACCGCCAGACCGCGCTGGGCCAACGGAAGGCCGACGCGGCCAGTACCAATGGCCAGTTCCAGCACCGCCCCGCCCCCAGCCAGCTCGGCAAGCACATCGACAGTCAGCTGAGTCTCGGCCGCGGAGGGGCCGTCCGTCGCCCGGTCGTAGCTTTCGGCGTTGAGTGCGCCGAATGTCTCCGGTCCAAAGCCCTTGATCATCGTGCGGCTCCTAGTCCAGCTCGAGCGAGCGCACCACGGCGGCCACCCGGGCTCTCGCGGCGTCCGGCAGCGGAAGCACGGGACGCGGCGGTGCGGCCGTGGTCAGTCCCAAGATATTGGCGACCGCGTAGGCCAGGCGCAGGCCGGTGAGGTCGGGGAACATCGACATCAATGGAGCGATGTAGGCGGTCAGCCGGCGAGCCTGGGCGGCGTCGCCGGACTGGGCGGCATGGCAGATGGCGAGCGCGGTCTTGGGGAACATGCCGCCCAGCACGCTGTGCCAGACATCGCCGCCGGCGATCATCGCTTCGGGGCAGTTCGCATCGCCGCTGTAGCCGAGCGAGAAGCCCGCCGGGACCCTGGCTCTCAGCTCGGCCAGATGAGCGCCGACCTTGTCCGCCGCCGGCGCCGGGTTCTTCACCGCCACCACGCCCGGCACGGCGCTCAGCCTGACGATCAGATCGCTGCTGAAGGTGAAGTGGGTGACGCCGGGGTTGTTGTAGATGCAGAGCGGCAGCTCGGATTCGCCGGCCACGGTCTGGAAGTGAGCGAAGACCTCGTCGTCCAGTAGCGGCGTGTAGGAGACTGGCGCCAGCAAGCCGGCTTCCGCGCCGGCCTGCCTGGCGTCCCAGGCCAGCGCCGTCGCCTCGTCGGTGCGCAGGGCGCCGACGCCGGCCATCACCGGAACCTTGCCGCCGGCCTCGTCTACCGCCACCTCGATGGCGCGCCGGCGCTCGGCGCGGCTGAGGTAGGCGTAGGTTCCGGTGCTGCCGAGGAGGCCGATCGAGTCGACGCGCGCATCGACCAGGCGGCGCACCAGCCCGCGCAGAGCTTCGACGTCCACATGGCCGTCTTCATCGGCCGGCGTGATTGGGAAAGCCGCGAGGCCGTGGAAAAGCGCCATCGGGCGGCTCCTGGAGTGGAGGGTCGCTATAGCCTTCACCCCGTGACCCCGCCAGGGCCTGGCCGGTGCTCAATCGATCTCGGCGGTGGGCGCGTCCGTGTGGCGGCGATAGGGGCCGTTGTAGGCGTCGTCGTCGCGCCGCCGGCGGTCTGGGCCGAAGTATTCCGAGGTGCGCACGAACGGCCGCGGATATTCGACCACGCGGTTGATCCGTTCGATCACGCCGCGCGCGGTCACCGGCTTGGACAGGAACTCGGTGACCCCGACGTCGCGAGCTTCGGCGACCCGGCGCATGGTCGAGTGGCCCGTGATCATGATCACTGGCACCATCGGGTTGGGGCTGTCCTGCGAATTGCGCAGCAGGCGGACGAAATCGATCCCGTCCAGCGGCTCCATCGCCAGGTCGGTCATCACGATGTCGATCTGCTGCTGGCGCATGACGTTGAGCGCCTGAGCGCCGTCAGCGGCTTCGAACACATACTTGACGCCGATAGCGCGCAGGATCTCCGTCAGCAGGACCCGCATGTGGTGGTTGTCGTCCACCAGCAGCATCTTCAGGAGATCGAACCGCAAGCGCGCCAACCCCTCGCATTTGCAACCAAAACAGGCTGCTTCGTGTCTAAAACAAGGCCGCTAAAACAAATGGTTGTAGGCGCGCGACGTGCCATTATTTTTCATTCGCGCGCGCCAAAAAGCGGCGTTCTATTGCCGCTAACTACCCCTGCGTCAATCCTGCTTTTCGGCGATGATTGAAGTAAAGTTAGATCAGCCCCGGATCGGTCGTTCGCCAGGCTGGAAAGCCCCGCCGCCGGTTTGTCCGCGATGGCGCAGAAATGCGTCGGCGAGCACGCAGGCCACCATCGCCTCGACGATCGGCGCGGCGCGAAGGGCCACACACGGGTCGTGGCGGCCGATGGTGCGCACCTCCACAGATTCGCCCGCTTCATTCAGCGAACGCTTCGGTGTCAGGATCGATGAGGTAGGCTTGAAGGCGACCCTGGCCGTCACCGGTGCGCCGGTGGAGATGCCGGCGAGAATGCCGCCAGCCTGATTGGAGAGGAACCGCGGAAGCCCGTCGTTGTCGATCACCATCTCGTCGGCGTTCTCCTCGCCGGTGAGGGCGGCGGCGGCGAAGCCGGCGCCGATCTCGACCCCCTTGGCCGCGCCGATAGACATCAGCGCGCCGGCGAGTTCGCCGTCGAGCTTACCGTACACAGGCGCGCCCCAACCGGCGGGTACGCCCGTGGCTTCCACCGCGATGATGGCGCCGGTCGACGACCCCGCTTTGCGGACTTTCTCGAGATGCTCTTCCCAGACCGCGACCATCGCCGCGTCAGGGCACGAGAATGGGTTCTCGCCGACCTGATCCCAGTCCCAGCGAGCCGGATCGACGGCGTAGGGGCCAATCTGGGCGATGCCGGCGCGCACTACGATGCCTTCGCCGAGGATCTTGCGAGCGATGGCGCCGGCGGCGACCCGCGCGGCCGTCTCGCGCGCCGACTGGCGACCGCCGCCGCGGTAGTCGCGCACGCCGTACTTGGCGAAATAGGGATAGTCGCCGTGACCGGGGCGGAACTTGTCGGCGATCTCTGAATAGTCGCGCGAACGCTGGTCGACGTTCTCGATCATCAGCGAGATCGGCGTGCCGGTGGTGACCTGGCCGCCGGTGCGCTCGTCCTCGAACACGCCGGAGAGGATCTTCACCGTGTCCGGCTCTTGCCGCTGGGTGACAAACTTGCCCTGGCCCGGCCGGCGCTTCTCCATCCACACCTGGATGTCGGCCTCGGTCAGCGGAATGCCGGGCGGGCAGCCATCCACCACGCAGCCCAGCGCCGGCCCATGGCTTTCGCCCCAGGTGGTGACGCGGAAAAGGTGGCCGAAGCTGTTGTGCGACATGGCGAGCGGCTTCTAGCCGAAAGCGAGCGCCAGCGTCAGCCCACCAACCTTTTTGACCGCCTCAGCCTATCCCGTATCCCTCTCCCCACATTCGTGGGGAGAGGTGCGTGAGGGATTCTCGCCGCTACAAGGCAGCCGGAATGGCGCTCCGCGCTCTCGACGCTGCGCGCCGAGCCCCCTCACCTAACCTCTCCCCGCCTTGCGGTGAGAGGGATACTTTGGGCAGGGGAACCTCACGCGGCCCAGGCGGCCGCGAACTTCTTGAGTTGGGCGCGGGCTGGGCCTTCGTGGGCGCCGGTGTCGGGAACCAGGCGGATGAAAAGACTGCCCTGGGCGTGGGCGCCGCGGGCCGGCAGGCCGTCGCCCTCTAGCCGCACGAGACGCCGCTCGGCGACCTTGCCGGTGATCCAGAGCATGCGCTCGCCCATTGGCGTTTCCAGCGTCACCCGGCCGCCCTCCTGCAGTAGGCCGCTGGGCACCTCGGCGCTGATCCAGAGGTCGGAGCCGCGGACTTGCACCGCGCCGTCGGCCCGAATCCGCACCTTCACGGTCTCGCCGCCGACCTGCAGCAGATCGCCGTGGCGGACGCCTGCCGGGATGACGACGCTCGCGCGGCGGCCGGCCGCCAGGATCGCCTCGGCCTCGCCACCCGCGTAGGCAACGAGCGGACTGACCTCGACGTAGGTGACGAAGCTGGCGGGCGGCGGCTGATAGTCGGCGCTCGCCGGCGGCGGTGTGCGCGGCAACGATTGCAGCCGGCGATAGGCCGAGAGAATTTCGAGGAAACGCGCGGCGTCGCCGTCCGGCCGATCCGGGTGGCTCTGCTTGGCGGCGGCGCGGAAGGCGCCGATCACATCCTCAGGCCCGGCGTTGGGCGGCAGGCCGAGAATGGCGCGGGCTTCGGCAGGGGTAAGGTCGACGGCGGACATCCCGCCAGCCTCACCAGACTATGCTCAACGACCGGTTAAGGCTCGAAGATACCCACAGCTTTCGGCTATAGGGCGCCTCCATGAGCACACCGGCGCCCATCCCGTCCTCGCCTAGCGAGGAGGACTATCTGAAGAAGGTCGCGGAGGCGGCGCCGCTGCCGGCGATCACCGACCAGGATCCGATCGCACTCTTCGCCAGGTGGCTCGAAGAGGCGGTGAAGGCCGAGCCCAACGACGCCAACGCCATGACCCTGGCCACGGTCGACGCCGAGGGCATGCCGGACGCGCGGATGGTGCTTCTCAAGGGCGTCGACGCCGCCGGCTTCACCTTCTTCACCAACACCGAGAGCGCCAAGGGGCAGGAACTTACCGCACACCCGAAGGCGGCGCTGGTCTTCCACTGGAAGTCGCTGCGGCGCCAGGTGCGGGTGCGCGGCGACATTGCCCCGGTGACCGAAGCCGAGGCCGACGCCTACCACGCCACCCGCGCCCGTTCGTCACAGATCGGCGCCTGGGCTTCGGACCAGTCGCGCGAACTTCCCGATCGCCTGGCGTTCGAGCGACGGATCGGGGAAATGGGGCTGAAATTCGGGCTCGGCAAAGTGCCCCGCCCACCGCACTGGTCTGGCTATAGGTTGACCCCGCGCAGGCTGGAATTCTGGCGCGACCGGCCCTTCCGGCTGCACGAACGGCTGGCGTTCGACCGGGCGGGCGAGGGCTGGACGGTGCGGCGGCTCTATCCTTGACTGCTCTGGCCGCGGCCACGATCTGCTCCCTTCCCCCTTGCGGGGAAGGGTTGGGGATGGGAGCGTCGGCTCGCTGCCGCGCTTTTGGCCGACCGCTCCGCCTGTCCGTACGCCGCGGGTTGCACCGCCGACATCCAGCTCGCACCCCCACCCCTAGCCCCTCCCCGCAAGGGGGAGGGGAAGGCGGAATACCGAGAGATCGCGTTGACTGAGGGCGACGTTCGCAGTTGGCTCGCTGCCCGGTCGGACCGCGAGATCGAGACGTCTTGCGCCTGGGTGTTCCTGCAGGGCGAGCGGGCGCTGAAGCTGAAGAAGCCGGTCGACTACGGCTTCCTCGACTTCTCTACGCTGGAGAAGCGGCGCTGGGCGCTGGAGCGTGAGCTGGCGTTCAACCGGGTCACGGCGCCCTCCATCTACCGCGCGCTGCATCCGATCACCCGCGCCTCCGGCGGCGAGCTGACGCTCGGCGGCGAGGGCGAGACGGTCGACTTCGTGCTGGAGATGCGCGCGTTCGATCCGGCCGCTGTGTTGGCCGAGCGACCGGATCAGGTGGACGGCGGACTGGCGGAGCGGCTGGGGCGGACGGTCGCCCGGTTCCAGGCGGCGGCGGCGATCAACGTCGACGGCGGCGGCGTGAACGCGCTCGGCTTCACCATCCGCACCAACGCCGAGAACCTCGCCCCGTTGAAGGCAGCGCTGGGGATCGCCGAGGTCGAGCAGGTGATCGAAGCGACCGACGCCGCGCTGGCCGCCGTGACGCTGCGGCTGGAGCTGCGCCGCGCCATGGGCTTCGCCCGCCACTGCCACGGCGACCTGCACCTCGGGAACATCCTGCTCGAGGACGGCGCGCCGGTCCTCTTCGACTGCATCGAGTTCAACGACCTGCTGTCCGAAATCGACGTGCTCTACGACGTCGCCTTCCTGATCATGGACCTCGGCTTTCGCGGTCGGGCCGAGGCCGCGAACCGGGTGCTGAACGCCTACCTCGACGAAGCCGCTCGCACGTTCCGCGTCGAACTCTGGGACGGGCTGGAGGCGCTGCCTCTGATGCTGTCGGCGCGGGCCAGCGTGCGGGCCCACGTCAGCGCCAATCAAGGCGAGCTGGGCGCCGCGCGAGCGTACCTGGCGACGGCGGCGTCACACCTGCGTCCGTCGCCGCCGTCCTTGAGCGCGATCGGCGGCCTCTCCGGGACCGGCAAGACCACCCTCGCCCGCCGTGCGGCGCCTCTGGTTGGCGCGGCGCCCGGCGCCGTGATCCTGCGCACGGACGAGATCCGCAAGCGTCGGGCTGGATTGGACCCCCTCGAACGACTGCCGGCCTCAGCCTATGGCCCGGAGACCAGCGCCGAGGTCTATGCCGAGATGTTCGCCATCGCCGACAGGGTCCTGTCCGCGGGCCACTCGGTGATCCTCGACGCGGTCTTCCTGAGCCCCGCGGACCGGATGGCCGCTGAGGCGGTCGCCGCCGAGCTGGGCGTTCCGTTCCAAGGCGTCTGGCTGGAGGGGCAGGCGGCGATGCTGCGCGAACGGCTCGCCCGCCGGGCCGGCGACGCTTCGGACGCCGGCCCTGAGGCTGTTGACGAGCAATCGGCGCGCGATCCGGGTCCGATCTCATGGACCAGGGCGGACGCCGCAGATCCGGACGCGACCATCGCTCGTATCGCCCCGGGGGCAGCGCAGAATTGACGGCGGGCGCCCGCCGCGCACATGGTTCCGTCAGAAACGCTCACAATAGCTGGAGGAAGGTCCCCATGCAGGGACTGATGCAGGCCTGGCCGCTGACGCTCGATAAACTGCTCGACCATGCCGCCGAGTGGCACGGCGGGCGCGAGGTCGTCAGTCGCTCGGTCGAAGGACCGATCGTGCGGACCAGCTACGGCGAGATCCGCCAGCGCGCCAAGCGGCTCTCCAACGCGCTGAAGGGCCTGGGGGTGAAGGCCGGCGATCGGGTCGCCACCCTGGCCTGGAATTCCGGCCGGCACATGGAAACCTGGTACGCGATCATGGGGCTGGGCGCGGTCTGCCACACGCTGAACCCGCGGCTGTTCCCCGACCAGCTCTGCTACATCATCAACCACGCCGAGGATAAGATCCTCTTCACCGATCTCACGTTCCTGCCGACGATCATCGAGCGCCGCGCCGAGATGCGCACCGTGGAGAAGGTGATCGTGATGACCGACGAGGGCCACATGGCCAGCGTCGGTCTGGACGGCGCGCTCTGCTTCGAGACCCTGATCGACGAGAACTCGGACGACTGCGTTTGGGGCGGGTTCGATGAGAACACCGCCGCCGGCCTTTGCTACACCTCCGGCACGACCGGCAACCCGAAAGGGGTGCTCTACTCGCACCGCACCAACTTCCTGCACACCCTGATCACGTTGCAGACCGATGTGATGGGCCTCTCGGCGCGCGACGTGGTGCTGCCGGTGGTGCCGATGTTCCACGCGAATGCCTGGGGCCTGGCGTTCTCGTGCCCCGCGGTCGGCTGCAAGATGGTGATGCCGGGCCAGAAGCTCGACGGCGCCTCGGTGCACGAGTTGATCGAGACCGAGGGCGTCACCTTCTCCGCCGCCGTGCCCACCGTCTGGCAGATGCTGCTGCAGCACCTTCGCGCCACCGGCGGCAAGCTGGAGACTCTGAAGCGCGTGGTCATCGGTGGCTCGGCGGTGCCGGAGTCGCTGGTCCGGGCGTTCCGCGACGAATACGGCGTCGACGTCACCCACGCCTGGGGCATGACCGAGACCTCGCCGCTGGGCACACTCTCGGTGCCGTCGCCCGAGGTGGCCGCGCTCCCGGCCGAAGAGCAGCTGCAGTACAAGCTGAAGCAGGGGCGCCCGCCGGCCGGGGTCGAGCTGAAGCTCACCGATGACGACAACGTCCCCCAGCCGCGTGACGGCCAGACCTACGGCCGGCTGAAAGTGCGCGGCGCGGCGATCGTCGGCGCGTACTTCAAGGGCGAGGGCGGCGAGATCCTGGACGAGGAAGGCTTCTTCGACACCGGCGACGTCGCCACCATCGATGCGCTCGGCTACGTGCAGATCACCGACCGCGCCAAGGACGTGATCAAGTCCGGTGGCGAGTGGATCAGCTCGATCGAGATCGAGAACCTCGCCGCGGGCCATCCGAAAGCGATGCTGGCGGCCGTCATCGGCGTGCATCACCCAAAGTGGGACGAACGCCCGCTGCTGCTGGTGAGGCTGAAGGACGGCGAGAGCGCGACCCGCGAGGAGTTCCTGCACTACCTCGACGGCAAGATCGCCCGCTGGTGGATGCCCGACGACGTGGTCTTCGTCGACGACATCCCGCTGGGCGCGACCGGCAAGATCGACAAGAAGCTGATCCGCCAGCGCATGGCCAATTACACCCTGCCGACAGCTGCCGCGGTCGTGGCTTAGCGGCCCGCCCAAGGTCAAGGCTCGGAACTCCACTCCTCGACCGGCGTTTTTCCAGCAACGCCAACACATGCAACAACGCTGGGGCTGGGTAATTCGGCCATGGCGAAGTTGCGCCCGAGGAGCAACAACCATGATCGGCAAACTTACCAGCACTATTCTGAGCGGCTCGCTCGCGACTGCTGCGGCAGCGCTTTCTCTGAGCTTCTCCGCCCCCGCCGGTGCGCAGCCTTACTATGACCGGCCGTACGACCAGCCCAACTACAGCGACCAGGACGCGACCACGTTGGGCGACGTCGTGGTGACCCCCTCGTATCGCCCGAACCGGACGGTGAACGGCATCCCGACCGAGCGAGTCTACGCCTCGCGGGTGGTCGACGTCAGCGACCTCGACCTCTCGACCGGTTACGGCGTTCACGTCCTGAGGCATCGGGTCGAGCGCGCGGCGGCCGACGCCTGCAACGAACTCGACAACCGCTACCCCAACGGCCTCGTGCCGATCGACAGCAACGACGGCGACTGCAAGGCGCGCGCTGTGCGTCACGCCATGGCCGACGCCCCGATCGGCCAGGCCGCCGATACGGATTACACGGGTTACTAAGCGCGCCAGTTCCCCGCCCCCTGCGGGGCGGGGTTAGGGGTGGGGTGTCAGCTCGATTTGCGTCGATCGGTCGTAGTCCCAAACCGGCGAAGCGGCGCTGAGACTCCATCCCCCGACCCCTTCCCTCAAGGGGACCCTGCGAGGCAGGGGAGGATATCGCCGCTGCGCCAACCTTCTCCTCCCCCAACGGGGGAGGAGAAGCACGAAGTGGTGGAGGGGTCTAGGCCGCCTTCGCGTCGTCCTTGGCGGCTTTCTTGACCTTCGCCACCGCGCGGTCGCGCTTCAGGCGCGAAAGGTGGTCTAGGAAGAGGATGCCTTCGAGGTGGTCCATCTCGTGCTGGATGCAGACCGCGAACAGACCCTCGGCGTCCTCTTCCACCGGCTTGCCGTCGTAGCCGAGATACTTGATCCGCACCCGCGCCGGGCGTTCGACCTCGTCGTAGATCTCCGGCACCGAGAGGCAGCCTTCCTCGTAGGGCTGGGTCTCCTCCGACTTCCAGACGATCTCCGGATTGACGAAGAAGCGTGGCTCCAGGGCCTCCTCTCGCGACAGGTCCATCACGATCACCCGCTTGGGCACGCCGACCTGGATCGCCGCGAGGCCGATGCCGGGGGCGTGGTACATCGTCTCCAGCATGTCATCCATCAGCGCGCGCAGCTCGTCGTCGACCACGGTGACGGTCTCGGACTTGCGTTTCAGCGTCGCCAGATCGGTATCGACAGTGAGAATACGCCGCAGGCTCATGCCGCCGAGGTAGGAGCGGCAGACTTCAGCGTCAAGATCGGCGCATCGTCGCGCCCATCCCGAAGTTCGGGCCCGCGCATTTCCGCGGCCAGCTTGGTTAGCTCGCGCACGCCGGTCTCGATGTGGGCGATCTGGACCACCTCGCGGCCCTCGTGATCCACCGCCAGTTCCTCGAAGCGCCGCGCCTGGGTCAGCACCTGGCTCTCCAGCGAGGCCGCGAACTGGTTGTAGCGCTTCACCGAGTCGTCGAGCGACTTGCCCATCCGCTGAGCGTGCTCGGCCATCACCGCGATGCGGCGATAGAGTTCGCGGCCGAGGTCGGCGATCTTGGCCGCGCCCTTGGCCTGCTCCTCGACCCGCCAGCCGTAGGCGACCGCCTTGCAGAGCGCGAAGAGCGTGGTCGGCGTCACCACCAGCACCCGGCGATCCATCGCCTCGGTCATCAGATCGGGCGCGCGGTCGAGGGCGGCGGCCAGGAAGCCGTCGCCGGGCACGAACATAGCGACGAAGTCGGGCGAACCCTCGGCCTTGAACTGGTCCCAGTAGGCCTTGGCCGACAGCCCGGCGATGTGCGCGCGCACCGACTGGGCGTGGCGCAGCATGGCGGCGTCGCGCCCAGCGTCGTCGACCGCGTCTTGGCTCTCCAGGAAGGCGTTGAGCGAGCACTTGGCGTCGATCACGAACACCGCGCCGCCCGGCAGCCTCACCTTCACGTCCGGCCGCCGCCGGCCCTCGTCGCTGTCGACGCTGAACTGCTCCTCGAAGTCGAACCGGTGCGAGAGCCCTGCGGCTTCCAGCACGTTGCGCAGCGTCTGTTCGCCCCAACGGCCTTGCACCCCAGCGCCGCGGCGCAGCGCGGCGGAGAGCTTGCGCGCTTCGTCCTGGGTGGCGACCGAGGCGGTGAGCAGCTGGCCGATCTGCTGGCGCAGGCTGCCGGTTTCCTCGGCGCGCGCCTTTTCAGCGGCGGCGGCCTGGGCCTCGAACTTGGTCAGCATGTCGGCGACCGGCTTCAGCTGGGCGTCGAGCTTGGCCTGGCTGAGCTTCTCTTGCGCCTCGAACTGTTCCCCGGCGCGCCTGACCAAGGCCTCGGATTGCTCCGTCGCGCGCTTGACCAGCGCCTCCGCCACCACCTGCGCCGACTGCGCGGCCTGCGCCTTCAGCGTCTCGGCGCCCGCCTCCAGGAACCGCGCCCGCTCCTCCGCCCGCACCGCCTTGCTCCGCTCGGCGACGGCCCACGCGGCGGCGGCAAGGGTCGAGAGCCCGAACAGGACGGTGAGAATCACGAACGCGTTCATGGTCCGTTCGTAGCAGAGTCGTTGCAGCCGTCCAAACCCCGCGCCTACGCCGGCCGCCTGGCCCTCAGCGCCTGGGCGATGGTGCCGTCGTCGAGCCAGTCGAGGTCGCCGCCGACGGGGACGCCGCGGGCGAGGCTGGTGATGGCCACCTCGGCGCCGGCGAGGCGGTCGGCGAGGTAGTGGGCGGTGGTCTGGCCGTCGACGGTAGCGGGCAGCGCCAGGATCACCTCGCGCACGGCGGGCTCGATGGCGCGGTTCACCAGCGGCGCGATCCGCAGCGCCTCGGGGCCGACGCCGTCGAGCGCCGAGAGCAGGCCTCCCAGCACGTGATAGCGGCCGCGGAAAGCGCCAGCGCGCTCCATCGCCCAGAGCGCGCCTACCTCCTCGACCACGCAGATCAGCGTCTGGTCGCGGCCGCCATCGGCGCAGATGGCGCATGGGTCGCGGGTGTCGAGCGAGCCGCACGTAGCGCAAGTCCTCACGCGCTCCGCCGCCTGCGCCATCGCCTCGGCCAAGGGTGAGAGCAGCGCCTCACGCCGCTTCAGCAGGGTCAAGGCCGCCCGCCGGGCCGAACGCGGCCCCAGCCCCGGCAGCTTGGCCAAGAGCGCGATCAACCGCTCGATCTCGGGTCCGGCCGCAGCGGCCATCTAGGCGAGCTTCGGGATGGCGGCGACACCCCTCACCTCACCTCTCCCCGTCTCCGTCGGGGAGAGGGCTACTGAGAGATCGCGGCAGCGAAACGGTGGTGAAACCGCCGCTCGCCCTCCGTAGCCCTCGCCCCACCGCAGAGTGGGGAGAGGTGAGGTGAGGGGTGGTCCGTGCAATGCGCGATGCATCAGAACGACGGCATGCCCGGCAGACCGGCCAGGGGGCCGGCGACGTCGCGCATCAGCTCTTGCTGCTTGGCCTCGAGCTTGCGGCGGGCGTCGGCGTGGGCGGCGACGATCAGGTCGGCAAGGATCTCGCCTTCGCCCGGGGCCATCAGGCTGGGCTCGATGACGACGCGGGCGAGATCGCCGGCGCCCTTCAGCACCACGCTGACCATGCCGCCGCCGGACGATCCTTCGACCTCGGTTTCGGCCAGGCGCGCCTGTGCGGCCTGCAGCTTTTCCTGCATCGCCTGGGCCTGCTTCATCAGCTCGCCGAGGTTCTTCATCAGCTCTCCTCGTCGTCATCATCGGCGGGCGCAGCGGCCGGCTCGTCCGCGAGCTGGCGGATATCGGTGAGTTCGGCGCCCGGGAAGACCTGCATCACCTGCTGGACGAACGGATCGGCCAGCATCTCGGCGCGGACGGCTGCGTCGGACTTGGCCTGTTGCTCGGCGAGGGTCTCGGCTCCGCCGCCGGTCTCGGCCATGATCAGCCAGGGCTGGCCGGTCCATTCCTTGAGCCGCACCGAGAGCCGCTGCGAGAGGTTGTTCGGCGCGCCGGCGGCCGGTTCGAACGAGATCGCGCCGGTGCGGAAGCTGATCAGCCGGACGTACTTCTGCACGTCCATTCTGAGCGCGATGTCGCGGCGCTGATCGATCAGCGCGACGACGTCGTCGAAGGTGTTGAGCGAGACTTCGGTCGTCGGCGCGGGGGCCGGCTTGGCCGCCATTCGCGCTACGCCGCCAGCCCGCGCGGCCGAGCTGCCGCCTCCGCCGCCGGACGGCAAAGGCGGTGGCGGCGCGCCGCCCAGATCGCGGCCTTCGCGCAGCGCCTTCAGCGCTTCCTCCGGACCGGGCAAGTCAGCCGCGTAGCAAAGCCGGATCAGCACCATCTCCACCGCGGCGGCGGGATCGGGGGCGCGGCGCACCTCGTCGTGGGCGCGCAGCAGCATCTGCCAGAGCCGCGAGAGGCTGGCGCCGGACACCGCCGCGCCAATCGCCGCCAGCTTGGCGACCTGGTCCTTGGGCAGCACCAGCGCCGCCGGACCGATCGCCTTGGCGAGGCTGGCGCCATGGCAGTGCTCCAGCATGTCGGCCACCACCGTCGCGGGATCGGCGCCGTAGCTGTAGAGCGCGCGGAACGCCTCGATCGCCGGACCGGCCTCGCCGCGCACGCAGGTTTCGAAGAGCTCGATGGTCTGGGCGCGGTCGGCCAGGCCCAGCATGTCGCGCACCGCCGCGGCGGTGACCTGACCGCCGGCCTCGACCTGCACCAGCGCCTGGTCCAAGAGCGACTGAGCGTCGCGCACCGAGCCTTCGGCGGCCCTGGCGATCAGCGCCAGCGCATCGGCCTCGATTCGCGCGCCCTCGATCTCGGCGATCTTCTCCAGGTTTGCCGCGATCACCTCCGGCTCGACCCGGCGCAGGTCGAAGCGCTGGCAGCGCGAGAGGATGGTCACCGGCACCTTGCGGATCTCGGTGGTGGCGAAAATGAACTTGGCGTGCGGCGGCGGCTCTTCCAGCGTCTTCAGGAGCGCGTTGAACGACGCGGTCGAGAGCATGTGCACTTCGTCGATGATGTAGACCTTGTAGCGGGCCTCCACCGGCGCGTAGCGCACGCCCTCCATCAGCTCGCGCATGTCCTCGACCTTGGAGCGGCTGGCGGCGTCGAGCTCCAGCACGTCCATGTGGCGGCCTTCGAGGATCGCTTTGCAGCTGCGCCCCTCCTCGGCCAGCGCGGTCACGCTGGGCTCGTGGATGGTCTCGCTCTCGTAGTTCAGGGCGCGGGCGAGCAGCCGCGCCGTGGTGGTCTTGCCGACCCCGCGCACGCCGGTGAGCATGAAGGCGTGGGCGATGCGGCCGGTGGCGAACGCGTTCTTCAGCGTCCGCACCATCGCTTCCTGGCCGATCAGGTCCTCGAAGCTCTTCGGTCGGTATTTGCGCGCGATGACGGTGTAGGCCGCGCCGTGAGTCTCAGGCCGGGGGACCGGAGGCGCGCCGAACATGTCGGAAGTCGCTTCGTCGAGGTGGGCCGGCGCCTCGGGACCGAGGTCGATGTCGTCTTGATCGGCCATTCACTCGCGGGGGCATTTGAGGCGTGAGGTGGAGACCGGCAGACGACCCGGAGCAATCTCGTTACGGCTGCTTCCTTCCGGACCTGACCGGGTTGGCGAGGCCTCCGCCCATCGCCGATCTCCGCGCCCTATATCGCGTGGCGGCGGGATGGGCGCAAGCGAGTCCAAGGTTCACCAAAGGTTCACCGCGAAGAGCACCAAGCACACGAAGGGCGCGCTCGCGCGCCGGCCACTCTCATGCGCAGCGCCGCTTAGCTTCCTGCTCGCCACGCGCGCCTTGGTGATCTTAGTGTCCTTCGTGGTGGATGCTGACGCACCGCTCAAGCCGCGCTATGAGCCTCGGCATGCCTCTGACAGCCTTCACCAACGTCTTCGCTGGCAACCCGCTCGATCGGGTCAGCGATAAGCGCAGCAACCCCGACTGGGTCGCGGACAAACTCGCCGATCCCGGGAGCCTGGCCCTCGTTCTGTGGAACGGCAAGCCGATGGTCGAGACCCGCAAGGACGAGACGGGCGCCAAGGCCGGCGCCCAGATCGCCTATGTGCGCGCCGACCTGGCCGGCGAACTCTCTGACGCGGGCGAACGGCTGCTGTTCATGGGCCTCTGGCAAGAGACCGCGGTCTTTGCGCTCGACATGGAAGGGACCACCGATCCCGCCGACGGGCCACTGGAAGGCCTGGGCCGATTCGAGGACTTGCGCGGTATCGCGCTCGACCTGCCGGCCGGCGACGCGGCGATGCTGGCGACCGCGAAGGCGATGTTCGAGTGGCGGCGGCGGCACCGCCACTGCTCCACCTGCGGCCAGCCCAGCCATCCGGCCGAGGGCGGCTGGAAGCGAGTCTGCCCGGCGTGCAAGGCCGAGCACTTCCCGCGCACCGACCCGGTGGTGATCATGCTGCCGATCCGGGGTGAGTCGTGCTTGCTCGGACGCCAGGCGGTCTGGCCGCAAGGGATGTACTCGGCGCTGGCCGGGTTCCTGGAGCCGGGCGAAAGCATCGAGGAAGCTTGCGCCCGCGAAGTCTGGGAGGAGGCCGGCCTGCGCACCGCCTCGGTCCGCTACCACTCGACCCAGCCCTGGCCCTACCCCTCGTCGCTGATGATCGGCCTTTTCGCCGAGGTCGAGGACGGCGAGGCCGTGGCGGACCAGAACGAACTCGAAGAGGTCCGCTGGTTCACCCGCGAAGAAGCCCGCACCCTGATCAAGGGCCAGCTGCCGGGGGTGCGCGCGCCCGGCACCATGGCGATCGCGGCGCAGCTGTTGCGGGCCTGGGCGGAAGAGTAGCGCGTTCCCCTCCCCCCTGAGGAACCGCAAGGGGAAGGGAAGGACTGCGAGACCGATTCAGGCGAGGCGGTATTCGCCGCCGCCGCCCTCAGGGCCGCTGGCGATGACGCGGCCCTCCTTCACCAGCTCGACCAGGTGCGCCAGCACCGACCGACCGGCGGCCGGATACATGCGGGCGTCGGTGTCGATGTACATCTTGGGCACCATCTCGACGATCTTGGTCTCGCCCGCCGCCAGCTGGGCGAGAATTTGCCGTTCCCGATCCTTCCGGTGGGCGCGGTAGCCGTCGATGAACGGGCCAGGCTCGGTGATCGGCGGACCGTGGGTGGGGATCAGGGTGGAAAACCCGCGCGACTGGATCGCGTCCAGGCTGGCCATGTAGTCGCCCATGTTGCCGTCGGGCGGCGTCACCACCGTCGTCGACCAGCCCATGATGTGGTCGCCGGTGAAGCAGACGTTCTCTTCGGCCAGCGCATAGCAGATGTGGTTGGAAGTGTGGCCCGGCGTTGGGATCGCCTCCATGGTCCAGCCCTTGCCCGCGATCGTGGCGCCGCCGCAGACCGAGACGTCGGGGGTGAAGCTGTCGTAGCCGGCTTCGGTGCGCACGGTGTCCTGCACCAGCGGCGCCTGCACCGCGCAGCCATAGACCACCGCGCCAGTCGCCTCGGCCAAGGGCCGAGCCAGCGGCGAATGGTCGGCATGGTGGTGGGTGATCAACACGTGGCTGACGCTCTCGCCCGCCACCGCGGCCAAGATCGCCTCCAGGTGCTCCGGCTGATCGGGGCCGGGATCGATCACCGCCAGACCCTCGCCCTTGCCGATGATGTAGGTGCCGGTGCCGCGGAAGGTGAACGGCCCCGGATTGTTGCAGATCACCCGCCGGATCAGCGGCGAGAGCTGGTCGACCTTGCCGTACTCGAAGGTCATGTCGCGAACGTAAGGGATCATCGGGTCAACCTTGCAAGGCGGCGGAGAGGTCGTAGCCGGCGTCGGCGGCCAGCCTGGCGAGTTCGGCTTTGTCGTGGCCTGCCGCGGCTTCCCCGAGCGCCCACGTCGTGATCGAGCGGGTGCCGGATCGGCAGAAAGCCAGCACCGGGCCCTTGGCGTCGTCGACCGCCGCGGCCTGCGCCTTGGCCTGCTCCGGCGTCGGACGGCCGACCACCGGCAGATAGAGGTAGTCGGCGCCGCCGGCGCGAGCTGCCGCCTCGATCTCGGCGTTGGTCGGCTGGCCCGGCGCTTCGCCGTCCGGCCGATTGTTGATGATCAGCTTCACCCCGGAGTCGGCGGCCGCGCGGGCCTCCTGCGGCGTGATCTGCGGACTGACCTCGAAACTGTCGGTCACCCTTCGAAATTGAGACATCTGATCCTCCAGGCGCGAACTTCACTAATCTTCGGCGGCCCTTCGTTGACATCATCGGGGGTGGGTGGAAGTTTCACAAGCGATGCTCCGCTTCCTCCTGCGCCGATTGATCGTCGCGATCCCCACGCTTTTCGTCGTCATCACCGTCGCCTTCTTCATGATGCGCGCGGCGCCCGGCAACCCGTTCAGCAGCGACCGCAAGCTGCCGCCGGCGATCGAGAAGAACATCGAGGCCAAGTACCATTTCGACCGGCCGCTGATCGTGCAGTACGGCGAATACCTTGGCGGCGTGCTGCACGGCGACTTCGGACCATCGCTGAAATACCGCGACAAGAGCGTGCTCGACATCATCGGCCAGAACTACGGCGTCAGCCTGACGATCGGGCTGGCGGCGTTCGCGATCATGGTGACCTGCGGCGTGACGCTGGGCGTGCTGGCCGCGCTGCGACAGAACGGGCCGGCCGACTACACCGTGATGTCGATCGCCATCGTCGGCATCTGTATTCCCAGCTTCGTCACCGCGCCGCTGCTGCAGCTGGTGTTCGGCAGCAACCTCGGCTGGCTCCCGATCGGGAGTTGGGACGGCGGCGCCTTTCCCAACCTGGTGATGCCGGTGATGGTGTTGGCGCTGCCGCAGATTGCGATCATATCGCGGCTGACCCGCGCCGGCATGATCGAGGCTCTGCATTCGAACTATGTGCGCACCGCCAGGGCCAAGGGGCTGCCCGAAGTGACCATCGTGGTGAAGCACGCCATCCGCGCGGCGGTGCTGCCGCTGATCAGCTACCTCGGCCCCGCCTTCGCCGGCCTGATGACCGGCTCGCTGATCGTCGAGCGCATTTTCGGCCTGCCTGGCCTCGGCAAGTTCTTCGTCAACAGCGCCCTGCAGCGCGACTACACCGTGGTGATGGGGATGGTGATCTTCTTCGCCGCGCTGATCCTGTTGCTCAACCTCTTGGCCGACATCCTCTACGCCGTGCTCGATCCTCGGGTGCGGTTGGCGTGATCCCAGAGACCCAATGACCCAGATCTCCCTCGCGCCGGGATCGCTGCGCAACGCCGCCCTGATGGAGCGAGCGGTCAAGGGC
This sequence comes from Caulobacteraceae bacterium, assembly GCA_036494265.1. Lineage (GTDB taxonomy): Bacteria > Pseudomonadota > Alphaproteobacteria > Caulobacterales > Caulobacteraceae > Acaudatibacter. The sequence continues at coordinate 101,101 of DASXOP010000037.1, read as the reverse complement.
CGCAGCCTGTGGGACGATGCGCGCCGGCGGCTCTTCCGCAACCGCGCCGCCGTCGCCAGCATGATCGTGCTCGGCCTGCTGGTGCTGTGCGCGGTGATCGGCCCGCTGCTGGTTCCCTACGCCTACGACGAGATCAACAAGAACGACGTCTGGCTGCCGCCGCTGACCGCCGGCCACCTGATCGGGTCCGACTCGCTCGGCCGCGACCAGCTGGCGCGGCTCTTCACCGGGCTCGGCGTCTCGCTGGCGATCGGCGCGGTGGCGACCACGGTCTCGCTGGTGATCGGCGTCGCCTGGGGCGCAACCGCTGGCTACCTCGGCGGCGTGGTCGACGAGGCGATGATGCGCATCGTCGATGTGCTCTATTCGCTGCCCTATATCTTCTTCGTCATCATCCTGATGGTGACTTTCGGCTCCAACTTCATCCTGCTCTTCGTCGCCATCGGCGCGGTGGAGTGGCTGACCATGGCGCGGATCGTGCGCGGCCAGACGCTTTCGCTGAAGCAGAAGGAGTTCATCGAGGCGGCGCGGGCGGCGGGGTTGACCCAGAAGGCGATCATCGCCCGCCATATCGTGCCCAACCTGCTGGGCCCGGTCGTGGTCTATGTGACGCTGACCATCCCCGGCGTGATCCTGGCCGAGAGCTTCCTCTCGTTCCTGGGCCTCGGCGTGCAGCCGCCGATGGCCTCGCTCGGCACCCTGATCTCCAACGGCGCGCAGGACATGGAGCTGGCCCCCTGGCTGCTGATCTTCCCGTCGCTGACCATGGTGGTGACGCTGATGTGCTTCAACTTCATCGGCGACGGGCTGCGCGACGCGATCGATCCGAAGGACCGCTGAGTCGTTCGCCGACCGCTAGTTGTCTCGGTGAGCTCGAACGGCCGGCTGACCGTCGACGCTCAGCATGAAGCTGCCCATCGAGGCGCGCTTGATGACGATCGCCGAGCCGGGGTGCGGATCGCGCGACAGGAAGTCGTCGTCAATCTGCCGCCAGATCGCACCATCTTCCATGACGAACGTCCACTTGCCCTGCGGATCCTGCCGGGCGCGGGTGAGCGTCTCGTTGATCGAGTCGACCGCATCGCCCTTTTCGCCGGCGTCGAACATCGCCAGCGCTGGCAGGCTGAAGCCGAACGCCTGGCGACGAACGGTGGTCCGCTGCTTGCGGTCGAGGGTAACGAGGTCGCCGCTGCTTTCCGCCGTGTCCATCGCCGCGACCGCAGCGTCGTAGCAGGCGAGCCGCTGGATTCCGTCGTCGATCTTGCGGCAATCGACCACCGCTTGCACCGCCGGGGCGCGGGACGGCGGCGCTTTGGCCGCCATTGCCACACCGCAGGCGAGCGCAATTGCGGCCGCAGCCCCAACGGTTGTCGAGACGAATCGCACCCGGGTCATGACCGCTCCTGAAACATTGCGCGCCATTGAAGAAGTTTTGGGCGCCGGCGCGCAAGCCTCTTGCTGACGATGAAACGTCACTCGCCCAAGAGGTGAACTCGCAACCCTGGTATTCGAATAAAATGCCCGAGGAAGGCCAAAGCGCAGCGCAAATGCCCTAACGCCTCGTTACCACGCGCAAGCTGTGACCTGAATGTAACAGGCGGGCAAACATGACATTACCACGCCGTAATCGACGTTGACCGGCCGGCTAAGCGAGACCATCAACACGTCAACCGGGGGGAGCTCTGCCCGGGACAACTTGCAACCCGTAAGCCGAAACCGCGCCCCGAGCGGGCGCGTTCGCGTTCCGGAGGGACTCTGCTTTGAAGACAATGACTGTGCGTGGACGCCTGCTGGCGTCGACAATGATCGCGGGCGCGACAATGCTCGCGTTCGGCGGGATGGCCCACGCGGCCGACGCCGCCGGGCCGCTGCAAACCGCCTCGGGCGCCGGAGCGGTTTCGACCGCCGCCACCCCGATCAAGACGGTGACCGCGGCCACCGACGACAGCTCCGGGGGCACGCAAGTCACCGAAATCGTCGTCACCGGTTCGCGCATCCCGCAAGCCAACATGACCAGCGTCAGCCCGATCCAGGCGATCGGCCACGAGGAGTTCCAGCTCCAAGGCGTGACTGACGCGATCGACCTCTTGAACACGCTGCCGCAGAACTTCCAGAACAGCGTCGCCGACTTCTCCAACACCACCAACCCGCTGACCGCCCCTGGCGGCGTGTCCACCGCCGACCTTCGCGGCCAGGGCCCGCAACGCACCCTGGTGCTGGTCAACGGCCGCCGCCTCGGCATCGGCGACCCGAACACGGGCGACCCGAACCCGGCGCCTGACTTGAACCAGATCCCGGTCGCCCTGATCGACCACGTCGAAGTCCTCACCGGCGGCGCCTCGGCGACCTACGGTTCGGACGCCGTCGCCGGCGTCGTCAACTTCATCATGAAGCACGACTTCGAAGGCGTGCAGATCGACGGCCAAGTCGGCGCCGACCAGCACAACGACCACTCTGGTCGCGTGCAAGCCGCGCTCCGCGCCGCCGGCATTACGCCGCCGACCGGCAGCCACTGGGACGGTAAGAACACCGACTTCTCGCTGGTCATGGGCGCCAACGCCCCGGACGGCAAAGGCAACGTGACGGGTTATTTCGAATTCCGGAACCAAGAGCCGGTCACGCAAGGCCAGCGCGACTACTCGGACTGCCTGCTGGTGCTGGGTCCGCCCGACGCCTGCGCCAACTCCAGCAACTCGAACATCTATACCGAGATTGCCGACCCGGCGAGCGGTTCGCTCCCCGGCACCAGCTTCTCGGTGGTCGGCACCTCGCTGCTGCCGCGCCCGCAAGCGGGTTCGGTGCCGCCGGCTTCGTTCAACTCCAGCCCCTATGAGTTCCTGTCGCGTCAAGACACCCGCTACCTGGGCGGCTTCTTCGCCCACTACGACATCACTGACTGGGCCCAGCCCTACGCCGAATTCTCGTTCATGAACGACCGCTCGACCGAACAAGTCGCGCCGTCGGGCCTGTTCCAGGGTGGCGGCCTCTTCGCGCCCGGCGGCGGCTTCTACGTCAACTGCGGCAATCCGTTCCTGAGCGCTCAGGAATCGGCGGCCCTCGGCTGCACCGCGGCGCAGATTGGGGCGGTCAACCAGGCCGATCCGATGAACCAGAAGGATCTGCTGATCGGCCGGCGCGACATCGAAGGCCCGGGTCGCGGCTCGTCCTACGATCACACCAACTTCCGCATCGTGATCGGGATCAAGGGCGACTTCGCCGACGCGTGGCACTACGACGCCTACGGCTCGTACTATTACACGAGCCTCTACAACGCCAACACGGGCTACATGAGCCTGGCCGGCATCCAGAACGCCCTGCTGGTCACCGGCACGGCGGCCGCTCCGAGCTGCCTCGTCGGTGCGCCTTGCGTGCCCTACAACCTCTTCACGCAAGGCGGGGTGAACCAGGCGCAGGTCAACTCGCTGCTGGAAGTCGGCACTTCGCACGGCACCATCGAAGAGCAGATCTTCGAAGGCGACGTCACCGGCGACCTCGGCAAGTACGGCATCAAGTCGCCGTGGGCCGATGACGGCGTCGGGCTGTCCTTCGGCATCCAGAACCGCTGGGACCACCTAGTGTTCGCGCCCGACCAGGCCGAACTCTCGGGCGACCTCTCGGGCTTCGCCGGCGCCTCGGTGTCGGTGGACAACGCGATCGGCGTGCAGGAAGAATACTTCGAAGCGCGCGTTCCGATCGCCCAGAAGAAGCCCTGGATCGAAGACCTGAGCATCGACGGCGGCTACCGCTATTCGGACTACTCGACCAGCGGCGGCGTCAGCACGTTCAAGATCGGTGGCGAATGGGCGCCCACGACGGACATCCGGTTCCGGATGTCCTACGACAGCGCGATCCGCGCCGCGAGCATCCTGGAGGCATTCACGCCCCAGTCGGTGACTAACACCAGCGCGGTGGCGGTTGACCCCTGCTCACCGACCACTGGTGCGGGCAACACGATCACCACTTCGGCGACCGCGACCCTGGCTCAGTGCATGAACACCCACGTGACCGCGGCCCAGTACGGCAACGGCAACGCGGCGGTGGGCACGGTCTATACCGGCTCGCTGGTGCAGTGCCCCGCTGGCCAGTGCGCGATCCTGCAAGGCGGCAATCCGACGCTGCAACCTGAACAGTCCAACACGTTCTCGGTTGGCGCGACGGTGACCCCGAGCTTCCTGCACGGCTTCACTGGCAGCATCGACTACTGGGATATCAAGATTAACGGCGAAATCGGCGAGCCGGCGTTCACCACCACCTTCAACACCTGCCTCACGACCGGTGTTGGCTGCGGCGGCGTCGTTCGGACCCCGCAAGGCTTCCTGTTCGGCACCACGATCGCCGGCGGTGGCTACATCGTCGGTCTGAACGCCAACATCGGCCAAACCGAAACGTCCGGTATCGACTTGCAAGGCGACTATCGCCTGCCGCTCGAAGATATCGGCGCGGACGGCCTGGGTTCGCTCTCGTTCCACTTCGTCGGCACCTACCTGCTGACGAACGGTCTGCCGGGCACTGACTGCGCCGGGCTCTTCGGTCCGACCTGCCAAACCGACAACCCGGTCTGGCGGCACACGGCCTCGGTGGCCTGGAACACGCCGTGGAACGTGCTCGTGCGGCTCCAGTGGCGCTACCTGGCCAGCACCGCGCTGGACGCCAACAACACGCAAGTGGGCTTCGGTGGTCCTGGCCTGCCAGGTGGCTTCGACGCCTCCGACGCGCGACTGGCCGCGATCAACTACCTCGACATCTCGGGCGCCTGGCGGGTCAACTCGATCCTCACCATCCGCGGTGGGATCAACAACCTGCTCGACCAAGATCCGCCGCTGGTCAGCCAGCCAATCTCGGGCACGGGTTCGCCGAACACCTACCCGACCTACGACCTGCTGGGCCGGGAACTGTTCGTCTCTGCGACGGCCAAGTTCTAAGCCAACCGTTCGAGACCTACGCTTAAGAGAGGGCGGTCCGCTTCGGCGGGCCGCCTTTTTCTATGCCCGATCACCGTGCTTGCCGAAGGCGACCATTCGTCGGCAAGCTGCGCTCTCCGGCGGAAGGATCGGTCATGACGGAAATCACAGGCTGCAGGGCTGTAGTGGCCGCGAGTTTGGCTTTGTTGGCGCCGGCAGCCGCGAGCGCCGATTGCAAGCTGCTGCAGATCGCCGAATTCCACGTCGATCCCAGCAGTCAGTCGCCGGTCGTCGACGGCGCGCTGAACGGGCAGCCGGTGAAGGTGCTCATCGACACGGGCGCCAGCTTCAGCACGGTGCGACGCGACGAGGCGCTCCGGCTCGGCCTCCCGACCTACGGCCTCAACGGCGTGAGATCGCGCATCGACGACGCCTCCAGCGCCTACAGCGCCCGCATCAGCCGCTTCAGCCTCGGCGACCTGACCAAGACCAACCTCGAGCTCCAGGTGGCCACCGAGGCGGGGCAGAGACTGGATGCGTCGGTAGTCCTGGGGGACGACTTCCTAGCCAAGGTCACGGTCGAGTTCGATCTCGCGCAAGGCGCCATGCGGCTGTTCCATCCTGAGGGCTGCGCGCCGGCGCAACTGGTCTACTGGGGCGCCTCCTACTCGCAGGCGACGATGCTGGCGGCCGACCCGGCCGCGCCGGTGATCGAAGCCTACGTCCAGGTCAATGGCCAGCAGGTGCTGGCCGAACTCGCCAGCGGGACTTATCCGTCCGTCATCGACGCCTCGGCGGCGAGCGCCGCGGGTGCGACCGGTCCGGGCGGCGAGGCCGTCGCGGCGGGGATGAGCGGCGCGCCCGGCGACGCGAGCTGGACGGGCAAGTTCGCGAGCTTCGCGTTCGGCGACGAGAAGGTGTCGAACGTCAAATTGCAGGTTGGCGCCGTCGCCCCGCGGGTCGATTACACGCCCACCGGCGGTCTCATTCGGCAGAACTCCCCGGCGATCCTGATCGGCGCCGATTTCCTCCACGCCCACCGCGTGATCGTCGATCCACAGGATCACCTGCTGATGTTCAGCTACGTCGGCGGCCCCGTGTTCAGCACCGCCGCTCGTTCGGCTTCGCGCTAAACAACCCGACGGGTTGCACTGGAGGCGGCGCGGCGGCACACTCTGGGTAGGTCGGGGGGCGGCGCCTTTGGTTGTGAACGCGAAACTTGGGGCCTGCGTCGCGGGCGTGCTGATGCTGGCGCCTGGCGCCGCGAGCGCGGATTGCAAGCTGCTGCAGCTGGCTGAGTTCCACGTCGACCCCCATTGGCGCTCCCCGATCGTGGACGGAGCGGTCAACGGGCAGCCGGTGAAGGTCCTGCTCGATACCGGCGCGACGACCAGCATCGTCCAGCGCAGAGCAGCCTCGCAGCTGGGACTGTCGTTTTTCGTCGTACCCGGCATGCGGCTCTACGGAATCGGCGGCGACACCGCCGTCTACGAAACCCACATCAAAGAGTTCAAAGTGGGAGATCTAGTCAAACCTGACCTGAACCTGGAGGTGGGCGGCGACGCGGATCGCGGCTTCGAAGCGTCAGTCATCCTGGGCTACGATTTCCTCGCCAAGGTCAGCGTCGAATTCGACCTCGCTCACAACGCCGTACGCCTGTTCCGGCACGAGGGCTGCACGCCGCCGCAGCTGATCTACTGGGGCGCCGCCTATTCGCAGGCGCAGATGCTGGACGAGGACAAGCAGGCCCCCAGCATCCAGACGTTCGCCGAGGTCAACGGCAAACGCGTGCTAGCCGAGTTGGACAGCGGGGCCGGAACCACCGTGATCGATACGGCCGCGGCGGCCGTCGCCGGCGTGCAGCGCCCGACCGACGTGGCGACCGAACGTATGCAAGGCCTAGGCGTGCAATTGCAGGACAGTTGGACCGGCAAGTTCGACAGCTTCGCGCTAGGCGACGAGAAAATCTCGAACGTGAAGATGCAGGTCCTGAACATGGCGACCAAGATGACCTACTCCGAGACTGGAAGCCTGATCCCGCGTCAGCTCAACAGCACGCCAGGGATGTTCGTCGGCGCCGATTTCTTCCGCGCTCATCGCATCATGATCGACCCGGAAGACCACCTGATCCTGTTCAGCTACGTCGGCGGTCCAGTGTTCGTGACGCCCCAGCCCACCTCGGTGGCGCCGAACAAGAAGTAGCGGCCAGCTTCAGTTGACCGGGAGCATGGGCGCCAGCACGGTCGCCCCGGCCTGGCGCATCCGCGCTTCGTGCAGCGCCTGCAGCAGCGTGCGAGCTTCGGGGTCGCCCGCCAGGTCGCCAGCCGCGGTCATCAGCCGTGCGCTGTCGGCGCTGGCGCCGAACAAGCGCGCGAATGCCTCGAACGGGCTGGTGGCCGAGGAGAACGGCTTCAGCTTGGCCTCGCCCTTGATCCCGGCCAAGACCTTCGCTCGTTCCACCGCCACGCTGAACCCGCCGAGATCGTCGACCAGGCCCAGCCCTTTGGCCTGGGCGCCGGTCCAGACGTGGCCCTTAGCGATCGCCTGCACCTGCTCGACCGTCATCTTCCGCCCCTCGGCGACCCGCGCCACGAAGCCGTTGTAGATCCGGTCCATCCAGGCGCTGAACGCCGCGCGCTGGGTCGGCGTCATCGCTTCGCCGGTCCCGAACGCGCCGGCGTAGTCGCCGCCGACCTTCAGGCCGCGGACATCGACGCCGAACTTGGCCAGCGCCGGCCCCAGCGCCAGCTTGCCGCCGAAGACCCCGATCGAGCCGGTCAACGTCGATGGCTCGGCGACGATCTCGGAGGCCTGGGACGAGATCCAGTAGCCGCCGGACGCGCCGTAGTCGCCCATGCTGACCACCACCGGCTTGCCGGCCGCCTTCGCGGCGCGCACGGCCGAGAGTATCTCCTCCGAGGCGGTGTCGGAGCCGCCAGGCGAGGAGACCCGGAAGACGATGGCTTTGACGTTCTTGTCCTGGATCGCGTTGTAGAAGGCCTGGGCGAGGTCGTCGGAATAGATCGACTGGCCGCCGCTGAGCGGGTTCGCGTGGCCGCCGGCGCCGGTGACGATGTCGCCCTCGGCCTGGATCAACGCGATCGTGGGCGCCGTGGAGAAGGCGGACGAGCGCGCGCCGCGCGTGCGGGCGGCGTAGTCGGCGAACTCGGTCAGTTTGGTCCCGCCGCCAGCGGCCTTGAGGATCGCATCCTCGGCCTCCTTCAGCTCACCGACATTGTCGACCAGGCCCTTGGCCTTGGCTTCGTCGGCCGAGTAAGGACCGGCCTCGAGGGTCGACTTCAAGACCGCCGGGTCGAGCTTGCGGTCGGCCGCCGCGGCCGCGAGCCCGGTGGCGTAGATCGAGCCCATCCAGGAGAGTTCGGCCGACCGGTGCGCCGGCGTGTAGTCGTTGTAGAGGTAGCCGTTGACCGCGTTCTTGAACTCGTAGCGCTGCTGATAGTCGGGCACGACGCCGTACTTGTCGAAGAAGTCCTTGAAGAAGAGGTCCTCCTGGGCGAGGCCGACCACCTGGAACGACGCCGACGGCTGCATCCAGATATCGCCGCTGGCCGCCGCGAGCTCATAGGTCGAGGTCGCCACGCCTTGCGCATAGAGCCCCTGGCTGTAGGTCAGGATCGGCTTGCCCGAGGCCCGGAAGCGCTGGAACGCCAGCCGCAGTTCGTCGGCCGCCGCCGGGGTCATGCCGCCCTCCGGCAGGCGCACGAAGACGCCACCGACGCTCGAGTCGGTCGCCGCGCGACGCAGCGTCTCCTCGATCCCCATCACCGAGAGGCCGCGGCTCGAGAAGATCGCCAAGCCGTCGGAGGCTTCCTGGTCGGTCAGGCCGCTGCGCAGATCGAGGTTGAGCACCGTGTGGGCTGGCAGCGGCGCCGGGCGCGAGCCGCTGATCGCGAGCCCGATCAGGACGGCTGGGACGACGATGACGAACAGGAAGAGGCCGACGAACACACCGGCGACGGTGAGGAGAAACTGCTTCATTGCGCCGACCTTATGCAGACTTGCCGGTCAGGCGCCATAGACCGCCCGCTCGAAGGCCGCGAACGCCGCCAGGGCGGCCGGATCGCCGAACGGGAAGTGCTGGGCCAGGAAGACGCCCGCCACGCCAGTCGCCGGATCGGCCCAGTAGTAGCAGTTGCCGAGCCCGGCCCAGGCCAGCGAGCCGGCCGAGCGTCCCGCGGGTCCCAGCTCGGGATTGATCAGGAAACCCAGTCCCCACCGCTTGGCGCGGCCAGGCAGCGGGTCGAACCCGGCGCAGAGCATGGCGTTCGCCGCTGGTAGCACGCCGACTTCCTTGCCCTCCCACTCGGGCTCTTGCATCGCCGCGACACTGGCTGGCGACAGGATCGGCCCGCCGCCGGCCAGGATCGCGTCCAGGAACTTCAGATAGTCCGTCGCGGTCGAATAGAGCCCGCCGCCGCCCATGCCGAAGTGCGGCGCCGGCGGCATCTCGAACGGGAACGGCGCCAGCGCGCCATCGGGGCCGCGGGCGTGCATCGCCGCGCGGCGACCCTGCTGGTCCGGACGTGGCGCGAAGCCAGTCTCGGTCATGCCTAGCGGCGCGAAGACGCGGCGCTGCAGATAGTCGGCGAATGGCTCGCCTGTGACCGCCGTCACCAGCTTGCCAGCCCAGTCGGTGTTGATCCCGTAAGTCCAGCCTGTGCCCGGTTCAAACAGCAGCGGCGCATCTGGCGCATCGCCGCGCGGGTAAGGCCCCGCAGCAGCCACGTAGCGGGTGAGTGCGTCGCTGCAGAACTCGTAGCCGAGACCCGAAGTGTGGGTGAGCAGGTGGCGGACCGTGATCGGCGTTTGCGCCGGCCGCAGCATCGGCGCGCCGGCGGCGTCGAAGCCTGTCAGCACCTTCGGCTGCGCCAGCGCCGGCAGGTGAGACGCCACCGGCTCGTCCAGGCTCAGGCGACCCTCTTCAATCAGCTGCATCACCGCGACACTGGTGATTGCCTTGGTGCAGGAGGCGATCCAGAACACGGTGTCGGCGGTCATCGCCGCCGGATCGGCGAGGCCCCGCAGGCCGGCGCTGGCCTCGACCAGCTCGCCGCCCGGCAGCCGCGCCGCCACCGATACGCCGACCAAGCCGCCGGCGACCGCGCTCGCCAGCGCCGACTCGATCCGAGCCTTCGCGTCCCGAACCTCAGCGTTCATGTCTGGATTTCCCCCAATTGGTCGGAGTGGCAGGATTCGAACCTGCGACCCCCGCGTCCCGAACGCGGTGCTCTACCAGACTGAGCCACACTCCGAAATTGGGAGGGCGCCTTATAGAGGAGCCTTCAGCGGCGGACAAGGCGCTCGCAGCCGTTGCGCGGCGGCGGCGCCTGCGCTATCTCCGCCCCCCTGTCCGGCAGCCCGCCATGCGGCTCTCCCCGGCGGCATTCCTGCTGGGGAATGGTGTAATGGTAACACTGCGGTTTTTGGTACCGTCATTCTAGGTTCGAGTCCTAGTTCCCCAGCCAACAACAACCTTGCGGACGTGGCCTTCGTTGCCCGGCAGGCTGAGTAAGTATCCCTACGCCCTGCGCGGCAATGCGCCGCGCCAGTAGTCGGCCCCAACCAAGGCCGGAAGGTCTCATCTCCTGCGGGCGGCCGCTAGCGCAGACACCGCTCGAGCGGGACGATAACCCCGCGACACGCGCGGCGACGGGCGCAAATGGTGAATCCAAAATTCACCAGTATTGTAAACTAGATCGTCAAATAATGTCGAATACAGATATCCCAACAAGACGAGGGTCGGGGTTCAAAGACATGATGAAGATTTTGTTTGCGGGCGTGTCGGTCGCGACGTTAGCGGCGGCATCGCAGGCGATGGCCGGATCGAACTATTCCACCGCCTGGCAAGCTCAGATCGCTAACACCGCCACGGTTCAAACCTCGGCGAACGGCGGCGCGGGCGTCACCGTCGGCGTGGTCGACACCGGCGTCGTGGCCGCCAATCCGGAGATCAGCGGCCACGTATCGGCCGCCTCGTCCTGCGCGGCCGTGACCTTCAAGTGCTCGAACGGCGTCGTGGACGACAACGGTCACGGCACCGCGGTGGCCGCCATCCTCGGCGGCAGGTTCACCGCTACCTCGCCGATCAGCATGTCCGGCGTCGCCCCGAACGTCACGATCGTGGCGGAGAAGGTGTTGAGCGCGGCTGGTTCCGGCTCGGACGCCGACGTCGCCAACGGCATCACGAAGGCCACCCAGGCCGGCGCGAAGGTGATCAACCTCAGCCTGACCTACCTGCCTACGCCGAGCGTTGTCGCTGCGGTGAACTATGCCGCGGCGAATGGCGTGACAATCGTCTGGGCCGGCGGGAATTCTTCGGCAGCGCTGAACGGCGGCGTCACCTCGCAGGGTTTCACCGCCGCGGCCGCCAGCCATATCATCTTCGTCGGCGCGGTCGGCTCCAACAACGCGCTTGCAAGCTTCAGCAACACGCCCGGCGCAGGCGGTCTGAAGGTCGGAACCACCACGGTGAGCTACGCCTCGCTTTGGCTGATGGCGCCGGGGCAGAATATTGCGGCCCCCGCCATCGAGTATGGCGCGTCCTCTTATGCGTATTGGACCGGAACGTCGATGTCGGCGCCAGAAGTCTCCGGCGCGGCAGCGCTGCTCGACGCCACCTGGCCGGTGCTGGTTCGCAACGGCACCACCAGCGCGGTGCTGTTCAAGACCGCCACCAGCCTCGGCTCTGCGTCCACGTATGGCGATGGCCTGCTGAACCTCAATAAGGCGTTCCAGCCCATCGGGGTCCTGACGGTGACCGAAGCTAACGGTGCGTCGCTCCCGGTCACGTCGCTTACTGGCAGCACGATCAGCGGCGGGGCGCTCGGGTCTCTCGCCACGGTCAAGGCTGAGCTGTCGAAATATACGGCGTTCGACACCTACCAGCGTAACTTCCTGGTCAATCTGTCCGGGCTGATCACGACGTCGTCGACCTCGCTGAACAGCTCGATCGTCGGTACGCCGCCGATCAACACGACGGTCGCGGGCGTAACGGGTGGCAAGTTCATGCTGGTCGGCCTCGCGAACGACCCTGCCGCGGCTCAGGCGCCAGCCTCCGTGAGCAGCAGTCTGACCGGGCAGCGCACGGCCGATCCAAGCTACTTCGCTTTCGCCGGCAACGACGGGACGTTCTGGGCCATCGGCCAAGGCGTACCCGCCACCCTGGGCTTCGCTCAGGCGGCTTGGGGGGCGGAGAGCCCGGCCGCCGAGCAGACCGGCAACCTCGGCGTGACTGGCGCTCTGGCCAATCTCGCGCAAGGCGGCCGCTCGGCCACCATCGGCGAGCCCATGGGACGCTTCCGGGTCGCCGCATCGTTCTCGTCGAGCGCGACCCCGGTGGGTTCGATCGAGCCGACGGACCGCAATCGGACCGACGCATCGGCCACGTCGATCGCGGTGACGTCGAAGATCAACAGCCGCTGGTCGGTCGGCGCGACGTTCTCGAGCCTGAAGGAACAGAACGCCCTCTTGGGGACGACCTACGATGGCGCGGGCGCGCTCTCGCTGGGCGACCGGCACCAGAGCGAGCTGATCGGCATCAGCTCGGCCTTCGACCTGGGCGGCGGTCGCGCCCTGCTGGCCGAAGCCAGTTCGGTGACCACGGACGGCGCCGACATGCAGTCCGGCCTGATCCAGTCGGTCTCGGGGCTGAAGGCGACGGCCTGGGGCGTGTCGCTGATCCAGTCCAACGCGCTGAAGGCCGGGGACTCGCTGACAGTCTCCGTCCGCCAGCCGCTGCGGGTCACCTCTGGCACCGCGCAGATGGCGGTCACTTCGGTCGACGACGAAGGCTATGCGAACACCACGCTGACGCCGATGTCGCTGGCGCCGAACGCGCACGAGACCGACCTTATGCTCGGCTATGTCGCGCCGGTGGGCCAGCAGGCCAGCTTCCGCGGGGGGTTCTCTGTGCGCTCGGACGCCCAGAACGTCGCCGGCCTGACGGCGTTCGACCTGAACTTCGGTATGAACGTCGTGTTCTAGGACCGTCTGGTCTGCCGGTAGACTTCAGAAGCCCAGCAGCACGCGCTGTTGGGCTTCTTTGTCTTAGCCGGCCGCGACGGCGTTCGTCGTGGCCTGGCGCGTGCGGCGGAGCATGAGCCCCATCCCGAACAGCCCCCCGATCATCGTAAGCCACGTGGCAGGCTCAGGAATGCCGCCTGGTGAACCTTGAGTCAGGGTGAAGGAATCGGCATCGAACGACCCGTGTGAATCGGCCGAAAAGGACGTCAAAGCGCCTCTTCTCACAGAGACCGACGGGTCAATATCGGTCATCCCGATCGAGAAATCCTCATCATCCGGCTCGGGAAAGCTATAAAACTTACTCGAGTAGGTGACGCTGCCCAAAAACGTGTCGGCTCCCAGCAATGTGCCCGCTTTGCCCGCTCCCACGAATCCGGCGTTGTCGAATGTGCCTTGGAGCAGCACGTCTCCTGGGGACAAAGTCTCGCCGTTGTACGTCGTGGCAGTGAGCCCAGCGTAGGTGAACTCGAAGTTACCAGAAAAGAGGGCGGTGCTGAGTTGCAGTATGGGAAACGCGCCCAACTCCTTCGCGTCCATCGTAAACGTGGCAGGGACATCGAGCGCGGTCGCAAAGGGTGATAGGAACGAGAAGTCCACTGTGGTGTCAGGGGCAAAGGCCGTAAGCTTGCCGCTCGCGCGGTCGAAGCTGATGTTCGGATCGCCATTACCTAATATGGAATATTGCGCGAAGGTGGCGGCGTGGGTCGCCCCTGCGCCAGCAAAGGCCATCGCCACCGCAACGCCCGCGAGTAGAATCGTACGTTTCACTCTTAGCTCCCCGTCGCGGTCAGGCCCGGGTATGGCCGGAATGCGACAAAATTAACTGTCCCTTAGCCATTTGGCCCGAGCGACGCCGCTGCGTCAACGTCATTTCTGTAAATTAGAAGCAACTCGCCCGCTTGCCTCCGGTTTGATCAGAAAGTTACACGGTTGGGCCGTGAAACTCTGGCGGCATCTTGAACGTGAATGCTTGGCAGACGCACACTCTCATCCGGATGTGCATCCCGCCGTGAGCAAATTTGCGATGCGACGGTCCAATCGCTTCTTGGGCGAATGGACTTGGTCGCGCTAGAAGGATGCGTTAGGGCATTGGTAACCAGCTGGCTGTGGTGGCCGGTTGAGGGGGTACCTATGCGCTCTGTTCGAACTGCATTCCTCGGGATCGCTGTCGCCGCGATGGCTGGCGTCGCCGCTCCGGCCATGGCGGCTAATCTGCTCGTCAACGGCAACTTCGAAGCCACTGGCTTCGGCGGCACGACCACGTACTACAATATCGGGACTGCCCCCGGCACGGGCGGCAGCGGCGGCCCGGATCACCCGATTCCTTCGGATTTCGGCTGGAAAGTCCCAACGCAAGTGGTCGATGACGTCGTCGTCAACAACGTCGACATCGTCGCCAACAACAACCTGTTCGCTCCGAAGCTCACTAACGGCGGCGCCTACGTGCTCGATCTCGTGGGCTACGGCTCCACCGGGGCGATCGAGCAGTCCATCGGCACTGTCGCGAACCAGCTCTACAACCTCACCTTCGAATATAGCAGCAACAACGGCATCAACGGCCCGACCGCGCAAGTGGACGGCAACGGCGTCATCGGCAGCGTCACCGGGACGCATGCTTGGCAGACGTTCACCGGCTCCTTCGTTGGCACCGGATCGCCGGTGAACATCTCGATCACCGAGGGCGTTGGCGGCGGCAACGCGGGCGTATTCCTCGACAACGTGTCCGTTTCGGCGGCGCCGGAGCCGTCCACTTGGGCGCTGATGATGCTTGGCATCGGCGGCGTTGGCGCCGCTGCTCGGATGGCGCGCCGCAAGGAAGGCCAAGCCGCGCTCGTCGCGTGACCTGAACACCTCGTCCATGACATTCAGCGCCCGCGCCGTTCCAACGGCGCGGGCGCTGTGACTCTCGGCGTCGCCAGCCGCAGTCCGACCTCGTTTTCCCGATGTGCTGCTTGCTGCGACGCCAAGGCGTGACAGCAGCGCCTAAGTTCTTATCTTGTTCTTGCTGCGCGCCGGACTCCCTATATTAAGTTAGGCAAGCGCCGCGGGCGGTCCGCGGAAGCTCCGAGCTTCGTCAGCGAGACGGTATGTCCGATCCCAACCGGTATCTGCGCGTGCGCGGTGCGCGAGAGCACAATCTGAAAGACGTCAGCGTGGACATCCCGCGCGGCGCGCTCGTGGTGCTGACTGGGCTCTCCGGCTCGGGCAAATCCAGCCTGGCGTTCGACACCATCTACGCCGAGGGCCAGCGCCGCTATGTCGAGAGCCTCTCGGCCTATGCGCGCCAGTTTCTCGAGCTGATGGGTAAGCCCGACGTCGACCTGATCGAGGGCCTCTCGCCGGCGATCTCGATCGAACAGAAGACCACCAGCCGCAACCCGCGTTCCACCGTCGGCACGGTGACCGAGATTCACGACTACATGCGCCTGCTCTGGGCGCGCGTTGGGGTGCCCTACTCCCCAGCCACCGGCCTGCCGATCGAGAGCCAGACGGTGAGCCAGATGGTCGACAAGGTCACCGCCCTGCCCGAGGGCACCCGCCTCTTCCTGCTCGCGCCGGTCGTGCGCGATCGCAAGGGCGAGTACCGCAAAGAGATCGCCGAGTGGCAGCGCGCCGGCTACCAGCGGCTGAAGATCGACGGCGAGTACTATCCGATCGAGGACGCCCCGGCGCTGGAGAAGACGTTCAAGCACGACATCGACGTCGTGGTGGACCGTATCGTCGTGCGCAGCGGCATTGCCGAGCGGCTGGCGGACAGCCTCGAACAATCCCTGCGCCTGGCGGACGGGATCGCCGTCGCCGAGTGGGCGGACCCCCCTCCTAAAGAAAAAGGGGCCGAGGGCGAGACCGAGCCGCGGCGGATGCTGTTCTCGGAGAAGTTCGCCTGCCCGGTCTCTGGCTTTACCATCGCCGAAGTCGAGCCGAAGCTGTTCTCGTTCAACAGTCCCGCCGGCGCCTGCCCGGCGTGCGACGGGCTGGGCATGAAGCTGAAGTTCGGCGCCGACCTGATCGTGCCCGACAAGGACAAGAGCCTGCACAAAGGCGCCATCGCACCCTGGGCCAAGGGCCCCTCCCCGCTCTACACCCAGACCCTGCAGGCGCTGGCCAAGCACTACGACTTCTCGATGGACGCCCCGTGGTGGAAGCTGCCCGAGGCGGCGCAGAACGTGGTGCTGCACGGGTCCGGGACCCAGAAGATCCACTTCGTCTACGACGACAACGCCCGCAAATACGAGGTCAACAAGACCTTCGAAGGCGTGCTGCCCAACCTGGAGCGGCGCTGGCGCGAGAC
The DNA here is from genome assembly GCA_036494265.1 of Caulobacteraceae bacterium. Taxonomy (GTDB): domain Bacteria; phylum Pseudomonadota; class Alphaproteobacteria; order Caulobacterales; family Caulobacteraceae; genus Acaudatibacter. The sequence continues at coordinate 84,865 of DASXOP010000037.1, read as the reverse complement.
CGATTCCAGCTGGGTGCGCGAGGAGCTGGGCCGCTACCAGCAGGAGACGCCGTGCGATGTCTGCCACGGCGCGCGGCTGAAGCCGGAGGCGCTGGCGGTGAAGATCGCCGGCAAGAACATCGCCGAGATCGGGGTCCTGGCGATCCGCCCGGCGCGCGACTGGTTCGCCGGCCTGGAGCCGTCGCTGACCAGCCAGCAGATGGAGATCGCGCGGCGGATCCTGAAAGAGATCAACGACCGCCTGCGGTTCCTGGTCGACGTCGGGCTGGAATACCTCAATCTCTCGCGCGGTTCGGGCACGCTCTCCGGCGGCGAGAGCCAGCGCATCCGGCTGGCCAGCCAGATCGGCTCTGGCCTGACCGGCGTGCTCTATGTGCTCGACGAGCCGTCGATCGGTCTGCACCAGCGCGACAACGCCCGGCTACTCACCAGCCTGAAGGGCCTGCGCGACCTCGGCAACTCGGTGCTGGTGGTCGAGCACGACGAAGAGGCGATCCTCACCGCCGACTATGTGATCGACATGGGGCCAGCGGCGGGTATTCACGGCGGCCACGTCGTCGCCGAGGGCAAGCCGGCCGACATCATGGCCAACCCCAAGAGCCTCACCGGCCAGTACCTGACCGGGACGCGCGAGATCGCCATCCCCGAGCATCGCCGGCCAATCTCGCCGACGCGGATGCTGAAGGTGATCGGGGCCACCGGCAACAACCTGAAAGGCGTCACCGGCGAGATCCCGGTCGGGACTTTCACCTGCATCACCGGCGTCTCCGGCGGCGGCAAGAGCACCTTCACCATCGAGACGCTCTACAAGGCCGCCGCTCGCCGGCTGAACGGCGCCTCGGACGCGCCGGCGCCGCACGAGCGGATCGAGGGGCTCTCCGAGTTCGACAAGGTGATCGACATCGACCAGAGCCCGATCGGGCGCACGCCGCGCTCGAACCCGGCCACCTACACCGGCGCCTTCACCTCGATCCGCGACTGGTTCGCCGGGCTGCCCGAGGCCAAGCAGCGCGGCTATGGGCCGGGGCGGTTCTCGTTCAACGTCAAGGGCGGGCGGTGCGAGGCCTGCCAGGGCGACGGCCTGATCAAGATCGAGATGCACTTCCTCCCGGACGTCTACGTCACCTGCGATGTCTGCCACGGCAAGCGCTACAACCGCGAGACCCTCGAGGTGCTGTTCCGCGGCAAGAGCATCGCCGACGTGCTCGACATGACCGTCGAAGAAGCCGCCGACATGTTCAAGGCGGTGCCGCCGATCCGCGACAAGATGGAGACGCTGAAGCGCGTGGGGCTGGGCTACATCAAGGTCGGCCAGCAGGCGACCACGCTCTCCGGCGGCGAGGCGCAGCGGGTGAAGCTCTCGAAGGAGTTGTCGCGGCGGGCCACCGGGCGCACGCTCTACATCCTCGACGAGCCGACCACGGGTCTGCACTTCGAGGACACCCGTAAGCTGCTCGAAGTGCTGCACGAGCTGGCCGACCAGGGCAACACGGTGGTGGTGATCGAGCACAATCTCGATGTGGTGAAGACCGCGGACTGGATCCTCGACTTCGGCCCGGAAGGCGGCGATGGCGGCGGCGAGATCATCGCGGTCGGTTCGCCGGAAGATGTGGCCGCCAACGAAGCCAGCTGGACGGGCCGCTATCTGAAGGAAATCCTGGCGCGCCACGCCAGCCGAACCAAGAAACCGAAGCCGCGCGTTCTGCAGCGCGCCTGACGCCTGCCTACTGCCGCGCGGACCTAGGACGCCAGCCCGATAGCAGCACTTGCCCCGCGGCGCGGTTGAGCCGGAAGATTGCGGCGAAGTGGCTGTCCAGCGCTTCTGACAAGGTGGGCGCGAAGACGATCCGGTCCTTGCCGGCGCCCTCGGTGTGGCCCGACTCGGCCAGCAGTTTGTTGATGTGCGCCCGGGAGACCCCGTAGCGTCGCGAGAGATCGTAGCGGGAGATCGGCGCCTCTTCGAGCAGGTCGTCCCGCGTAGATGCCTGGCGCCCGAGCAGGTCGAACAGGATCAGCATGCCAGCTTCGCGCTCGAGAAAGTGGACGAGCGGCGAACCATCTTCGCTCCCGAAAAGGTCTCGCCGCAGCGTAAGGATCGAACTCAGTGAGAGAATGTAGCTGGCGAACCCCTCGTCGGTTTCGGCAAGTTCAGCCGCGCCAGCGAGCTCGGGGGCGAGCGGCAGCATCGCCCTGAGGTCGATGAGCGAGCGTTCCCGGAACAGCCGGATGAGGTCGTCCCCGAGCCGTGCGCGACGCCGCGTCCAGATCCCTGGTCCGTCATCGATGGTCAGCACGCCAGCCTCCTGACAGCGCCGCACGACCTGATGGACCCTGCCCGCGCTCGACACCTCGTTCCTGATGCACGCCGCGGTAAGGGCCTGGACCGTCAGCCCACCGACCAAGTCCATCGTCACGGCGATGAAACATATCGCTGCGCGCCCGATATCCTTGGTGATCCACTGGTACGTGGGCGGAAGACTCTGGAAATGCGCCACGCTTTCCGCGGTCGCACGCTCGACCGCTTCGCGGAAGCCTGGGTCGACCCGCAGCGCCGACATCTCGTCCCGGTCAATCAGGCTGGCGATCGTGGCCGGGGTCATCGACTCTCCCAGAATGCAAAAAGTTACACTGTTCGCGGGCCGGAACACCGGTCAAGACAGCGCGGGCTTCGGCTAGGCTTCGACGCGGAGAAAAATACGATGAAGCTCTACGGAGCGCCGAAGCCGGCGCCCAACCCGAGACGGGTTCGGATGTTCCTGGCCGAGAAAGGCCTCGCGCTCGCCGAAACGGCCATCGACATGTCGAAGCGCGAGCACAAGGCCCCAGAGTTTCGGCAGAAGAACTCGCTCGGCCAGGTGCCGACCCTCGAGCTGGACGATGGTACGACCATCTCGGAGACGGTCGCGATCTGTCGATACCTCGAAGAGTTGCATCCTGAGCCCCCGCTGTTCGGTCGCACGCCGCTCGAAAAAGCTCAAGTCGACATGTGGGTGCGGCGGATCGAGTTCGTGCTGATGGCGCCGGTGGGCAATTTCTGGCGCCACGCCCACCCACGCACAGCGGGTTTGCTCAATCAGTTCAAAGATTTTGGCGAATCGAACCGCGGCGCCTACGCCAACGCTCAGCGCTGGTTGGACGGCGAGCTGGCGGACGGTCGTCCGTTCATCGCGGGCGACGCGATCACGATGGCGGACGTTTGCGCGCTATCGACGGTCGATTTCGCGCACTGGATCGGCTTGGACCTCGACGGCGAGCACCAGCATCTGATCGATTGGCATCAGCGCGTAAAGGCGCGTCCAAGCGCCAGCGCCTGAGCCGGAGGCGTGGAGAAGCAAGACGCGCTGAGCGGGGAGCCGGTTCAGAACTCGTCCTCACGCCGAGGCGCGCCCGAATGAAACCATTCATTGCAGACGGCCGGTTCTTCAAAATTCGACAGGTCGCGCGAGTCAATCTGTGCGGACGTTGCACGTCTGGACTTCCGCCGGCGCCTCCCTGTTAACCACGACTCTCGATCAGAGGTGCAATCCGGCTCGTTTTACACGGTGCGGCAACTTGGATCGGCCAGGGAATTACTTTTCCATCTAGACAAACCTTGCGTTTCGCGCTCTGTACTTAAGGATACCTCACGTCCATGGCGGCGCGCGTCGCCGTGGGCAGTGAGGTTGTTCCGCACGGGGGGAACACCACAATAGCCGATCGCTGCCTGCCGCGGGTGCAGGCGCGGTCACCTGTGAATGGTTCGATGCGTCTAAACGGTTTCATGACTGTGGTTGCAATGGTCTGCGTCGCCGGCGCCGTCGGCGGTGAGGTCATGAGCATGCACCTGCTGAGCGGAGGCGGGACATTCCCGTTGACGCCGCACGCGCCGCCAGGCTCGCATGGTCAGCAGGATCTGGTTCGCGGCGAGTTCGCGAGCGACGACATGCCGGCGCTGCTGTCACTGGCGCTCACGCCGCCGCCGGGCGTGCTGGGACTGTCACCGAACCCGGGAGGTTCGTTCACGCATGCTGGCGCCGGAGGCCACGGGGCCGGGTTCGGGTCCTTCGGCGGCGGATCTTTCATGCCGGCCGGTCCGGGCTTCGCCGCTGCGGACACCGGCCCAGGCCCTGACGTCCACGGGCCCGACTTGCCGGACCCCGGGTTCGCGTCGCCTGACGTCGCTCAGTTCAGTGAGGCTGGTTCCGGACCTCCGTCCTTCGGGTCGGGAGGGGGCGGTGGTGGCTCTATCCTGGGCTCGTCGAGCCCGGCCGTCGTCTCGTCGCCCCCGCCCAGCGCGATTCCGGAGCCGGGCGCGTGGTGGCTGCTGCTCCTTGGTCTAAGCGGCGCAGGCGCGGCTTTGCGCCGCCAACGTCGTTCAGACCGGGTGCTCGAAGGTTCGGGCTCGACGGTTCGAGAGGGGCGCTGACGACCACATGTTCTCATGGATGTACGACTGGCCAACCTGGGTCGTAGGCCTCCTCTACGCGGCCGTTGCGGTCGCGGGCGGCCTGGGCGGGATGTTCGCGGTCCGGCCCATCTTCCACAAATGGATCCACCACCAAGACCGCACCAACGAAATGGTGTCGCTGAGCATGGCCAGCTTCTCGGTCTTCTACGGGATCTTGCTCGGTCTGGTGGCCGTCGGCGTCTACGCCAGCTTCTCGTCGATGAGCGACAACGTCACCCACGAAGCCTCGAGCCTCGCCGCGCTCTACAGCGAGACCAGCTCTCTGCCGGAGCCACAGCGCACCAAGCTGATGGCGGACCTCAGGGACTACGCGAGCGACACGATCAACAAGGACTGGCCAACGCAAACCAAGGGCGTCGTTCCAACCGAGGGCACCAAGCGGCTCGCCATCTATCAGCGCGATTTCGCGGGCGTTCACCCAGCCTTCAAGACCGACGAGATCGCCTATGCGGAGGCTTTCGGCGAGTACGAGAAACTGGTCGAGCTGCGCAGCAATCGGCTGGCGAACATAACCAACGGCATCCCGGCGATCTTGTGGTGGGTGCTCTGGATCGGGGCGCTCTTAAGTATCGGCATCATCTGGATGCTGGACATGGAGGCGCACGTCCACGGCATCCTGACAGCGGTGCTGTCGCTCTTTTTGGGGGTAGTGATCTTCTTGATCGCCGACCTGGATCAGCCATTCCGAGGCGGGGTGCTCGTGAAACCCGGCCCCTATCAGACGGTCTACGCCAGCTTGATGATCGCGCGATAGCTGGCGCCCGGCTCGGCCTAGCGCCTTCGAGCTACGGTTCGACGTGCAGGTGCGGTCCTTGCGGGCCGAACGTGCCTTCCGGGAAGAGCCTGCGGAAGGGTAGTCCCGAAGCCCGAAGTTTGTCGGCCACTTGCGCTGGCGTGAGCCCCGCGACGACCACATCGTAGGCGCCCGGCGCGCCCGGCGTACCGACTGAGTGGCGGGACAGCGCGCCGAGCGGGACGGTCATTGCGCCTTGCGCGCGCAGATCGTTTTCGGCGGCCTCGGTTCGATAGCCGCTGGTTTCACGCCACCGGCCTGGCCCGAAGACCTGGTTCATCATCGCCTGGAAGTGCGCCTGGGGCATCAGCTCGCCCGGCGTGTGCACCAGGGCAAGCTCCATGTCCGCGCCGGGATAGTGTTTGCTCACAGCGGCCCGCAGCCACTTGGCCGCCGCCACCTCGTCCTGCGGCTCGCCCACGCCGGTCCGGTAGGCATGGCCGAGCGTAAAAGCCGCGGACGCATCGCCTTGCTGCGCCGCTTGCATGTCCCACGACGCCGCGTCAGCTTCGTCTATCGGTCCGCCGGCGCCGAGCCGCTCCATCGACGCCAGTTCGACCTGAGCCGCTGCGTAGCCGTGGTGCGCAGCTGCATTGAACCACGTACGGGCCGTCACCGGATCCAGCTGGATACCCTCGCCCGTCTCATAGCGGCGCCCGAGTTCGTATTGCGCGACGGCAAGACCCTGCTCGGCCGAGAGCCGATAGAGCTTGATCGCCTTCAGTGGGTCCTTGGCGACCCCCCGACCGCTCTCGAGGGCGCGCGCGAGGTCGAGTTGACCACCAGGATCGCCCCCGTCCGCCGCCGCTTCGAACCAACCTGCCGCGACGGCGTCGTTCTGACCGACGCCCAGCCCGGCGGCAAAGAGCTTGCCGATCGCATCGCGGGCAGGTGCGCTGCCTTGAGTGGAGGCCTTCTGCAGCCAAGCAACCGCCTGCTTGCCGTCGGCCGTCACGCCGATCCCGTCGACATAGGCCTTGCCCAGCGCCAGCTCGCCAGCCGGATCGCCTTGCAGCGCCGCCATCCGCCAAAAGGCAAACGCCTTGGCGGGATCGGCGGGTACGCCGCGGCCCTCGTTGTAGATCGAGCCAAGCAGCACCTGGGCGCCGGAGTGCCCTTGCGCGGCTGCCTGCCCAAGCAGCGTCAGCGCGCCTTGCAGGTCCAGCGCCGTCCCGCGGCCGCTGAGGCGCATCAACGCCAGACTGTATTGCGCGTTGACGTCGCCGGCGGACGCCGCCTTCGCGTACCAGGCGGCGGCTGTCGCATCGTCCTGCATTACGCCAGCGCCCTGCTCGAACAGCGCCGCTAGCATCGTCTGGCAGGATCGGTCGCCCGCGGCGGCGCATTTGACCCACACCTGAGCCGCTGTGGCGAAGTCGCCCCGTTGCGCCGCGGCCTGGCCGTCCGCGAACACCTGCGCGCGCGCCTCTGCCGCGATCAGAACGCTGGCGATCGCCAGGATCTGAAGCGGCAGCTTGGCATGTCGTCGCAGGGCGGCGGTCAAAACGTTCAAGTCCACAAGTGCATCGTCGCGCGGGCGACCGGTCCGCATAGAGCAAGCCTTACGCCAAGTCACCGCCGTTCTCGCCTGCTATATTCTTCCCGAGATGGACCGGTGTGGCGCGTCCAAACGAAAAGAGCCGCCCCTCGCGGACGGCTCATCTCAAGTGCGCGCACGGGCTGGGCTAGGCGGCGGTGGGCGCGGCGACGTCACGCCGGCGGCTCATCCTGAGCCCGGCGCCGATGCAGCCCAATCCCAACATCATCGTCGCCCACGTGGCCGGCTCGGGCACCGCAATGGCGACGTCAGTGATCTCGCCGCCGTATGACGGCAGACCGCCCTGCCCCGCGGTGTTTTCGGACGCGAACGTCAGCGTCTCGGTGCTAGACGTCGGCTTCACGGTGATCGAGTACATGTTCCAGACCGCGTCATCGGCGAGCCCGTCGCTCGAATTGGTCACCGTCTGGCCGGCGAAGCTCACGTTGAGCGTTTGCGGCCCACCTCCGTTGCGTCCGGCGTAGGCCCAGGACACCGTGTAGGTCTTGTTCGTATCCAAGTCGGTGAAGGTCTGGGTGACCGTATCGAAGTTGTTCGCGTTGACTTCGAGGTTCTGGCAGATCGTCGCCGAGAAACACTTCAGGCCGTAGGTGCCGTTGTTGCCGATTTCGATCTGGTCCGTCAGGTCGGTCCAGCCGGGAACGCCGCCGACCCCGTTGAAGGGGCTCCATTGCCCGCTGTTCGGAAAGGCCTGCGGTTGGGAAAAATCTCCGTTCACGACCACCGTCGCCTGGGCCGCGCCGGCGGCAACGGCCATCGCGGCGGCTGCGCCACCGATCAGGAGTTTAGCCGCCGTAAGGAAGTTGCGAGTCATTTCGTCCAACCTGTCGCGCGAGGGTCATGCCCCCAGCTTTGCCGTAGGGATAGTGGACGGTACGCCCTGGCGTCAACGGGACTCGCCTGCCCGGAGAGCCCTCGTCGAACATTGTTCAACAACTGCCATCCGCAATGCGTCACGTCGGGCCGCGAGCGTAGCCAAGAGCCTCATCCTGAGGCGTTTTGGCCGGAGAATCGCCCAGGGCGCGAACCAGGTTGCAGGGTTTTCGACGAGCTGGCTTTGGTCCCGCCTCGCGCGCCTTCGGGGGCGCGGTGTCGCCCGCCTTGTTGGCACGGCGCTTGCGGTGCCTGACGTAGTACGACTTAAGTCACCCCTGGCTCAGCGCCCACCCTCGAGGTCCCGTGTCTTCGATCTATGACCTGGTAACGATTGTTCTGTTCGCGGGGCTGGCGATCCTGTTCCTGCAGCGCTCGATCGGTCCGCCCTCCGACAAGGATCGGATCTACCACTACGCCCCGCCGGCGATCGGCTGCGCGGCGGCGAACTGGCTGGGCAACGAGCACATGGACGTCGCCGCGATCGCCGTGATCGTGGCGTCCGTCGTGTACGCATTCGTGGTCTTGAAGCCGCTCAAGGAACGCCGGTAGATCAGAACGGCAGCAAACGCCGTCAGGCTTTGACCTTGGCCAGCGCGCTGGCCAATCGCGTCCCGATGAACCCAGCCCGGTGGCCAGGATCGATCGACCGAATGAACTGGGTGACGAAGCCGCCCAACATCGTCGCCGCGGCGGCGGGATCGTCGCTCACGAGCGAGAACCGCGCGAGAATCCCGTCTGAGATGACCCCGTGGAGCGCCGTTTTCACCCGATCGATGCGCTGTTCGTTCTCGGTGGTGGGCAGGTACTCGCCCAGGCGCGTCCAATAGACAATGTTCTCGTGCCTACCGCCCGCCTCGGCGATCAGATTTCGCGCCGGCAACGCCGCGTTGGCGCTTAGGGCAATCATGAGCTGCCGGTTGGCGGTGATGTCGAAGCCGAAGGCGGGATAACAGACCTCCGGGCGGTGCAACTGGAGTTCATTGCTCTGGGTGTCGCCGTAGGCCAGCAGCACCATCACTGCCGCGCCGCTCGCACTGTCCGAGTAGATGCGCTCCAGGGTGGTGTTGTAGAGGCGGCTGGCGAGACTGCCTTCGATCTTCGGCGCCACCAGGTCGGTCACGTCTCGCGACACCCAGCCGCCGAAGGCCGCCGGCGCCACGACCGAGAGGTTGGCCGCCGGCATCAGCGACACATGGCGGCGCGGCGTCAGCAAATACGCCGCCACGGATCCGGCAACGGAGGCGCCCCCGATGAGAAGATCGCGTCTGCCAATCATGCCGGTCGCCGCGTCATCCGCGCGTAAAGCGGGTGGAACACGCGATCGAGCGCGAACACCAGCAGCAGCGCGGTCGTGAACAGGAATAGTCCCGCGGCCATATGGATGAAGCTTTGGCCGACCTCGTCCCCCCAGATGTAGGTGATCAGAATAATCGCCACGATCCGCAGCGTGTTGGCCGCGACGGCGAGCGGAATGACGAACAGGGTGAGCAGCAACGCATAAACCGGCGAGGTGCGCCTCAGCAGGTAGATGTAGAGCAGGCTGATGGCGGTGAGCCCGATGATCGAGTTCATCCCCGAGCAGGCGTCTTCGACCAGCAGCTGGTACTGCGCGATCGTGATCGTCACGCCTTCGCGCGCCACCGGCAGTCCGACTTTCGCCAGCCCTTCGGTGGAGACAAAGGCGGCGAAATGCTTCAGCGGCGACGTCAGGTGGTCCATGACGACTCCGGGCGGCGGGATGGCGAACGCCAGGAAGAGCAACGGGAACCAGGCTGTACGGAGAGCCCGGGCGCCGAATAGTGCGTAGAGCATCGTCACGCCGACGCCGTAGAGCCCGCCAGCTTCGAAGGTCAGATAATCGAACATCCGGCCAGCGACGTAGGCGACGAGCGAGACAGCCAACAAAGCGAACGCGATCAAAGTCCCGCCGGGCGATGCCTCGCGGCGAAGCGCGGGCCACTGGCGCCACAGCAGCCAGGCGCCGAGAGCCAGGATGAGCGGTCCTTGAGCGCCAGCTTCCTTCGTCCATGCCTGATCGGCCAAAAACGCGGTCGTCGGCACGGCGAGCGCCGCGAAGCCCAGAATCAGCGGCGCGCCCCGCATCACAGCAGGGTCGACCGTCAGCGTCCGCTTGGTGTCGGCGGCGGTCATCCGCTCAGAGCTCGTTCAGGACCGTCCCCACCACGTGGGCGCGATCGACGGTCAGTTCGCCGACCAGGGTCTTGATATCCTCGACCAAGCTGACATCGCGGCGGGCCACGACGAGGCTGTAGCCGACCACGGAAGAGATGCGCCGCGCGTCTGCATAAGCGTTGGCGGGCGGCGTATCGACGATGGTGAGATCGAACTCGCGAAGGCAGCTCTGCATCAGGGCCTGGAACCCGCCGCCGCCAAGCAGCTCTTGCGGGTTCGACACTCTTTCGCCGGCGAACATGACCGAGAGGTTCTCCAGCACGGCCGGCTCGATGAACTCGCCGAAATTGGCAGCGTCCTTGGCCAGGCACTGCGCGAGACCGATAGATCCATCTCCTGGTGAGATCAGTTGTTGGACCGATGGCTGGCGCAGGTTGGCGTCGATGAGCAAGGTGTTGATGCCCACCTGGGATGTCGCCACCGCCAGGTTGGCGGCCACGAACGAGCAGCCGACGCCCGCGCTGGCAGCGCACACCGCCAACGCTCTGCGGCCTTCGGACATATGTTGAGCGATGATGTGAGTGCGCAGCGCGCGCATCGCTTCGGCCCTGACCCCGAACGGCTCGGACAACATCACGATGTCCTTGCTGAACCGCGTCTCGTCGACCGGACCGTCTGTCATGCGCCGATCCTCGGATTTCGCGGCTCGCGGTGCGACGAGCACGCCGGTGTCTGGCTCCAGGGTGAGGCTCATGTGGCCACCGCTCTTCTGCCGCCACCGGGGAACATGCCGCGCAGGCCAGCCCACGGCGCACGGCGGCCGGGCGCCTTGGGAGGCGCCGCGATCACCGCGAGCAATTGGGTATCGGCCAGGGACCGGATGTCCTCGACGCCGCGGACGCGACGGTTGAAGAGCTCGATCAGCAACGCGACCAGGACGCCGGCGGCGAGGCCAAGCGCGAACGCGCCGGGGATGATCAGCATCCGATTGGGAAAGGACGGCGACCTCGGCGTCGCGGCGTTGCCGAGCGGCGTCAGACCGGTGTCGGCGACCGCAGCTTCCTGGCGCAGATCCGCGCCGCGGGCCGAGGTCTTATCAAACTCATCTTTCAGCAGGTTGACCTGGGACGCGAGTTGAGAGAGCCGCGCCAGCTTATCGCTTTCGCCCAGAACCCGAGACTTGGCGCTCTGCACAGCCGCCTCGACGGCGCTCGCGCTGGCTGAGGCGGCGCTAGCCGCGGCGCCAGCTTGCGCCTTCGCCGTAGCGTCGTCTCGCGCCGCCTGCTGGGCCAAAGTCGCACGCTCAGCCTGCATCGCCTGCAGCTGCGGGTGGTTGGGGCCGAGTGTCTTGGAAGCCTCGGCGATCTGCGTATCGAGCTGAGCGAGCTGTATGCTTGATGCCGACGCCACCGGCGGGGCGCTAAAAATCGGCGCCGGCGCAATCGCGCCTTGGCCGGCCAGGGAGCGCAACCGCGCGGTGTCGAGATCCGTCTTATCATCCGCCATAACAATTCCGTTCTGGCGTTCGTAGTCGGCTTGGGCGGCCGAAGCTGCGTCGAGGGAGGTCTTGATCTGAGCGGCCTGCGACTGGAACCAGTTCGCATCGCGCGTGGCCTGGTCGCGGCGGAAAGCCAGGCTGGTGTCGATGTAGGCCTGACGCAGAGCGTCGGCGACCACCTTGGCGTCGTTCGGATTGGTCGCCGTGTAGCTGATCTCGAGGATGTTGCTGCCTTCCGGCACCTTCACCTTGGTGCGGTCGATGACGATCTGGGCAAGCCAGCGGCGGAAGTCGCGCTGGTCGGACTTGGAACGGTGTTCGTATTGATCGATCAACCTGGGATCGGAGAGCCAGCCGAGCTGGTCGGCGACCTGGCCGGCGACGCTGTAGTCTTTCAACAGCTCCATCTGAGTGGTCACATAAGCGTTCGCCGAGTTGCCGATCACCAGGCCGGTGACCGGATCTGGCTTAAGGAGGCCCATCATGACGCGGGACGTCGCATCCCACCGCGGGGGCAAGACCAAGGTGACGATATAGGCGCCGAGGACGCAGGCCACGGTCGCCGCCCCGATCAGCGAGCGGCGCGCCCAGATGATCCTCAAGAACTGCAGTATGCTCACGCTTCAGCTCCGCCAGGGCGTCTCAAAATAGCCGCTCGCCAACGACGATGACGTCGCCAGCCGCGATCCGGTCGTCCAGTTGCAATTGCCGTACCTTACCATCGACGCCGGTGATCTTGATCCCGTGGTCGGAGCCCAAATCGGTCAAGCCGCCGCCGCGAGCGATCGCCATACGAAGCGTCATGCCGCTTTCGACCGCAAACGCGCCGGGCCCCTTCACCTGGCCGGAGATGTAGAAAAGCTCCGCCTTGGGCAGGAAGATTTTGTCGCCGGGGGAGACGATCGGGTCCTGGTCCGCATCCCCGGTGATCAACGCCCTGATGGAGTAGTGTTGCTGCGGGCCGTTCTCAGGACGCACGACAACGTAGTCGGCGGCATCTTCCTTGGCGCCGCCAACGCGGGCGAGAACCTCGGACAGGTGATAGCGGCGATCGACCGGAACCAGTCCTGGGCTGGCGACCTCGCCCAGCACCGTCACATAGCGGCTGCCGTAGGAGACAATCTCGACTCGCAGGATCGGCGTCGAGAAATAGCCGCCCTTGACCAGGGCCGCCGAGATGCTCGCGGCCAGCTGCGGGCTGGTCATGTTGGCCGCCGGGATCGTACCCAGGAACGGCAGCTGGATCGTCCCGTTGTCGCCGATCCGGGCGCGCGTGGTGAAGTCGCTACGTCCCAGCACGGAGACTTCGATCACGTCTTGCGGACCAAGGACGTAGCTGGCGTCCGACGTGGCCACGGAGGCGTCGGTCGTCGGGCTGGTGGCGGGCGCGGCGCCCGCATCCGGCGAGGCGCCGACGGGCGGCGGCGTGACCGGCGCTGAACTAGCCGGGGCCGGCTGAGCGTTGACGACGGTGAGAGGCGCCGCCAAGCCAATGGCGAGCGTGCCCAAGATACCAGCGAGAACGCGACGTATCGAACCTGCCATCAACAGCCTTCAGCCTCTAGAAGTGGGCGCCCAGGGACACGCCGACGCGGGCGCTATTGTAGTTCAACGCGATCACATCGCTGCGTCTTACCTCGTAACGGGCGTTCAGGCCGACATAGAAGCGGCGCCCGAAGTCGAGGCGTGTGGTCGCATAGATGGCGTCCATGCGCTGGTTGGAGATCTGGATCGCCGGGGCCAGGACCGCGCCGCCGTAGTTCTGCTGGTCCTCCGAGACGCCGAGGGTGGCGCTGAGGCGCGAGCTCGCGCCGTACATGAGCTCGGCGCTGTAGTTGTTGTCGACCAGGAAGGCGGCGGCGTTGAGGGTGGCCGGCCGCGCGGCGCGCGAGGCCGCCAGGTGAGCGCTGAGCCGCCCGGAAAACCGGTAGCTGACATCGCCGCTGTAGGTCAGGCCGCTGAAGCCGGGCGAGCCGACCGTGGCGAGCGAGGTGTAGGCGACAGACGCCGTGGCCGAGATGCGGGCGCCCAGGTCGCGCTCGAAGCGCAGGCCGCCGGCGTAGAGATCGTAGTGGTTGCCGGGGACCAGCGCGCCCAGCGGGATCTGATTGGGGTAGTCGGTGCGATTGTATTGAATGAAGCCCGACAGCTTGCCCAGGGTAGGTTGCTGATAGGCGATGCCGCCGCTCACGGTCAGCTGGCGGTCGTCGAACTGGCGGAACTGGGGGGTGCTGTCATCCTGCCACGACTGCGACACCGAGGCGAAGGGGGTGAAGCCGATCGGGCGACTGCAGCCAGTATCGAGGCTGACGCTGGTCACGGTCTGGGTGTTGCGCACCAGCGGCGCGGCGATGTCGATGTCCTCGAGGTAGCTCTGGTGACGATTGACGCCGCCGGTGAGGGTCGCCTGGCAGAGGCCGAAGCTGGCGCGTCCGCCTGCCTGCAGGTCGATCCGCTCGCGGTTGAGGATCGTGTTGGACTGGTAGAAGTCGTAGCCGATGTCGCCGCGCAGGAAGACCGACTCCGCCCCGATCGGGCGGGTGAGGTCGACCGAGACGTTTGGCGAGTACTTGGTGTCCGAGAGCTTCAGCCCGCGGGCGGCCGCTTCGGTAGCGTTCGACCTGGCGACATTGCTGTCGAAGAGGGTGTCGAGGCTGACCGAGACCGCGGGCAGGCCGACGTCCGAGACCGTCGGGCCCTGAAAGGTCTGCGCCCAGGCCGCCGGCGCCCAGATGAGCGTCAGCGGCGCGGCCCAGATCAGGGCGCGCGGCGAGACTCTCAGGGCGACGGCCGGCGACCTCATGGGGCGGCGACCGACTTCGTTGGCGCGCCCGGCGCCGGAGCCACACCGTTGGTCGCGGCGCCCGCTGCGGCGGCGGCGGCGCCGGGCGGCGGGGTCGGCGGGGCGTAGGCGGGGTTGAACTGCACCTGCGTCTTCAGGCCCTGCGAGATGACGAGGCCCATCTGGCGCTGCACGGCTTCCTGGGTGTGCTGGCGCTTAAGGAGGGCGGTGGCGTAGGTCTTGGAGTCGGCGTCGCTGAGCGGGACGACGCGGGTGGCCTTGATCCCGTTGACCAGCACGCCCTCGCCGCTGGGGACCACGAACACGTTGCCGGCCGGCATCTTGACGATGGCGGCGACCAGGCGCGGGTCCATGCCGACCGCGTCCAGGCTGGCCGGGGCGCGGGTGAAGGGGATGTGCAGGCCGGTGAGGTAGGTGGCGATGTCGTCGATGGTGTTCAGCGGCTGCAGGCCGCGGATCACCGCCGGGTCGGACGGGCGGGCGAAGCGCAGCTGATCGACGTCCCAGATCTTGCGCTGGGCGAAGATGTCGGTGTTGGCGGAGATGAAGCGGTCGATCTCTTCCGGCGCCGGGGCGGGCACGCCCTTGGCGACGTTGGCCTCCAGAGTCTGGGCCAGCAGGTTGTCGATCGCCTTCTGCTTCTGGACCGCGAAGTCGGGCGTCTTGTCGAGGCCCTGCTTGATCGCCGCGTCGGCCAGCAGCTGGCGCAGGACCAGGATCTGCAGCGCGCGCTGCTGCAGCGCCTTCTGCTGCTTGGGATCGCTGGGCGCGGCGCCGCCGAGCTCGGTCTGCAGATCGCGCAGGGTGATCTCGTGCCCATCGACCACTGCGACCACCTGCCCGGTGGGCGCCTTCGGTTTGCCGCCGAGGAAGGCGGGCTTGTGGCAAGCGCCAACCATAAGCATCGCCGCGCAGCCGGCCGCCACGACCACAGAATTTCGCCGAACGTTCATTCTCGCCCCAGTCTCGTAACACCCCCCCGGGGCGTCTTTTGCTGAATTGCGTGCATCAACCATGCCGCGCCTAGTCTGTCATCACGACATTGATGAGGCGCCGCGCCATGAACTAACGCGCGCGGCGACACAAGGCTGTTCCATTGCGGCGCCACTGGTCTATCAAACGGCCGCCCGCAGTTCGCGGGGGCGAGGCCTGAGTTTTGCAAGATGGCGTCGTGAAGCGTGGGGACCTGGGTGTGGTGGCAGTGGCGGAGCGTGCGGCGGTCGATGCGGCGGCGCCGAGGGTGAAGGCCCCTCGCCGCGTCGGACTGCGACTGGCCCTGGCCGCTTCGGGCGGGGGGCACGTGCGCCAGCTGCTCGACCTGGAGCCGGTCTGGAGCGCGCACGACCGTTTCTTCATCACCGAGGACACCGCGCTGGGGCAGAGCATCGCCGGCGGCGGCGAGCGCACCCACTTCGTGCCGCACTTCGCGCTGGGCCAGGCGCGGCTGGGCGCGCCGCTGAAGATGCTGTGGGCGGGCCTGCGCAACTGCATCGTCTCGGCCAGGATCATCCTGACCGAGCGGCCCGACGTGCTGATCACCACCGGCGCCGGCGCCTGCTTCTTCGCCGTGGCGTGGGCGCGGCTGATCGGCGCGCGGGTGGTGCTGGTGGAGAGCTTCGCCAGGTTCGACCGGCCCTCGAAGTTCGCCAGGTTTGCCGCGCCGCTGGCCCACCAGCGCGTCGTGCAGGCCGCCGCGCTGACGCCCTACATGCCGGACGCCCTGGTGTTCGATCCCTTGCGGATCCTGGACACGCCGGCGCCGCCCAAGCGGGCGCTGCTGTTCGCCACGGTGGGCGCCACCCTGCCCTTCGACCGTCTGGTGCAGGCCGTGGCCGAGCTGAAGGCCAGAGGCGACATCCCCGAGGAGGTGTTTATCCAGACCGGCGTGGGCGGCCGGCGCCCGGTGGGCCTGCCCTCGGCCGAGACGCTGCCGTTCGACCAGATGCAGACGCTGCTGAGCCAGGCCGACCTGGTGGTGTGCCATGGCGGCACAGGCTCGCTGATCACCGCGCTGCGCAGCGGCTGCCGCGTGATCGTGATGCCCCGGCAGGCGGCGCTGAAGGAGCACTACGACAACCACCAGGCCGAGATCACCCGCGCCTTCGCCGCCCGCGGCCTGGTGACGATCGCCAACACCACCGACGAACTCGCCGCCGCCCTGGTGACCGCCCGCGCCAAACCCCGCGTGTGCGCCACGACGGACGCGGCCGAGCTGGTGGGGTATCTGCGGGGGGTGCTGGTGGCCATACATCCGTCGGCGGCCTAATCCCCATGCCGCACCGTCAAGCGCCCAGCAAGCCCACTCTCGCCCGCGATATCGGTGATACGATGAGCGAAATAGTGTGCCGAATATGTGGCGGACCACCATCGCATTACTTCGACGTTCGCGAGATGATGTACGGCCTGCGAACATTTTACCGATACTTTCAGTGTACTGACTGCGAATGCGTCCAGCTCGCCAAAATACCGAATGATCTCAGTCAGTTCTATCCTGACGACTACTATTCGTATGGGCAGGATCCGCGGCCGGGCGCGAGCGCGGCGAAGCAGAAAGTCCGGCGAGCGCTCCTGGCCGCATCAAAACGCTTCTCCGCCGTCGATGCCACGCTCGACTGGGCTGGCGCCCCGACCTCACTCTTGGCCAGATATCAGCGCCTTTGCACCTCGCCATCCGCCGAGATTCTCGACGTGGGGGCTGGAGCCGGCCGTCTCTGCCGTGAGCTTCGCGAGCTCGGCTATAAGAATGCACTCGGCATCGACCCTTACGTCTCGGACGACGTCTACGCCGGTGGCGAACTCCTCGTCCGTCGGTGTTCGCTAGATGAGATCGGCGGCCGATGGGACGTGATCAGCTTCAACCACGTACTCGAACACCTTCCCGACCAGAAAGCCTCGCTTCAGCAGGCCATCGCCCTGCTTCGTCCGGGCGGCAGCATTATAGTGAGAGTTCCCGTCGTCGGCGGGGCCGCATGGCGGAAGTACGGAGTGGACTGGGTTCAGTTCGACGCGCCGCGACATTTGTACCTTCACTCCCGAAAGAGCATTTGCCTGCTGGCGAACCAGGTGGGATTGACAGTGCAGTCCCTGGCTGACGATTCCCACGCCTTCCAGTTCTGGGGAAGCGAACTCTACAAAAACGATATCTCCCTCAGCGGCCAAGGCCCGCCACAAAGTCGATCATTTGAGATGCTTCGACACAAGGCGAACTCGTGGGTGGTGAACCATCGGGCCGACGGTGATCAAATCGCGGTAGTGATGACCCCGGCCAACGATAGACAACCTGCTGGGGGGCTCAGTGACTAAGCGGCTTGATCTCCGCGGGATTGCCGGTCGCGATGGAGCCAGGGGGCATGTCGCGAGTGACCAGCGCGCCCGGCATGACCACGCACCCATCACCAATCGTCAGGCCTGGAAGAACGATGGCTCGCGGTCCCACATGGCAATCGGCGCCGATCCGCGTGTGAAAGTAGACTCCACGGGTAAAGTCGTGCGTCAGAACCACCGCTTCCTCGCCGATGTGAGTGCCAGCGCCAATGTGAACGCCCCTCGGCCAAGTGCGGTCGATGTAGGCGGTCGACGCAATCATCGCGGTCGGATCAATGTCCATCCCCCACAGGACGACCTTGATGAGCCTTCGTATGCCTGCCCGCCATTGCTCCAACGGACATGGTCTCCCGCGGAGCGTCAGCGCCACCTCTTCGGGCGAACGGCCGTCGGTGTCGCGACTAGTCAATTAAGTCACCTTTGATCGGTAGGTTGTGCCACTCAAGTCGCTGAACCTCTTCCTAAAGCCCCGCGCCTTCCTCGTTCGATCGAGGAATAGATGGCTGCGAGTGTTCTGCGGCGTCAACATCGATCTAAGCGTGAACGCCTCTTTATCGAGCCGATTCCTGTCGCGAAAAAGAGGTTCAATTAGCATCGGCCCCGAAACTCTGATCGCTTTCAAGACCTTGATTTACTCCTTCGACAGCCAGACCGGCATCGATCGGCCCGTCCGGATCGGTCGCTGGTGCTTCGTAGGCGGGGGCAGCGTTATTATGCCGGGCGTCACAGTAGGCGATTGTTCGATTGTCGGCGCTGGCGCGATCGTTTGCGAGGATGTGCCGCCGCGATCCATCGTCGGCGGCAATCCGGCGCGGATCTTGCGGCGCGACATAGAAGTCGGACCGCTCGGAAGGCTTGCGGGCGCCGACGATAGTACAAGAAGGCTCTGGGACGCCGCATGAGGGAAACGGTTCGTCAGGGCAGTAAGGTATCCGCAGCCCTCAAGTTGGAGACCTTAATAAGACTTCCGATCACAGGTCGGGGGCCTGGATATACCTGCGGCGTCCTCGCCCAAGAGATGTCGCGTCACGGGCTCGACGTCGAGATCGTCACGCCCCGAGCTAGAAACGTTTCACTGTCACCGGCGCGGCTCATACAGGCGCTTCCGTTCTGGGCGAGGCCAATTCCCTACCGCCTCACGCCCTCGGCGACCTCGTTTGCTGTGAAACAGACAGAGCGGCTCTTCGTGGACCGCGTACTGTCCAAGGCTGCTTCCGACCGCGTCGCCGCGTACATCTTTCCGGAAGCCTCTATCGAGGTCCTCGAACGGCTGCATGACAAGGGCGTACCAATCTTCCGCGAGATGATAAATTGTCACCGCGGTACGGCGAAACGCATCTTGGACGACGCCTATGAGCGCGTGGGGCGCGCTCCGGCCCACGGGATCACGGCCGAGTCAGTATTGATCGAGAACGAGGCGCTCGAACTGGCGGACTTCATATTTTGTCCGAATTCACTTGTGGAAGACTCGCTGACTGAGCACCACGGAGACCCGGGTAAGATAATCCACACGAGCTACGGGTGGGACCCTGCTCGTTTCGCGGAAGAGAGACGACGGCTCAAGCCCGCAGACGGCTTGACAGTGTTGTTCGCGGGCGGCGTCAGCATTCGGAAAGGCGCTCACCTGCTCTTGGATTACTGGGCTAGAAGTGGTGTCGTTGGACGTCTGGTCCTGGTTGGAAAGGTTGAACCAACGATCCGCGAGCTCTGCGGCGACCTCCTTTCGAGGCCAGATGTTCTTTTGCTCGACTACACAAGGAATATCGGCGACTTATATCGCTCGGCCGATGTCTTCGCCTTCCCGACTCTTGAGGAAGGCGGTCCACAAGTCACCTATGAAGCCTGTGGGTGCGGCCTGCCCGTGTTGACCAGCCCCATGGGTGCCGGTCGAGCTGTTCGCAACGGCGTCGAGGGGTTCGTCTTGGATCCCTATGACGGCGACGCATGGGTCACCGCGTTGCGCGATCTTGCGGCCGACAAAGACAAAAGAGTTGCAATGGCAGCCGCAGCTGCGGCCCGAGCGAAGGAGTTTGTCTGGTCAAAAGTAGCAGGTGAGCGCAATAGGCAAATTGAACTCAGGCTCGGAGAAGGAAAACACGATGAACGCCTTCCTTCAGAGTTGCTCGTCTAGCGCCTCAGGAACTTGAAGGCTTGTCGAACGGTTCCGATTAACGTGTCCGGGCAATGACGAAGATAGGTAAGAGTACTATCTTTGGCACGTGTCAGATCTTTCCGCACGACACTCTTGATCGCCTCATTCAGGATCCACTGGCCGTAGTAGATGCGCCAATGACGCCGAGCAAGAGCAAGTGTCGGCCCATCCACACTATGACGCTCAGCGAACCGGTCGACCACGCCCAGCATGCTTTCTAGTGACGCCGCCGGTCGCCTTGTGGCCTGTCCCGGGTGCTTCCGATAGTCCGTTACGAATTCGCCATGGCAGACACCGATACCTTCAGCGCAAAGCCGAAGATAGAGGTCGAAGTCCTCCCCGAAGTGGACTCTAGAGTCGAAGCCGCCGGCCAACACCACCGCCTCACGGCGAAACATGGCCTGTGAAGACGTGGGCACCACGCCGAACATTACCTCGCGCCAGGAATAGACACAGGGAGCCTGCGCGTTCGTTCCGATGTTATCGCCCTGCGGGCCGATTATGTAGTTTGAACCGTACACCATCGCCGCTTCCGGGCACTGACCGAAGCAAGCCAAGTGAGTTTCGATGGCTGTGGGGAGAAGCCGGTCGTCAGCGTCAAGGAACAAGATGAAATCGCCTTCGGACTCAGCCAAGCCAACATTACGGGCCTGCGATACCCCTGCGTTGTCCTGACGGAACACACGTGCGCCCAACGCTTCGGCGACTTCAGCGCTCTCGTCTGAGGAGCCATCGTCCACAACGATTACCTCGTGCGGGACTTGCGACTGGCCCCAGGCGCTTCGGATTGCGTCGGCGATGAACTGGCCGGTGTTGTAGCACGGAATAATGACGCTCGTGCGCATCGTGAAGACTATGGCAGTCTAGCGGCGGCTGCTGTTGGCTTAGGCGTTGCACGCTCCCCGCTGGCAACGACTACCATCGCCAGAATCATGAAGACCAACGGGTGATTATCTTCCTGAGCAAACACAGACTTAATGACTAGGAAATTCGCTATCGAAACACAAGCTGGAATAAGAACGCCCGCCCCGCGGGGGTCAAGCTCAGTCAAGAGAATTATTCTCAACGATCTGATTACCGGCCATGCAAACATTCCATAATAGGCCACAAAACCCAGGACGCCGTACTGGAGGGCAGTCGCCAGGTAGTAGGTGTCGACGGTGAGCCGGCCGCTCGGATCACGGAAATTCAGCACCACACCGTCTTGGCCAATACCGTAGCCGAAGGGGTTGTGCAGCACCTTCGGGATGCCCATCGCGTACTGTGTCTTGCGGGCGTCAGTGCTTAGAGCCGTCTCCCCGCCTCCCCACACAACCCGTCGCAGGCGACCGACAAAGAGAGTCGCGGCCAGAAACGCCGAAGCCATGATGGGGTAGGTGAGGACGACGGCGGGACCAACGATATCGCCGCGTTGGAGCCGCCACCGACGAACACCCCAGATGAATGTATACATCAGGAAGGTTACACAGGCGCCGACCATGCCAAGTCGCGAGCCAGTCGCTAGAGTTACAAGCAAGAGAAATGGAACTGTTGCAGCAGCGAGGACGCGCCATACAAGGCGTTTGCTCTGGAAAGCTAGATACAAGATAAATGGCAGCGCCAAGGCGTTGAATTCAGATAGTCCAAGACTCGTGCTGAAGGTGCTCTGCGCCCTATATTGCGATGTTCCTGCCCGCATGGCGCCTTGCAGAATCTTGGCGACGTTCTCATCTTGAATCTGGAGGAAGGCCGGAACATGTCCAGCCCACACAATGTGGCGCATCTTGTACTCAATTAGCGCGATTGTGCCCACAAAGACGACAAGCGCCCACAAAATCCTTGTCCACAGCTCGGCCCGCGACTTTCGGGAGAAGACAAATATGGCGATAAAGAACACCGACGTTTGTGAGAGCTGCGCGTTTACGAATTCTTCCGTGGAAACGCCCTTTTCACCGGACATAACAATAGACAGCGCCTGTATAACGACAAAAGAAACAAGTAGGCTGACCGTTATCGGTTGAACCTTAAGGTGGTCAAAGACAATGGCGCGGAAAGACTTCGATGTCGAAGCGCACACAAGCAGAGTTACCACCATGGGAGTATCCACGAGCCTTAGAAGGGTTATCCAAGGAAGTCCCGGAATGACAATCGCCAGATAGTTCGGCCAAGCGACACGTACTACCAAGAATGCGTAAAAGAGCCACTCAAGTAACCTTTCTGGAGGCCGGCGGCCATCTGACGGGAGGGCCCATATTGCCACGACCGAGAGGATGAGTATTGGCAGCACAAGCAGCGGCGCGAGGTACGGCGCAAAGAAAGCAAAGACGAGGCCATAAACCAGAAGGGCGAAAAGGAAGGATCCGTAGCCGACGCGACGGAGCAACGGGCGCGATGGGGTGGCGCCGTGGTAGGGTCGGCGAGTTTGCGGCGCGAGCCCAGCGCGAAGCGTGGCGTCATTCTGGGGCGGGCGCGACACACTGATGGGATCGCTTTCCTTCGCCTCTTCCGGGTCGACCGCCATCCCTATTACAGCGCTTTCTGGCCGACGGAGCCTGCCGCTCCTGGAGAGCGGAGGACAACGGCGCGCAGCAGGTCGATCACGTTGAGGATCGCGGCGCGCTCCCGATAAAGGATCCACCACGCTATGATGAGCGACGCGCACGCCAGCGCCACATCGGCGGCCCAACCGTGTTGAGCGAGGGCCAGCGGCCAAGAACCGATCAGCATAGAGGCGAAGATGAAGCTGCACAGGCGTCCAAGACTGTCCCGGAGGCGTCCGCCGCTTAGGCTGCGAGTCATGAATAATCCGACCCCCAAAGCCGCCCACTCGCCCAGGGCGAAGGCGCTGACCACGGCATTGAGGCCACCACCTATGTGAGCGCCTACAATTGCCATCGGAAAAGCGACAAGTCGCACGACGTTCGTAGCGAGTACGACCGCGCTGCGCCCGCCCCCCAGAGCCAGCGTGCTAGGCCAGAGCACCAGAAGAAATCGGCTGCTTTGGAGTACGCCGATTAGTGCGAGCGTGAAAGCCGGCTGGGCGAACTTCGCGCCGTAAAGGATCGGGACGAACACAGGCGTAGCGATGGCAAAGCCTACTGACATCAACAAGGCCAAAAGTATCGACTGCCCGCCCAGGAGCTCAACCGACTCACGCCGAGCGGACGCCGCTCTGTGCGCCGTCACGAGTGGTAGATACATCGCGCTCATATACCGTTGAACCATCGTAGAGGGATAATATATTAAGAGCATAATGGCTGAATAGATTCCGAGCTCCCTTAGGCTAAGCTGGCCTCCCACAATCACCCTGTCGCTTTGCGAACCCATGAACAATAGCAGTCCATTTACCATGAGGGGTCCGGCAAATTTTGTCAATTCTCCTAAGTGTTTCCTTTCTATAGCGACAGAGTAGGGCCGCTCGCTTCGCAAGTGTGATACAATTAATATAACAAGAGAACGCGCAACAAGCCCGTATACAATCGCGCTGAAACTGTGCAATACTATTGCGACCGTTATGGTTGCCAGCACACTGAGGGGCTCAGCAACCAAGAGTGAGATGCCCTCAGCACGAAAATCGTGCCTGCGCTGAAAGCGGCGCATGTCCATGTGGATGAAGCCCCCGATGAGCGTGGGGATCGCAAGCGCCGCCAGCGCGCCAAACAGTTCTGGTGCTTTCAGCAACGTGGAAAGCGGCCAGGCGAGGGCGGCCAGCACCACCGCGACGACGATCCCTCGTGTGAGTTGCGCGAATTGAACAAGCGCCTGAACGGACGGGTCGTTGCCGTCCTTGGCCTGAATCAGAAACCTGTCTCCGCCCATGTCTGTGACAAGGTCGAAGAACGATGCCGTGAGCACGAGGGTCGCGGCAAGCCCGAGCTGCTGCGGGCCCAGAAGGCGGGCAAGGACCCAATATCTCAAAAGCGCGCATACCTGCGCTACTACGATCCCCACTAGGTAAAGCTTCGCTCCCCTCCGCGCCGGCGTCGGTTCGTCCGCTGAACTGGTAATCAAGTCCCTCCTCGCCCAGCTTGAAGCCGAGATACCGCCGGCTCACACTTGACACTTTGCCGGGGGAACCCTGCTTTGGTGGGCATCAACCAACCTACATCATATCGCATCGCAGAGAAGCCTTTGACGCGCGCAATGCGGGCACCACGAGGAACTAACCGTGAGTAAACAAGCAGTGCAGGCCCTTCGCTGCGTGGCCGTTTTGTCGCTTCTGGTTTTCCTCAGCGCGTGCGGCGGCTCGGCAGTGTCTGCCGGCGACTTCAGCGGACGATGTCCGACGCCTCCGGCGAGTTCCGGCAGCGTCGTAGTGGTCGGGCCATCGGGCCTCGAGGCGGCGCTGGCGCACGCGCAGCCGGGAACAACGATCCAGCTAACGGCAGGCGAGTACGGCGCCGTCGTATTGCGCAGCAAGAATAGCGGTTTCGTCACCTTGAGCGCGTCGCGTGGCCAGCCGGCGCAGCTCTCCACCCTCGACATCGGAGGCGGTCACTGGGTGGTTTCCGGGCTTGTCATCCAGGGCGCCGGGCTGAGAGGTGGGGCAAGCGCCTTGCCGCCGCCGGGCAAGTATCCTTCACATCCTCCGCTCGTGCGTATCCAGGCGAGCGACGTCGTCTTCGAGCGGAACACCATCGAGTCTGCTTCAGGGGGTTACCCCTGGGCGGCGGAGGCGCCTGGCCAGGCTGACTCACCTCCCTTGGCTGACGGCCTCTACTCCCGGAACTCCCGCTGCGTCCGCATTGTCGGCAATGTGATTCGAAATGTTTTCAACGGCATGCAGGTCGAAGGCGATCAGAAAGGCGAGAATGGGATGTACATCGAGATTAAGGACAACAAGATCGATGACTTCGCCGGCGATGGAATAGACCATTCGATCAGTTATTCGATCATCGATGGCAATATTATCACCAACGGTCATGACATTTGCAACAATCTTTGCGTACATACCGACGGCATTCAGGGCTGGAATTTCCACGATCAGCCAGGAATCGTGAACATTGGCGTGAATATATCAGATAATATAATCATCCAGCAGGCGAGGCCTGCGTTAGCTATGCCTGCCGACGACCTTCACGGAATTACGATATTCGACGGCACCTGGAAGGATGTATCTATTATAAACAACGTCATAATTACTGACACATGGCATGGTATCACCATGTCTGGCGTAGATGGACTAAAAGTTATCAATAATACACTTGTCGGGACCACGTCTAGGCAGACATGGATTGCCGTTGGCGCTAACAATCACGGACAGATTAAGTCAAGAAATGTCATCATCCGAAACAACATAGCCACCAATATGCCCGCGCGAATTGAAACAGCCGATAACCTGGAGATTGACCACAACCTTTCACCTTTCGAACCGCGCAAGGTTTTCGTAAAGTTTGATCCCCAGACTGCTACCTACGACCTTCATCTTAGACCGGGATCACCGGCCCGTGGGCACGGTGACGCGCACGAAGCGCCTGCACTGGACATCGAAGGGGCGCCAAGGGGCTCGTCGGTCGATCTGGGCGCCTACGTCTCCCGTTGAGTCTGAAAAGCCCCGCCCGGCTCCTCCGGCTCTCCAGCCCGATTCATGCACGCCTCCCGGTCCAGGCTTGCAGCGCCTCAACCGAGGGATGGAAAATCAAATCGGGCTGCCGCTCGACCAGCGTGCGCAGTTCGCCGAGGCTTAGCTCCCACCAACGGCTGGCCTCGATCGCCTCGGCAAGCTCGGGCTCAAAGCGATCACGAATTTTGCGCGCCGGATTGCCCGCCATGACGGCGTAACGCTCCACGTCGCGCGTCACGATCGATCCAGCGCCGATGACGGCGCCGCGGCCGATGCGCTTGCAGCCGGCCAGGATGATCGCGTTGTGGCCAACCCACACGTCGTCCTCGATCACCAAACTTCCTCCCATATCGACATCGACGTCGATGACGCCGAACGACCGCCCGTAAAGCGCAGGATGGGTGGTGATCGCATCGGTCGGATGGTTAGCCAAAGCGGAGCGGGCCGTTACTGCGATCGAGCAGTAGCGGCCGACACGCATCGGTCCGCGCATGCGCCACTGGTCGAAGCAGCCGTAGGAGTAGAGGCCGACATCGACGTCGTGGTGGCGACGGAAGTAGGCGCGCAGGGCGAGGCTGTCGAACTGCCGGCGCCGCAGCAGGTAGAGCCGGGCGCGTCGCACCGCCGATTTAATCAAGCCGATCACGGGTGCCTTCCTGCAATCCTGGCGCCGGGGGCTTCATGCACGCTTGGCGGCGGCTGACCAAGTTCGGACTTGACGACGATTCACCTGGGAGGATGCTGCATGCGGCGCGCCTGGTGGGCGCGGGGTCTTTGATATCGTCGGCGGTGGAGAAAATCTGGGCGGGCTCCCGCGTTCGCCGGAGGGGCGGGGACCGTAGTTTACGTTGCATCTGCGGTCGGGCAAGCCTTGTCGGCGGCCGGGTCGGCGCAGAGAAACTGAAAGGCCGGGCTCAGGTCAGCGGTCCGCGTTGGCCGGCGAGGCCGGCGCTCCAGCCTTCGAGGGCGTAGCCGAGCTGGCGCCAGGCGCGGCGCCTGGCGTAGCGGGCGAGGGTGATGGCCAGGGTGGCCGGGGCCGCCAGGGGCAGGCGGGCCGGGTAGAGATCGCGGGTGAGCAGCAGCTTGTTGCGCTCGTTGAGGTAGACCGGGGGGCGGGTCTTCCGGGCGAGGTCGCCGCGGTTGCCGGTGGTCGTGCCCTGGTGGTGGAGGACGAGGGCGCCGGGGGCGAAGCCGAGGGTGAGGCCGGCTCGCTGGGCGCGCAGGCACCACTCCACCTCCTCGCAATAGAGGAAGTAGTCCTCGCGCAGGGGGCCGGCGGTCTCCACGAAGCGGCGGGAGACGAGCATGGAGGCGCCGTTGAGGTAGTTCTGGCGGCGCTCGATGCGGGCGGGGTCGGGCGCAGGGGCGAGCGGGGTTCCGTGATCGATCGAGATGGCGCGGGCGAGCCAGGGCTGCCAGCGCCCGCCGTGCGACTGCACCTGGCCGGAGGGCAGATGCAGGGTGTGGCCGACGGCGTCGCAGTCGCCCTCGGCCAGGCGCTGGACCAGGCGGGCGAGGGCGTCGGGGTAGGGCTCGGTGTCGGGGTTTAGGATCCACCAGGCGCCGGCTGGAGGGGCGTTTTCGGGGGGTGCGGCGGCGAGGCAGACGTTGACCCCGCCGGCGAAGCCGAGGTTGCCGGGGGCGAGGATGGCGGTGACCGGTTGGCCGCCTGGCAGGGCCTCGGGCAGGACGGCGGCGAGCTGGGCGTAGGCCTCGGGGCCGCCATTCTCGCAGATGACGACCTCGAAGTGGGGGTAGTCGGTGCGGGCGAGGGCGGCGAGGCAGCGGACGATGTCGTCCGCGTTGCGATAGCCGACGATGCAGATGGCGACGTGCAGGGGGGAGCTGGGGGTGGTCACGGCTCAGGGGCGCTCGGGGCTGATGAGGATGCGCATCGCGTCGGCGGAGCGCCAGAGGCGCAGGCGGTAGAGCATGGCCAGCGCGCCGAGGCGCTGGCCGAGCGAGCCGAGCTGGTCGCTGGCCATCACCTTGGGGGTGTGCGCCAGCGCCGAGGCGGGGACCAGGGCGCTCTTGGCCAGCCAGCGCCAGCGGCCGAGGGGGCGGTCCTTGATCAGGCCGAACTGCTCGGCGTTCAGGCGCCGCCACTTGGTGGTGATCTCCTGCCAGGTGCGGCGCGCGGGGTGGCCGACGATGGCCTTGGGGGCATAGCCAATGCGGTAGCCGGCGGCGCGGGCCCGGTAGCACCAGTCCATGTCCTCCGAGACCCCGGTGCGGAAGCCGCCCACAGCCTCGAAGACCGCGCGGGGGCAGAAGAGGTTGGCGGTGACGGAGAAGCCCTTGCGGGCGACGTAGGCGGCGTTGTCGAAGGCGAAGACGCGCTCGAACGCCTCGGCGGGGGTGAGCCGGGCGGCGTCCTCGACCAGGACCCGCATGGCCCCGCCGACGAAGTCGTGGTCGGCGAGCGCGGCGATCCCCTCTGCGAGCCACTGCGGCTCAGGGACGCAGTCGGCGTCGGTGAAGGCGAAGATCTCGCCGGTGGCGATGTCGGCGCCGCCATTGCGGGTCGGGCCGGCGCCGGGGGTGGGGGTGATGGTCAGCCGCGCCCTACCGGCGATAAGCTCGGTCAGCGCAGCTTCGCCGCAGGGGGAGGCGTTGTCGGAGACGACGATCTCGGTCAGGTCGGCGGGGTAGGTCTGCCGGGTGAGCGCGTCCAGGCAGAGGCCGAGCCGCGCCAGGTCGTTGTAATGGGGCACGATCACGCTGACCCGCGGCGCCGCGGGGGCCTGGCTGCTCACGCTCTCATCCGATGCGGTCATCGCCCTTCATTTGCCACGCCGCGCGGGCAGTTGCGACCTTGTGATCGGCTCGTCCGCCCTGCCTGCAAGTTCGGCGCCTGCGTCGGAGTGGCGCATAAGACATGAGCCGGCGGGGATGTCGTGCTATGGAGCGGCGCACAAGGGGATGCTTGGCTGGCGCTGGCCGGCTTGGCGCGATGCTTGCTCGGCGCTCAGAACGAGCTCCTTTGGGCCCCGAAACGGGCCTGGCTCTTCGAGTTGCCCTTCGTCAGCTGCTGGCGGATTGGAATTCGAGCGCCGAGTTGAGGTAGAGAGGTTCCGTGGCTTGGATTGACAGATTGAGGCTGGGGCTGCGCAAGCCGAAGGCCGGCAGTGCGGCGCTGAGTTTCCGATCGGCCGAGGGCGCGCCCTCGATCGCGCCAACGCCGGTAAGGGCCTCGCCCGCGCCGGTCGCCAAGCCAGCCGGCTCGCTGCTGCCGCGCTTCCACGCCACCGCCGGCGACCAGGTCGACCCACGGGCCTCGCGCCACGAAGCGACCTTGCGGATCAAGCTGCGCAGCGCGTTCACGCCGTCGCAGCCGATCACCGACCAGAAGATGTTCGCCGGGCGGCGCGAGATTCTGACCACGCTCATCCGGTCGATCGAGGACGAGCGGCTGCACGTGATCCTCTACGGCGAGCGCGGCATCGGCAAAACCTCGCTGCTGCACGTGCTGGCCCAGGCCGGCCGCGAGGCGCGCTACCTGGTGGTCTATGTCTCCTGCGGGTCGTCGTCGTCGTTCGACGAAACGTTCCGCACCGTCGCCAGCGAAATCCCGCTGATGTTCCACCGCGACTTCGGGCCTACCTCGAGCGACGCCGAGCACGGCGCCATGTTCGCCAGCCTGCTCGACGAGACGCCGGTCAGCGTGCGCCAGGCGAGCGATCTATGCGCCAAGGTCGCCGACACCCGCGTGCTGGTGATCCTCGACGAATTCGACCGCTGCGAGAGCCAGGAATTCCGGCGCGACATCGCCGAGTTCCTGAAGAACTTGTCGGACCGGTCGGTGCGCGTGCAGCTGGCGATCGCCGGCGTCGCCGCCAACCTCGCCGAGCTGATTCAGCACCGGCCCACGATCAACCGCAACATCTTCGCGGTCGAAGCCCCGCGCATGACTCCCGAAGAGATTCGCGATCTCGTGGGCAAGGGCGAGTCGGCGAGTGGCTTGGTCTTCGACGAGGCGGCGCGCGAGATGGTGGTCTCGGTGGCCAACGGGATGCCCTACTCCGCCAGCCTGCTTTCGCAGCACGCCGGCCTGGCCGCGCTCTCCGAAGGCCGCACCTCGGTCGACGACGATGACGTCTCCGCGGCGCTGGCCGAGGCGATGCTCGAAATCCACGGCCGCCTGACCCGGCGCGCGCAGTTCCAGCTGCGGACCCTGGTTCGGGACGGCGCGCACAAGCTGCTCGGACCGATCGCCGGCATCGCCCAGTTCTCCGGCGGCTGCTTCACCCGGGACGACATCGATCAAGCGCTGGCGAGCACGGAGGCGCGCGCCAAGTGCGCCGAACTCGTCGATCGCTTCGCCGCTGAACGCTTCCTGCTGGAATCCGTCTCCGACGAGTTCGGCCAGCACTTCAGGTTCGTCGACGAAAGCGTGCCCGCCTATCTGTGGTTCCTGACGTCGCAGTCGCGCTTCATCGCCCTCGGCGCGCGGACCGATCCAGCCCAGCTGACCAGCGCCGCCTCTCGCGCTTGATCGGGTCGGTTCGACCGGGGAGCGGCCAAGCGATCCAGGTCGGCGCGCGCGCTGCATTCTGGGCGCTGCTGGCCTTCATCGTGTTCGCGACCTTCTCGCCAGTCAACCTCAGGCCCCAGACCGGCCACGTCATCTTCGAGCGGTTCGGCGCTTTCCTCGCGCTCGGGGGAACCCTGGCGCTGAGCTATCCGCGGCGCCCGTTTCTCGCCCTCGCGGCCATCTGCGCGATCGCGGTCGGGTCGGAGGCCCTACAGCTCGTGATCCCGTCCCGCGATGCGCGTCCGATCGACGGTCTCGAAAAGACGCTGGGCGGCTTGGCAGGCGTCGCGCTGGGCTGTCTCTTGGACAAGGCGATCCTGGCTAGTCGAAGGAACTCGCTCCCGCCCGCGACGTTGTGACAGACCGCCGACGCGCACAATCTGCGCCTGAGCCTCATTGGCAAAAGCTCTAGGTTAAGCGATAGTCGTGTGAACGCTCGGAGAACGGGCGTTGGAGATCGCGGGTGACGACGCCGAAAGCGACTAAACCGGCCCTACTACGCACTGTCCCAGCGCCGCTGGATACCCCGCGCGTGGCGCCAGCGCGTTGGACCATGCGGCGCAGCCTGAGTTTCATCCTAATCGTCAGCGGAACCATCTGGTTCGCGATTGGCCTGGCGATACGCCTTTTCCTGTCATAAATCTCGGCAGCAAAGTGCGGGGACGCTCGGGCGTCATCGCCGTGTTTTGAAAATCGGGCAGGGGGAGGATCGAACTGCTTGCAGATCGACCTAACCCTTTGTGACATCGACTTTCTCGCCGCGATAAATCCCCTGTCAGTTGTCAGACCTGTCCTCGTCCATTAACAATCGATTAGTGATGGACGTCGAGGGCCGGCTGCCAACCGCAGGGTTGCCGCGCCAGGTTGGCAAGGGCTGGAATGGGGGCGCTCAGTGCGACGTGACTCTCGTCTAGAGCGGCGCTGAAGTTGCAGGCAAACAGTGAAACGCACGTCGGGGGCAACGCCTTTGCTGGATCGGGCGGCAAGGCGCTCGCGCTGAAGTTCGGCGGCGAGCAACCTACAGGCGCAGTGAACCTCGTGATTGGACGATCCCAAGACGCAGCTTCGACCGGCGAACCAGAGCCCAGTCTGGTCGACCTGCAGGTGGGCGCTCAGCGCGCCAATCGGTCCTTTCTGAAGCGATTGCTCGATATTGCCGGCGCTTCGCTGGGTATCTTGGTGTTGCTGCCGCTCTTCTGCCTCATCGCTGCGTGGATCAAATTCGAGAGCCGTGGTCCCGCGCTCTTCCGACAACGCCGCGCCGGGCTCGATGGCAAGGTCTTCGAGATCTACAAGTTTCGGTCGATGAGGGTGGTCGAGGACGGAGAGACCATCGTCCAAGCCGCGCAGAGCGACGATCGCGTGACGAAGCTTGGCGCTTTTCTGCGGCGGTCGTGCATCGACGAACTGCCGCAGTTGCTCAATGTCCTGAAAGGCGACATGTCGTTGGTCGGACCGAGACCGCACGCGATGGCGCACGACACCTACTACTCGGCCATCATTCCTGAATATCGCTCTCGGCTCATGGTTCGACCAGGTATTGCGGGACTGGCTCAGGTCTCCGGTTACCGCGGGGCGACACCAACCATCGAGTCGATGGCGGGTCGGGTGAACCTCGATCGGGAATACATCGCGACCTGGTCGCTGACCCAGGACCTGAAGGTGCTGATGCGAGCCGTCACCGAAGGGCCGTTCCACCCCGCGGCATTCTGAAGCCACCGTCGCTGTTCTAGCGCCTGAATTTATCAAACATAAACCGCCGCGCGCGAGGGTCTGCTCTCTCTCGTGAGGCGCCGTCATGCCACGTCAACAAGCTGTTCGCGAAGTCGCCCCTACGAAGGGCGAGCCGGCTGTCGGCAGAGCCCGGACCTCTCTGCGCACAGCCGACGGTGACAGCCCCAGCGTCCCCTCGCCGGCCAAGGCGATGCAGCACGATCTGGAAATGCAGTGGGAGCCATCGGGCGCGGATCAACCGCGACGATGGCAGCCACGGGCGACGCTGCTCTTCAGCGTTACGGCATCGCTTGGGCTTTGGGCCGCTCTCGCCGCGGCGGCCTGGGCCGCGACCCACTACGTCAGAGGCTAGCGCCCAGCTGACCGACAAGGCCTTTTCGGCCTTCCCATCTCGGATACAGCTATCGCCTAAGCGGCGCCGCCTTCGGCTGTGCTGCGGCGATAGGTCCATGCGTTGCAACCGCCATCCTGATCGAGGCGCGATGTCTCAGGATGGATCAACAAATGGCTTACACGAGGCGCCAGTTTCGCAGAGTGTCGCTGCTCGGCGCTGAGGTCGATCTCGTGCGCCGTCACCAGGTGGTGGCCTTCGTCGCCGACGCCGTCCTCGAACGGCGCAAGGCGATCGTCGCCAACCACAACCTTCACAGCATCTACTTCTGCGGCAAGGACGCGCGGATGACCGCGTTCTTCTCCAAGGCCGATCTCATCGAGATCGACTCGATGCCGCTGGTCTATTGGGCGAGGCTGCTCGGCCTTCCGACCACCCAGTCGAACCGCTGCACCTACCTGGATTGGCGCGACTCGTTCTGGGCCGCGGCGTCCGCTGGCGGCTGGCGGGTCTATTGTCTCGGGGGGCGCCCGGGCGTCGGCGAAGAGGCCGTGCGGCGTCTTAGCCTTGAATGGCCGGGCGTCACGTTCGCGGCCCATCACGGTTACTTCGATCAAGCGTCGGGTTCGGCTGAGAACCGCGCCGTGCTCGACGACATCAATGCGTTCAATCCCGATATCATCCTGGTTGGTATGGGAATGCCGATCCAAGAGACTTGGGTCGCCGACAATTTCGATGAAATTGCAACGGGTGTCTGCCTCACGGTCGGCGCGGCCATCGACTACGAAGCCGGCGCGCAGCCGCCTGCGCCGCGGTTCCTGGGCGGACTTTGCCTCGAGTGGCTCTACAGGTTGGTCCGCGACCCGCGTCGCCTCGCCGGGCGGTATCTGGTCGAGCCGTGGACGCTCATGCCCCGAGCGCTGGACGATCTTGCTTCGAAGCTTTCACCAGATCAGCGCCGCAGGAGCCAGACTTCACCGCGCATGTACGCGCCGGGTGAGGGCCCTGAGGCCGAAGGTGGCGAGCGGCATTCCGACCTAGCGGTTGAAGACCGGCTCTCGCGGGCGGCGTAGCCCGACAGCTTGGGCCAAGCCCAACAGCGCGAACGCCAGGCCGAAGTAGATCGCGAGCGGCAGCCAAGCCACCAGCCAGAACGCGAGCATCCCGGCTAGACGAAATCCGGCCCCGAGCCGCGTCAGCTCTCCACTTTCACCGTCTGAAGATGCATCCACGTCCCAAGTTCCCCTGGCTCCGTGATAGGGCCGAGGATTGAGCGGCGCAACAACTCGGGAGACTAGGTGGCAGCGATCGCGAGGATAGGTTCGGTCGCCGTCAAGAGCGCAGCGCTGATCTTGGGCTTGCTCTGTCTCGCCGCGTCATTGGCCGCGGAGGGAGGGCGCGTCAGCCAGCGCCTGGACTTGCTGACCGAGGTTGCGCCGTTCTGGATGGCGGGTGCGCTCGGCGCGGCCGCCCTTGGTGCGGTTGGCGGGTCGCGCCGGTGGCGCTTGACGCTCATCGGGGTTGGCGCGGCGGGGATTATCGCGGCATTGCCGCTGGTGCTGCCGGAATACACGCGTCCGATCCGTGCGTTCGTCGCCGGCGGAGGCGTTCGGCGGATCAAGCTCATCCAGTTCAACGCGCATGAATACGCCACCAAGATCACGTTCGCGGCGGACTGGCTGACAGCTCAGAAGCCCGACTTCATCACCATGGAAGACGTGGGGCCCGCTCTGACGACCGCGTTGGTGGCGCGGGGCTTCATCTACACGGGCGGCATTGGCGGCTCGGGCATCTTCAGTCGCCAGCCGGCTGGCCCACAGTCGGTTCAGGGCGGGATGCCGCTCTGGCCACGACTGCCCAGTTTCGCCCGCGCCACGTTCGCGAGCCCGACAACTCCGTTCACCATCGTCGCGGCGCACCTGCCACACCCCACCGTGCCAGGCCAGCTGCCCCGCGCCTCGGCGCTGGCAGAACTGCTGGATCGATATGACCGCAAGCGGCTGATCGTGGCCGGCGACTTCAATCTCGCGCCGTGGTCGTTTGGCCTCCGGTACCTGGACCAGCGGCTGGGCCTTGAGCGCCGCGATCGGGCGCTCTTCAGCTGGCCATCCTATCGATCCCCGATCCCGCTCGTTCCGATCGACCATGTCTACGCCGGCGCCGATTGGCGGACGGTGAGCATCTCCCGCGGGCCCAACCTGGGTTCGCACCACTATCCGGTGGTGGCGATCCTGGTGCTCGAAGACTAGCAAGCGGCGGGCAGGCCGGAGTCGTCGATGGACTATGTGCGGTTTGGTTCGACTGGGCTGAAGGTCTCGCGGCTGTGCCTCGGTGGCATGGGACTGGGCAGCTCGGCGTGGAAGGGCTGGGTGCTGGACGAGGACGCCGCGATCCCGATTCTGCGCCGCGCGCTCGACCTCGGGATCAACTTCTTCGACACGGCCGACTGGTATTCATTGGGACGCGGCGAGGAGGTGGTCGGCCGCAACCTGCTGCGGATGGTCCGGCGCCACGAGCTCGTGCTGGCGACCAAGGTGTTCTACCCGATGAGCGATCACCCCAACGACCGGGGCCTGTCGCGCCAGCACATCCTGACCTCGATCGACCGCTCGCTGGCGCGGCTGGGGACGGATCACGTCGATCTCTACATCGTCCACGCCTTCGACCCGGAAACGCCGATCGAGGAGACCATGCAGGCGCTGCACGACGTCGTGCGCCAGGGCAAGGCGCGCTACCTCGGCGCCTCGACCATGTACGCCTGGCAGCTGGCCGAGATGAACGCCGTGGCGCGGACCAACGGGTGGACGCCGTTCGCGAACATGCAATGCCAGCTGAGCCTGCTCTATCGCGAGGAAGAGCGGGAGATGATGCCCTATTGCGCCCACGCCGGCATGGCGGTGACCACATTCAGTCCCCTCGCTCGGGGCTACCTGGCCGGCGCAGCGGCCAACGCGCGGACGGCGCACGACCCCTATCTCGACTGGTTCGGCGATCAGATCGATCAGGAGATCGCGCGACGGACGCGGGAGGTGGCCGCCGCCCGCGGGGTCCCGCCGGCCCAGATCGCACTGGCCTGGGTTGCAGGAAGCGCCCAGGTGACCGCGCCGCTGGTTGGGGCCGATGCTCCGGACCAGGTCGACGCCGCCGTGACCGCCGCTGCGATGGTGTTGACGACCGAAGAGCGCGACTATCTGGAAGCGCCCTATCGGCCGCGCGACATGATCAACGACTACAACCCCGTGCGCCGGGCGCGGGCGTTCTCGAACGACTGAGGCGGGCGGCATGATCTTCATCGGTGAGGGGTTCGAAGGTGGGGGCGCCAACGCGGCGCACATCAACCTGATCCTGGGGCCGAAGGCGGAGCTCGGCGCGGCCTTCGCGCTCGCCGCCGCCAGCCCGGGACCGGGTCACATCCCGTTCCAGGCGGTACTGAAGCCAAACTTGCCGGCCAAGCCCGCGACCCTCTTCGTCGCCAAGGCCGTGCTGCGCGACGCGGGGCACGAGACGATGACCTGGGGTCCAGGCCAGGCGGGCGTGGCGGCCGGGATCACCGAAGCGCTGCTGAAGGACGTGCTGCCGCCCGAGGCCGAGGACGGCTGGGTCGCGATCGCCCTGGTTTGGGTCGACCCGGCGGCCGACGACGCCGAGGTGGTCTACGCCAACAATCGCGCCGCCGCTTTCGCCGCCGCCGGGCGGGCGATGCAGAGCGGTTGGCCCAGCCGCGAAGCACTTGCGGCGGGACTGCTGAGTGTCGGCAATCCGTTCTTCACCCCTGGCGGCCAGTCGTGAGCGAGCACAAGATCGCCGCGATCGCGATCACGCACCACCGCCTGCCGCTCGACCCGCCGTTCAACGCCAGCTGGGACTCAAGCCCGCGCCGCCACTTCGATGCGACCCTCGTGCGCGTCGAGACCGACACTGGCCTCGTTGGCTACGGCAGTGGCGACCAGATGCTGGGGTTCGCCGGTCACGAGGCGCTGTTCGTAGGCCAGGACCCTATGGCGATCGAGCGGCACTGGCGGGTGCTGTCGCATCTGAATTTCCACTACGGGCGCTGCTGGCCGCTCGACCTGGCGCTCTGGGACCTGATCGGCAAGATCACCGGCCAGCCTTGTTGGCGCCTGCTGGGCGGCGCATCTGGCCGGGTTCGCGCCTATGCGTCGTCCGGCGTGCTGCGGGGACCGGAGACTCTGGCCGACGTCGCCGAACGCTTTCTCGGCGAAGGCTTTGGCGCGATGAAGATCCGGTTCCGCCGCGGCGACTGGCGCGAGGACATCCGTGCGCTCGAGGCTGTCCGGGAACGCGTCGCCGACCGCCTCGAGCTGATGGTCGACTGCAATCAGGGTTGGCGCATGCCGTGGGACACCGAGGCGCCGTGGACACTGAAGCACGCCCTCGGCGTCGCCCGGGAGCTGGAGCGCCTCGGCGTCTACTGGATGGAAGAACCGCTGCACCGGGCTGACTTCGCCGGCATGACGGCGCTGCGCGCCGCGACCGGCGTGCGCATCGCCGGCGGCGAGATGACCCGCGAGCTGACGGAGTTCCGCGAGCTGATCGCCCGTGGCTGCCTCGACGTGCTGCAGCCCGACGTCGCTCTAGTCGGCGGGATCACCGGCCTGCGACGCGTGGCTTACATGGCGCAGGAACACAATCTGACCTTCTCGCCGCACACCTGGACCAACGGCATGGGTCTTGTCGCCAACGCGCATTTGGCGGCCGGGCTGGGCGAGACCCCGTTCCTCGAGTTCCCCTACGATCCGCCGGAATGGTCGCTGGAGCGGCGCGACTTCTTGATGACCGAACCGCTGCGGGCTGGCTCGGATGGCTGGGTGCAGCTCAGCGACGCGCCGGGGATGGGCTACGAGATCGATACCCGCCAGGCGGAGCTCACCCACATCGGCTGAGGCCGCCGCCACCGACGTCGCCTAATTGTCATTCCTTTCCTCTCGCTTTCAACGTGTATCTCGCTACTGTCGCGCTTGCCGTCGGCGCGCCCGGCGGCGAGGACTCCGGGGGAGGACATGGCAGAGAACATCGGCGGCGATATCTACGCGCCTTCGACCCGGATCGAGCCGCCGGTCACCCGGCCGCTGAAGGTCTACGCCTACGACCCCAGTCGGGGCCGCAAACTCGGCAACAGCCTGGATGTCGCGGTTCGCTACGAGCCGCTGCAGCCGGGGCCGATCGGCGCCCGCTTCGCCGTGGTCGACTATGACGGCGCGCAGAAAACGTACTACGCCCCCGTCGACCTCGAAGACCGCGCGATCCTGATGCGCGGCGGGCTCGACCCGACCGAGGTCGATCCGCGCTTTCACCAGCAGATGGTCTACGCGGTCGCTTCCGAGACCCTGGAACGGTTCGAGGCGGCCCTGGGGCGCAAGGTGCATTGGCGCCGGCCGGTCGACGAGAACGGCGCCAAGATCTTCGACAAGCCCAACCGACTCTACCTGCACCCGCATGCCCTCTGCCAGGCAAACGCGTTCTACAGCCCCGACGCCCACGCGATCCTGTTCGGCTACTTCAAGGCCAGCCTGACCGACCCGGGCGAAAACCTGCCCGGCCAGACGGTGTTCACCTGCCTCTCGCACGACATCCTGGCCCACGAGACCACCCACGCCATCGTCGACGGCGTGCGCGAATACCTGATGGAGCCGACCAACATCGACGTGGCGGCGTTCCACGAAGGCTTCGCCGACCTGGCCGCGCTGTTCCGGCACTTCTCGCACAGCGAGACGCTGATCGACACGCTGCAGCGGACCGGCGGCCAGCTCTACACGTTGCACCTGCGGACCGACGCCAGGTCCTGCGGCGCGTCCCCGGCCAGGGACGCGGACGACACCCGCTCGCCCGCCCAGATCCAGGCCGACATCGCCCAGACCAACCCGCTGATCGAGCTCGCCAGCCAATTCGGCCAGGCGTCCGGCCTGCACGCCGGCCTGCGGTCGGCTCTCGGTACGCCGCCCAACGCCGATGACATCAAGACCAAGACCGAGCCTCACGACCGCGGCTCGATCCTGGTCGCCGCCGTGTTCGACGCCTACTTCACCATCTACCTGGCCCGCGTCGCGCCACTGTTCCGGATCTACAAGGGCGGCGGCGGCGAGGGCGACGACCTGCCCCAGCCGCTGGCGGAGCTGCTCGCCGCCGAGGTTAGCCGCACCGCGGAAATGTTCTTCGGCATCTGTGCCAGGTCGCTCGACTACTGCCCGCCGGTCGACCTGACTTACGGCGATTTCCTGCGGGCGCTGATCACCGCCGATCTCGACCTCTACCCCGACGACGAGGACGGCGTGCGCGACGCGATCATGCAGGCCTTCCGGCTGCGCGGCATCGTCGCCGAGGGCGCGCACTACTTCTCGGAAGGCTCGCTCTACTGGCCGAAGCTGGCGCCGGAGACACTGCCGTTCAAAGACGACTTGGTCTTCGGCGATCCGAACGGCCTGACCGCCGCCGAACAGCACGCCAACGCCAAGGTGCTGGAGGAATGGGCGCAGAACAATGCGGTGAGGCTGGGCTTCGCCGACCCGACCGGCGTGCCGGATCTCGAGATCAAGGTGCCGTCGTTCCACCCGATGTTCCGGCTGGAGCAATCCGGCCGGCTCAAGATCGATATGGTGGTGGAGCTGGTGCAGACCCAGAACGTGCCGCTCTACCCGACCCGGCCGCTGCCGACATTCCCGGTGCGCAGCGGGGTGACCCTGATCATCGCCAAGCCGTCGACCTTCGACGGGGTGCGGGCGCATCCCTGGGTTCGTTACGCCATCGCCAAGCTGCACAGCGCGCCGCGTGAAGAGCGGCAACGCACCCTCTTCAACGCCAGCGGCTACACCGGCGAGCCGCCGAACAGCCGGTTCGCGATCAACTTCGCGCTGATCCACGAGGGAGGCTGACCCATGCCCGACGCAGCTGGGATCCGGATCCGGATGTACCGGGTGGGCTTCGGCGATTTCTTCCTGCTGTCGCTGCCGACGGGTGGCGGTGGTGAACAGGCGCACGTCCTGATCGACTGCGGGGTGCACGCCCACGACATCCACGCCATGGCCGGCGCCCTGGACCTGATGAAGGGGGACACCGGCGGCAAGCTGGCGCTGGTGATCATGACCCACCGCCACGCCGATCACATCTCAGGCTTCGCCAGCGGCAAGGACACCTTCGCCGGCTTCACGGTCGAGCGGGTCTGGATGTCGTGGTTCGAAGATCCGAGCGACGGCGACGCGGCGCGGATTCAGAGCAACCTGGTCGCTGCCGCGATGCGGCTGCGCAGCGCTTTCGCGGCCCGCAGCGATCCCGCCGACGCAGAGTTCGACCGAATGGCCGGCAACATCCTGGGCGAGAGCCTGGGCCTCGCCGCCGGGTCGAGCAACGATGTCGCCCTGCAGGTGCTGCGCTCGTTCAAGACCGCGGCGGGCGGGCCGACGCCGGTCGACTACTACCGTGCCGGCGATCCGGCGAAGCTGCCCCAGGTGCTGGTGGACGCCGGCCTCGACGCGCAGATTCTCGGGCCGCCGACCGATCTCAACCTGGTCGCGCAGATGGATAGCAAGGCGCACCAGTATCTGACCGCCGATGACAGCGGCGACGACGGTCCGCCGGCTGCACCGTTCGATCGGGTCTTTCAGCAACCAGCGCTGATGTGGCCGACGCATGCGCCGCCGCTCTACAGCATCGCCCAGATCGAGGCGCACATCGCCGCCAACCAACCCGAGCTGCTGGCCGCCGCTGCGCAGAGCGCCGACAACGCGATCAACAATCAGAGCGTCGTCGTGCTCTTCACGTTCAAGGGCAAGACGATGCTGTTCTGCGGCGACGCGCAGTGGGGCAACTGGGCCAACTTCCTGTTCGGCGGCGCGATCGGCGCCTCCGGCAAGGGCGGACTGACCGACGACAGCAAGGCCATCCTGGGCTCGCTCGACTTCTACAAGGTCGGCCACCACGGCAGCACCAACGCGACCCCGATCGATGTGGTCAACGCCTTGAAGCTCGGCTGCGTCGCCATGTGCTCGACCGATCCCGGCGCTTACGGCAACCCGGCCAAGGGCACCGAAGTGCCAAGAACGCCGCTGCTCGCCGCGCTGGCTCAGCGGACCCAGAACCAGCTCGCCCGCAGCGACCAGGTCGCCGCGGGGACCGCCCGGCCGACCGCTGGGCTGGGCGACGTCGCCGCGCCCTTCTCCTCCGGCCAGGACGGCAAGTACATCGACTACAACTTCTGAGTCGCCCCACTTTCGGCTGGACTTCCTGTCGGACTGACACGCGTTGCTTCGTCCTCGGGGCGGCGGAGGTCCGAAGATGGCTGAGGTGAGCGTCGTTCTGGAAGGTCGCGGGCTGGTCGAGTCGCCGCGCTGGCATGACGGCAGGCTCTGGTTCGCCGACTGGACGGCGGGCGAGATCCTGAACCTCGCCGCTGACGGCGCGCTGACCGTGGCCGCCCGCGCCGCCGCGCCGCCGCTGTCGTTCGACTTCGATCCCGAAGGTCGGGTGCTGGTGGTGGCGTCCGGCGCTACCCACCTGATGCGCCAGGCGCCGGACGGGACGCTGCAGCCGTTCGCCGCGTTCGGAGAGGCCGGCGGCTGGAACGAGATCGTCGTCGATGGGCGGGGCAACACTTACGTCAACGGCCCTAAGCTGCTGTTGATCCGGCCGGATGGGACGGTCGAGGCGCAAGCCGAAGACCTGGGGTTCCCAAACGGCATGGCCGTCAGCGCCGAGGGCCGCACTCTGGTCTGCGCCGAGAGCTGGGCCAGGCGCCTGACCGGCTTCGACATCGCCGACGACGGCCGGCTCTCGGGCCGCCGGGTCTGGGCCGACCTCGGCGACAGCGCGCCGGACGGCCTCTGCTTCGATGAAGCCGGCGCGGTCTGGTACGCCAGCGTGCCCGGCCAACACTGCCGCCGGGTCCGCGAAGGCGGCGAGGTGCTGGACGAGGTGAAACTGGATCGCGGCGCCTTCGCCTGCATGCTCGGCGGCCCGGATCGCCGCACGCTCTACATCACCGCCGCCCAGTGGTTCGGCATGGACCGCATGGGCGAGATGGGCGGTACGGGTCAGGTTCTGGCGGCGCAGGTCGACGTGGCTGGGGCGGGCTGGCCGTAGGCTCGCGCCTGGTTAGGCCGTCCTGCCCGCTGGCTGCCCCGTGGAGCCGCAAACCGCCGGCCGAGGCACTCAGGCAGCCTCGAACTTCGCCCGCGGAAAAACCCCGCCTAAGGCGCAGTTTTTTGCGGTACTTTCGGAGCATGCAAAGCGCTCGACTTGGCGAACTTCTGTTGGCGCGGGGGCTGGTCTCGGAGCGGGAGCTGGCCGACGCGCTGGCCATGCAGCAGATGGCCGGCGGCCTGCTCGGCCAGCTGTTGATCCGGATCGGCGCGGTCTCCGAGATCGAGTTGCTGAAGCTGCTGAGCGAGCAGCTGAGCATACCGGTGTTGGCGGCCGGCGAGGCGCCGACGGCGGGTCAGGTCGGCGCGTTCCTGGCGGAGATCCGCTCGCCCTTGCCCTGGTGGATCGCCCGTCAGGCGGTGGCGTGGCGCGTCGGCGAGGTGGCGGGCGCGCCGATCGTCTGCGCCGCGGTCAACCCATACGATCCGGCGCTTGCCGATCGGTTGGCGCAACTGGGCGAGCCGGTGCAGCTACGGCTGGCGACGAACGCCGCGGTGACCGGCGTCCTGGAAAGCCTCGGCCATGGGACGGACCCCGCCGCCGAAGCCGGCGCCGCCTCCGAGACCGCGCGGCTGAAGGAGCTGGCGCTGGAGACGCCGGTTATCGACTTCGTCAATGGCTGCTTCGCCGAAGCGCTGTCGCGGCGGGCCTCCGACATCCACGTCGAGCCGTTCGCGGACCACTTCGCCGTGCGGCTCAGGATCGATGGCCAGCTGCTGACGGTGCGCACCGCGCCGAGATCGCGGTTCGACGCGGTCTGCTCGCGGATCAAGCTGCTGTCAGGCATGGATATCGGCGAGCGGCGGCTGCCGCAGGATGGCCGCCAGTCGATCCGCGCCGCGGGCCAGGAGCTGGACCTGCGCATCTCCAGCCTGCCATCGGTGTGGGGGGAGTCGCTGGTGTTGCGGCTGCTTGGACGCTCCGACCGGCTGCCGAAGCTCAGCGAGCTTGGGGTGAGCGAGGCGCAGCAGGCGCAGCTGCTGGCGCTGGTCGACAAGCCCAACGGCGTGGTGCTGGTCAGCGGTCCCACCGGGTCCGGCAAGACCACCACGATCTACCGGCTGCTGGTTCACCTCAACAATGGCGCGCGCAAGATCGTCACGGTGGAAGACCCGGTCGAGTTCGAGCTGCCCGGTGTGGTGCAGGTGCAAGCCCGGAGCGACATCGGGCTCTCGTTCGCCGCCGGCCTGCGCTCGATCCTGCGTCAGGACCCGGACGTGATCATGATCGGCGAGATCCGCGACCAGGAGACCGCGCGGATCGCCGTGCAGGCGGCGCTGACCGGCCACCTGGTGATCTCGACCATCCATACCAATTCGGCGCTGGCCGCCGCGCCGCGGCTGCTGGACCTCGATGTCGAGCCGTTCCTGCTGGCCGATGTGCTGCGCGGCCTGGTCGGTCAGCGCCTCGTGCGGCGGCTCTGCCCGCACTGCGCCGCGCCCAGCGATGCCGACCGCGTCGTCGCCTACGAGGCGCTGCGGCCCCGCGACGCCGAGGTCTGTGGCGGCGCCAACTGGCGCGAGCCGGTGGGGTGCCCGCAGTGCGCCGGGACCGGCTATCTCGGCCGCCTGGGGCTCTACGAGATCGCGTTGGCGACGCCGGCGCTGGAGCACGACGTGCGCCACCGGGCGGCTGAGGAACAGCTGACCCGCACCGCCCGCGCCGGCGGCTTCGCCAGCCTGTTCGAGGACGGCTACGCCAAGGCCAGGGCCGGAGCGACGAGCCTCGGCGAAGTTCGCCGCGCCGTCGGCGGCGAGGTCGCACCGGCGGCGATGGCCGGGGCGTAAGGCCGACTACCAAGCAATGGCCCACATCGATCAGACCGAGGAGCGGCTCTTTCGCTACGGCGCCGTGGGGCGCGACGGGAAGCAGATCCGCGACGTGGTCCGCGCCAGGGACGAGCCGGCCGCCCTGCGCGGACTAATGGCCCAAGGCCTCACCGTCACCGACCTCGCCGAAGTCTCGGCTATGACGACCCGCGGCACCGATCGCGAGCTGCGACCGACTGAGCGGGTGCTCATCATGCGCCAACTGGCGCTGATGCTGGAAGCCGGCGTCTCGCTCTTGGAAGCGCTGGAGACCGTCACCGCCGGCATCGTCGCCCGGCGCGGGCAGGCGCAGTTCCTGGCGGTTATCGCCGCCCTCAAGCGGGGCGAGGCGCTAGCGGCGTCGCTGCGCGCCCATGCTCCCGGCTTTCC
Source organism: Caulobacteraceae bacterium (assembly GCA_036494265.1). GTDB lineage: Bacteria > Pseudomonadota > Alphaproteobacteria > Caulobacterales > Caulobacteraceae > Acaudatibacter. The sequence continues at coordinate 41,789 of DASXOP010000037.1, read as the reverse complement.
TTACTACGTCTACGCCATGGCCGAGGTCGGGGAAGCCGCCGGCCGGGTGCCCGAGGTGCTGCGGGTGGCGGGCGAGCAGATGGCCTATGAGGACCGGCTGCGGCGCGACTTCGTCAACGCCCTCACCTACCCCGCCCTCCTGGCCTGCGCCGGCGTGATCGCGGTGGCGTTCATCTTCGTCGAGATCGTCCCGCGCTTCTCGGCGATGATCGGCGCCGGCGGCGGCGACATGCCGGCCTTGTCGAGGGTGGTCTTCGCCGTGGGCGGCTTCGTCAACGGGCACCTGATCCTGTGCGGTGTGCTCCTGGCCGCGCTGATCGGCCTCGTGCTGGCGGCGGCGAGCCAGGCGGCGGTACGGACCTGGCTCTATGGCCTAGGCCGCTTGACCCCTGTCATCGGCGACCTCCTGAAAGCGCGCGAGATCGCGACATGGGCGCGGCTGACCTCCTTCTCGCTCGCCAACGGCGTCGCCTTGATGGAGGCCGCCTCGCTGTCGCGGCGCGGGGTTCCACCCGGCCCGTTCCGCACCGGGCTGGAAGCGTTCGAGACCGACCTTCGCGCCGGCGTCGCCGTGCATCTCTCGCTCGGACGTCACACCAAGCTGACCGCCATGGACCTCAGCCTGCTGCGCACCGGCCAGAAGTCCGGCGCGCTGGCGGCGATGTTCGGCTTTCTCGCCGACAACTACGATGATCGCCTGAAGGACCAGATGAAGCGCTTCACCGTGTTGGCCGAGCCGCTGGCGATCGGAGCGATTTCGGTGGTGGTCGGGGTGATCGCACTGTCGCTGGTGATGGCGCTCGCCAGCATCTACGACACCGTCCATTGAGATCGCCCGCTTGACCCCGGCCTGGCTGATCTGGGGGAGTGACGCGGCGCTGGTCGCCGCCGTAGCCCTGGTGCTGGCGATCGGGCCGCAGGGCCTTTTGCAGCAAGTCACCGGCGAACGAGCGACCTGGCGGCGGGCGCTCGGAGTCGCAGGCCCTGCGGCCGTGGCGGGGTTCGCCTGCCTCGCCTGGTTCGCCTGGCTGCATCTGCCGTTGCTAGCCGGCCCGCTCGCGGCCGCCGCGGTGACGCTCGTCGCGGTGATGGTGGTGGACGGCCGCTGGCTGGTGATCCCGGACGTCTTTATCGCCGCACTCGCCCTGTTGGGCCTCGCTGGCGCGGCCCGGATCGGCTGGACCTCGGCCTTGATCGGCCTGGCGCTCGGCGGCGGACTGCTGGCCGCGGTGCGCTGGGCGTTTCTACGCTGGCGGAAGATCGAAGGCCTCGGCTTCGGCGACGTCAAGCTGATGGCGGCGGTGGGACTGCTGGTTGGCGAGGATGTGCTCTGGGTCATCGTCGCCGCATCGGCGCTTGGCGCGGGCTGGCTCCTGTTCTCACGTTCCGCCACCGAGACGCGGCTGCTGGCCCCGTTCGGCGCCTGCGCCGCCGTCCCGGCCTTCGCGATGCTGGCGGCGAGGACGCTACTAGGGTCCGGGCCAGCGCTATGACCAGCCGCGCCGGCTTCAGCCTGATCGAGGCGCTGGTGGCGCTGATCATCGCGGCGATGGCGTTGGCCGGAGTACTGGAGCTGCAACGCCAGCTGGCCGACGGCCAGGCGCGCTACGAACGAGCGCTGCTGCTCGCCGGGCTGGAGCGCAACGCGCTGGTGCTCACTGCGGACCTTAACCCGACCCTCACACCGCAAGGCTCGGCCCCGCTCGCCGCTGGCCGCACGATCAGCTGGACCTCGACGCCGAAGACCCAACCCACGCTCAACACCGGCTCGGCCGCGGCGGGGCGTCGCTTCGAGCTGAGGCTTTACCGCGTCACCCTGAAGGTTCTCGACCGCGATGGGACGGCGATGGGCGAGCTCAGCTTCGACCGCGTCGGATGGCGCAAACTGGAGCGCGCCGCGCCCTACCTGGCCCCCCCGCCGCCGCCCTCCGCGTTGCCGCCACCCGTCGCAGAGTCCGGATCGCCTACGGTTGGTTTGTAGGCAGCGCTGGCGGGCCGCCGAACGGGGTCAGCGTGTAGGACCAACCGTGACCCACCTTGTAGGCGGCGTTCATCTCGTCGGTGTAGTGGCCCGCCCAGTGGGCCATGTCGTCGCCCTCCTGCAGGATGTAGGGCGTGACCAGCATGATCAGCTCGGTCTTGTTGCCGCTGACCGTGTCGGTGCGCGTCGCGGTGCCGAGGATCGGAATGTCCTTCAGGCCGGGGATGCCGGAATTGCCTTTGGTGTAGTCGTCGTCCATCAGCCCGCCCAGCACCGCCGTGGCGCCGTCGGCCAGGGAGAGCTGGGTGGTGATGTTGCGCTCCAGGATCAGCGGGCTGCCGACGGTGGCGTTCGAGTTCGCCTCCTCGCTGGAGATTTCCTGGGTGATGACCAGGTCGACCCGGTTGTCTCCATAGATCAGCGGCTTGATGTGCAGGATGGTGCCGGTCTGGCGATATTCGATGGTCTGCAGGATCTGGGTGTTGCCCTGCTGCTGGGTCGGGCTATTGGCCTGCGAGGTGATGATCGGCACATCGGTGCCGACCTGGATGTTGGCCTCGCTGCCGCTGCGCGCCACCAGACGGGGCCGCGACAGGATGTTGACCTTGTTGTTCGAAGCGAAGGCGTTGAACGCCGCCTGGATCGAGAGCCCGTTCCAGGCCGCGGTGTAGTTCAGGTTCAGCCCCGAGGTTCCAATCCCGAGGCCGTTGAGCGTCCCGCCGGTGAGCAGGCCGCTCGACATCGAGTGATTGAAGAACCACTCGACCCCGAGGTTGGTCTGATCGGTCAGCGTCACCTCGGCGATGGTCACCTCGACCAGCACCTGCTTCTGCGGCGTGTCCAGCGCCAGCAGCAGCTTGCGCAGCTCGGTGTAGTCCTCGGCGACGCCGGTGAAGAGGATGCGGTTGCCGGGTTGGTCGACGATGATCCGGCCGCCCAGATAGCCGCCGGCCGAGCTGGTATTGCTGGCTGGGCCGCGCGAGACGGTCGCCGGGCCGACGCTGCCGTTGTTGGCCGCAGAAGTCGCCGCCGGCGGGGTTCCGGGCAGACCGAGCGGCTGAGCGCCGGCCTGCCCGTAGCTCTGCTCCGGTGTCTCGACGAGATCGGCCAGCGACTTCGCGTCGGTGTTCTCGGCCTGATAAATGAACGTCGTCGGTCGCTCGCCGATGCCGGCGGGCTGATCGAGCCGGGCGACCCACTCCCGCGCCCTGGCCAGCAGCGCCGGATCCTTGGCGAACATCAGCACCTGGTTGGCGCCCGAGAACGACAGAACCAGGATCGAGCGCGAGTCCTGCGGCGAACCGCTGACGCCGTAGCCCTCCGACCGCAGCGTATCCTCCAGCGCCTTGCCGAGCGTCTCGGCCGACCAGTAGACCGGTTCGACCCGCACCACGCCAACGCCGGAGAACATCGGCTGGTCGAGTTCGTGCAGCATGTCGATGGCGGCGCCGACATCGCGAGATCGGCCAGAGATCACCACCGAGTTGTTCGGAATGTCGGGCGAGAGGTTAAGGCCCCGGGCGCCCGAGTTGATATCGAACATCAGCCGCAGCAGCGCCTGAATGTCGATCGCCTTGGCCTGGTAGAACTGGGTGACGAGCTGGGCGGACTGCGGCGTGTCCTGGCTGGGCTTGGCGCCGAGATAGGCGGCTGACGAGATGTTGGGCGTCGGATCGTCGACGACGTTCACCGTGCCGGAACGCAGCACCAGCTTCAGCGAGTAATCGCGCAGCGCCACCTGGACCATGCGCACGAAGTCGCGCTTGGACATGCCGCTGGCGCCGCGCAGGGTGATCGTCTCGGTCCGCGCGCCAACGTCCGGTCCCAGCACATACGGGACCTTGAGGATGTCGCCGAACACGGTGTTCAGCATCTGCGGCAGCGCCTGCGGCGGCAGCTCGACGTCGATCCGCTCGCCGGGCGCCGCGGTCAGGGCGGCGATCTCATCGGCGCTGGCGGCGCGCTCGTTGGCGGTGGCGCCTGGCGCCGGCGGCGGCGAGAGCGCGGACTTGCCGTGAGCCGGATGCACGCCGCCCGTCGATGGCGTCGCGAGCTTCATCGCCGGGAAGTTGGCGCAACCGCCGAGGCAGAGCGCGGCGGCGAGGATGAGAGGCGCGAGATGCTTCACAGAGCCGGGCTCCCCGCGGCGCCCGGTTGGGCGAAGAGCGCGATCCGTCGCTCGGAGACACCGTCGCTGAGCACCGCTTGGTCCATGGTCAGCGAGCTCAGCCGCCAGCGGTCGTCGAAGAGGTCGCCGGGGCGGATCAGCCGCGAGGCCTGACCCGGACGGGCGATGAGGACGGCCAGACCCTGCCCCGGCTGGCGAACCACGGCGGTGGCGGCGCGGCGGAACACCAGCGCCACATCCGGCGGCGGTGGCGGCGCGGGCGGCGGTGTTGGCCGCGCCGCTTGCGGCCGCTCGACCACCTCCGCGGCGACACGCTGTTCGATGCCTAGCTCGCCGACCAATCCGTCGAGGGCGAACATCATGTCGCCGCCGGGACGGGCGAGGCTCGCGGCGGCGGCTGGAGCAGGACGGGTGAGGGCCAGCACGGGGGTGTCAGGTAAGCCCGGCGCGGACCAGCCAGCGATCAGCACGCCGGCCGTCACAGCGACGGCGCCAACGCTCACGCCGGCGATGGCCGCCGGGCTCACGACGACGGCTCCGCCGCTGCTGGCGGGGGCTCGTCCAGGCTCACGGGAACCAGCAGGGTCAGATCGTATTGCGCCGCGCCGGCGTCGCTGACGTCGAGCTTGTCGACCACGAAGGCCGGTCCCGACCCGGCGATGCCGCGCATGAAGTCGAGCCAGGGGCCCGGCAGATAAGGGCCGCTGACTTCGGCTTTGAGCTCAGGGATCGACGTTCCGGTCTCCAGCCCTTCAGCCACCTTGATCTGCGGCGACGGCAGGTGCGCGGCGAGCGCCGCTGCGCTCAAGCGCTGCTCGATCGCGAGCCGGGCGAGCCAAAGGGTGCGGGCGTGAGTCGACCAGCCCTGGGCCAGTTGCAGCTGGGCCTGCGATCCATCGTCGGCGCCGTGCCGACGCACCGCTGCGGCGCTCTGGCGAGCCAGAGCTACGTCAACCTGGGCGGCGACGAAACGATCGCGCGCGGAGCTGCTCCATTGGAAGGCGTAGAATGCCGCCACCCCGATCGCGACCAGGATCATTGCCGTCAGCAGCCAGGCTTCGCGGGGCGACAATCTCGCCAGGGCGCGGCCGACCGGTCCGACGCCGGACGGGGCGCCCCGCTCCAGGTCCGAGGCTGAAGCCATGAAGACCAGTACGCTCCCTCACGCCGCCGCTGTTTCGGCGCGCTTGCACGCCCCCGTTTTGGTATAGTTGAGTTAAGAGGCGGAATACAGGGGCCGGCGCGGCCGCCGTGCTCGCCTATTCGGCGCATTGCGAAGGCGTACTATTGGAAAAGAGCGGCAGATGAAGCTCGGTCGTCGGCGAAACGCAGGCGCGAAGGCGGCGGCGACGGGCAAAGCTGGCTACAGCCTGCTCGAAATCCTGATCGTGCTGGCGATCATCGCGCTTATCGCCGCCCTGGTCGGGCCCCGCCTCTTCGCCCAGCTCGACCATGCCAAGGTGACCACCGCGCGGGTCGAGGTCCGCTCGCTGGAGACCGCGCTGCAGACCATGGAGCTCGACATCGGCCGCTACCCGAGCCCCGGCGAAGGTCTGGACCTGCTGGTTAAGGGCGACCGCAAGAACGTCGTCGGCTGGAATGGACCCTACCTCGCCAGCAGCGTGCCGATGGATCCCTGGGGCCATGCCTACGTCTATGAGCCGCCGGCCGACGCGGCGCATCCGCCGAAGGTTCACAGCCTGGGCTCGGACGGCAAACCGGGCGGCAGCGACCAGGCGGCGGATATCTACAATAATTCCGGCACCTGAGGTGCGGACGGCGGCCAGGCGCAAGGCGGGCTACTCGTTGATGGAGATGCTTATCGTGCTCGCCATCATGGCGCTCGCGGTCGCGCTGGTGATGCCCAGGGGCGAGGCGATGCTCGACGGAATGACCACCCACGCGGTCTTCTTCGACTTCCAACGCCAGATCTCCGACCTGCGCCGCGAGGCCTACGCCAGCCAGACCCCAACGACCGTGCGGGGCACGGGCGATGCCGACCCGGCCGACGCCGGTGACATCGTGATCCCGCTGCGCGCGGCCTGGAGCTACCGGCTGGAGCGCCCGATCGCGATCAGCGACGGCGGCGTCTGTACGCCCTCAGCGGTCGAGGTGCTGAAGGCAGGCCGCCCCGTCATGCACCTGACTATGGGCGACTCCGCCTGCCACTTCATCCGCCAGGATTAGCCGCAGCCGGCTCGGACGGCGTCGCACCGACGAGCGTCATCTCGATGTTGATCGCATTGGCGGCGGAATCGGACAGGGGGCGCACCTCGGCGTAGGCGCCGGTGCCCTGGAGCTCCTGCACGACCTCGCCGACCGCCCCCAACGCCGTATAGGGCACGGTGACGGTGACGACCGGGCCGTCGATCGAGAACCCCTTGGCCTGCAGGTGATGGCGGCGCAGCACATCGACCGCGGTCTTCAGCCCCACGAACGGGTCAGGCCGAGCTCCCAGCGCCTGGTACGCGGCGATCTGGCTGCGGAGCGTGGCGTCGTGGGGCAGCGGGGCTATCGCAGCGCGTTCGGTGGTTGCCTGGCGTTCCAGGGCGGTGGCGAGCCCGTCGAGGCGCAGTCCCTGGCCGATCCAGAACACGGTCGCCGCCGCAGCCATACCGCCGACGACGGTTAGTCCCAATTTGAGCGTCGAGGCAGGACTGACATCGGCCCAGCCCCCGCCCTCTCCAAGATCTGCCTCGGCGACGACCGGGAGACTCTCGGGCGCTGGGGCTGCCGTCGGCGGCGGCGTGTCCGGATTGCGCTGCTGACGGGCGAACGCCGTCCAGGTCGCGTCGTCCGGCGCCGCAGCGCGCCAGGCGGAGGCCACGAGCACCCGGGCGCGCCAGCATTGCAGCTCGAAACCGCTCGCGAGCCGAACGACACGCCAAGCTGCGCCAGGCGGCTGCGCCAGGGTCTCTGGCGCGACCGGCGGACGCGCCGCGCCGAACCGCGCGGCGAGCCAGGACTCGATCCGATCCTGGTCCCACGACCAGATCGCGTAGCCCGCGCCGTCGCGGCGAACGAGCTGGCCGGCGTTGTGGAAAGGCGCGTGGCTCCGAGCGCGGAAGCGCGCCGCCTGGTCAGCCGCCGCCCGAGCGCCTGGCGGTTCGAACCGCTCGAAACTGCAAAGCTCCCGCGCCAGCAACACTCGCGGCCGACCGCCGCGCCGCTCGGTCAGCGTCACGAGGCTGCCGTCCGCGGACAGCAGCTCAAGCGGCGGGGTCGGGAAAGGCCAGGGCATGGACGGGCGGCGACGCCTTTTCGGCCGCGGTGAGGGACGAGATCGCCGGCTCGACGATCCAGAACGGGCGATCCGCATCGGCCGGCGACAGGATCACCCGAGAACGATAGGCGAGGCCCGCCGGCGCGTCCTCGATCTTCAGTGCGAAGCGTCCGTTGGGCATGGTGTAGACCAACTCGGCGTCGCTGTGCAGGGTGACGCCCGCCGCCCGGCCAAGCGCCTCGACACCGGTGAACGGCGCCCTGGCGCGCTGAGCGATCGCCGCCCGCGCCCGCTCTGGAGCTAGGCCGTAGAGCGTCTCCAGCGTCGCCTCGGTCGCGGTGTTGACGTTGCTGGTCACGGACGATGGGTCGGCCGTCACGTTGTCGGCGAAGGCGCGCCACCGTTCGACGCCCACCGCCCGGCCCCACCCCATCACCCCTTCGACCTGGGCGCGCCGGGTCAGGTCGGCGTTTGGCGGCGGCGGGAGGCCAGCGCGGACGTAGTCGTCCGCCTCCGCCCCATTGGCGCGGCGCAAGTCGTCCGCATCCGTGTAGTCTGCGAGGCGGTCGGCCATCGCCACGCGATCGGCCGGCGCCACCCCCATCACCGCGAAGAGGCGCGCCTTGGCGGCGAGCGGAAGAGCGTCGAGATTGATCAGCCCCGCCTCGTCCTGGACCGATGCGGTTAGCCCCGGCCCGAGGGCGTAGGGCGCACCGTCCAGCGCCAGCGCCTCGAGCGGTCCGCCGGACCCTCGCGTTATCAAGGCTCGCGGTGCCAGCGGCGACGTCGCGGTCTGGTAAGCGACGTCAGCCTCGGCGCTGGACGCCGCGGCTTCGAAGCGGGCCCGCTGGATCGCGCCGCGCGTCTCCACAGCCAGACTTGCCAGCGCTTCGATCGCCACCAGGAAGACCAGCGTCACCATGGCGACGACGAACAGCACCGATGGCAGGGCAAAGCCGGCGTTTCGCGACAGCCGGGATGGCGCGGTGGTCGTCACTGCGGCTGTCCCGCGGCGATGGCGCGCGGTCCCGTTGGGTAGAGCCACACTGGCCCCGACGTCGCTTTCTCGACGATGTCGATGCGGCCGTCGGTGCTGGCAAGGCGGATGTACACCGTCTGCGGCGATCGGACCGCCGTCGCGCCGGGCGACGCGCCAGTCGCTGGCGGTGGCGAGATGGTGTCGGTCCAGCGCACGCCATCGATCGAGTAGGAAAAGCCGGCGCGGCGCGGACTGAGATCGTCCAGCAGGACGGCTGGCGAACTGCCTGACTGGCAGGTTACCGCGTCGCCGCCGGGGCGTGTCTCGAGCGCCACCGTGACCTCTCCCGCCGGTCCGGCTGCACCGCACAGACCGGCGCGATCGAGCAGCACTGAGCCGCGGAAGCTGCGCTGGTCGCCTCTGAGCGGCGCCAGACCGAGCGACTTAGGATCGGTCTCTCGCGGGGCAAGCACCAGCCCACGGACGATGCCCCGCAGCTGATCTTCGTTGAGCTGAGCATCGGCGACGGACAGCGCGCGGCGGCCCAGGGAAAACCCAGTCCGAGCCGACTGACCGCCGATCGCGAACACCAGCATGATCGCCATTCCGGCCACCAGCAAAACGACCAGCGCCTCGATCAGCGAGAAGCCGGCGCGGCGCCGGACGGACCTCCGGCCGCGCGAACCCCCCTGTTTGTCCCGAGACCGATCCACCCCACGAGGCTGTCACGCCCGGGCTACTGCAGGCAATGATCCTTCGGCTCAGCCGGACCGGCCGATCCGGGGATGATGTCCTGGGTCAGTTTAGAGGCTTCGAGATATCCAGCAGGGCGCGCACGACAAGTTGGGCGCACGAGGCGACCCCGTAGCGGGTCGTGGTGGAAGTAGTGCTGCTCGTTGACCACTGCGCGCCAGGTTTCAGGGTAGTGCACCACTTCGATCCGCATCGCGGCCTTTGCCCGACCCAGCGAGGTGAATGTGGTGGACCCAGGGCGAGTTAGTCGAAACCTAGCGTCGAGGCGGCGTCGGCTAAGGGATTGGCCAGGTCCCCCAGGCAGCTCAGACGGTTGGCCCTAGGAAACGAATGCCTTCACGTCTGAGAATTCGGTCACGCCTCCGCCGTATCGGTCCCCGCAAGGGCGCGTGCGTGCTGCAGCAACGCCCGCCGCAGCGGCTTGTTCGGCAGCGCGACGTAGGCTTCAAGCAGCTGAAAGGCGCCGTCTTCAGAGATCAGGCGACGCACCTGATCGACGTCAGGCGTCGGACGAGTCGGGTCCAAACCTTCGGTCAGATCTGTGAGGTGACATTGCAGGGCGTCGACGATCGCCATCAGCCGCGAGAAACTGACCCGATTGGCGCCTCGCTCGTATTTCTGCACCTGCTGGAACGTGATGCCGAGGGCGCGGGCGAGATCGCCCTGGGACATACCCAGCGTGCGCCGGCGCTCGCGGATGCGCTGACCCATGGCGACGTCGAGACGGTGCGGCCCTTCGGGATTCATTTCAGTTCCTCTTTTCGAGCTTCCCGACGACAAGCGGAAGCAAAAAGTCAGCGATCATCCGCCGACCTCTGGATCGGCGGCTGGGGGCGAGCGATTCGACCCGCTGGACAGTCTGGATGGCCGAAGATGCCCACGCCACGCAAGCCCCTGTCGAAACATAGACAAACACCGACCAAGTACAAGAAGTGATCTTTTCTGGCCTCTGACCGAGCCGGCGCCGCGAGGGAAACCTCCAGCCAGGATAGTTAACCGTCCAGCCTGAGAAAACTTATAGCTGCGCTTGTTGGCTTTTTTCAGGCAACGGCTAGACTTTGGTCAATTCAACCGGCGCAGAGGCATTCCCTATTTGCGACCACAGCGCGTTTCTCCACCCATTGCTCGCGCAGTGCATGCGCCGGAATTGTTTCAAGTCAGTCACTTAACGCTAATGTGTTGCAATGGTTCGACCTGAGGAAGCCCTGTCACGGCGAGCCGAAACGGGCAAAATGCGAGCAAGTCGCCTGCCTAAATCCGAGAAATGGCTGAGTCGGCCCAACCGCGAGGCGGGCAATGTCCGAGAGCAGGCCCTCAACGGGAAGGTCGGGGGTGGTCGCGAAGCGCCGGATGTATCAGGTTCAAGCTTCCCGCGAGGTCTGAGTCCCACAGCATGCACGCCAGTCAGCGTGACACCGAGATCCTGAGACTGCTGACGAGCCAAGGGTTCGTCTCGTTCCGCCAGCTCTGCGCCAGCCTCGATGCGTCGTCGGCGACCATCCGGCGGGATCTGGAGCGGCTGGAGGGCGAGGGCCGGATCAGCCGGGTCCGTGGCGGCGCCCGGCCCACCGGCGAGGCGGCCGCCGAGCGCCTGGTCGGCGCCCCGTTCGAGCTCAACCGTTCGCGCAACGCCGCCGCCAAGACCGCGATCGGCCGCGCCGCCGCGGCGCTCTGCCGACCGGGCGAAGCGCTGATCATCGACGGCGGCACCACCACCTTCCAGATGTGCAGCCACCTGGCCGGGCTCGAACTGCAGGTGCTGACCAACTCGCTGCACATCGTGGGCGAACTGCTGCCGCAGGCCGGCACGCGCGTTTCCGTGCCTGGCGGCGCGATCTTCCGCGAGCAGAACATAATCCTCTCGCCATTCGAGGACGACGGCCTGGCGCGCTACCACGCCTCGAAACTGTTCATGGGCGCCGCGGCGGTGGGCCAGCGCGGGCTGATGCAGGCCGATGTGGTGCTGATCCAGGCTGAGCAGAAGCTGATGAACAAGGCCGACCAGCTGATCGTGCTGGTCGACTCCTCGAAGTTCCGTACCTCGGCCAGCTTCGTGGTCTGCGGCCTCGATGCCATCGATACGGTGGTCACCGATGCCGGCGTGACCGAAGAGGAACTGGCGATGCTGCGTGGCCAGGGTATCGAGGTGATCGTCGCCGCGGCGGACTGACCGTCAGCCGCTCAGCTGCTCGATCCAGACCTGGATCAGCGCCAGCAGGTTCACCGTCGTATCTGGCGCGCCGCACACGACAATCTTCAGATGCCGACGCTCTGGCTCGTAGATGACCTCGGCGCGGATTGGCCGCTCGCGGGAGGACCTGCCGCCGAGCGCCCCAGTCACCGTTCGAGACCACGTCCTGGCGAGTTCGGCATCGACCTCCGGGATGTCGACGATCGAGGTCACCGACGGCTGCTCCCGGGGCGCCGCGCCGCGTTCGGGCAGCCCGGCGAACGCTTCCAGCTGGGAGCGCAGGATGCGGTAGCTTTTGCCGACGCGCGTGGCGGGCAGCCTGCCCTCGCGGATGAACCGGAGCACCGTCCGCGGGTGCAGGCCGAGTTGGGTCGCCGCCTCATCGACAGCGCACGACTCGGCCGAGATCCGCCCGTGCGCCGACCGGCGCGACGGCCGCAGCGTGTCGTGGACGAGATGCGGCGTCTTCAACACCTCGAACTCGATCCCGCGCCGACGCTTCTTCTTGCGCAGCGCCGCCTCGATCTCCGCATCCGTCATGCCACGGCGGCGCAGCTCGTCGGTCAGGACCGCGAGGTTCTCGTCGTACGGTGCGTACGGTTTTGGAGGATTCGGGTTTCTGGCCATCGACTTCCAGTTATACGACCGCCCCGGCGATGCGCCATCTGACGTCTCTCCGTGACGCAGCGGCTAGCCTTTCAGGACACTGATCGCCCCCGCCACCTCCGGTGAGGCCGCCCCAGCCAGAAAGCCCGCGAGATTCATCTTCGCCAGGACGTAGGCAAGCTGCGGATCGCCAACTCTGAGCCTCCCCGCCGACACCGCGTCCACGAACTCCGCCACACTCGGCGACGTAAGGTCGGCGTCGGGTGCTTCGGGCGGCGTCGCGACGTAGCTGCTCAGTATCAGGCAGGCGTAGTAGAGGCGCGTAAGTTGGCGCATCAGCAATAGCTGCGCCTCGGTCTGCTGGTCTGGCGGCGAGCCCAGCCAGCCCTGCAGCAGCGCTTGGGTCGCTTCGGGCACCACAGCCTGTTCGTTGGCGACGATGGCGATGTCCACGAAGGGATCGTTGCGGAACGACGTCTCCCAATCGATCAGCCAGAGGCGCTGGCCATCGAAGATGATGTTGCGCGGGTTGGGGTCGTTGTGGGCCGAGACCGCCGGCCGATCGCTCCAGGGGTAGGCCTCGCGCAAGCGCTCGAACGTCTCCAGATGAGGATCCAAGAGGGTCGCTGTGAAGAGGCTGGAACCCCGGACGTAGGCCAGCAACCGTTCGAGCAGGGTCGCGAAGGGGGCGAACGGCGCGCCGGGCGGCGTCGCCTGCAAGCTGGCGATCAGTCTGCCGGTTGCGCGAGCCAGCTCGGCTGGCCCGCCGGGGTAGCTCTCGAATGGGTGAGGCGGGATGAAGTCCATGATCGTCACGCCGGCCTCGGGATCGGCATGGAAAAGGCGAGGTGCGATCCCAGCCTCGGCGGCCATCGCCATGTTGGCGTAGCTCCGATGCGGGTCGCGGAGTCCGCCGCGAGCGCCTTCCAGCCGCAGCACGTAGGCGCGGCCACCAACCTCGATCCGGTAGGTGAGCGCGGAGATGCCGCCTGAGATCGACGCAAGGCCGGTCAATGGCCGCGCGCCAAAGGCGGACGCCAACGCGGCTCTGGCGATGTCGCGGCCGGCGACAGGGATTGCTTCAAGGTGGTCTGACATCGCTCGCCTCTGCATTTATATGCCTTAATAGTCCTTCATTTGCTCTTTAATCGAGTCTTTTCATTCATTTTACATCCTTGTCTGGCGATTCTGCGAACCCAACGAACCAGGCGGTCGCACGGACTGACCGGGCGCGGTAGGGTCGTGCGGAAGCAACGGCGCCGGCTCTCGGACAACCCATGCCTTTTCGCCAGACCACCGGCGCCACGACCTGGGTCTTCGAGGACCTGCGCGACCTGATGGCGAAGGCGACGCCGCTACGGTCGGGCGACGTGCTGGCCGGCGTCGCGGCGAGCTGCGCAGAGGAGGCGGTGGCGGCGCGGATGCGTCTGGCGGACGAGCCGCTGGCGACCTTCCTGGCCGAGCCGTTGATCCCCTACGAGGCGGACGAGGTCACGCGGCTGATCTGCGACAGCCATGACGCAGCGGCGTTCGCGCCGGTCGCTTCGCTCACCGTCGGCGAATTTCGCGATTTTCTGCTCGCCGACACGACCACGACCGCCGTGCTGGCCGCCTTGGCGCCCGGGGTGACGCCCGAGATGGCGGCGGCGGTGAGCAAGATCATGCGCAACCAGGACCTGATCCTGGCCGCCAGCAAGTGTCGGGTGACGACGGCCTTCCGCGACACGATCGGCTTGCCCGGCTCGATGGCGGCGCGCCTGCAGCCCAACCACCCGACCGACGACCTGGACGGGATCACCGCCTCGATCCTCGACGGCCTGCTGCTCGGCAGCGGCGACGCGGTGATCGGGATCAATCCGGCCTCGGACAGTCCAGCCGTGATCGGAGAGCTCACCCGTCGGCTGGACGACCTGATCGCCCGTTTCGAGATCCCGACCCAAGGGTGCGTGCTGACCCACATCACCAGCGCCATCGGCCTGATCGGTGAGGGGGCGCCGGTGGATTTGGTGTTTCAATCCATCGCCGGGACCGAGGCGGCCAACGCCAGCTTTGGGGTCAGCCTGGCGCTGCTGCGCGAGGGCCTGGACGCCGGGCGCTCGCTGAACCGCGGCACGGTCGGCGACAATGTTATGTACTTCGAGACCGGTCAGGGCTCGGCGCTCTCCGCCGGCGCGCACCACGGCGTGGACCAGCAGACCGTCGAGGCCCGGGCCTACGCCGTCGCCCGCGCGTTCGAGCCGCTGCTGGTCAACACCGTGGTCGGCTTCATCGGCCCGGAATACCTCTACGACGGCAAGCAGATCATCCGCGCCGGTCTGGAGGACCACTTCTGCGGCAAGCTGCTCGGCCTGCCGATGGGCTGCGACGTCTGTTACACCAACCACGCCGAAGCTGATCAGGACGACATGGACGTGCTGTTGACGCTGCTGGCGACGGCGGGCGTGAGCTTCATCATGGGCGTTCCGGGAGCGGACGATGTGATGCTGAACTATCAGTCGACGTCGTTCCACGATGCGCTCTACGTCCGGGATCTGTTGGGTCTGAAACGCGCGCCGGAGTTCGAGGCCTGGCTGCGCCAGATGTCGCTGACCGGCGCCGACGGTCGGCTGCGCGCCGCGGGCCGCAACCATCCCTTGCTGACTGGGCCGTTGTCGGCACGGCTGGCGTGAAAGCGCCTCGGCCCCGCGACTCTTGGGCCGCGCTGGCTGCCCTCACCCCAGCACGGATCGCGCTCGGACGGTCCGGGGCCAGCTTGCCGACGCGCGAGGTGCTGGCGCTGGCGCTCGACCATGCCCGAGCCCGCGACGCAGTGCATGCGCCGTTCGACGCGAAGGGGGTCGCCGGACAGTTGGAAGCGCTTGGACTGGCGACCGTGAGCGTCACTTCCGCGGCGCCCGACCGAACGACCTATCTCCGCCGTCCCGACTTCGGCCGACACTTGTCGCCAGACAGCCGGGACGCAATCGGCGTGCGCGTCGGAGGCGCCGACATTGCGATCGTCATCGGCGATGGCCTCTCCAGCGCCGCCGTTCATGCTCACGCCATCCCGCTGCTCGGCGCCCTGCTGCCACGCCTTCGCGCCGCGGCCTGGTCGCTTGCAGACGTCGTGCTCGCCGGCCAGGCGCGGGTGGCGCTGGGCGACGAGATCGGCGAACGTCTGGGCGCCCGCATGGTGCTGGTGCTGATCGGCGAGCGACCCGGCCTGTCATCGCCGGACAGCCTGGGCGCCTATCTCACCTTCGCCCCTCACGTCGGACGCACCGACGCCGAGCGCAATTGCATCTCCAACATTCGCCCCGCCGGCCTGAGCTACGACGTCGCGGCGGCCAAAATCGCTTGGCTTATCGGCGAGGCGCTGCGGCTGGGCTTCACTGGCGTCTCGCTCAAAGACGACAGCGACCTCAGCCTGATCGGTCCGCGCCACGGTGAGGCGCTGCCAAAGTCAGATTGTTGAGTCGTTGCGGCGCAACCTTGACCGATTTTGCTTGAATTTACATCACATTGGGAGGCTAAATCGCGCCATAAGCGTACGAAGACTTCCGCCTCAATCAGGAGGGCGCCATGTCCGAAAGGAACGCGTCTCTACCGACCGACCCCGCGCTAACCGCGTCGAGCAACGAGCCGGCCTTACACAACTCAGTTCTGACCCGCACGCACGAACCCCCGCGATCAGGCAACCACAGCTGGATCATGGTGGTTCCGCTCGTGGTCGCGATCATCGCCGGCGCGGGTTTCTGGGTCTTTGTCCAGAGCCATCCGTCCGGCCCGCTGGTGAACCACGCGGTCGCGGCCGCACCGATGAAGCCGGCCTGGGCCGGCTAGCGCGTGGGCTGAAGACACCGCACCGAACGAGATCGGCGCGGACCGCGCGGCGTCACCGGACTGCGATCAGTCCAGGTGATCGGCGCGCGCCTTGGAGACGACCTCCAGAATCGCGCCAACGGCGGCTTGCGGCTGGTCGCAGATCGATGATCTCCGTCACGCCGGGGACAACGCGATGTCGGCAGCGCTCCGACAGGCGATGGCACGAAGTGGCAGAAAAAACAAAGGCCCCGGTGGCGGTTCACCGGGGCCTCTAAGCGACTGGTGCGGGAACTCTTCCGAGCCAGACCGCGGACCGCCGGACATTCGCATCGGAGTGATTTCCAGAGCCTTTACGGACGGAACCGCAGACGCGTCACGGCGTGCGACAAGCCGTCCCGCCTTCAGCTGCCGAGGCCGCCCAGCAGCACGTACTTGAGCTCGAGGTAGTCCTCGATGCCGTACTTGGAGCCCTCGCGGCCGACGCCGGACTGCTTCACGCCGCCGAACGGCGCGACCTCGGTGGAAAGGATACCGTCGTTGACCGCGACCATGCCGTACTCGAGCGCCTCGGCGACCCGGAAGATGCGGCCGACATCGCGGGCGTAGAAATAGGCGGCGAGGCCGAAGTCGGTGTCGTTGGCGAGCCGGATCGCCTCGGCATCGTCTTTGAACCGGGTCAAGGTCGCGACCGGGCCGAAGATCTCTTCGCGGGAGATCGCCATTGCGGGCGTCACGCCGGTGACCACGGTCGGCTCGAACCAGGTGCGGCCGAGCGGATGGCGGTGGCCGCCGATTTCCACCTTGGCCCCGGCGGCGACCGCGTCGGCGAGCAGCCGCTCGACCTTCTCCACCGCCTCCATGTTGATCAGCGGCCCCTGCACCACGCCAGCCTCGGCGCCGTCGCCGACTTTCATCGCCTTCACGCGGGCGGCGAGCTTGGCCTCGAAGGCGTCGAAGACGGCGTCCTGGACCAGGAAGCGGTTCGCGCAGACGCAGGTCTGGCCCATGTTTCGATATTTTGAGAGCAGCGCGCCTTCGATGGCCTGATCGAGGTCGGCGTCGTCGAAGACGATGAAGGGCGCGTTGCCGCCGAGTTCCAGCGAGACCTTCTTCACCGTCGTGGCGCACTGGGCCATCAGCTGCTTGCCGACCGCGGTCGAGCCCGTGAACGAGAACTTCCGCACCAGTGGGTTCTGGGTCAGCTCCAAGCCGACTGCCTGGGCGCGGGTGGTGGTTACGACGTTGAACACGCCTGGCGGCAGGCCGGCGCGGGACGCAAGCTCGCCCAGCGCCAGGGCCGAGAGCGGCGTCTCGTCCGCGGGCTTGACCACGACGGTGCAGCCGGCGGCGAGCGCCGGGGCGACCTTGCGGGTGATCATCGCGTTGGGGAAGTTCCAGGGGGTGATCGCGGTGACGACGCCGATCGGCTGCTTCATCACCAGGATGCGCTTGCCGGCGGCGTGGGTCGGGATGACGTCGCCGTAGGCGCGCTTGGCCTCCTCGGCGAACCACTCGATGAAGCTCGCGCCGTAGGCCACCTCGCCGCGCGTCTCGGCCAGCGGCTTGCCCTGCTCGGCGGTCATCAGCTGCGCCAGATCTTCCTGCGCGGCCATGATCAGCTCGAACCACTTGCGCAGCACGCCGGCGCGGTCCTTGGCTGTGCGCTGGCTCCACGCCGGGAACGCGGCGGCGGCGGCCTCGATCGCCGCTCGGGCGTCGCCGGGTTCGAGATCGGCCACTTTGGCCAACGTCTCGCCGGTGGCCGGATTGCGCACAGCGAAACGGCCGCCAGCCGAGGCCGCGGTCCAAGCGCCGTCGATATAGGCGTCAGCACGCAGCAGGCTGGCGTCATCGAGCGTCAGCATGGCAACTCCTCACGACAGTAGACCGCCTCAAGATAAGCCTTCGCCGAGCGAGGCGTCAGTCGGCGTTCACGGCGCGGCGGCTGTGCAGCTCCGCCTGGATCCCGGCGTACTTGGCCTTGTTGAGCTTGTAGGTCGTCAGCACCGCGACCGAGACAGCCGTGAACACCGCGGCGCCCGGCCCGTAAGCGATGCCGAGGTTGCGGATGGTCTCGGCCGGGATTTGCGCGAGTTGCGCCGGGCTTCCGGCGAGACCGTGCGGAAAGCCGATCACATCGAGCGCCACGCCACCGATCCAGGCGCCCAGGCCACTGGCGGCCTTCGCCGACAGGGTGACGCCGGCGAAATAGAGGCCCTCTCGGCGTGCGCCGAACAGGAATTCGTGCTCGTCGGTGGCGTCGGCCATCATCGATTGGAAGGCGATGGTGGCGATGCTGCCGCCGAAGCCGCCGAGCATCGTGGCGGTGGCCAGGGTCGGCACCGCTGCGGACAGCGGGATCACGCCCGAGAGACGCAGCAGCACTGGCCCCAACTGAGCGATTCCGATCAGGACGAGGCCGAGCATCGCGGTGCTCCTCTTCTCCATCCCTCGCGCGAACACGCCAGCCCCGAAAATCCCAATGAAGACTCCGGAAAGCGCGAAGATGCTCAGAAAAAGTATCTGCCCGGAGCCGAGCTTCCAGAAGAAGGTGTTGGCGTGCAGAGTCAGCGCGCCGGCCACGCCGAGCGCGGTGAAGAGAATGAGACAGGGAAAGAAGAGGCTGAGGAACGACGGGTTGCGCAGCACCTCGACGACTTCCGCCAGCAGCTGGCCGATGCCGAACTTGCGTCCGTCGGGGGCCGAATGCATCCGATCCCGAGCGCGCAGGGTGCCAAGGGTGCTCAGAAGCCCGCCGGCCACGACGATGCCGCCGAACGTCCAGGCTAGCGGCGAGTAGGCGGCGGCCTTGAGGCGGCCGTCTCCCTGCAGGAAGACACCCCAGGTGAGGATGGCGGCGGCGAGACCACCAATCACGGTGAAGAATACCCGGCCGGCGACCACGGTGGAGCGCTCGGCGTAGTTGTCGGTGAGCTCAGCCCCGAGCGCCATGTAGGGCACATAGAAAAACGAGATCGCGACCCGCAGCGAGAACAGTGTCGCCAACGCGTAGCCGAACAGCGGCAGTCCCCTCAGTCCGTGCGGCACTGAGAAGAGCAGCCCAAACGTGATCACGATCGGAATGATGCTGAGCAGCATGAACGGATGGCGCCGGCCATGTCGTGAACGGCTGTTGTCGGAGAGCGATCCCACGACAGGGTCGATGATCGAGTCGACCACCAGCGTTGCGCCGAGCGCCGCGCCCCCCTCGGAGCCAGAGAGACCGCAGACAATGGTGAGGTAGAACAGCAGCAGGCTGCCGACCGCGAACGTGGTGATGTTCTCGACCAGCGAGCCGGAGCCGTAGACTGTCAGCGCGCCAAAACCGAGTTTCGCGGAGCGCGCCGCGTGATTGTCGGTGGACGCAGTGGAGGCGTCTCCGAGCGGCGGTCGTAGGTTGGAGGTCGCGCCATCGGCAAGCGGTGCGGTGCTGGTCATTCTCGTTCCACGCTGGCCGCCTCCCCGACGGCTCTTTCGCTAGGCATAGGGGTCGCCGACGGACCGCGCCAGCCCTCTTGGAATTACAGTTGTTTAAGTCGCAGCCACGACCTCATTCAGGCGCCGCAACGTCACCGGCTCTCCGGAATCACCCGCTCGCCCGTCCGCTGATTGACCAGCACCTTCCAGGGATAGTGATCGCCTTCGCCGCCGGCGCCGACCTGCTGCATGTGGTTGGTCACCGCCTTGCGCCAGCCTCGCGAGGTGTTGGCAGTGGTCATGTGCGGCGTCTTCGAGTGATGGAAGGTGACGTCGCCGCGCGAGATCGGGCAGACCACCGTGCGGTGCTCGTCGACCGGGCAGGTGAGCAGGTCGCTCTGCATCCCCTCGACAAGGTGATGCGGCAAGACGCCGTCGAGGTGGCCGCGATCGATGAAGTGCATGCAGCCGTTCTGGGCGTCGACGTCCTGCAGCGGGATCCAGCCGGTGACGCCCTTGTCGAAGAGGTTGCGACCCCAGTAGCCCTCGTCCTGGTGCCAGTAGGTGGGCACGCTCTTGCCGGGCGGCTTGGCCAGGAACTGGTCGTACCAGTACGAAAGCTGCATTCCCATCAGCGCATTGCCGAACGCGATGAGCCACTGGCGGTACGCCTGCTCCTTGATGTCGGCCCAGACGAACGACGGCGACGACTGGATGATACGGAAGGAGCGATCCTTGATGTCCTCCTTGTCCGACCAGGCCCAATCGTTGGCCAGTTTCTCTTTCTTCTCGATCAGCACCTCGCAGTGAGCCTCAAGTTCGTCGAGGTCGGCTTGCGGGATCGCGTCCTTGACGACGATCCAGCCGTGTTCGCGGTAGAACGCGATCTGTTCGGGGGAAGCTTCTGGATAGGGCATGATCAGGCGCGCGGATCCCGCGTCTCCTCCATCTTGGCTAGTTCTCGTTCGACGGTGCGGCCGACCATGGCCAGGTGGACGCGCATGGCGGCCGCGGCGAACTCGGGGTCACCCGAGCGGACCGCCTCGACCAGCCGCAAGTGCTCGGCAAAGGTCGCCTCCGGCCGGCCTGGCTCCGGCAGCGCCAGGCGGCGAACGCGGTCGAGCGGGGCGCGGGCGGCGTCGAGGATACGGGTCGCTCTCGGACTTTCGACCGCGGCGAACAGCAGGCCGTGCAGCGCCTCGTCGAGGTCGTAGAACCTCGCGAGGTCCTGGTCAGCGAGGGCCTCCGACTGGAAGCCGAGGTTCTCGTCCAGGCGGGCCATCAGGGCGGCGTCGGCGTGCGTCGCCAGACGCCGCATCGCCTCGGCTTCCAGGGCGGCGCGGATGAAGAGGCTCTCGCGCACATCGGCGGCGCGGATGGGTGCGACAAAACTACCGTGCTGGGGAAAGACTTCGACCAGGCCTTCCTCGGCCAGCCGCGCGATCGCTTCGCTCACCGGCGCCCGGGAAACGCCGAGTTCCAGCGCTAGCTCTTCCTTGCGCAGCGGCGCGCCGGGCGGCAGTGCCAGTTCGCGTATCCGCCGGCGCATGTGGGCGTAGACCCGGTCAGTCTTGGAGGTCTCGCGTGGATCGACAGCAGCGGCCGGCATCACTGACATGTTAGCAAGGCCTCCGAGGCCTTGGCGAGTGGTATTTCACGTATGTTGGGCTTTCACTGGCAGATTAGATCACCTCCAACGCATCCTTGTCCGGCAGCGGCGGGAAGGGCGCGGTCGGCAGGGTCTGGTACCAGAACGCGACCGAGGCGATGTCGTCCTGCAGTGGCAGATAGCGGCGGTCCTTGTCGGTACGCCAGCCCAGCGCCTGGATGGTGACGCGCAGGTCGCTCTCGAAGCGGACCGGGTCGGTGATGTGCCAGCGGTAGAGGCCGAAGCGCTGCTGCGAACTGTAGATCCCATCCGGCCGGATCACATGCGGCATGCCGGCGTAGGGGGTGGTGAACTCGGTGTAGGCGCTCTTCAGCGAGCGATCGACGACCCCGGGGTCGAAGTTGTACGCCCCGCAGAAGTAGTCCTCGGTGCCGGTGCCGCAGATGGTCGGGAATTCTCCGTCGCCATCCATGAAGAACTTGATCTCGCCCTCGCCCCACCAGCCGGTGTTGTTGACCCCCCAGGCCATGTAGGTACCCACGTACTGGCCCTGGCCGGTCACGCCGTCGAGCAACGTGTAGACATCCTTGTAGGGCAGCGGGTTGGTGCGCCGGAACTGGGCGTGGAAATAGGCCACGTCCTCAGGCACGTCGGTGAGGGTGTAGTTGATCTGGTAGTAGACGTAGATCGCCTCGTCCGAGAGGTTCTGCATCGTGAACCGGGCATGGGTGCGGAAAGGCATCTCCCAGTAGCAATTGAAGGCCCTGGCCGGGTTCACGCACACCGCGAGCGAGGTCACCTGCGCGTACTTCTCCCAGCCGCAGGCGAAAAAGTCGCCGGCCGGACACTCAATCGAGGGCTGCTCCTGGCCGTCCCAGTAAGCGCGCAGGATGGTGTGGCGCCATTTTCCCCGCGCCAGCGTCATCCAGATCTGCTGGATCGCCCCGGCGCCGTCGATCTCGGCCAGGGTGAAGGTCTCGCCAGGCTGGATGATCACGTAGGGCGAGACCTTCCAGCCTTGCCCCAGCCCCCGCGCCGCATTGGCGGCCGGGCCATCGGTCGACATCCCACCTTTGCCCTGCTCACCGGTGAAGTTCTCCGGTGAGATCGAGCGCGACTTGGCCGCCGAGAGCCGAGAGAGGTTGCCAAGATTGAGGCCGAGGCCGTTGAACGACATGCGTGGCTCCAGTCAGAGAAGGTTGCGGGCAGCGAGGCTGCGCATCAGCGCACGGACGCCGAAGGTCCACGGCGCTGCATTGTCAGACGTGGTGACCTCGTTGACCAGCGCGCCGAGCTTGGCCGAGCTGATCCGCACGATGTCGCCCGCCTCATGGGTGAACCCCTGGCCGGGGCCGCGCCGGTCGGCTGTAGGCACGTACATCGTGCCAAGAAACAGCATGAAGCCGTCCGGGTACTGGTGCTCAGGTCCGCAGGTCGCGGCGACCAGTTCCAGCGGATCGCGGCTGATCCGATCCATGGCGTTCTCGCCCTCGACCCGGAACTGATCTGGGCCGGTGACGCTGAGCTTCACCTTGGCCGCGCGCACGTCGTCCATCGTGAAGGCGTCGTCGAACAGCCGGATGAAGGGGCCGATGGCGCAGGAGGCGTTGTTGTCCTTTGCCTTGGAGAGCAGGAGCGCGCTGCGGCCCTCGAAGTCGCGCAGGTTGACGTCATTGCCCAGGGCCGCGCCGACAGCCTCGCCACGCAACGAACAGGCGAGCACGATCTCCGGCTCCGGATTGTTCCACTCGGACTTGGAATGCAGGCCGATCTGGGCCCCGCACCCGACCGCCGACATCGGCTGGGCCTTGGTGAACACCTCCGCGTCGGGCCCGATGCCGACTTCCAGGTATTGCGACCAGAGCCCGCGCTCGATCAGCGCCGCCTTCAGCGACATGGCAGCGGGCGACCCAGGCTTGAGCCCTTGCAGGCTGCCACCCAGCAGGCCGCCCAGCTCGCCGCGCAACCGCTCGGCCGCGCCGGCGTCGCCCTTGGCGCGCTCTTCGATCACCCGCTCGATCAGGCTGTCGGCGAAAGTAACGCCCGCGGCCTTGATCGCCGCGAGGTCGCACGGCGCCAGTAGCCGGCCGTGTGCCAGGGCATCATCCAGCGACATCAGCCGCATGCCTCGATGCACCCGTACAGCGGCAGCCGCGCTGTCGAGGTCGAGGAGGTCGCTCATCGTCGGCGCAAGTCCGGAGAGGTCGAAGAGCCCGTCCTCGCGGCAGGCCACCACATGCGGACCGTCGTCCATCGCAAGCCGGCCGACGAGCACGCCGTCGCAGCCATCTTCCGGAAGAATGTCCGCGGCCGTCGGCGTCATGCGCCGATCCCATAAAACGCCTGCGCCGCGCCGCCGAAGATCATGTCCCGCTCCGCATGGTCGGAGCCCACCGTGAGCGCCTCGGCGGCCGAGCGCCAGGCCGCATAGCCGCCAGCCTCGTTCACCACCGGCCAGTCGCTGCCCCACATCAGTCGCGACGGCCCGAACGACTCCAGCAGCACGTCGACATAGGGCCGAAGATCTTCCTCACGCCAATGTGGAGCTGCTTCGGTGACCAGACCCGAGAGCTTGCAGTAGGCGCCGCCAGCGCCGGCGATGTCCCGCATTTGCGTCGCCCAAGCGTCGATCTCGCCCGAGGCAATCGCCGGCTTGGCGCCGTGGTCGATCACCACCTTGAAGTCTGGCCGCGCCGACAGGAACCGCGCCAAGTGCGGCAGGTGGCGCGGCGTGACGAGGGCGTCGAGGCGAAGGCCGACTGTCTGCATCGCGTCCAGCGCCGGCGTGATGGCGGGACGGAGAATCCAGCCATCGTCGTCCAGATCCTGCAGCATCGGCCGCAGCCCGACGAGCGTCGAGTTGCTGGCCATAGTCTCGATCTGGCGGGCCGCGTCCGCCGACTCGAAGTCGGCCCAACCGACCACGCCGGCGACGAACGTCGTCTCAGCGGCCAGGCTCAGCAGATACTCAGTCTCCGCCACGGTCGGCGCCGCCTGGACCAGCACCGTCGCCTCGATGCCAGCGTCCTCCAGCAGCGGCGCCAGATCCTGCGGCAGGAACTTGCGGCAGATCGCCGGGTGGGCCTCACGGGTAAGCCAGCCGTAGTCGCCACGGCTTGGCCGCCAGAAGTGTTGGTGCGCGTCGACCCGCATCACGCCGTCTCCGGCGGGATCGCGCCCTTCTTCAGGATCAGGTTGCCCCAGTAGCGCCGCTCGCCGGTGGAGACGATGGCGTAGGCGGCGCGGGTGCGCTCGTAGTAGTCGAAGCGGCCGAGGGCGCCGATCGGGCCGTCATAGCCTGCCGCGCGCAGCAGCCGCTCGAATTCGCCGATCACCGGCGGCAGCTGGTCCGGCGAGCCGTCGACCGCCATGCGGAACGCCGCCACCGGCTCGAACTGCTCCAGCGGCAGCACCGAGAGGATCGCCTCCACCATCCGCGTCGCGGTCACGCCTTCGGCGCGGATCAGCCGGCGCGCGTTGGCGGCGGCCGGAAAGTTGGCGTCGACGATCACGATCTCGTCGGCATGGCCCATCGCCCGCAACGTGGCCAGCAGCTCCGGCCCGAGCAGGGGATCGATACCCTTCAGCATGCCGCGACCATCGGCTCGGGGACCGGAGCGCCCACGTCGATCAAACCCTCCGCTTGCAGCGCCGCCCATAGGTCATCGGGGATCGGGTGGTCCATCAGCGCGGCGTTCGAGGCGACCTCATCCACCGTCTGCGCGCCGGGGACCACGCTGACCACAGCCGGATGGGCGAGCACGAACCGCAGCGCCGCGGCCGGAAGCGGAACGTCGAAGCGCGCGCAAACCGCCCGCAGGCGATCCACGCGCGCCGTGATCTCGGGGGACGCGGCGGCGTAGTTGTAGGCGCCGTCCGGCCGCACCAGGACGCCGGAGTTGAACGGACCGCCGATCACGACGCCAACGCCTCGCCGCTCGCAGTTAGGCAGCAACCCGTGCAGCGGCGCTTGCTCCAGCAAGGTATAGCGGCCGGCCAGCAGGAAGAGGTCGGGATCGAGTTCGGCCAGCATTCGCTCGCAGGGCGCGGCTTGGTTGACGCCGAGCCCGATCGCCGAGACCACTCCGGCGGCGCGCAGGTCGTCCAGCGCCCGCCAGCCGCCGCCGTCGGTCAGATCGGCCCATCGCGACTCGTAGTCATCCCCGTGTGGGGGTCGCTCGAGATCGTGGACATAGAGGATATCCACCCGGTCCGTCCCCAGCCGGGCCAGGCTGGCCGCCAGCGAGCGCAAGACGCCATCGTGCGTGTAGTCGAACCGCACCTTGAGCGCCGGCGTCGGCTTGTAGATGCCCGAGGCTTCCTCCCCCGGCGCGCAGGGCTCCAGCAGGCGGCCCACTTTGGTCGATAGAACGAACTCTTCCCGCGGCTTCGACCGAAGTGCATTGCCGATCCTGGTCTCGGAGAGGCCGTGGCCGTAGAGTGGCGCCGTGTCGAAGTAGCGCAGGCCGCCAGCCCACGCCGCCTCGACGGTCGCCTCGGCTTCCGCTGGGCCTAGCGCGCGGTGCATGTTGCCGAGCGGCGCGCCGCCGAAGCCGACCCGCGTGAAGGCGAGCGACTGGTCCTTCGGCGTCGTGAACACCTTGCGCGCGGCGGCGGACATTGAGCTTGCTGGCATGTTAGTGAGTATCGATCCCGCGACTATCCTAGAAAACCGACCCGCCAACGTCTATGCTGATATTTCAATGACCGACGCCACTCTTCGTCCGAACGCCCTGCGCCTCAACGCCGCCGACAACGTCGTCGTGGTGATGCGCCGGCTGGCCGACGGCGAGGCGATCGACGGCGAGGGCGTGGCGACCGCCGAGCCGATCAACAGCGGCCACAAGGCGGCGACGCAGGTTATCCGCGCCGGCGAGTCCATCCGCAAATACGGCCAGATCATCGGGGTGGCCACCGTGGACATCGCCCCTGGCGCCCACGTCCACAATCACAACGTGGCGATGTCGTCGGTGCGCGAGGACGCCAAGGTCGGCGCTCGGCAGCGCCAGGAAGCGCCGCGGACATTCGAGGGCTACCGGCGCGGGACCGGCAAGGTCGGGACGCGCAACTACATCGGTGTGCTCACATCGGTGAACTGCTCGGCCACGGTGGCCCGCCACATCGCCGAGGCGGCCGAGAAGCGAGGGCTGCTCAACGCCTATCCCGACATCGACGGCATCGTGCCGATCACCCACGCCAGCGGCTGCGGCATGGCCAGCGCTGGCGAGGGTTTCGAGGTGCTGCGCCGCACGCTCTGGGGCACGGCGGCCAACCCCAATTTCGGCGGCGTGTTGCTGGTCGGCCTCGGCTGCGAAGTGATCCAGATTGGGCGGTTGAAGTCGGACTACGGCCTCGCCGAGAGCGAGTCGTTCCAATCTTTCACGATCCAGGACACCGGCGGCACCCGCCGGGCGATCGAGGAGGGCCTGGACCGGCTCGCCGCCATGTTGCCGGTCGTCGGCGCCGCGCGGCGCGCCACGGTGTCGGCAAGCGAGATCACCCTTGGCCTGCAGTGCGGCGGCTCGGACGCCTGGTCGGGTGTCACCTCAAACCCGGCGCTCGGCGTCGCGTCCGACCGGCTGGCGGCGCTTGGGGGCACGGTGATCCTCTCCGAGACGCCGGAGATTTACGGGGCCGAACACCTGTTGATCGCCCGTGCGGCTTCCAGCGCTGTCGCCGACAAGCTGCGCGCCCGCCTCGCCTGGTGGGAGGACTACACCGCGCGCAACGGCGCGCAGATGGACAACAATCCCTCGCCCGGGAACAAGGCCGGGGGCCTGACCACCATCCTCGAGAAGTCGCTAGGCGCTGTCGCCAAAGCAGGGGGCTCGCCGCTGAACGACGTGGTGCAATACGCCGAGCCGATCGCCGAGCGGGGCCTGGTGTTCATGGACAGCCCCGGCTTCGACCCGTGCTCGGCCACCGGTCAGGTGGCGTCCGGCGCGACCATGATCGCCTTCACCACCGGCCGCGGTTCCGCGTTCGGCTGCAAGCCGTCGCCCTCGATCAAGCTGTCGTCCAACACCGAGATCTACCGGCGGATGACCGACGATATCGACATCGACTGCGGCCCGATCGCGACCGGCGAGGCGACCATCGAGGCCAAGGGCGGCGAGATCCTCGACTATCTGCTCGAGGTCGCCTCGGGGCGCCGTACCAAGAGCGAGGAGCTAGGCTACGGCGGCGCTGAGTTCGTGCCCTGGCAGATCGGGGCGGTGATGTGATGGGCGCCCGCTGACACCGCCGGGAGGCTTCGTGACCACAAAGTTGAGAGCGCCGTTCGTCTGGACGCCGCGCCAGCCGATCGATCAGATCGGCTATCGCCTGCACTACCTCGGCGGCGCCGCACGGCCGAACGAGCCGAACCGCTGGTTCCTGTTCCGCAAGACCGTGCAGTTGGAGGCGCCCGCCGCCCGCGCGCACTTCTCGATCACTGTCGATGGCCGCTACGTGCTCTTCGTCAACGGCGAACGCCTGGGCCGCGGGCCGGTGCGCTGCAGCCCACTGTTCCAGCGCTATGACGACTACGATTTGGCCAGCGCGCTGCGGCCGGGCGTCAACACGATCGCCGTGCTGGTCCACACCTACGGCCGCGACACCGCCTTCTACGAGACCACCAAGGGCATGTGGCAACCGACCTTCGGCGACGGCGGGCTCTGGACCGAAGGCTCGGCCGAGACCGCCTCTGGCCCGGTCAGCCTCTCGACCCACGACGGCTGGCGTTGCCTGCAATCGCTCGCCTGGACCCAGGACACGCCGCAGTCGAACCACTCGCTCGGCTTCGTCGAGGACCTCGACGCCGAGCAACTCGCCGCCGGCTGGACCGACGTCGGCTTCGATGACAGCGACTGGGACGACGCCAGGCCCCTGATCGACGGCGGCGGCGCGCCGGAGTCAGCGTACGGTGGGCTGGAGACCCGGCCATTCCCAGTCCTGCTGCCCCGCGGCATCCCGATGCTGGAAGAGCGCAAGGTGGCGGCGAAGCGTATCGTCTGGGCCTACGGCCTCGTCCCCAACCCCGACCTGCCGTTTCACCGGCGCTGCTACGAGGAGCCGCTGACCGAGGCGCCCGAGGGCGCGGTCCGGAACGCCGTCGACCTGCTGCGGCTCAGCGGCGGCGCGACGGCCCTTCGCACCAACCCTGGCCGCGACGTGACCATCCTGCTCGACTTCGGCCGCGTCATGACCGGTCGGCCGTGGTTCGAGATCGAGGCGCGCGGCGGCGAAGAGATCGAGATCGCCTGCGCCGAGGTCTTGCCCGGCGAGTGGAAGCCGGGAGGTCCGCGCCCGGACTCCCGCCCCAGGCCGCGGCCGTGGCTGGGCGCCGACGCCCACCTCTGCCGCTACCGCGCAAAGGCCGGCGTCCAATCGTTCGAGCGCTTCGAGTGGTGTGCGATCCGCTGGATGCAGCTGACCGTCCGCAACGCACCCGAGGGCGTGATCTTCCGCGGCTTCGGCGCGAACCTGGTCAACTATCCGGTCGATGAGCGCGGCAAATTTGTCTCGTCCGACCCGGTGCTCGACAAGCTCTGGACCACCGGCGCCTACACGCTGCGCCAGTGCATGCACGACGCCTGGGAGGATTGCCCGAGCCGCGAACAACGGCAGTGGCTGGGCGACGTCACGGTCGAGAACCTGGCGGGCTGGGCGGCGTTCGGCCCGTCTGTGGCGCCGCTGACCGCCAAGTTCCTGGCTCAGGCGGCCGAGAGCCAGCGGCCTGATGGCCTGACCCAGATGTTCGCCCCCGGCGACCACAAGACCGACGGGATGTTGATCCCAGACTGGACTCTGCAGTGGATCCTCGCAGCGGGCGACCACTGGCGCTACGCCGGCGACAGGCAGACGATCGCCGCGATCTTCCCGTCGATCGTCAAGGCGCTGGCCTGGTTCGAGCGGCTGCTGTCCCCCGCCGGGCTGGTGGCGGACATGCCCTATTGGCATTTCATGGACTGGGCGGGCCTCGGCCGTCACGGCGAAGCCGGCGCGCTCAACGCCCAGCTCGCCGGGGCGTTCGCGGTCGCCGCTGAGCTTGCCCTCGCGGTCGGCTGGCCGAGCGAGGCCGAGCGGCTGGCGGCGCGGGGCCGGGCGATCGGGGCGGCGCTGAACGCGCGGCATTGGGACGAGCGGCGCGGCGTCTATGTTGACATCGTCGACCCGGTCACCGGCGGCCAAGACCTGCGCGTCTCGCAGCACGCGAACGCGGCGATCGCGCTTTGGACCGACGCGCCGACCACGCGGGTCGCCAGGGCGTTGGAGCGGGTAACCGACAGCCGCCGCCTCACCTTCACCGCCGCGCCTCCGATCGCGCCCACCGGCGAGACCCTCGACCCGGAGGACGGCGTGGTGCTGGCCAACACCTTCTACAGCCACTTCCTCTACGACGCTCTCGCTCGCCACGGGCGGCTGGACGAGGCGCTGCGCCTGATGCGTGAGCGCTACGGCCCGATGCTGGCGCGCGGCGCGACGACGCTCTGGGAGAGTTTCGAGCCGACCGCGAGCCTTTGCCACGGCTTCTCGGCCACGCCGACCTACCAGCTGACCCGCCGCATCCTCGGCGTCGCGCCCGGAGCGCCCGGTTTCGCTGTGCTGGCGCTTGGCCCGGACCTGGCCGGACTGGAATACGCCGAGGGCGTCGTTGCGACCCCGCACGGCGATGTCGAGGCGCGCGTGGAGCGCACCGTCGAAGGGTTGGTGGCGCGCTACCGCATCCCGCCCGGCGTGAGGGCTGAGCCGGCGCCAGCGCCCGGCCTCGCCATGGTCGGCACACCGACGCAGTCAGGCGCAGAAGTCGAGTTGCGGTGCGCTCGGACCGGCGCCCTCGCGTCGGTCTGAGCCGTCACCCGAACCGGAGAAGGCTCAGCGCTCGGCTGGCATATCTGTCCAATCGACCGGCCGCGCCGTTTGGCTCTTTATCGATCATTTTAGCTCAATTCACGACGCAACCGCGTTGACCAAGGGACGCTAACATGCGAGCGTGATCGATAATGAATAAGAAATCGCGCGCAAGTGAGCGATTTCACGGGCTTTAGGGGGACACCATGAACAAAAGCTCGCTTCGCCTGACAGCCTCGGCCTTGGCCCTGGCCGTTCCGCTAGCGGCGGCCGCGACCGCCCGCGCCGCCGACGCGGACGCCACAGCGGGCCAATCCTCGCCGGTCGCCACTGAGGTCGGCAGCCTGACCATCACCGCCGAACGTCGCACGATCAACGCTCAGGACGCGCCACTGGCCGCCAGCGTGATCGCCGGCGCGGACCTGCAGACGCAGGGCATCCAAAACGTCGACGACCTGCAATTCCACACACCTTCGCTCACCGTGACCGACTTCGGGCAGGGCAACCTCTTCAACATCCGCGGCATCGGCAAAGACCTGACGAACGTCCAGACGCCGTCCGGCGTGGTGACCTACTGGGATGGCATCGCCGCCTTCCCAGGCTTCTTCCAGGATGCGCCCTACTACGACATCGCCAACGTGGAGGTGCTGCGCGGGCCGCAAGGCACCTTCGCCGGCCAGAACGCGACCGGCGGCGCGGTCTTCATCACCACCAACGATCCATCGACCCACGCCTTCAGCGCCGACGCCGAGGGCCAGGTCGGCAACTACGCCGACATCATGGCGCGCGGGTACGTGAACCTGCCGATCAATGACAACTGGGCGCTGCGCGTCGCCGTCGATGGCGAGTCCCGCGGCAGCTTCTATCGGGTCAGCGGCCCCGCTACGACGCCGGACGGCGGCACGCCCGGGCGGCTGCATGAGGAAAGCATCCGCGTCGGCCTGCTCTGGCAGCCGAACGAGGCGCTCAAAGTCGTGCTGAAGGGCGAGTACAATTACATCGACCACGGCGGTTCGCTCGCCGACACCGTGCAGAACCCGCTCAATCCGGCCCAGCTGAACCCGTCTGACCCATTCACGATCACCAACAACACCAAGAACTACGGCACGGATAAGTTCTACCGGCTATCGCTGAACGCAAGCTACCAGCTAGCGGACGGCATCACGCTGCGGTCGATCTCCTCCTATCAGTACGGGATCACCAACCAGAACGTCGACCTGGACGGCACCTCGGCCTTCCCGTTCACCTTCTCCGACTACGCCGATGAGCGCATCTATTCGGAGGAACTGAACGCGGTGTCGCCCGATCAGGGACCGCTGCGCTGGGTGGCCGGGCTCTACTTCCAGAACGATACGGTCGACCTGCCGCCGGGCACGGGGTTCGATATCGGCCTGCCGCCTGGCGGCTTCGACATCAACATCATCTACCACACGCCGAAGGCCACCGACGCGGTGTTCGGCCAGATCACCTACGACCTGACCCCGACCCTGCAGCTGCAGGCGGGCGCCCGGTTCACCCACTCCAACTTCACGCTCGACGACAATAACTTCGTCAACAACAACCCCGCCGCCGGCCTGATCCTGCACGCCTCGACCGACGACAATGCCGTCACCGGCAAGGTGGCGCTGAACTACCGTCCCAACGACGCCAACACGTTCTATGTCTTCGTCGCTGAGGGGCATAAGCAGAACGGCATCAACACCGACCCAGCGACCCCGTTCGGCCCGGAGGACGTCACCGACTTCGAAGGCGGGTGGAAGCCGACCTTCTTCGACGGACACCTGCGGGCGCAACTGGGCGTCTACTACTCGCTCTACCAGCACTTCCAGCTACAGTTCACCACGCCCAGCGAGACCAACCTGATCCAGAACGCCGCGGGTACGACCCGCATCTACGGCGTCGAACTAGGGGCGCAGGCGGTTTTCGGAGCTCTCTCCTTCGACGCCAGCGCCTCGTACGAGCACAGCAGCCTGGGTTCGGCGTTGATCGTCGATCCAACCACTGGACTGCCGATCCAGCTGGGCGGTCGCCAGCTGGCGCTGGCCCCGGACTGGACCGGCAGCATCGGCGCGCAATACGCCTTCGCCATGCCCTACGGTGGCACGCTGACGCCGCGGATCGACTATTCCTACGTCGCCGGTCAGTGGTCGACGCCGTTCCAGCGCTTCGGAGAGTTCCTGCCGGCGCGTAATCTGGTCAACGCCGAGCTCGCCTACGCCAAGGACGCCTGGAAGCTGACGCTGTACGCGACCAACGCCTTCAACCTGCACTACATCATCGCCTCCAACGTCGGCGTGCCGTTCTCGCTGCGATATGCTGGGCCTCCGGGCCAATATGGCGTGCGCGTCGAACGGCGGTTCTGAACCGGGGCTGCTGCGCGCCGCGCGGCTGGACGCACGCCGCCGATCTCAACTAAGCCTGTCGCAACCCGATCGGCGCCCAGGCGCCCGGATGGCGAGGCTGGCCCCCCGTGTATTCCTACCGCATCGTCGGCCTGAGCGTGCGCAGCGACATCGAGATGCCCGGCCTGCAGACCGCGGCCGCCTTAGAGCGCTCGGTCGATGTGACCATGAGCCAAGGCGACGTCGCTGAGTCCCTGGCCGGCGCGACATCGTCCGGGCCGACCTGGTCGACGACGGCAAACGACTTCCTGCTGCACGTGCCTGGTGTCGCGCGGTTCCATCTGACCCGCGGCGCGGCGATCGTCTATCAACCCTACCCTGACAGCGAGGCCGGTGACGTCGCAGCCTTTCTGACCGGCGCCGCACTCGGCATCTTGCTGCAACAGCGCGGGCTGGTCGTCCTGCACGCCAGCGCCGTGAGGGTACGTGACCGCGCCATCCTGTTTCTCGGGGCGTCCGGCGCAGGCAAGTCGACTCTCGCCGCTGCGTTGGCGCAGCGAGGCTATCCGCTGCTGGCGGACGACATCTGCGTGGTGAGCGTCGGCGCCGGCGGCGAGCCGATGGCGTATCCGGACGGACGAGCCCCGGCGTTATGGCGCCACGCGATCGAGCGCCTCGGGCTTGAAGATCAGCAGCGCCAGCCTGTGCGACGGCGGTTGTTGAAGTTCCGCCTGGAACCTCACCCGACAGAGTCCGGTCCGCTGGCCTGCGGCGCGCTCTACGTTCTCCGCGAAGCCAGGCCGCCGGTGACGCCGGGAATCGAGCGGCCGAACGTCGTCGACGCCGCCATGCTGGTCCGCCAATTCGCTTACCGCCCGCGACTGGTTCCGTTGATGGATCAGGCTGGGCCCTACTTCCAGGTCGCCGCGGCCATCGCCAACAACGGCGGCGTCTTCACGCTGGCCCGGGAGTTCGACTTCGACGCAATACCCGGCATGCTCGACGAGCTGGAGCGTCGCTGGACGCCTTCCGACGAGGTCGCGGCATGACCTCCTTCAACTGGCTAGCCTCCTACCCAAAGTCCGGGAACTACCTCGTGCTCAATGCTGCCCTCGGCGTGCTCGCCAAGGCGGTCGGCTTCTCGGAGACCACGCTGCTGATCGCCGCGCCGATCTTCTTCTTCTCCGGCGCCCTCACCCACGCCAACCTGAACTGGACGTTCGGGCCGCTGCGCTATTTGGTGGCGAGCCCGGTGTTTCACCGCTGGCATCACAGCGCCGACCCGGCCTGCCAGAATACGAACTTCGCGCCGATGTTTCCGGTCTGGGACCTGATGTTCGGCACCTTCCACATGCCCAAGGGCGAGCTGCCGCAGACCTTCGGCGCAGTCGGCGTGCCCGAGGGGCTGCTTGGACAGCTGGTTCATCCGTTCCGCCCGGCGCGGGGCCCGGCGTGAGGCGCCGGCGGCGGTTCGCGCACCGGCTGCGGCGCTTCGCCGAGATCGGCCGGCGCCGGCGCGCCCTCTTGATCGAGGCCGCAGCCTGGCTGCTGATCGCCCGCCTCGCGCTCATCGTCGTGCCGTTTCCCAAGCTGGCCCGACGCATCGGGGCCTTCGTCTCGCCCGCCGACGCGCGCGCCGCCCAGATCTGGCAGGGCGGGACCGACGAGGACGCCCGCGTGGCCCATGAGGTCGGGTGGGCCATCGTCCGCGCCGCCCGTCATGCGCCCTTCAAGGCCGTCTGCTTGCCGCAGGCGATGGCCGCGCGGATCATGCTGTCGCAGCGCGGCGTCGCCAGCGTGCTCCACTTCGGCGCGGCCAAGGGCGAAGACCGGCCGCTCGACGCCCACGCCTGGCTCGACGCCGCCGGCGTCGAGGTCACCGGTTATCCCGTCGGCGGACAATTCGCGGAAATCGCCTGCTTCATCTGAAGCTATGCCGCTCCAGGCGCCTTGAGCCCGGACCCGCATCGTCTGATAGTGAGGCTGGGGCCCGGCGTCCGGGTCAGCCTGCCGTCGCCAAACGGGGTCGTGGATTTGGGCTTCAAGCGTATCGTCCTGGCTGCGATCGCCTTGGCCCTGCTCGTGGCTGGCCTCAGCGTCTTCCTGATCTTCACCCAGGTTGGCATCCTGGGCAGCGCGCGCGCCTGGCTCGACCACACCCGCGACGTGATCGCCGCCAACCAGCAATTGCTGGCTTCGATCCAGGAAGTCGAAGACGCCGAGCGGGGCTATATCCTGACCCAGGATCCGCTCTACCTGCAGAGCTACGACCGGGCCAACAACGCCATTCCCGGCCAGGAATCCGGGCTGAAGCAGCTCGTCGTCGACAACCCGGCCCAGGTCGCACAGGTCGCCGATCTCGTCAGCACGGTCGATCGTCGCCGGGCCACCGTCGCCAGGATCGTCGGCATGGCCCAGATCGGCGACTTCGCCGGGGCCAAAGCGCTGATGATCGCCGGCCGGGCGCACGTCGAGATGGAGGCGATCCGGGCACGTGCTGACAGGGTGTCGGCGGAAGAGAACGGCCTCCTGGCCAAGCGCAGCGCCGATGCGCGCGCCACGCAGAACCTCGAGCTGGCGGTGGGCCTCACGGTCAGCCTGCTGGCCCTGGCCACCCTCACCGGCGCGTTCATCCTGCTCGCGAACGGCAACCGGCGTCTGATCGCCGCGATCGACGAGGCGCGCCGGGCCGAGGCCGCCCGCGCCGACCTCAGCGCGTTGGCCGACGCCTTTTTCACCTATGTGCCCGACTACCTGATGGTGATGACGGTAGAGGACGAGGGCCATTTCGTCGTGGCCGACATCAATCCGGCGATGGCCAAGGCGCTCAACACCACCGCCGAGCGCGTACGCGGCCGGGCGATCGAGCGGCTGCTGCCGGGCGGCGCCGCCGAGCGGCTGATCACCCACTATCGCCGGGTCGTGGCCGGCGGCGAGCCGGTGACCACACGCAACGAGCTGACCCAGCTCCCGGGCGGGCCGCGGGTGTGGGAGTCGATCCTGGCCCCGGTGAAGAACGCCGAGGGCGTCACCGACCGGCTGATCGGCTCGATCCGCGACATCACCGACCGGGTGACCGCCGAGGAGCGCTTGCGCGACTCCCAGCGCATGGAGGCGATCGGCCAGCTGACCGGCGGCGTCGCCCACGACTTCAACAACCTGCTGCAGGTGATCCGCGGCAACCTCGAACTGCTTCAGTCCAG
The DNA here is from genome assembly GCA_036494265.1 of Caulobacteraceae bacterium. Taxonomy (GTDB): domain Bacteria; phylum Pseudomonadota; class Alphaproteobacteria; order Caulobacterales; family Caulobacteraceae; genus Acaudatibacter. The sequence goes on along the minus strand of DASXOP010000037.1, from coordinate 6,721 downwards.
TGTCGCTGGCGACGAGCGCGGGCAGCAGCGGCTGAACAACGCGCTCTACGGCGCCGAGCGCGCCGCCCAGCTGACCCGCCAGCTGCTCGCCTTCGCCCGCCGCCAGCCGCTGGCCCCCAAGGTGATGAACCTCTCGCGCCTGGTCAGCGACATGGCCGACCTGCTCCGCCGCACCCTGGGGGAAGCGATCGAAGTGGAGACGGTCGTCGCCGGCGGGCTCTGGAACACCATCGCCGACCCGGCCCAGGTCGAGAGCGCGATCCTCAACCTGGCCCTCAACGCCCGCGACGCCATGCCGGGTGGGGGCCGGCTGACGGTCGAGATCACCAACACCTCACTCGACGAGGCCTATGCCCGCAACGCCCGTGAGGTGACGCCCGGCCAGTATGTGATGATCGCGGTCACCGACACTGGCGAGGGCATGCCTGAGGATGTGCGCGCCAGGGTGTTCGAGCCCTTCTTCACCACCAAGGTCGACGGCAAAGGCACCGGCCTCGGCCTCTCGATGGTCTACGGCTTCGTCAAGCAGTCGAGCGGCCACATCCAGATCTACAGCGAGGTCGGTCACGGCACGACGGTGAAAATCTACCTGCCGCGCTCGCGTCAGGCCGAGCAGCGTACACTCCTGATGCTCGACGACGCGCCGCCCCCGCCCGACGAGGGCCGCACCATCCTGGTGGTCGAGGACGAGGAAGCCGTCCGCGAGGCGGCCCTCGCCATGCTGGACGAGCTCGGCTACCGATCCCTCCAGGCCGGTGACGCCGAGGCCGCGCTGGAGGTGGTCAAGCAGGGCGAGCACATCGATCTCGTCTTCACCGACGTGGTGATGCCCGGCCCCTTGCGCACCCGCGACTTCGCCCTGCGCCTGCACGCGATGCGCCCGGGCCTGCCGATCCTGTTCACCTCGGGCTACACGGACAACGCCATCATCCACCAGGGCCGGCTGGACGAGGGCGTGCACCTGATCTCCAAGCCCTACGCCAAAGCCGACCTCGCCCGTCGCATCGCCGCCCTGATCGCCGACCCGGCGATGGAGCCTTAGAAATTACCCGAAGTCTCAACCAAGATTTCTGGCCGTCCGACCGCAGATGCACCGTAAACTACGGTTCTCGGATTGCGCTGAACGGCGAAACCACAACCAGCTGAGCGTGGGCCTGCCTCGGTCGGCGCAAGGGAAAGTAGGACGTGCAGTATCATGGCTACGTGACGGTACTATGGGTATCTAATGCCGTCAAGCTCCAATCCCTCCGAAGACCTCCGCGCGATGTTCGCCCGGCGCCCTGCATCCCTCGGCATCGCCGATCGTCCTGCCTCGGACCGATGATGCGAGCAATCCGCTAGCAAGCGGACGCACGGTGGCTTGGCCCTAGTCTAGAACTTGAAGCTGGTTTCGAGACGGACCCGCGGTGCGGGGCCGGGTGATGTGTCAGCACTCGCGGCGGGACCAAGCGGCGCGCCCCGCGCCTGATTGTAGAGATATTCGATGGTCCGCATGCCGACGGTGACCGGGAACGGGTCAGCCTTCACGGGATCGTCCAGATAGAGGATCTGCGACCTCTGCGGCGTGAAGGTCGGCCAGGTCGGCAAGCCCGGTCCATTCGGATCGCCTCGCTTGACGAAGTTCGTCCAGTAGCTCGAGATCATATCCGCCAACCGGCGATCAGCTGAGCTCCATCGCCAAGGCTGCTGATCCAGGTGATCGAAGACGTACCAGAGCTCGACGAAGTGCGCGGCGCCCCAGTTCGCGTAGACCGAATCCGCGGGAAACGGCGGCCGCTGGTCGAACCGGTAGACATAGACGGCGCCCTTGCCGCGAGACGCCTGCAGCCGCGCCCACGCCCACACGTCCCAGCCATACCGAAGCGCCGTCTCCAGATCGACGCGGGATTGGCGCGCCTCCTCGTCAGTCGCGTGGGGGAAGGTTGCAAGCAACGCTGGCGACCTCAACGGCGGGGGCCACCATGCTGGGGCGTCGGACATGAAGTTCGCCGCTCCCACCTTGCTGATGTCGCTGAACGCCCGCGGCTCCTCGGCATTGAACCCGATCAGAGTCGGAACATCGCTTTGAGAGCCGGCCGCGAAGGCGTCGTAGGGTGGCGCCGGTAATACGTAGGGTTCCACGATCGGGTGAGACACGGCGGCGGCCCCACCCTTCAGCAGGTCGGCGGCGGGAAGCCCTCTGAGGTCCGCAATCGAGTGGGCGCCCAGCGAAGCGGCGTAGGCTTCGCCATCCCGCTCGGCGTTGGCGAGCCGATAGGCAGGCGCGATCTGCAGCGGCTCGAGCACGCCGCCGCTCTCTCCGATCGCCCGCTGGAAGAGGCCTTTCGCCAGCGGCGACGCCAGTAGCAGACTGACCGAATTCGAGCCTGCCGATTGCCCGGCGACGGTGACCCGCATCGGATCGCCGCCAAAGCCGCCGATGTTCCGCTTGACCCAGCGCAGGGCGGCGATCTGGTCCATCAAGCCATAGTTGCCGGACGCGCCATGCGACGACTCGCGGGTCAGCTCTGGGTGCGCCAGGAACCCCAACGGACCAAGGCGGTAGGCGACGGTGACGACGATCACGCCCTTGCGGGCCAGCCGGTCGCCCCAGTAGAGCGGCATGGCCGCCGAGCCGTTCGTGAAACCGCCGCCGGGTATCCAGACCATGACCGGCAGCCGTGCGCGCGAGCTTTTGGCCGGCGTCCAGATGTTGAGATAGAGGCAGTCTTCGCTGACGGCGGGCGGGGCTTCGCCGGGCATGGAGACGCCGGTCTGCATGCACGCTGGCGCGAAGGCGTCGGCCCTGCGAACGCCCTCCCAGGGTGGAACCGGCTGCGGCTCGCGCCAGCGCAGCGCGCCCACCGGAGGCGCCGCGAACGGCACGCCCTTGTAGGTGGTCAACGGCCCGGCGCTTACCCCCTGGAGTGCGCCCGCATCGGTCATGACCGGCGCAGCTGCGGCGCTCCCCAACTGGACGCACGCGGCAATCGTCAGCAGCGCTGCACGCCAGAACCAACCCATCCCCAACCTCCCGACTTGACCTTCGACACCCGGCCGGAAGGGAGCGCTCCGAGCGTGAACGACGCCAGTTAACTCGGCGACACCTTCGGGCGTCGACCTGAGAGCTCGCGCGGATGTCGACACCGTGCCCAAGTCGGGCTCGATCCCGGCCCTTGAGCGTTCGACACACGAACCATCGAGAGCCGACCCGCATGTCCCCCATGGCCGCCCGCCTATGGCCGATCGCGCTCTTGATCGGCTCAAACCTGTTCATGACCGCGGCCTGGTACGGCCATCTGAAGTTCAGGGATCGGCCGCTCTGGACCGTGGTGCTGCTGAGCTGGGGAATCGCGTTCTTCGAGTACTGGCTCGCCGTCCCGGCCAACCGCGTCGGCAGCTACGTCTATTCGGCCGCCCAACTGAAGGCGATGCAGGAGGTGATCACCCTGACCGTGTTCGCCGGCTTCTCGGTGGTCTACCTGGGCCAGAAGATCACCCTGAACCACGCTATCGGCTTCGCGCTCATCGCGCTGGGCGCCTTCTTCGTCTTCCGCTCGCCGATGAGCGCGGCTTAGGGCTGGCTCAGGGCCGCCGCGCGATCGTGTAGCCCCAACCGAACGCCTCGACGTACCGGCCCGACGGATCATACGCGAGCAGCGCCTCGGTGAGCGCGGCCTCGAACGCGGCGTGGCGGTCGCCCAGAGCGCGGCGAGATAGAGTGGAGTTCGACCGGGCATTGCCGAGCAACGTCTCCAACGTCCACGATTGGGGAACGGCGAACGAGCGGCTGGTCACGCCCACGAACCCGGCGTCGCGAATTACCTGCTCCTGGTCCGCGAGTTCGACGGCCGGCGCAGCGTTGGGCGCGCCGAGACGCCTCGCCGGTTCGCCCACGAAATCGCGCACGACGCCAGCCACCACGCGCCGCCATGGCGCGGCGGTCTCCTCCGCGGCCCCGCCGCCCATGGTCACGAAGGCGCCGCCCGGTTTCAGCCAACCGTATCCCAGCGCGGCGACGCGGGCCCGGTCGAGGCGGTGGAAGGCCTCGCCGATGGTGATCAGGTCGAACGACCCTGGCGGCGCCTCGACGTCCTCGGCGCGGCCAACGCTCCAGCGGATGTTGCCGACCCCCAGACGTGCGGCTTCGCGCTGTCCCGCCTCGATCATGTCCGGTTCCAGGTCCACGGCCCAGACCTCGGCGAACCGGTCCGCGATCGCCAGCGCCACGCGGCCAGGTCCGCAGGCGAGGTCAAGCAGGCGGGCGTCGGGCGGCAGGCGCGCCTCGTTCAAGAACCCATCCAGCAGCTGGCGCGGATAGGGCGGCCGGTAGCGCACATAGTCGTCAGCCAGGCCGGCGAAGGCGTTCGGACGCAAGTTGGGCGGCAGGTCGGACATGACCGGCCAAAATACATCGACCGGTCGGTGGCGGACAACCGCCGCCGGGTTGTCAGGCGTGCCGAACCGCCGCCGCCGAGCCGCCGATCGTGTCCAGCCGCGTCAGCGCCGCGTCGGGGAGCTGGAGTTCAGCCGCCGCCAGGTTCTCGCGCAGATGGTCCGGCGACGAGGTGCCAGGGATCAGCAGCACGTTCGGCGCCCGCCTCAGCAGCCACGCCAGCGCCACCTGCATCGGGGTCGCACCCAATTCGGCGGCGACTTCGGAGAGGGTGGAGGACTGCAGCGGCGAGAAGCCGCCGAGCGGGAAGAACGGCACGTAGGCGATGCCGAGTCCGGCCAGCTCGTCGATGAACGCCTCGTCGTCGCGGTGGGCCAGATTGTAATAGTTCTGCACGCAGACCACGTCGGCGATCTTCCGCGCCTCGGCCAGCTGGCCCGAGGTCACGTTGCTGAGCCCGAGCTGGCGGATCAGTCCCTGCCGCTGAAGCTCGGCCAGCTTCGTGAACTGAGGCTCGATCGAGCTGTCGGTAGGCCCCTGAAGACCCCCGACGCGCAGATTGACGACGTCCAGCGCATCGACCCCGAGATTGCGCAGGTTGTCGTGCGTGCCACGCTCGAGGTCAGCCGGGGCCAGCGCCGGATTCCATGAGGCGTCGTCGCCTCGCACCGCGCCCAGCTTGGTCACGATAACGAGGTCCTTCGGGTAGGGATGCAGCGCCTCGCGGATCAGCTGGTTGGTGACGTGCGGGCCGTAGAAGTCGCTGGTGTCGATATGATCGACCCCGCTGGCGATCGCCTCGCGCAGCACGGCCAGGGCGGCGGCATGGTCCTTCGGCGGCCCGAACACGCCGGGGCCGGCGAGCTGCATGGCGCCGTAGCCCATGCGCTTCACGGTGCGCTCGCCCATGGCGAAGGTTCCGGCGGCGGCGATATCGGTCATGGCGGGTCTCCAGGCTGTCCAACTCAGCGATAGCTCAGATAGGGCCCGTCGCGCTGCGCAATAATCCCCTGTAATCCGCACGGGCTGTGCAAGATGACGAACAATGACCGCTGACCTGAACGACCTCTCGGCCTTCGTCTGCGTGGTCCGGGCCTGCGGGTTCCGAGAGGGAGCCCGGGCGAGCAGTGTCTCCGCCTCCAGCCTCAGCGGCGCGGTGAAGCGGCTGGAAGCGGAGCTCGGCGTGCGCCTGCTCAACCGAACCACGCGCAGCATCGCCCCCACCGAGGCCGGCGCGCAGCTCTACGAACGCCTCGCCCCAGCGCTGGGCGAGATCGAAGCGGCGACCGACGTGGTCAACGCCTTCCGTGACCGGCCGCGCGGCACGCTGCGGCTGAACGTGCCCGGCAGCGCCGCGCGCCTGGTGCTGCCGGCGATCGTGCCGGGGTTCCTCAGGGCCTACCCCGACATCAAGCTGGAGGTGATCGTCGACGAGAGCTTCGTCGATGTGCTGGCTGCCGGCTGCGACGCCGGCGTCCGCTACGACGAGCGGCTGGAGCAGGACATGATCGCCGTGCCGATCGGCCCACGCGTCCAGCGGTTCGGCACCGTCGCCGCGCCTGCCTACCTCGATGCGCACGGCCGGCCGGAGCATCCGCGCGACCTCCTGCAGCACGCCTGCCTGCGCGGCCAGTTCGCCAGCGGCGCGATTCCGACCTGGGACTTCGAGCGTGACGGTGAAGTGTTGCGCCTCGACCCCACCGGCCCGCTGCTGGTGAGGCTGGGCGCCGGCGCGGACCTCGCGGTCAGCGCCGCGATCGCCGGCCTCGGCATCATCCAGATGTTCGAAGACTGGCTGCGTCCCGCCATCGACTCCGGCGCCCTTGAGCCGGTGCTACTGCCCTGGTGGCAGAGCTTCTCCGGCCCCTTCCTCTACTACCCCGGCCGCCGCCACGTGCCCGCCCCGCTGCGAGCGTTCGTGGACTTCATCAAGCGGTGAGGTGGGGCAGGCGGGCGCTGGGCTTCCGCTACCCTGGAGATCAGGTGGAGGCCACTGCTCCGACAAGACGCCTACGAGTGGTCCGTAGCCCGGCGCCAACGACACAGACGCCCACCACGATCATGGCCCAGCTAGCCGGCTCGGGCGAGGCGTCGATCGTGGACGACACGATGGAGCCCGGAGTGCTGCTTCCGTTTTCTTCAGGGAAGTTAGTGTCAATCACTGTACAGGCCGGATCCGCACAGACAATGAGTTGGGGCGAGAAGGCACGGCCCCGAACTCGGGTTAACGGCGATGACTGGTTGCGGCGGTGGTGATTCTCTGGGCTCTGGGTTTGATTCGGAGCCATGAAGATGGATGTTGCGCTGGGGAAGCCGCGGCTGCGGCGGTTGCTGGATCATTTCGCG